>JAVBMX010000069.1:0-34802 GCA_031551885.1 Desulfovibrio sp.
TGGTAAGGCAGAGGTCTGCAAAACCTCCATTCTCCAGTTCAAATCTGGATGCCGCCTCCACGCGGGAGTAACTCAGTGGTAGAGTGCAACCTTGCCAAGGTTGAAGTCGCGGGTTCAAATCCCGTCTCCCGCTCCAAATGACTCAATAAGGCCCCGCATCGCGGGGCTTTTTTACAACCGGAGGTTTCCCCATGAGCATCGCCCCCTTCGGCGTTGCCGTTCTATCTCATGAAGAAGTTGCCCTCGCCGGTATGCGCATCGCCACCACCATGAAAAACGCCTCGGCCGATTGCCCCGCGCTGTGGCAACACTTCATGGCTCGAGCGCCCGAAATCTGCGACGCCCCGGAAGCCGGCCCCATGGGAGCATCCTACGGCCTTTCCTACATGACCCACCCGGCTACGGGCGATTTTGACTACGTGGCCGCCATGCCGCTGCCCCCGGAAAAATCCCTGCCCGCGGGCATGGAGCGCTTCACCCTGCCGGCCGGACTTTACGCCCGGACCATCGTCCCCAAGCTGGACCAAATCGGCGACGCCTACACCTATCTCTATACCGCCTGGATCGCCGGGCAGAGCGACTATGCCCTGAATATGACAGCCCCCTGCTTTGAGCGCTACGACGAACGGTTTCTTCAATCCGGTGAGTTCGAAATCTATGTGCCGGTGGTGAAAAAATAGCGAATAAAGGCCGGTGCGCGCGGATTCGAGATCAACATAAGGCGGCTCGGCCAAAGACCGAAGATGGTATTGCCGGTATCTGGAGAACGACTGGGGAAACCCGTCCTCGGCGCACCCGCCGCGTCCTTTTACGCTGAAAAATGCGCGAGGCCGGGGGACCGTTCGGAACAGAGAAGGCACCGGCGGGCACATCGAGCACTGGGTTCGTTTGACCGGTGAAGGTGGCGGGAAGAGCCGCTTGCCTTTTCCTCCCGAATCCCGTAAACAACTCTCCTCATGCGGGAATAGTTCAACGGTAGAGCGTCAGCTTCCCAAGCTGAAAGTTGCGGGTTCAAATCCCGTTTCCCGCTCCAGAATTTGCAAAGGCCATCATTCGATGGCCTTGCTGTTTTAACCTACTCCTTTCCTTACTTCACCGCCCCACCAACCGCCCGGGCCCGTCCGTGAAGACCGTAAAGCGATTTTCCTCGGTGCGGGCGAAGCCCACCAGAGTGACACCCAGGCTTTCGGCCAGAGCGACGGAGCCCCCTGTCACGGCCGAGCGCCCGACCAAGATGCGAAACCCCGCCCGCAAGGCTTTGGCGCAATAGTTCGCGGTAATCCGGGCGGATGTGAGCAGCACTTTGTCGGACAAAGGAACGTCCTCGGCCGCGCTCCAGCCCGCCAAGCGGTCCAGGCAGTTGTTTCGGCCGATGTCTTCCACCCGCCGCACAAGGCGGTCCGCACGGGGATCAAAAACCCCGGCCCGGTGGAAGCAGCCGGTTTCCTCCCAACCGCCTCCGCCCTCCATGAATCCACACATGGCCGCGAGCAGCGCCTCCGCGCTCCAGGAGGCCGGGGGAACCGGCTCCGGGTCCGGTACAATCTGCCCCAGCTCAACCGCATACGTATGTCCGCCGATCGGCGTCACAACAGCCGAACGGCGCTTCCGCCCCGGGGAGTCCACGCCGGCGGCGCTCCCCTTCTCTTCTTTCAGGCTTCCGGGGAGGCATTCCAGCAGCACATGCCCCAGGACGAGATGGTCCGGTTCGTGCGGCCAAGCCCAGAGTTCCACCGAGCCGGAGGCCCCGCCGAGCGGGTCGTTCCATTGGACCCGCAGCCGAATTTCTTCGGCCGCCGGGTCGTTGATCCGCTCCCAGCTTCCGTTGCGAAACCGCATGGCCGCAAGCTCCATCCGTCCTTTTTCGGCGGGTCGCCGGTTCTCCCTCACGGATCAAAACCCCCAGGCCGACGGCGTGGGGCGGGTGTAGCCCTTACTTTCAGCGTAAAAATCGAGCGCCAGGGAGCCGAGATCGTCCAGCCTGGGCAGCCAGACCCGATTGCCGGAACGAAAATCCGCCAGCTTGAAGTAGTTCCGGCAGGTCGGGCAGGCGGCAACGGAGTACCCCGGCTCCTCGGGCGAGGTGTAATAGTCCGCTCCGTCGGCGAGATGCGCGAGACAGAACGGACAATCCGTGCGCGGCGCCCGATATTCAAATGAACAAAAGGAACACACATGCAGGCGCGCCCCTCCGTCTCCGGCCAGCCTGCCGATCAAAGGCGGCCCGCCGCAGACGGGGCAATGCCCGTAGGGCCAGGCGCTTGCGTTGTCGTGATCGGAGCCCAGAAAACCGGCAACCGCCTCCACCGAAGGCGTCATCGCGCTTTGGGCCGCGAAGCGCAGCAGGCCGGGGGCTTCCGGGCAGGATGCGGCCCACTCGCCCAGGCAGGAGGACGCGGGCTCGTCTCCGGCGAATTCCGCCTGCACCGCCCGGCAGGCTTTTTCCAGGAAGCCCGGTTCGGTCCGCAGGCGTTGCTCCAGCTTGCCGACAAAAGGAACCAAAACGGGGACGGTCGAGCTCAGCGCCGTGAGAATCGCCTGGGCCAGCTCTCCGGTTTGGCGTAAATCCAAGGGAAAATCCGTGGGTCGGAGCGCCGGTTTCCCTTGAGCCCGTTCCGACGTGGACGCGATGCGGGCCAACGTCTCATCCGGCGGCAGTTTGCTTCCGGCTCCGAAGGCCACCGCGTCGCGGGCCGCAAGTTGAAGCGTGGCCGTTTCGCTCACGACCGCGATCACGTCTTCCGGCAGATGCCGTTTTTCCCGTAGTTCAGCCAATTTTTCCTGCAATTGCCGCCGAGCGGCTTCAGAAGCGGCGTTCTCAGACATGGGTCTCCCCCGTGGTTCAGGTTGTCGCGCCGGACAAATGGGCGCGGGAGCCTGGGGCGTTTCACATTCGTATTCTTTACCGGAGTGCATACTCAGGCAGCGGAAAACTTTCTTTACATAGAGGGAACAAGAACCGCCCGCAATCGGCGGCCGCAACACGGGGGGCGGCAATAAGCACCGGAAACAAAACGCTACGGCACAAGCCGCGCATGCAGCGTTTCTCCGGCGGCGAAGCCTTCCCGATCTTCCGGGCACAGGATCAACGCGTCGACCGGCGCGGCCAGGGAACGCGGCCTGCCCTTCAGCGGGCGCGCCAGCGGGGGGCCGTTCTCCGAACGGGGCGGCTCAAGGGCGACGCGGATGTGATCGCGTCTGCCCAAGCTCGAGGTCACGGGCTCGGCCAATTCCACCGAAACCAGCCCATCGCGGAAGCCCGGACATTCGGGCTGCCCCAACAGTCTCCGCAAGAGCGGAACAACGAAGATTTCCGCGCACATCAGCGCGGCGGCGGCATGCCCCGGCAAACCCCACAGAAAACGCCCCTCAACGCGGGCCGCTATGGGAGCTCCGCCGGGGCCGGAAACGCGGCCCGCGGATAAGATTTCACAGCCGGGCAACCCGCCGAAAACACTCAACGTACGATCACAGTGCCCGGCGGACGAACCGCCGGAAACCAGCACCACCTCGGCAGACGTAAGGGATTCATCTATCTTTGCCCGAAGCGCGAGAGGATCGTCGACCACGGGGCCCACGGCGCGGGCTTGGGCTCCCACGGCGCGGGCCATGGCCGTCAGGGTGTGGGAGTTGACGTCGTGGACTTGCCCCGGATGCGACACCCGCCCCAAGGGGACCACTTCATCACCCGTGGATACGACCGCCACCCGAGGACGGATGCGCGCTTCGATCCGCTCCAACCCAAAGGAGGCAAGCAGACCGATCTCTCGCGGCCCGATGACGCGGCCGGCAGGAATAAGCTCCTCGCCCCCATGGGCCTCTTCATCGGCCGGCTGGATATTGACTCCACGCCCGATCGGACGGGTGAAGGCCGACCCTCCGGGCAAGGCCTGGAACCATTCCAGGGGAACAACCGCATCCGCGCCCACCGGCAGCATGCCCCCGGTGCAGACCCGCGCCGCCCGGCCGGACTCGAGGCGTTCATCGGGAACCGAGCCCATGCGGCACTCGGCTCCGTACTCCAGAACGACCGGGGCGCTTTCGCGGGCCTCGGCCAGATCGCCGGAGCGCACGGCAAAGCCGTCCACGGTGGAGCGGGCAAAGCCCGGCAAATTCGTGGGAGCCGAAAAAGCCGATGCGAGCGTTCGGCCGAGGCATTCCTCCAGGCAAACGTCTTCAACGGGAAGAGGCGCGCAGGCCGCCACAGCCTCCAGAAGCGGGTCGGTCGGATGAAGAGGGGGAAATCTGGTCACGCCGCCACCATGCCGTTGACGTCTTCGAGCCGAAGGGGAAGAGGTCCCGACGTTTCGCCGGGATCCCAACCATAAGGATATATCGTACAATATATACTTTCACACGGGATCTTCCATTATATTTGCCGCCCGCGCGATCATCTTCTCGAGTTCAAGTTTTTTGCGAAAAGACGCCGGTTTTGCCCCCCCCTTATAATACGGCATATCTTTTTCCTTAATTCCCCAAGGATACGCCTATGCTTTTCCCGCCGAGTAAAAGCGAACGAGCGATTCGAGTCGCCGGTCGTTTCAAAAAAATACGACAAAATAATACGCCCCTGAAATAAAATTGCATATACAGGATAGTAAATGCCGTCATTGCATTCGGCGCCGAAGGCCCGGAGCGGTGATCCGTCTTTGGAGAGGACGGATTTTCGACGACGGCACCCCCACAAGAGGGAACGGCCATTTCCCGGAGGAACCATGAACCCACTCCCGACTTCCCCCCCTTCAAAACGCGGCCGGCTTTTTCCCACCGGATCGGCGGCGTTGCTTTTGTTCCTGATGTTGCCGGTCGCGGCTTTCGCCGCAAGCCCTTCCGGACGAAAGCCGGCTCAGCCCGAACCTGTGCCCGTCAAAGTCGTCTCCATTCTGAGCAACCTGCCTGCTTGGGGCGTTCTGCCCACGCCCACCGCGCCGTTTGACGCCAATGAACAGGAATACCTGTTGCTGGGGTTCGGTCGGCAGGGTTTCCACCAAACGACCGGTCCGGATGCTCCCTGGACTCTTGCGCTGCCCACCCCGACCATCTCGGTCCAGGTGTTCAAGCGAGGCGAGCACCCGGAGAGCGTCGGCAAAGAGGTGCGCGTCACCTGGGAGCTGGATCCGGAAACCGTGACGACGTCGAAAAAGGCCGCGCTTCGGGGCGACATGACCCTCGTCGCCGACGGGTTGTCCTTTACGGCCGAGATTCCGGCCACGGCCAAACGGACCGACGGCTCGCTCAACCCCTACCCGGTGGTCACGCTTACGGCGGTGGACGCCGGCACAAACAAAGTGCTGGCCCAAAGCGCCGTCGTGGTCGCGGTCGCGCCCGGTTTCGGGTGCGCCACATGCCATGACGGGCCGGGACGCAATTTTATGGAGCTGCACGACAAGCGCCGGGGAACAAGCCTGTATGCCAAGTCGCGCAAGGGTGAGGTCGCAAACTGTAGAAGCTGCCACGCCGACGACGGCTCCGGCAAAGCGGGCATCGGCATGTCCGCCGCCCTGCATGGTCGGCATGCGCCGCAGCTTGCCGGGAAAAACGAGGAAGCCTGCCTTTCCTGCCATATCGGTCTCGGGCGCTCCGCTTCCGACGGCAACGCCCCGCCCCGCCCCCTGTTCGCCCGCGATATGCACACCGAACGCGGTCTGACCTGCGTGAACTGCCACGGAACTATGGAAGACCATACCCTGGGCCTGCTCCGGGCGGAAAAAACCGGCGGTCCGGCCAAGGCGCTCATGGCCAAAATTACTCCCCGCGCCGTGAAGTCGGCCGACGAGATCGAACCGCGCCGCGCCTGGGTGCAGCAGCCCGATTGCGCCGCCTGCCACGATTTCACCTCCAAGCCCCGGCTTGACGCCTCCGCGTTCAACAGCCGGACCAAGGACGCTTCCGATCTCTATGCGGCGCGCATGGACGACACCGGCGAAGTCATGTGCGGGGCCTGCCACGGCGCGCCCCATGCGTTGTACCCGGCCCGCAGCCCCATCGGCCGCGACCGGGACAACATCGTGCCCATCCAATACCAACAGCACGCCCGCGCTCTGGGGGCTGCCGGCAACTGCGCCATGTGCCACAAGCAGGATATGGACGCCCCGGCCCACCACCCCCTGGTGGAACGCGAGCGCACAAAGATTACCCTGCCCGCCGAGGTCAAGCCCACCCTGCCCTTGGTGACGATTTCGCACCAGGCCCACGCCGCTTTGGACTGCAAGTCCTGCCACCATACCGGGCGTGAAGACGGCAAGTCCATGAGCTGCACCCGCGCCGGCTGCCACGACCTGGCGACGGCCCCGAGTTCCGACGGCAAGGGCACCGTTACGGACCCCAAGTACTTCCGTAACGCCTTCCACGGCCCCGGCAACAGCTGCTTCTCCTGCCACGCGGAAACGCAGAAGGCCGGTAAGCCCGGCGGCCCGACGGCCTGCAAAGACTGCCATGCGACACCGTCCCCGCGCTGGGGCGCGGAAGCCGGCGGTTCCGCCGCTCCGGCCGAGGAGACGACGCCTCAGTCAGGTACAGCGACCAAAGAAGAACCCGGAACGACCCCGAAGGAAACGCCTCAAGCCCCCGCTCCGGCGGAAAGGAACGGCACGCGCTGAGCGCGACCGGAAACCCCAACCCTACTCGTGATTCTTTCAAGGAGGCTTTCCATGCCCACTTCCCCGTCACTGAAACGACGCTCCTTTCTTCGCCTCGCGGCGGCCGGCACAACCATGGCCGCATTCGGCGGACTCGGCATTTCCCTTGCCCCGGTCGCGGCCCGCGCCGCCGAACTCTCCATCGCCAAAGCAAAACTGACCACCTCGATTTGCTGCTATTGTGCCGTGGGCTGCGGCCTGTTGGTCTGGACCGACCCGAAAACCAAGCGCAGCATCAATATTGAAGGCGACCCGGACCACCCGGTCAGCAAGGGCGCCCTGTGCCCCAAGGGCGGCTCCATCTGGCAGACCACCGAACAGGCCCCTCGGGTCACGGATGTGCTCTACCGCGCTCCCGGCTCGGACAAGTGGGAGAAAAAATCCTGGGACTGGGCCATTCCCCGGATCGCCAAAAAGATCAAGGAAGCCCGCGACGCCTCGTTCGAAAAAGCGGACGCCAAGGGCCGCCCCCTGAACCGTACCCAAGCCCTGGCCAACCTGGGTTCAGCCTCCATCGACAACGAAGAGGGCTGGATGCTCCAGGCCCTGTTGCGCAGCCTGGGGCTCGTCTACATAGAGAGCCACGCCCGAATCTGACACAGTCCTACTGTGGGGGCTCTGGCAGAGTCCTTCGGACGCGGCGCGATGACGAATCACTGGATCGACATCAAGAACAGTGATGTTGTGTTTATAACCGGCAGCAACGCGGCGGAAACGCATCCCATCTCCTTCCAGTGGGTCACCGCGGCAATGGAGAACGGAGCCAAGCTGATCCATGTGGATCCGCGTTTCACCCGCACCTCCGCCAAAGCGGACATTTACGCGCCCATCCGTCCCGGCACGGACACGGCCTTCTTCAACGGGATGATTTCCTACATCCTTGAGAACAACCTGTATTTTGAAAAGTATGTCAAAGAATACACCAACGCCTCGTTCATCCTGGGCGAGAACTACAGCTTCAACGACGGCCTGTTCAGCGGGTTCAACCCGGAAAAGAAGAACTACGACCGCACGAAGTGGGCCTTCGCCGTGGATGAAAAGGGTGTAAGCCGCAAAGACCCCACCCTGCAGGACCCACGTTGCGTGTTCCAGATTATGCGCGGGCACTTCAAGCGCTACGACATCAAGACCGTCTCGAGCATCACCGGCATTCAGGAAGACCTGCTCAAGAAGGTCTGGGACACCTACGCGGCCACCGGCAAAGCGGACAAGGCCGGCACCATTCTCTACGCTCTCGGCCAGTGCCAGCACACCATCGGCGTGCAGAACATCCGCGCCCTGGCCATGGTGCAGTTGCTGCTCGGCAACATCGGCGTGGCCGGCGGCGGGGTCAACGCCCTGCGGGGCGAGTCCAACGTGCAGGGCACCACGGACATAGCCCTGTTGGTGGACAACATTCCCGGCTACCTCGGCACGGTGCGGGTGGGTCTGCCCACATTGAAGGATTACGTGAAGGCCTACACCCCGGTGAGCAACGACCCGCAAAGCGTGAACTGGTGGAAGAACTACGACAAGTACATGGTCTCGTACCTGAAGTCGATTTACCCGGCGCACGACGCGGAAACCAGCTACGACTGGATGCCCCGCTTCGACGACGTGCCGGTCATGGATTACTCCTGGCTGACCATCTGCGATCTGCTGCACCAGGGCAAGTTCAAGGGGCTTTTGGTCTGGGGCTTCAACCCGGCCGCGGGCGGAGCCAACGCGGGCAAGAACCGCGAAGGCCTGAAAACCCTGGACTGGATGCTGGCCGTGAACATGTTCCAGAACGAAACCAGCGAGTTCTGGAAAGGTCCGGGCGTCGACCCCAAAAAGGTCAAGACCGAGGTCTTCTTCCTGCCGGCCTGCGCCAGCGTGGAAAAAGACGGTTCCGTCGTCAACTCCGGGCGCTGGCTGCAATGGCGCTATCAGGGACCGGATCCCCTGGGCGACAGCAAAAGCGACGGCGACATCATCCTGATGCTCCAGGCCGAGTTGAAAAAGCTCTATTCCCAACCGGGTAGCGTCGCCCCGGAACCGATTCTGAACCTGGACATCAACTTCGAAACCGACGGCAAATACGACGTCGCCAAAGCCGCCAAACGCATCAGCGGCCAGTTCCTGAAAAACGTGACCGTGGCCGGCAAGGAATGGAAAGCAGGCCAGCAGGTGCCCGCCTTCGCGGCTTTGCAGGCGGACGGGTCCACCTCGTGCGGTTGCTGGATCTGGGCCGGCTGCTGGAGCGAAGCCGGCAACCTGATGGCCCGGCGCAGCCACACCCAAACCCCGGCCCAAGAAAAAGTCGGCCTGTTCCCCAACTGGGCGTACTCCTGGCCGGCCAACCGGCGCGTGCTGTACAGCCGGGCGAGCGTCGACGAAAAGGGCGTGCCTTGGAACCCGGACAAAGCGTTGATCACCTGGGACGGCAAAGCCTGGCAGGGTGATGTGGTGGACGGCGGCGGCGACCCCGGTTCCGTGCATCCGTTCATCATGACCCGCGAAGGGTACAGCCAGTTGTTCGGCCCCGGCCGGTTGGACGGCCCCCTGCCCGAACACTACGAGCCGGTGGAAAGCCCGCTGGCGGCCAACCCGATGTCCGGGCAGCGTTTCAGCCCCATGTCGATCACCTTCGCCGGCGAGAAGGCGGCGGTGGCCGACCCGGCCTTCCCTTACGTCTGCACCACCTACCGGGTGACCGAACAGTGGCAGACCGGTACCATGACCCGAGCGACGGACTGGCTGAACGAGACGCAGCCCGACGGCTTCTGCGAAATCAGCCGTGAGTTGGCGGCCGAGCTCGGCGTGGCCAACGGCGAGCAGGTTGTGGTGGAATCGTTGCGCGGCAGAATACAGGTCGCCGCTCTGGTGACGGCGCGCATGCAGACGCTGATGGTCCAGGGCAAGCCTACCCACGTGGTGGGCCTTCCCTTCCATCACGGCTGGCATAAGCGGGTGAATGGAGCTTACGACTCCGCCAACCTCCTGGTGCCGTCCGTCGGCGACCCCAACGTCGGCATCCCCGAAAGCAAGGCCTTCATGGTCAACGTGAAGAAGCTGTAAGGAGCCAATGCAATGAGCGGAAAGACGTTTTTTATCGATCAAAGTCGTTGCACGGCGTGCAGGGGATGCCAAATCGCCTGCAAACAGTGGAAAAAGCTGCCCGGCGATCATACCATCAACACCGGGTCCTACCAGAACCCGCCGCAGGTCAACGAGCACACCTTGAAGCTCGTGCACTTCAGCGAGGTGGAGGTGGACGGCGAGTTCAAGTGGCTGTTCTTCCCCGAGCAATGTCGGCACTGCATCACCCCGCCCTGCAAACTGGCGGGCGACATGTACGTGCCCGGCGCCATCGAGCAGGACCAGGAAACCGGGGCCATTCTCTATACCGAGCGCACCAAGGACCTGCCCTACCAAATCGTGCGCGAAGCCTGCCCCTTCGACATTCCCCGGCAGGACCCGGAAAGCGGCGTGCTGGTGAAGTGCAACATGTGCATAGACCGGGTGCGCAGCGGCATGGAGCCGGCCTGCGTCAAAACCTGCCCGACGCACACCATGCACTTCGGTGATCGCGACGCCATGCTGGAGCTGGCCCACAAACGCTTGGCCGAAGTGCGCAAGAAGCGCCCGGCCGCCCTGCTGGCCGATTCCGAAGCCGTGCGGGTGCTCTACCTGTGCGAGTATGATCCTTCCTACTACTATTCGCACCTGTCGCGGGCCATGCCCGAGCAGGGCATCGGACCGATCAGCCGGCGGGATCTGCTGCGGCTCAAGCCGCTGAAACAGGTGTAGGCCAAGGACCGAAAGGTCGACAACGCCAACGGCCCCCGACGCATCGGGGGCCGTTCCTCTTCCGGGAGTATCCCTCATGGCCGAAACAACCCAATCCCATACCCGGCATAAAGAATACTCCCTTGTCGCGGCGGCCCCGGCCGGAGCGCTGCTGCTGTGGTTGAACACTGTCTCGGGCGTCCTGCCGCTCGCCGCGCTGAACGCCGTGTCCATCGCGGCCATACTGGGCAGCGCCTTCAGCGTGGTGCGCCATGCCGACGTGCTCGCCCACCGCTTCGGCGAGCCCTTCGGCTCGCTGATCCTGAGCCTGGCCATCGTCATCCTCGAGGTCGGCCTCATTTCCATCCTGATGCTTTCGGGCGCGGCCGGTCCGGCCCTCATGCGCGACACCATCTATTCGGTGATCATGATCGTCATGGCCGGGTTCATCGGCTTCGCCCTGCTGCTCGGCGGCGGCAAGTACAAAACTCAGTATTTCAATTTCAGCGGCATCAAACACTACCTGATCTCGATCATTCCCCTGTCGCTCATCGTGCTGGCCCTGCCCAGAGTAATGGGCAAGGAAACGCTCGGGCCGGGGCAACTGCCGGCCGTGGCCTGCGTCTGCCTCGGCATCTATCTGTTCTTTCTGCGCATCCAGACTTACACGCATCGGAATTTCTTCCTCCATGAAGGCGAGGATGAAGACAACGGGCACGGCAAACCCTCGGCCCACAGCCCGACTTGGCACTTCCTGCTCCTGGCCGTTCACCTTTTGGCCGTCATCGGCCTGACCAAACTGAACTCCGGCCCCTTGTATCGGCTGCTCGACCTGCTGAACGCGCCCCCGGCGTTTTCCGGCTTCCTGGTGGCCCTGCTGATCCTCTCTCCCGAAGGCACCGGAGCGTTCCGCTCCGTCCTGCGAAACCAGGTGCAGCGGGCCATGAACCTGTTCCTCGGCTCGGTGCTGGCCACCATTTCCGTGACGGTCCCGGCCGTGGCCCTCATTTCCGTCGTGACGGGACAACCGCTGGTCATGGGCCTCGAGCCGCCGGATATCCTGTTGATGCTCGCGACGTTCCTGGTCTGCCAGACCTCCCTGACCGGCGGGAAAACCAATGCCCACAGCGGGGCCGCCCATGTGGCGTTGTTCGTCGCCTATGTGATGCTGTTGTTCGGGTGAGAACGGCGGCCGCTTGGGACCCGCTTCAGTTCGGCGGAACCCACCGACACCTGAAATCACCGTATGAAGCGGCGGCCGGCAAGACGCCGGCACCCGAAGGGCCCGGTCTGCGAAGCCTATAGTTTTTGAGCGGCAAGTCGATAGTTGCGAAAGATAGTGGTCGACGCTCGGGCGCCAAGCCGGCCCGCAGCTTTCATCAGAGGCGCTTTTTAACTGCATTCGCGACGGGGTCTCATTTCATGCTGCAAAACATTCGTGTGCGGGCCAAACTGTTTGTTCTTCTCGCTCTTCCCGTGACGGCGCTGATTGCCTTGTCCGCCTCCAACGCGTTGCACACGTACCGCGAGATGCGGGATATGGCCTCGGCAAAGGACGTGGTGGCTTTGTCTTTGGCTTGCGGCGAGCTTATCCATGAGCTGCAAAAGGAGCGCGGTCTTTCGGCCGGCTTCATCGCCGGAAAGGGAACCGCCTACTCCACCGAAATCAAGGAACAGCGCCAAAAGACCGCCGCCATGCGCGACGCGCTGCAAAAAAAGATGGATGCGTTCGCCGCCGGTAATCCTTCCGCCAAGCTGAACGCCTCTTTCGCCTCTCTGTCTGGCCGCTTGGACCGGCTGGAAGATCTGCGCGGACGCGTGGACGGGTTGTCCGTTTCCGCTGCCGAAACCATTGCCGGCTACTCCGAGACCATTGAACAGATGCGAAATATGCTCAAAGGCGTATTGGAGTACTGCCGAGGCGCCGACATGTACGGACGGGCTTCGGAATTCCTCGGCCTCATCGGAGCCAAAGAGTTCGCGGGGCAGGAACGGGCCGTGCTCAACGCCGCGCTTTCCACCGGCACGTTCGGCAAAGAGCTGTACCGATCGTGGCTTGAGCGCATCGCCCTGCAAAACGAGTATTTGAAAGCATCCCTTGACGTCGCGTCTCCCTCGATCACGGCACGTTACGACCGGGATGTCGCGCCGCTGAGAAAGGAAGTGGAACAGCTTCGTCACCGGGCCTTCGCCAGTGCGGAACAACCCAAACTTGACGGGGACTCCAAAACCTGGTTCGCGGCCTCCACCGCCTACATCAACGGGCTGCATACCGTGGAGACCGCCATGGGCGGGGATTTGGAAAACTTGGCCCAAGGCCTGGCGGACGAAGCGCGTCGAGATTTTTACACCACGCTGGGATCGGCTGTGGCCGTGGTGCTGTGTTCGTTGCTGCTGGCCTGGCGCATCGTTCGGGACATCACCGGCCCCCTAAACCGCTCCGTGGACTTCGCCCAACGAGTGGCCGGCGGGGAACTGAACGCCGAACTCAACATGGTTCGAATGGACGAATTCGGCACCCTGACTCGGGGTCTCAACACCATGCTGACTTCCATCAAGAGTATGATCGGCAAAGCCGACGAAGCCACGGAGTCGGCCCGTCGGGAGGCCGGAAACGCCCAGGAAGCCACGCAAGAGGCCCTGGAGGCCCGCAAGCAGGCCGAGCAGGCCAAGCGGGACGGCATGGTGGCCGCGGCGGAACGCATCCGTGAAGTGGTCACGGTCCTGTCGTCCGTATCCCGTGAAATTTCCGCGCAATTGGAGCTGTCCGACAAGGGCGCGCGCGAGCAGTCCGACCGCCTCGCCTCCGCGGCCACCGCCATGGAGGAAATGAACATCACCGTGCTGGAGGTGGCCAAAAACAGCTCCCATGCCGCCGGCATTGCGGATATGGCCAGAGAGCGGGCCCAGCAGGGGGCCGAGCGGGTGACCGACGTGGATCGGCACATCACCCAAGCGTTGGAAAGTACGGAACAACTCAAGCGGGCCATGGGTCGTCTGGGAACGCGGGTGCAGGACGTCGACAAGGTGTTGACCGTGATCTCCGACATTGCGGACCAAACCAACCTGTTGGCCCTCAACGCCGCCATTGAAGCGGCGCGGGCCGGGGAAGCCGGCCGGGGGTTTTCCGTGGTCGCCGACGAGGTCCGCAAGCTTGCGGAAAAAACCATGAACGCCACTCGAGAAGTGGGCGGCGTGCTTTCCGGCATCCAACGCGACACGGAAGACAACATCGTCACCGTGGACGCCACCGTGGCCCAGATGGTCACAACCACCGATCTGGCCCGGCAGTCCGGTGAGGCCCTGCAGGCCATCGTGCGTCTTTCCGATCAAACCAGGGATCAGATCAACTCCATTGCCACGGCTTCGGCGGAGCAGTCCGCCACCAGCGAAGAAATCAACCACAGTGTCGACGACGTCAACCGCATCGCCATAGACACCGTGTCCGCCATGGAAAAATCCCTTGAGGGAATGCGCGAGCTTTTGGAACAGACCAAGGCCCTCGATCGGCTCATCACGGAGTTGCACGCCGGATAATCACACGATTTCGACGCGCCCGCCGAGCGCTCCGGAAAGACGCAAAGATATCTCGGCAGCCCGACCGCTTTGGGAAAGGTTCCGCTGAAAGACACTTCAGCGGAACCTTTTCATTTCTTGCAGCCCTCCCCCGCTCCATTACCGGCGCAGCCAGAACGCGAAAATATTCCCTTTCCTCCCCGACCGGTTCCTTGGCTACGGGATATCCACCCAAAATGTGATGCGCGTCACAAGCAGTTTACGGCTCATCCTCTATCGTGTTTCTCTCCTTGTTATTGTGCACCTTCAGACATTTTTGGGGGAACAGCATGTCTTCCCATTGTAACTTGCAGAAAAACTCGGATTGACTATTTTAAGCGGTTTTGCCGGTCTTACTCTTTGCGGAAAGGCTCGGGCGCTCGACGTCGACGACCCGGGCTGGGTTCAGGTGGGGACAAAAGGCCAAAACGGTTGGAGCACGACCTGGTTTATCGGCGATATACAACCTGTGCCGAACAGTGCCGACTTCACCCACTCACTCAAAGGCATTTCGTCGGACGGCGACAATTACCGCCACCGGCTCAGCGAAGAGGGAGTGAGTTGCACGCACCAAACAGTGATCACCCTCAGCTTTCGTACGTTCATAAATGACGGGTCGGTCCAGACCTGGGAGGGGAAAAGCCGATGGTCCCAGACTGTTCCCGAGCCGATAAGCGAGGCCGCATACGACCTCATCTGCAAGCCGGAGCAGCCGCGTCACCGCTCCGACCGTTGGACGCGTATCGCCGAAAACGTCCACATCGACCTGGACACCCGCACCCGTGATGCCGAGAACTATGCCGCCTGGTATGGAATGGACCACTTCAACAATGCCGACGGCAAGCAATTTTTGCCGGTTCATGTGTCGACACCGGCCGGAGAAAACGCTCTGATCGCCGCACATATTGTTGTGGAACGTTTTACAGCCGGATACACCAAAATATATAACTCAAATGATCTCTGCATATTCGGCGATGACACCATGCCGAAAGACTCAAACTATGTCGTTGATATGACCAAGAAATATGTCGTTCAAGAACATGACAACTGGTGAGGAACCCGAGTGAAGAAGCGCCACATTCTCCTTTTCATGCTGCCGTTGCTGCTTTGTTGTCCACGGCTTGCGGAAGCAACCCAGGAAGCATTTTCCACGTATCGTTTTGACACCTTTCTTGTCACGATACCGAGCGATTACGCCGGCAAAGGCGTCGCTCCACCTATGACATCGGCTCCGCACCCAACACGCAGGCGAGAATGGACATCTATGAAGTGGAATGGGGTTCTCGCGACCAAGACGCGACGTTTGAAGACGCCAAGCAAAGACTTCTGCTCGGCGCCCACCCAAACGGCGACTGCGCGCAACCCTGCGACCAGAGAGAAGATGCGAAAGCGGCGTTCAATCTTCCGGGGGTCATCGCCTGGTCCACCAAGAACAACAACCTCAAACACATACAGGCATTTCTGCGTCTGCGGAACGGGTATGTCGTCTTTGAAATGTCGGGAGAACGTTCTCATCCGCAAGGCGGCATTGAAAAGGACAAAGCCTTTTTTATCGACGCGGTAAAAAAGATCCTGGCGCAAAGCAAAGGGCCTTTGCAGCCCGGCAACTCGTTCACCCACACCCTGTTTTTGCGTCTGGACACGTCACGCGGTGTTGTCGCCACGCTCTCCATGCGCTTTGAAAAAGACAACGGCTCATACACCTTCTCTTCGAACCTTCCGCCGAATCCGTTACAGGTCATTTCGCCCCCACTCCTCCCCCCGAATACCAAGCAGGCCTGACTCGTCGATAAGCCGCTCGCGGTCGCCGGACAAGATGGCCATTACCACGTTCGGTCCGTCTCGCGGGTGGACCCGCAAACCAAAGCGGAAACCGTGTTCTCGACGACGCTACGCTGGGAAAGGCTGGAAGCCTCCAAAAAAATTCGCCATCGCGTTCGGTACGAGCGACCCCGCCGCCCTGAAGCAGGGGTACGAAAAATTCTTGGAAAAATAACAGGTTTTGCGCGTTCTGCAATCAGTTGAAAAACTGCCTTAAAAACGCTCGACACCTTCGCCATGAGCCATGCGAATATGCTCCTCACGCACAGGCCCGCCTGGGATTCCGAGCTTCACTCCCAGGCGGCCTGTGCGACGTTTTCGCGACCAGCCGGTGGAGGCCCACAAACTATTTGCCTCACCGGTGTTTTTTCGCCGTCGCCGTCACGTGCGCCATTCAGTTCGCGCCATCACCCGACGCCGTCACGCGCGGCACTCGCCTTCACGATATTCATGATGAAATAATCCATGGTCATATAATCATATCGGAACGCT
Source organism: Desulfovibrio sp. (assembly GCA_031551885.1). Taxonomy (GTDB): domain Bacteria; phylum Desulfobacterota; class Desulfovibrionia; order Desulfovibrionales; family Desulfovibrionaceae; genus Frigididesulfovibrio. Next base: position 16,257 of record JAVBMX010000069.1, read on the forward strand.
TCTCATCTCATTTGACATTCACTTCCAAGGGGGTAAACGTACGGAACGACATTCGCGCGTGCATTCGCATTTTACCTGCGGACGGCAGGCAAGCGGGACGATATGGCGACACCGTTACCCTTCAATCCACTCCGGCGTTGTGCCGAACGGTCATACTTTTTCGGCGGCGTTTTTCTGGCCGGCCTGCTCCTGAGCGCCGTCTTGAGCGCCTGCGCGCCGCAGGACATTACGCCTCAGGCGCGACGACTCGACCCACACAATCTGGAGGGCGGACCGTCTTCCCAGGTCGCAGCACAGCCGCCTTGGCCGGAGCCGGGCTGGTGGCGCGTTTACAATGACCCGCAGCTCGACGGCTTGGTTGTGTTGGCTGTGGAACAAAACCCGAGCATGCGTGTGGCGGCCGCCAGGGTGCGCATGGCGGGCGGCATGGCCGAGTCGGCCGGCGCGGGCAGGTATCCACAGCTTGATGCGGGAGGACGCGCCACGCTGCGGCACTATAGCGAAGAAGCCTACCACGCCGCCGAGATTTCCGGACGTGATCGCTGGGACAACGCCGCCCTGGCGCGCGCTTCGTACACGCTTGACCTGTGGGGCAGGGAAAAAGCGACCTACGAAATCGGCCTGGACGAACTGTCGGTCAGAAAAGTCGAGGCCACCCTCGCCCGGCAAGAGCTGGAAACCGCCGTCGTCCGAACCTACATCAAACTTTCCCTGCAGTATTCCTTGCTGGATATCGCCCACGAGACCCTGCGGCAACGAACGGGAATGCTGCACATCGCCCGAGAGCTCTACGACGCCGGGATTGGTTCCGAGCTGGCCGTTCGTCAGGCGGAAACCCACATCCCGACGAGCCGGGCGGCCATTATCGCTCTTGAGTCCGACATCTCGGTCACCAAGCAAACACTCGCCGCGCTGACCGGACGCGGGCCGGGCGCGGGTGCGGGCATCACGCGACCCGGTCTGCGGCTTGACGCGATCCCTCCCCTGCCGAAAGAACTGCCCGCCGAGTTGACCGCGCGCAGACCGGACATCACCATCCGCCGCCTGCGCGTGCAAGCCGCGGAAGGTGGAATCACGGTGGCCAAGGCCGCGTTTTACCCCAACATCAATCTGGCGGCCACGTTCGGCTACGCCGGCATCGGCATCGGGAATATTTTTTCCGCGTCCGCGCTCGAAACCGGCGTCGGGCCGGCGATTTCGCTTCCTTTATTCCAGGGCGGCCGCCTGCGCGGCGGTTTGACCGCGGCCACCGCCGCTTACGACGAAGCCGTTGAGGAATACAACTCCGCGGTCATCCTGGCCTTCGGCGCCGTGGCCGGAAAAATCGAAATCATGAACTCCCTGGAGCGCCGCGCCGCTGAAGAGGTCAAAGCGCTGCGGCCGGCGCGGAGGGCGTACGCCATTGCCTACAAAGGCTACCAAGCCGGGCTGACCGACTACCTGAACGTGCTGACGGCGCAAAATGCTCTTCTGCAAGAAAAGGAACGCAACGCCGACACCGCATCCGAGCGCCTGGACGCCTATGCCCAGCTTATGTACGAACTGGGCGGCGGGTACGTGGCGCAGCCGGAGGGAGCCCGGCCGTGAGCGACGCGCTCGTCGAACGGACCGAATCCGGAGCGGCCGCCTATTTTCGGCGTCATTTTCCGGGGATATTGCGCCAGGAGGCCGCCCGCTGGGGGTTTGTGCTGCGCGGGTTGATGGGTGCGTATCTCGCCATGCTGCTTTCCATGTTTTTGGGCTTGGAACAGCCCTCCACCGCCATGCTGACCGCACTGATCGTCATGCAACCGCAGAGCGGCGAGGTGTTGGCCAAAAGTTGCCATCGCATGCTGGGCAACACGGCGGGCGGTTTGTTCGTGGTGCTGCTGTTCTCGCTGTGCGGCAACGCGCCGGAGATTATCCTTCTCGGCATGGCCCTGTGGGTCGGGCTGTGCGTCTTTGGTTCGGCCTACCGGCGCAACGCACAATCCTATGGTTTTGTTCTGGCCGGCTACACCGCCTGCATCATCGCCTTGCCCGAGCTGAGCAACCCGGACCACATTCTCATGCCCGCCTTGCTGCGGGTTTCCGAGGTGTTTGTCGGCATCCTCTGCGCCGCCGTCACCTCGGAAATGTTTTTTCCGGAAACCGTCCACAGGGTGCTGTTCAGCGCGGCGGAAGGACGGTTTGCCCTGTTCGACGACTTTGTGCGCGGCACCCTGGCCGACGGCATGAGCCTTGTGGACATGGAAAAAACGCAACAACGCTTCATTCGTGATGTCGCCGTGCTGGACGGCTACGGCTTCGCGGCTTCGTTCGAGGCGGGGGGCGCCCTCAGGCACGCCCGGGTGCGGCTGTTCAATTCAAGCTTCATGGCCGCCGCCACCAGCTTCCACGCCCTGCACACCTTTTTCCGCTCGCTTCCGGCGTCGCCGGAACATCCGGCGCGTGCCTTTTTCGTGGAGATGTTCGCCTTTGTCGCCCAGAGCATGGAAATACGCGACCCCTCGGCCGACTCCGGGCAATCCGCGTTGAAAAGAGCCTCGGCCCTCAAACTGTGCCGCTCCAAAACCTTGGAAGCCGCCGCCCGGTTCGGACAAACGGCCGACATCGACCATGTGGACAAAACCGAACTGGCGGCCGGCACCCATCTGTTGTGCCGCTTCCTCAACGATATGCGGGACTATGTGCTGCGCTACGTCGATCTGACCGAACGCCGCCTTGGAAAAACGCGCGAACATGTTCACTCGACCCCCGGGACGGATGCCGGCATCGCGCTGATTTCCGCCCTGCGGGCCGCGCTGGTGCTTTTACTCGTGGCGATGTTCTGGTGGGAAACGGCTTGGCCTGTCGGCAGCAGCGCCGTCATTTTCGCCGTGGTCTTCTGTTCGCTTCAGGCGGCGGCCCCGAATCCCGTGCGTTCCATCTTCGTGAGTTCTGTCGGCTGCGTGTTGGGCGTCGCCCTCGGCGTGTTCTACTGTTTTTTGGTTCTGCCGGCCTGTTCGGACCTCACCCAGCTCTGCGTGACGCTGTTTCCCTTTCTCGCCGTCGGCCCGTATCTGATGACCATTCCGGCAACCGCCGGCCTGGGGCGCTCCTACAACTTCATGTTCGCCTCGTTCGCGGCCGTGGGGCTGTATTTCAGCCTCAGCCCGACGGAACTCATGGGCGGCGCTCTGGCCAAGCTGTTCGGCATCGCCGTTGCCGGAGCCATGCTGGCCGTCTTCTTTCCCGCCGGAGGAACGTGGTGGAAAGAGCGCCTGCGCAACGGGTTGCCGCGTCTCTGCGTAAGGGTTTGCCGGGGAAAAACGGCCGGGCTTCCGCCGCGCTTTGAAAGCGGCGTACGCGACTTGGTGTTGCAATTTTCCGCCAATGCGCTGACCAGCCCGGAGGAAGAAACCGACATGGTCCGCCGCGCGTTTGCCGTGGGCGATCTGGGCCGCCTGATCCTTGAGATTCGCGTGGGGCTGGAGCAAAAGGTATTTCCACCCGCGGAAGAAGCCCTGCTTCGCGATCTGCCGGAAGCGCTGGCCCGGCTGCTGGAAAAACCGAATCGCCGTCGCCTCCGCGCTCTGCCGGCAACGCTCCGCTCCCGTTTGGCGACGCCTTTGGATACCGCCGATGCCGGCGGCGTGGATGGAAGCGCCCGGGCCGATCGCCCCGGCGGAGCGTTCTGCCTGCTGCACCTGCTGGAGCGAACGCTGCCTCGGGTGATGGCCGCCCTGCGCCTTCACGAGGCGGATGGCGGCGAAGGCGGCAAAGGAGGAAGCGATGCCGCGTGAACTGGTGGTTTTCGGGGTGGTGCTGCCGGCCCTTGTGCCGTTGTTCCTGCTCTGCTTCGTAATTATGTGGCGGCTGGACAAAGTGTTCAGCGGCCGAAATTTGTACCGCCACGTCTGGCACCCGCCGCTGTTTCGTCTGGCCTTGTTCGGTGTTTTGTTCAGCCTCGCCGGGTTGCTCGTGTATGGCCGGCCTTAGGGAGGATGTATGCGCCTGACCGTACTGATGCGGTTTTTCATAACGGCGGTGGTGCTCTGCGCGGCCGTGGCTTCGGCCGTGCTGCTCTGGCGCGCCTATATGTATTCGCCCTGGACGCGCGACGGCAGGGTGGAGGCCGACGTGGTGGTGGTTGCTCCCGACGTTTCGGGACCCGTCGACAGCGTGCCGGTCAAAGACAACCAATTGGTGCGCAAAGGCGACGTGCTCATGGTGATCGACCGGGAGCGGTTCCGTCTGGCCCTTGCCCGGGCGGAAGCCCAGGTAGCGACGCGCTCCGCCATGGCGGAACGCCTGCGGGACGATGCCGCGCGCCGGGCCTTGGTCGGGTCGGACGTAATCTCACGCGAGGGTCACGAACAGGCGGACGCCGCCGCCCGCGCGGCCCAGGCCGAACTGAGCGAAGCCGAAACCCTGCGCGATGTCGCCCGGCTGAATCTGGAACGCACCGAGGTCCGCTCCCCGGTCAACGGCTATGTGACGAATCTGGACGTGTTTCCCGGCAACTACGCCACGGCCGGCAAGCCGCTCGTGGCGGTCATCGACGCGCAATCGTTCCGGGTTTCCGGCTATTTTGAGGAGACCAAACTCTCCGGCATTCGCCCGGGCGACAAAGCGACGATTGAACTGCTCGACGGCACGCCGCCCCTGGCCGGGGTGGTGGAAAGCACCGCCGCGGGGATCGGGGAACGCGAAAACCCCACGGGCAGCCGCCTGCTGGTGGACGTGAACCCGGCACGCAACTGGGTGCGCTTGGCCCAGCGCATTCCGGTGCGCATCCGCCTGGAAGGACCGCTGCCGCCGCACCTGGCCATGGGAATGACCTGCACGATAAGCATCACCCCGACCAAGGGAGAATAGCGCCCGACTGCCGGCGTGTTCAGGCCGCGCGGGCACGTGCCGGCTTGCGGGAAACCCGCTTCCATGCGCTTTCGTTTCCGCAAAGAAATCCCCGCGCCTGAGACGCGGGGATTTCTTCTCCACTCAATCATTCCAAAATTTGAAAAATGGTGGAGGCGGCGGGAATCGAACCCGCGTCCGAGAACAGTCTGCCGAAACGTCTACGGGTGTAGTCCGGGATTCATCTCTCGCCGAAGGGGCGGCCCCCGAACGGGCTATCCTTCAGCCGGCCCGCCTAAAGGTCTCGTGTTCATTGCGGTGGGCATCTTTGAACACCAGCCTGATGAGGGTGTCCGGGTCATGCGCTTATCAGGCGTGGGCACATGAACCGGCGCTGCTTAATTAAGCAGCGAGAGCGTAATCGTAATCGTTGCCAATTACTTTTGTTGCCGCTTTTTACGAGGCCAGCGGCGCCTCGACCCGCAGTCTACGGTTTCCACATCCCCGTCGAAACCAGTGCGCCCCCATGCGTATGGGGTGGAAAGGCCACACTCTGCCGAAGACCTTCCCGAAGGAAAAGTATAGCCATTGCGGCGAAAAACGCAAGCCGGAAACCCATGCTTCGCACCGGTTCGGCACATTCCCGCGCCGGGTGCCGGCGCAGTTTGAGCGGCAAGGTGGTGGGAACGGTTCGGCGTCAGGCAAGGAAGGCGAAGTTTCAGGCTTCGGGGCCGGCCTCTTCTCCAGCCCTGCCCCGGAGCTTAACACAAGCCCGGCGGGTATCACGTCAAACCGGCCCCCCCCGCGGTCGGCCTCTGGACTCCGACCGCCCACGCTGGTACACTTTCCGCCGCATGAAAGTCGGAATTCCCGACGCGTTCAGGAGGAACCATGGCGTCTTACGAAGCGGTCATCGGCCTTGAAATCCACGCGCAGCTTAAAACCGCGTCCAAATTGTTCTGTTCCTGCCCCACCACGTTCGGGGCGGGCCCCAACGAGCAGGTTTGCGAAGTCTGCGGCGGCATGCCGGGCGCCCTGCCCCGGCTCAACGAAAAGGCCGTCGAGCTGGCCGCCAAGGCGGGTCTGGCTCTGAACTGCACGGTCAATGAATATTCCGTGTTTTCCCGCAAAAACTACTTTTACCCCGACCTGCCGGCCGGCTTCCAGACCTCCCAGTTCGCGCCGCCCGTCTGCGAACACGGGCACCTCGACGTCACGGTCAACGGCGAGACCCGACGCATCGGCATCACCCGCATCCACCTTGAGGACGACGCCGGCAAGTGCGTGCACGGCCAGGGCGGCATGACCCTGGTGGACCTCAACCGCGCGGGCACTCCGCTGATCGAGATCGTCAGCGAGCCCGACATCCGCAGCGCCGAGGAAGCGGCCGAGTATATGCGCCAGATTCACGCCATCCTTGTGGCCCTGGACGTGACCGACGGCAACATGGAAGAAGGCAGCATGCGTTGTGACGCCAACGTTTCGCTGCGCCCCAAGGGCTCAAGCGCCTTCGGCACCCGTACGGAAACCAAAAACCTGAACTCGTTCCGCAACATCCAGCGGGCCGTGACCTATGAAATCTCCCGCCAGGAAGCCTGTCTCGAAGACGGTATCGCCATTCTGCAGGAAACCCGGCTGTTCGACTCGGTCAAGCAGATCACCCAGGCCATGCGCTCCAAGGAAGACGCCCACGACTACCGCTATTTCCCCAACCCGGATCTCCCCCCGGTGCTGGTCGACAAGGCGGACCTCGAAGCCTGGCGCGCGTCCATGCCGGAGCTGCCCGAAGCCCGCAAAAGCCGTCTGACGACTCAATACGATCTTTCCGCCGACGACGCGGCCGTGCTGGTGGGTACCCGCGAAGCCGCCGACTTCTTTGAACGGGCCGTTGCGGCCGGCGGCCCGGCCAAGCGCACGGCCTCGCTGATGCTTGGGGAGTTCCTGCGGGAATGCGGCGCGCGCGGCCTTGCGCCTTCGGAAGCGAAAATGCCCCCGGCCGGTCTGGCCGAATTGGCGAAAATCGTGGACGGCGGGCTGATCAGCCTGCGCATCGCCCACGATCTGTTCCCGGAGCTGTTTGAAACCGGTTCGTCGGCCGAAGCCTTGGCCAAAGAACGCGGCCTGCTGCAGGTTTCGGATTCCTCCGAGTTGGAAAGCGCCGTGGACGCCGTGCTGGCCGAAAACCCCACGGAAGTGGAGGCTTATCGCGACGGCAAGACCAAGTTGATGTCCTTTTTTGTCGGCCGGGTCATGCAAAAGACCAAAGGCAAGGCCAACCCCGCCCTGGTCAACGAACTGCTGGGCAAAAAATTGTGACGAGCGCGCAGCCGCAAAACGGCCCGAGCCCGGACGCGGCCCGCCGGGCCACGCTCTTGGCTTACGGCTGCACCTACAGCATGATCATCGGGGTGAGCAGCGTTATGCCGCTCTTGCCTTTTTTGGCCAAGACGTTTGCGATTTCCATCTCGCATGTCGGCTTGGTCATCTCGGCCTTCACCCTTCCGGGGATTTTCTTCACCCCGCTGGGGGGTATTCTGGCGGACCGTTACGGCCACAAAGCGGTGCTCATCCCCTCCCTCATTCTGTTCTGCCTGGGCGGCGCGGGCTGCGCGGCGGCTCCGGATTTCCCCACCCTCATCGCCCTGCGCTTTGTCCAGGGCGTGGGGGCGGCTTCGTTCGGCACCATGAACGTGGCCATCCTGGCCGATACGTTCTCCGGGCAGGAGCTTTCCAAATACATCGGCTGGAACATGACGTTGCTGAGCTTTTTCACGGCGGCCTTTCCTTTTCTGGGCGGGGTGCTGGGAGATCAACACTGGCGGCTGGCTTTTCTGCTGCCGTTGACCTCCCTGCCGGTGCTGCTGCTCACCTTCTACACCCCGCTGCGCAAGCCGGACCCGGCCGCGCGTTCCCCCCAGCCGATTCGAGGGCTGCTGCATGCCGTTGCCGCGCCGCGCATCCGCATGCTCCTCATTTTGACCTTTCTGACATTCATCATGCTGTATGGTCCGGTAATCACCTGCCTGCCGGTGCTGGGCGCGCACAAGTTTCACCAAAACGCCGGAAGCATCGGCATGCTTTTGATCGCTTCGTCGCTCGGTGCCGCCTGCGTGGCGCCTTTCACGGGCAAGCTATCGCAACGCTTCTCACTGCGCTTCCTGCTCATGACGGCACAGTTTTTTTACATCGCTTCACTGGCGTTGATTCCGCTGGTGCCGGCCTTCCACTGGCTGATCGTGCCGATCTTTTTCTTCGGCCTCGGGCAAGGGCTGAACATCCCCAATCTGCAGGCCGATCTGGCCAAGAGCGCGCCCAAAGAGATGCGGTCGTCGATTATGGCGGCCAACGGCATGCTTCTGCGCACCGGGCAAACCCTCGCGCCGCTGGCCTTCACGGCCATGATCGATACGCAGGGAATAGACTGGGGATTTTATGCGGGGGTGGGGCTGGCCTGCGCGCTGCTCATCTTGGCCGCGTTCTGTTTGCCGAGAGTGAGACGGGCGGAAGCGACCGCCTGACGCGAAATCAGCGAACCGCGCTTATTCGGCTTTGCGCGGACGAATGCCGAGAATGTTGGGCAGAGGCACATCGCCTTCCAGCTTGAGCAGGGGCTGCCTGCCCCTCCAGACCGTGGCCGGAGCATTTGGCCCGTTCTCACGCAGGAAGATGCCGGCCTGCATCCCGCCTTCCACGTACATCACCGCTTTCAGGGAAAGATTGGAGCGCTGCAAAAGTGCGGCAAAATCGGCGGACGGCATGGGATCGGCGGCCAAAATAAAGAGGATTCGACCCGAGGAATCTTCGGCCACGACCGCGATGCTGTGCAGCGGGCCGCCCGAAGCCCAGAGAATTTTTCCGCTGCCGTCGATGAGTCGGTAGTTTTGCACCACCACCGAATAGGACGAAAGCCGTTGCTCCAAATCCGGCGTTTCCCGCTCATAGATAGCCGCTGCGGGGATGCCGGGCGAAGCGGCGGGTTCCGGCTCGGCGGCAAAAAACGCGCCCAGCCTGCCGCCCCTGCGGGAGTTGTTCACATGTCCCGGCCCGCGCATGTACCCGATGCTTGTTTTGTTGTCCGGCAGATACATGGAGGCGTTGATTCCGGCTTCCAGACCCTGCCGGCGGGCCCACTCGCCCAAGCTGAACGAGCCGCCCTGCTCCGAGGCCATGTGCAGGCTGAACTCCCACAGGGCGGGATCGATGCGCAAAATGCGCAGACTTCCGGGCGCCGTCCGCTCTCCCACTTCCAGACCCGGCTTGTGCACGCGCCACGTCAGTGATTCGGCTTCCGCCGCCTGAGCCGCGAAAACGAGCAGCAGCCACAGACCAAGGGCCGCACCGATAGAGAGCTTACGTCGCATGAGTTTTCCCACCTCGCGCATGGGGGTCGAGTTCCTCCGCTGCGGTGCAACATAGCTTTTTTTCCAGCCGGCAACAATATATATTGACATATCAAGCTATATTGATATTATCTTTCCAGAGCATTTTCACTAAAGAGGAACGCCATGCGAATCAGCGACGCCGTCAATGAACGAACCCAGCGTAAACAGCCGTTTTACTCCCTGGAGTTTTTCCCGCCCAAGGATCGCGCCTTATGGCCGAGCTTTCTTGACACCGTGGAGCAACTCAAGGCCATGACCCCGCTGTTCGTTTCCGTCACCTACGGCGCCGGCGGTTCCACCCGCGACAACACCCTGGACCTGACCGCGGCCATAGCTCAAAAAGGGCTTACCCCCATGGCCCACCTCACCTGCGTGGGGGCCGACGCCGCCTCGTTGCGCGACTTCCTGAACGGCCTACGCGCGGCCGGGGTGCACAACGTCTTGGCTTTGCGGGGAGATCTGCCCAAAGACCGGCCCGTCTCGGACGCATTCGGCGAATTTGTCCACGCCGTGGACTTGGTGCGCTTTGTCCGCCGGGAATTCCCGGATTTTTCCATCGGTGTTTCCGCCTACCCGCACCCGCACCCGGAATCGCCGAGCTTTGCCTCGGACCGTCAAGCCACGGCGGAGAAAATTGCCGCCGGAGCGGACTTTGCCGTAACCCAACTTTTCTTTGACCACCGGGAGTATGTGGCTTATGTTGAGGCCATGCGCGCCCTCGGCGCAACGGCTCCCATCCTGCCGGGCGTCCTGCCCGTGCAAAGCCTGGAATCGCTGAAGCGCATTCTCTTCCTGAGTGGCTGCAATATTCCGGCAAAGCTGTTTTTAACCCTGGAAGAGGCCCACGCGAAAGGCGGAGCCGAAGCCGTGCGCGAAGCGGGCATTGCCTTTGCCGTGGAGCAAACCCGCCGCCTGCTGGAATGCGGCGCTCCGGGCGTGCATCTGTACACGCTGAACAAAGCGGACGTCTGCCTGCGCATCGCTTCGGAGATCGGTCCGTTGTAAACTTCTAGGAAAGCGTCATGTCGCGTCCCCAGTCGGTCCTCTCCGCTCCCTATCTGGATGCCACCGTCCGCAAGATTCTTGTTTGCCAACTGCGCCAGTTGGGAGACGTGCTCCTGGCCACCCCGTCCGTGGAACTGCTGGCCAAGCGCTTCCCCAATGCGGAAATCCACTTTTTCACCGAAAAAAAATGTGCCCCCCTGTTGCGGGGGAATCCGCACATCACAAAAATCTGGGAGCTGGACAAAAAAGCCCTGCCCACCCTGTTCCATGAAATTTGCTTTTATCGGAAAATCACGGCCGAGGGTTTCGACTTGGTGGTCGATTTCCAGCAGTTGCCGCGTTGCCGCTGGGTGGTGCTGTTTTCGAACGCGCCCATTCGTCTCTCCCACCCCCCGCGCTGGTATCAGCGCCTGCTGTACACCCACTATATCCAGCCCGAGGGCGGCTATGCCGCGCATTACAAAATCGGACTTCTCGCGCCTCTCGGCATTACCGGCGACGGCACCGAATATCCCCGCCTGTACTTGGCGAAAGACGAACGCCGCCAGGCCGCCGAGATTATCCACGGCTTCATGCCTGAAGGCGCGCGTTTCATCTCCGTGGATCCCAGCCATCAGTACTCCGGCCGCCGCTGGCCCGCGCGGCATTTCGCCAAGCTCATGGACATGCTGGCCGAAACCGACCCCTTGCTCCATTTCGTCCTGACCTGCGGCCCCGGAGACGAACGCTACGTCTCCGACCTCCGCGACCTGTGCGCCCACAGCGAACGCGTTCATATCTCGCCCGTGGTGTCCCTGCGCGTGGCCGCCGCAATCATCGGCATGGCCGCCATGCACATCGGCGTGTGCTCCGCGCCCCGCCACATGGCCGTGGCAATGGATACCCCGAGCTTCGTCGTTCTCGGTGCCGGGGGCCCCGGCTGGACCCACCCCGCGCCGGAACACACTCACGTTTTCCTGGACATCCACTGTCGCCCCTGCCGACAAAACACCTGCCGGTTCGGCCATCTGCGTTGCCTGAACGAGCTGCTGCCCGAAGACGTCTTCCCCGCCGCTCTCAAGCACCTCCAGACTTATGGCAAAGGATGTTCGCGCGCCCAAGGTTCCTGAACCGCCCACCCCCGGCCCCGCCGGTAAAGCGTGTCGCCATGTCCCATACCGCCGTCACATTGTTGCGGGGCATCCGGGGAAATATCGGCCCGGATCGCGAGCCCACCGGCATCGAAAAAATTCCCCTGCCGTTCCCCGTGCGGATCACAACGGAGGGCATCGCCGACGACTTTCACGGCGACCTCCGCCATCACGGCGGGCCCGACAAGGCCCTGCACCACTATCCCTTTGAGCATTACGGCTTCTGGAGAGAGCTGTGCGGGCCGCTGCCCGTGCTCAGCGTCCCGGGAGCCTTCGGCGAGAACATCTCCACCCTTGGATCGACCGAACACACCGTCTGCCTTGGCGACACCTTTCGCCTGGGAACGACGCTGATTCAGGTGTCCCAGGCACGGCAGCCCTGCTGGAAGCTCAACTTCCGCCTGGGCAGGCCAAACATCGCCTCGCTCATGCAGGAGCAAGGCCTGACCGGCTGGTATTACCGGGTGCTGGAAGGCGGCGACGTCCAGGCCGGCGATCATCTCGCGCTTCAAGACCGCCCCCTGCCTTCCTGGCCGTTGAGCCGCCTGCTCCGGATGCTTCACGCTCCCTGCCTGGAGCCGTCCGAGTTGCGCGAAGCCGCCGGGCTGCCGTGTCTGGCCGAATCGTGGAAGCGTCTCTTCGCCCGCCGCCTGGAAACAGCCGAAGTCGAGGATTGGAGCAAGAGGTTGTTCAAAGGAGAGGTCGCCTTCGGCGGGCCGGGGGATTGAGCCGGGGCTCCTGCGGGTTTTCTCCCTCAGAACTCCCGAGATGGAACAACGGCGTCTCACGGCAACGCAGGCGGCGCCCGGCCCCCCCCCACTGTCGGCAATGGTCCGCACCTGCGCGGACTTTGCCGACAAGCACGGCGGGAGCACTGTGAAACGGATTTTCCACGCCACGTTGGAGCAATTTCACTTTGAAATTGTCTCTGGACATATTACCGACAGGCTTCCGAACGAGCCCGCAAGCGGGAAACAGGGACACGTAAGTTGTTTGTTGCCACGCTTTCGAGGAAAGACACGCTACGCTCCAATCGGCCGGGCGGCACGCTTACGCGTCCACCAGAGCAGATGAACATTTTCAATGTCAATCCGCTCTAAGCGGCATGGCGGACGTCCGGACATCCGGTTTTGCCAAGCGAAAACGTTTTCTATATCGTTCCCACAGAGCGGGATTTCCCGATGAACCTTCAACGGGGAGGCGGCATGTATATCCACGAGTATCAGGCCAAAGAACTGCTTGCCGAATTTGGGGTCGTCGTGCCGCGCGGCACGGTGGCCCATACGCCGGAAGAAGCCGAGAACGCGGCCGGCGCGGCGGAACGCGGACCTTGGATGGTCAAGGCCCAAATCCATGCCGGCGGGCGCGGTAAAGGCGGCGGAGCCAAACTTTGCCAAACCCCGGCAGAAGTCCGCACGGCGGCCGAAACCATGCTCGGCATGACCCTGGTCACCCCGCAAACCGGTCCGGCGGGCAAGCTCGTACATAAAGTACTGGTTGAAGAAGGCGTGGATATTCGACGCGAATTGTATCTGGCCGTTGTTCTCAACCGTTCCGACCGCACGCTGTGCCTGGTGGCTTCTCCCGACGGCGGCATGGACATTGAAGAAACCGCCGTCACCCACCCTGAGCGCATCCTCAGCCTCAACCTGGACGCCGACTTGCATCTTTGGCCGTTCCAGGCCCGGCAGGCTCTGCTTCATTTAGGGCTGGAGCCCACGTACCTGCGAGCAGGCGTCGACCTGGTGGACAAGCTGATTCGCTTTTGCCTGGAAAAAGACGCCTTGTTGCTGGAAATCAACCCGCTGGCCCTGACCGGAAACGGCGCGCTTGTTCCCCTGGACGCCAAAATTACCTTTGACGACAGCGCCCTGCCCCGACGGCCGGAAATCGCGGCCCTCAAAGACCCCGACGAGATGGACCCCTTGGAGCGCAAAGCCGCCGAACTCGGCGTCAACTACGTGCGCCTGAACGGCTGGGTGGGCACCATGGTCAACGGCGCGGGTCTGGCCATGGCCACCATCGACGCGGTCAAGCAGGCCGGGGCGGAACCGGCCAACTTCCTGGACGCCGGCGGCGGCGCGGACGTCGAATCCGTGCGGCGCGGTTTTGAGATCATGCTGGCCGATCCCGGCGTGCGCGGGGTCTTGATCAACATTTTCGGAGGAATCCTGCGCTGCGACATCGTGGCCAAAGGCGTTGTCGAAGCGGCCCGAAGCCTGAACCTGCGCCTGCCCGTGGTGGTGCGCATGGAAGGCACCAACGTGGAAGAAGCCCGCGCCCTGCTGGAATCCTCCGGTCTTGGCTTTTTCAGTGCTTCCGACATGGCCGAGGCCGTGCGCCTGATTGTGGAAAAAACCGCCGGAGGCCGCGCATGAGTATCTTGATCGACGAAAACACCCGGGTTGTGGTCCAGGGACTGACCGGTCGGGAAGGCTCGTTTCATGCCGAGAAAATGCTGGAATACGGCACCAAGGTCGTCGCGGGGGTCACGCCCGGCAAAGGCGGCGGCACTGCCCTGGGTCTGCCGGTCTTCAACACCGTGGCCGAGGCCGTGCGGGAAACCGGCGCGGACGTCTCAGTAATCTTCGTCCCGGCCGGAGCGGCGGCTGATTCCGCCTGCGAGGCTGCAGCGGCCGGCATTCGCCTGACCGTGCTGATCACCGAGCACATTCCGGTGCTCGACATGGTGCGCTGCCGCGCCTTTATGGGCTCGCGCGGGGCCGTGTTGCTCGGCCCCAACTGCCCCGGCGTGACCACCGTGGACCGCTGCAAAATCGGGATTATGCCCGGCTACATCCATAAACGCGGGCCCGTGGGCATCGTCAGCCGCTCGGGCACATTGACGTACGAATCGGTGTACCAACTCTCCCGCCTCGGCGTCGGGCAGAGCACCTGCCTCGGCATCGGCGGCGACCCGGTGGCGGGCCTGAGCTTCACCGACGCGCTCAAGCTGTTCCGCGAAGATGACGAAACCGAAGCCGTCTGCCTGATCGGCGAAATCGGCGGCGAGGCCGAGGAACAGGCCGCCGCTTATATTCAAGAAACGGCCTACCCCAAGCCGGTATTCGGCTTCATCGCCGGGCTGCACGCCCCTGCGGGCAAACGTATGGGGCACGCCGGAGCGGTCATTTCCGGCGGCAAAGGCAAAGGCTCCGACAAAGTCGCGGCCATGAAGGCTGCCGGGATTACGGTCATCCACGATTTGGCCCGCTTTGGGCATACGGTGCGAGACGGTCTGAGGCATTGAGGCTCTGTCGGCGTTGTTTTCAACGACGCCGGAACAAAAAAGGAACCGCCTCTGTGGAGGTGGTTCCTTTTTTGCGACACCTGACGTCTGCCGTACGCGAGACCTTCCGTTGAAAACTCTTAAGCCTCGCCAGTCGCACAGGCGACCCTTCTTCGCCGTAGGTCTACTTGGCGTGGTCCAGAAGAAATACCGCGCCCAGCAGCGCCCCCCGACGATCCAGATACGGGCTCATCACCAGGGGAATCTCGGTATCCGTCCCGGCAATAAAGGCCGACTCCCGCAGTTCCGCTTTTGCCCCGTGCCGTTCAAATTCCCGCCGGAAGCGCTCAAAAATATCGGCCGCCGGACCGGAAAAGTGTAACGCCCCCTCCGGGCAATGCCGCTCCAAGCTCTCGGCAAACGTCTTGTTGGACAAAATGATGTTGCCGTCCAGGTCCGTCGCCACGATGCCGCCCGAGACGGCGTCCACGGTATTTTGCAACAGATTGTAGGCCAAGTTGCGGGAATCTTCGGCGCGCTTGCGGTCGGTGATGTTGATGACCACGCCTTCGTAGTGGTCCAGTTCGCCGTTTTCATTAAAGCCCGGCGTCACGTGCTCGGCAACCCAGAGCAAATCGCCGTCCCGGCCAAGAACCGAAGACTCAAAGTCGCGTACGGCCTCTCCCCGGCGCAAACGTTCCAGCAGAGCCTCGCGTCGGCCTTTTTCCTCATAGATTTGTTCGTCCATGGAATGCACCAAGCGCAACAGCTCGGCCGGGCCCGCATAGCCCAGCATTTCGGAAAAGGCGTGGTTGACCGAAAGGTAAAAGCCATCCGGATGCCCCACATAAATACCTACGGCGGCGTTGTCGAAAATGCTGCGGTGCAGCAATTCGCTGGAACGAAGCTTTTGCAGCACCTCATTCTGGTGGAGGGCGAGGCGCAGGTTGACCCGCAGTTCTTCGATGGAAACGGGCTTTTTGATGTAGCCCAAAGCGCCGCTGGCGGCGATGGCCTCCATTTCTTCCCGGCTGTCCGTGCCGGAAATGACCACCACCGGCACCGGGGTACGCCGCAAAAGATTCCGGGTGGCGGAAATGCCCGTCACGTCATCGGCCAGATGGACGTCCATCAAAACGACGTCCGGTTTGTGCTCCGCAGCGGCCGCAAGCACCTCGGACCCACGACTGACGACACCGAGAACGATGTGCCCTTCCCGTTCGACAAGAAGGCTCACCTGCCGAGCGCCGACGGGATCATCCTCGGCGATAAGTACGCGTAATTGTTTCACCATCAAACCCGAATCCGTTGCGTGACAAGGTCGAACGGCCTACCGACCGCACAGTTTGAACGCGCAGTATACCACGGTGGGCTTTCCGGTCAACCGGGCGACCCTGTTGCGGAGATTCGATGCGAACAGGAAAGGCCGCCGCCGTCGGTTCACAGACGGGTCGGCGGCCGTTGCAAACAGCGCGAAACGGTATGCTAATGTCGGTAAACGACTTCCGTGGCCTCATCCGAATCTTCGGCATCATCATCGGCAAAGGGCTCCGGACCGGCGAACACTTCCGAAGGGGTCGGAGCGGCACTTTCGATCTGCATGCGCCACATGGCTTCGAGCACTTCTTCCATGCCCTCTTCGGTCTTGGCGGAAATCAGGAACAGACGCATATCCCGCCGTTCGGCTTCGCTGCGCAAGGCTTCGCGCTCATCTTCCGAAAGCAGATCGATCTTGTTGAGCACCAGCAACTGCGGCCGGCGGGCCAATTCTTTATCAAAAAGCGCCAATTCGGTGTTGATCAGGGCGAATCCGGCAAACGGGTCATCGCCGCCGGCATCCTCCGCGCTCAAAATATGAACAAGAAAACGGTTGCGCTCGACATGTCGCAAAAACCTATGCCCAAGACCGGTTCCCGCATGCGCGCCTTCAACGAGGCCGGGAATGTCCGCAATGATCATACGCCGGGTGGGATCGGCATCATCGAGCATCACTCCCAGGTTGGGTTCGATGGTGGTGAAGGGGTAAGGGGCGATCTTCGGTCTGGCGGCGGAAACTTTGGAAATGAACGTGGATTTGCCCGCATTGGGCAGACCGAGCAAGCCGCAGTCGGCCAGAATCTTCAGCTCCAAACCAAGGGTCGCTTCCTCACCCGGCTCGCCCGGCTGGGCAAAACGCGGCGCGCGCATGGTCGAGCTTTTGAAGTGCTCATTGCCTTTGCCGCCCCGGCCACCTTGGGCCACAACGATCTCCATGCCGTTCTCGGAAAGGTCGCAGAGCAAACGGCCGCGCCGCCCGGCTTCCAAAGAATAGACCTGCGTGCCGACGGGCAAATCCAGTACGAGCTGCGGAGCATTTCTGCCGTGGCACTGCGATCCCTGCCCGGGCCTGCCGTTTTCCGCCTCGTACAGACGCTTGAGCCGGAAGTCATACAGCGAGTGCAGGCGCGAAGACGCCCGCACCAGCACGTTGCCGCCGTCGCCGCCGTTGCCGCCGTCCGGGCCGCCTCGGGGAACGAATTTTTCCCGGCGGAACGACACGCAGCCATGCCCGCCTTTGCCGGAACGCACGGTAATGACGGCTTCATCCACAAATCGCATAGATCACCTTTCAGATAAAAAAACGGGGCAAAAGCGCCTCGCCTTTGCCCCGAAACAATACAACCCCGAACCGCTAGGCCTTGGGCACCACGTGAACGCGGGTCTGCACCCGGTTTTTGCGGGTGTACTTTTCAAACTTGACCACGCCGTCGCAGGTGGCGAAAATGGTGTAGTCGCGGCCCATGCCCACGCCCGCACCGGGGTGGATTCTGGTGCCGAGCTGGCGCACAATGATGTTGCCGGAAATGACGTTCTGGCCGCCGAAACGCTTGACGCCCCGACGCTGTCCCTGACTATCGCGACCGTTGCGTGAACTGCCGCCTGCTTTTTTATGTGCCATGTCGTCCGCTCCTTGACAAATCAGGCCGTGATGGCGGTGATTTGAATGTCGGTGTAGTTTTGCCGGTGTCCCTGCATGCGGCGCGAATCGTTGCGGCGCCACTTCTTGAACACCCGAATCTTTTCGCCCCGGCCGTGTTCCAGAACTTTGGCCGTGACTTTGGCCCCGGAAATAAAAGGCGCGCCCACGGAGACTTTGCCGCCGCCGAGCATCAGAACCTTGTCCAGGAAAATTTCGGCGCCGACTTCGGCGGCCAGGGAATCGACGCGCAGCTTGGCGCCTTCTTCAACGCGGAACTGCTTGCCGCCGGTTTCAATAATCGCGTACATCGGTTTTCCTCCAGGAAAAGAGAAACAGGCTTGTATACCTGCCGGCGGTGGAAGTCAAGGACTTTGCCGGGACAAAATAAACTTTAAAAGCTCACCCAACGAAAAAGCCGCGCGCCGACAAACAAACGCACGGCCAAATCGGTCGAGCGGCAAACGCCCTTTCGGCAAAAACTCCCAAACCGCACGGCATCTCCGCTTCCTTGCCACAAGCAACCAAGGAAGCCGGAACACAAACGTGTCGGCTTAGTGGTGCATGTGCTCGCCGCGTTTGATGCGCATGGCGGCGGCCCACACGATGATTACAAAGTAAATGCCGATGAGGGAAACACCCACAACGGCGTCAGGTGAGAAGTTCAAGCGATGCACGAAGATATCCCACATACGGGCCTCCCGGTGAATTGCGTTGCGCTTTTATGTCTGGAAACGCGTTCTGTGTCAAGCGTTGCCGACGTGCCGACAGACAACTTCGCCAGGAAGGGTCGAGCGGAAGGCCGCAACACCCGCCTTCCAGGTATGATTTAGGCCTAGGACTCATTAATTGCAAAAAGTAAAAAAGTTGGTTAGTTGTGCTCAGGGAGGGCGCAATGAGCCAACTTTTCTATCTTTCTGTCGAGCAACTTGAGCGTATCAAGCCTTTCTTTCCACTTTCACACGGCATTTCGCGTGTCGATGACCTGAAAGTCATCAGCGGCATCATTTATGTCATCAAGCATGG
>JAVBMX010000101.1:0-30156 GCA_031551885.1 Desulfovibrio sp.
CCCTGCACTTCGGTTCCCACGTTGCCCGTGTTTTCCACGCCCGTGTCCGAACCGGCCGCCACGCCTTTGACTTCCTTGTCCACGCCTTTGGAGTCCGCGCCCAGGCTGTCGTTGGCCAGCACCCCGCCGGCCGCGTCCACCATCAGGATGCGGTCCGCTTCGGCCAACGTTCCCGTGTCGGCGACCGCGTTCGGCGCGTCGTCTATGATGAAAATGTTCGCATGGGCCGTCTCGGTTGTGATTCCGCTGTTGCCGGCGGCGGAAACATCCAGAGTGACGGTGCATTCCGTGTTCGCCCCCTGCGTGTCCTTATGATGATAGGGAGACTCAAGGGTATATATCAGGGTGAAGGTGTAGGTGCCGTCGGGGTTTTGAACGATCTCCGGGGAATGAAACGAGCCGTTCGGATCGACGATGGGCGTGAACCCCTGCAGCTTTCCGTCCACCACCTGATAGGTGACGCCGTTGATGGTGATCGCCGCCAGACCGTCGTTGGTGTCGATGACGAAGCCTACCGTACCGCTGAGGGTCGACCCCCCGCTCCCGTCGGCATTGCGGGTGCCGCCCGGCAACCAGCCTTCGTTCAGCGTCAAATTTGAATCGGGATCAAGCGCCGAGTAATACCGAGGATCAACGGGGGGAAGGGCGGGCGGCGTGTCGCCGGGGGTCGGCGGCGATTGCGGATCGGACGGCGAAGGCGGCAGGGGCCTGATAGTTATGACCGCTGCGAACGGCGTCGCGTCCACCCCGGCCGCGCGCGCATCACCCCGAATGTACTCCACCGGCTTTGTTTCGCGGCCCCAGTAATCGGTGCCGAGAGAACCCAAGCGATCCAGGCCGCCAATCAGGTCGCCCGGATCGGACTCATAATGCGTGCCGCCTCCCTGAGGCGGAGCGACGGTCGGACCGGCGGCGGTCGTCAGGTCCAGATCGGGATTCAGATCCTGAAGCCGAACTTCGGTCCCGTCCTGCAACAGAAGAGTCGGCAACGGTTTTTTACCGACCGCAAAATAGTCGGTCAAGGTGACCACGGCACCGTTGTCCAGCTTGAAGACGAGGTTGTTTCCCTCATGCAGAAGGGTCGCCGTGCCGGGATTAAACCCCAGTTCCAGCGCCTTATTCGGTGCGGCGGTCACGGTGACGGAGGTACCCGACGCCGGGGCTGGCACCAGTTGCTTGAGCGGCGTGGAAGTCTGTGGTGGAAGTGAATTGTTCTTGGGGGACATAAAAAGATTCTCCAAGGCTCTATGCGGAGCCAACCGCCTTTAAAGCGTTTCTGTACTCCTTTACAGAGAATATTCATTCTCCACAAAAAGGATTTCTTGATTCTATATTCGGCCAAAAAAAAAAATTCAATGCATTTTAGTACGAATTATTCGTTTCATAAAAAATTTTATACAAATACAAACTTGCATATTACCATGAATTTACATATTAAAAAAACACATCAAGATAGCATATTTGCATATAAATTATCGTGCAATACTTACTCCATCAATTACCATACATGGCAATTTATACATTTTCATATTTTTTAAACAATGGAATTGTATATTATATATGCCCACATTATAAAACAACATACAGTTATTCTGTTGCGATGTTCCGACAAAACCCGTCGACAGCCCCCATATTTGACCGCCTTGCCAATGAAGTCGGTTTGGAGCATCCTTTTTGCCAACCATGCCGCATGGCCTGCGGAAAGCCGCCGGCCCCCGCCAAAAGCCGTGAAGGATTTCGCCATGCTGATTCAGATATTGTGGGCGCTGCTCTGCACCCTGGGCACCGTGCTGACCCACGGCACATATGCCTACCGCCTTATTCTGATGCTCCGCCGACACAACAAGGCCGCCCACCAACGGCAACACCACGCGAATGCGCTGAGCGGGTATATTTTTATTGAAGCGGTACTGATGCTTTTGCTGCTCCACACCCTGGAGGCGGCGATCTGGGCCGCGCTTTACGCTCTGCACCCCGCAGGCCTGCCCGACTTTGAGACCGCCCTGTATTTCTCGCTGACCAGCTATACCACCATCGGATACGGCGACGTGCTGCTTTCACCCGCACTGCGGCTTGTGGGAGCCATGGAAGGCGTTGTGGGCACCCTGATGTTCGGCTTGTCCGTGGGCCTTATGGCCGCCGTGGTGCACCAGTCCACCGTGTATCAAAAGATTGTCTTCCCCGACTGAGCCCGCCGCGTCGAGCGACCACGTTCGTAGCGCGGCCCCCAAATTCGGACTAAATTAATATTAATATATTTTTGTTTTTTCGCAAGCGATTGTTGCAAAAAAAGGATAGCCTTTGAAATATAAACAAAAATTGTGTTTTATATCGGCATACACGCGATAAATAATACTTTATTCATCCGAAATATTTTGACTCCACCCTTGAAAAAGCACATGCCCGAGGCGCCTTGAGTGTATCCCTCGCCGACCCCGGATAGTGCGGGGCAATGCCTCCCCCCATCCGCCGGCAGCGGCCTTCCCTCGCGGCGCATGTGCCTTCCACTTGACATTTTTGTCTTTAGTTCTATATTTCGTCACACGACGAAATGACGAATAGTCGAAATGAGGTTGCCATGTTCCATTTTATGACCGTGGTCCGCGCCCTGACCGATGAAAACCGGGTCCGCATTCTGGCCGCTCTGCGCGGGCGGGAACTGTGCGTTTGTCAGGTCACCGGCCTGCTCGATCTGGCCCCTTCCACCACCTCCAAACACCTGTCGATTCTGCGCCAAGCCCGGCTGATCGAAGGCAGACGTCGAGGCAAGTGGGTGCACTACCGCACGGCCGACTCTGAATCGGCCCCGATTTATGTGCGGGAAGCCCTGCATTTTGTTTTTGAAAGCCTGAAGAACAGCCCGGAACTTGCCGCCGACGAACAGCGTCTCAAGCAAATCCTCCAGTCCGAAGGCTGCGCCGAAGAGCCCGGCGAGGACCGCCACTCCCCCTTCATTCACTCTCTCGTCCCCGACGCCGAAGAGACCCAACCCTGAGATTTTGGAGCCCATCATGAGTTGCGCCGATCAACAATGCCTGCCTGAAGCCGACGAGGCTTCATCCTGCTCTTCCTGCTCCTGCTGCGCCTCGCACGACCACGGCCATGATCACGGCCACAGCCACGGAGAATCGCATGATCCCCGGCGGGAACTGATTTTTCTTTCCATCTGCGGGGTGATCTATGCCGCCGCGATGATCGCCGAGGACTCCATCGCCGCCTCCTTCGGCCCCTGGGCCCTGTACGCGATCTTCGGCATCCCCTATGTGCTCTGCGGCTTCTCGGTGTTCGGGGAAGCCTTCACGGCCATGCGCAAAGGCGATATTTTCAACGAATTCACGCTGATGTGCGGCGCGACCGTGGCCGCGGTGTGCCTGGGCAAGCTCGGCGAGGCTGTGGGCGTGATGCTCTTCTACCGTATCGGCGAGTACGTCCAGGACCGCGCCCTGGCCGGTTCGCGCAAGTCCATCCGCAGCCTGTTGGCCTCCAAGCCGACCACGGCCCGGGTCGTCGAAGACAGCCGCGCCGTCGAAATGCCTGTGGAAGCCGTGGCCGTCGACGCCGTCGTCCGCGTGCTTCCCGGCGAAAAGATTCCCCTGGACGGTCTGGTGATTTCCGGCTCTTCCCAGGTCGACACCGCCCCCCTGACCGGCGAATCCGTGCCGGTAGAGGTTATGGCCGACTCGTTCGTCCCGGCCGGGGCCATCAACCTGGAAGGGGCGATCACCGTGCGCGTGACCGCGCCGTTCGCCGACACCCACATGGCCCGCATTCTCGAGATGGTCGAGCACGCGGCCGCGCGCAAGTCGCCCACCGAACGCTTCATCACCCGCTTCGCCCGCTGGTACACCCCGGCCGTGACCTTGACCGCCCTTGCCGTGGCCGTGCTGCCGCCCCTCGTTCTGCCCGGCGCGACCTGGGGCGAATGGATTTACCGCGCCCTGGTCATGCTGGTCATTTCCTGCCCCTGCGCCCTGCTCATCTCCATCCCCCTCGGCTACTTCGGGGGTATCGGCGCGGCCTCGCGCCGGGGTATCCTGGTAAAGGGCGGCAACGTGCTCGACGCCGTGCTTCACGTGGACACGGTCATTTTCGACAAAACCGGCACCCTGACCAAGGGCGTGTTTGAAGTCACCGCAGTCGAGCCCCGGGAAGGCGTCACGGCCGACGACCTGCTGCGGGCCGCCGTCCGGGCCGAAGCTCACTCCAACCACCCGGCCGCCCGCTCCATCATCATCTACGCCGCCGTGAACGGCCTCAAAAACGAAATCGCCGAGGCCGAATCCGCCACGGTTCAAGCCAAAGAATTCCCCGGCATGGGTCTGAAAGTGGAAGTCGGCGGCCGCATCTATCTGGCCGGAGCCGGGCGTCTGCTGCTTCAGGAAGGCCTGGACCCGCAGGAAACCCCCACCATGGGCACTGTGGTCTACGTGGCCGAAAACGACCGGGTTCTGGGGCGGATTGTGGTTTCCGACACCATCAAGCTTGAATCCAAAGGGGCCATCGGCAAGCTGAAGGGCATGGGCATCCGCACCCACATGCTGACCGGCGACAACGAAGCATCCGCCGCCTTCGTGGCCCGCGAAACCGGCCTGGACGGCTTTGAAGCCGGCCTCATGCCCGACGGCAAGGTCGACGCCGCCGGACGCCTGGGCGACCCCTCGCGCATCGCCTTTGTCGGCGACGGCATCAACGACGCCCCCATCCTGGCGCTCTCCCGCGTGGGCATCGCCATGGGCCGCCTCGGCGCGGAAGCCGCCGTCGAAGCAGCCGACGTGGTCATCCTCAACGACTCCCCGGCCAAAATCCCGGCTCTGCTCACCCTGGCCCGCAAGGTGCGCCGGGTGGTGCGGGAAAACATCGTCCTGGCCCTCGGCGTGAAGCTGGCCTTCATGGCCCTGGGCGTGGTCGGCATCGCCGGGCTCTGGGAAGCCGTGTTCGCCGACGTGGGCGTGGCCCTGCTGGCCGTGCTGAACGCCGTAAGAACGATGAGAGGGTAAGAGGAAGGGAACGGTTTTGGCGAGTTTTCGAGGGGGCTTCGCCCCCTCGAACTTTTTTGGCAGGGGAAATGGTCTACCGGGGCTTCGCCCCGCTCCCCCATCGGGGGAAATGATTTCCCCCGAACCCCCTCGATTGGGGAATTGCACCTCTTGCGATATTGGCGGCAGTATGCCGGGCCGAACCTCTCATCAGAAGAGATATTTTTAGGCTCTGGCGATGCGCTGTGGTGTAACGTGGGTATAGACCCCTCCGCCACATTCCGGCCGGATCGGATACCCGAAACGTCTCTGCACCCTGCCGGAATGCTTTCAAAAGCTCCTGTGTCGGTAACTTGCCGAAAAATATGTTGGCGATATCTTCTCAGGTATCGTCAATATCAATTCATAAAGCATTCGGAAAGCAATCGATAGCCATTCAAATCACCGACGACTTGTATCCCGCCAGCCGGCCCGCTATACTCTTTCACACACCGGCTAACCGAGGAGAATACCATGAAGACCGTCACCTGGAGCGATTTCGAATCCGTGGAACTGCGTGTGGGCACGATTGTCCGGGTCGAGCCGTTTCCGGAAGCCCGCAAACCCGCTTACAAGGTCTGGGCCGACTTCGGGCCGGAGATCGGCGAAAAAAAGGCCAGCGCGCAAATAACCGCCCTGTATACGCCCGAAGAGCTTGTCGGCCGACAAATCGTCGGAGTGGTCAATTTTCCCCCCAGACAGATTGGGCCGTTCATGTCCGAATTTCTGCTCACCGGTTTTGCCGACGAGGTCGGGCGCATCGTCATGGCCGTGCCGGACAGACCCGTCCCCAATGGCTCCAAACTCTGCTGAAGAAATGGTCGGATTTGCCGTGATACTTCGTCAGGCTCGTTGTGCGCTCCGGGGCGGGGCCGAAGAGCCCAGCCCCATCGCGCACAGCTTCGCCTTCCTTGTCTGACGGCAAATCCGACCATTTCTTCAATGCCGGCATGGAGACGGGTGTCTCTGCCGAATTGTCACCTTCGACGGTTCGGCACGTTACCGGTACCGAAGCTTTTCGAAGCATTCCGGCCGGGTGCAGAGACGTTCCGGGTATCCGACCCGGCCGGAATGCACCGGAAAGGCATGGCCTGCGTAGACCACGCCGCGCGGTTAAGACCCCCAAAAATCTTTCTTTCGGCGAAAGCCTCTCCTTGCTTGATTGAGCCGCTTTCGCCGTCGCACTGTATGCCGGAGACTCAATAAGGGGGGCCGGGGGCTCATCCGGCAGGAAGCCGGATGGACGCCGGAGGTCTTCCAACGGCGCCCGAAGGGCGAGGCACACAATGTGCCGAGTCAATCATTTCCCCCGGTAGGGTCCGGGACAACGTCCCGGCAAGCTTTACGACAACACTCCAAAGCCCCCCAAGCATGACGAAGTCGCGGCAAAACCCCTTATGTACGCCGCCAAGCTTCACCGTTCTCTTTGTTCCCCGCCCTTCGGGCTTGACCTTCGCCGCCCCCTTGGGTAGCGTTCCGGACATTCCTTTTTTGATGGTGGCAGCATGAGTCAGGCCCTTACCGCACGATACAGACCGCAGACCTTCGCCCAGGTCGCCGGGCAGGAAACGATCAAAGCGATCCTTTCCCGCGCGGCGCTGGAGGATAAGGTCGCTCCGGCGTATCTGCTCAGCGGCACACGCGGCGTGGGCAAAACGACCATCGCCCGCATTTTCGCCAAGGCCCTGAACTGTCGCACGGCCCCCACGGCCGAGCCCTGCTGCACGTGCGACCGGTGCCGGGCCACGGCGGGCGGCTCGTCGGTCGACGTGGTGGAAATCGACGGCGCTTCCAACCGGGGCATCGACGACGTCCGCCGGCTCAAGGAAGACGTGGGCTACGCCCCCATGAACGGGCGCTATAAGATTTTCATCATCGACGAAGCCCACATGCTCTCGCGCGAAGCGTTCAACGCGTTGTTGAAAACGCTGGAGGAACCGCCGCGCCACGTGACCTTCATCATGGCCACCACGGAACCGCACAAGTTCCCACCCACGATCATCAGCCGCTGCCAGCATTTCGTCTTCAAGCCCCTGCCGGAAGCCGCCCTGGCCACTCACCTGGAAAACGTGCTCCAACAGGAAGGCCTGTCGTATGAAGCGGCGGCCGTGCGCCTGCTGGCCCGGCGCGGAGCCGGAAGCGTACGCGATTCCATGTCTCTTCTGGGGCAGGCCCTGGCTTTGGGGGAAACGGAACTGACCGAAACGGGCGTGCGTTCCGTGCTCGGTTTGGCCGGGCAGGAGGCCTTTGCCGCCCTGCTGGACGCCGTGCAGGCCGCCGACACCCCGGCCGCGGTCACTCTGCTGCGCACCCTGCTGGACCAAGGCCTGGACATGGGTTTTTTCCTGCGCGAACTGGCCCAGTTGTGGCGCAATCTTTTCATCTTGCGCCAAGCGGGCGGAGCGGGTCTGGCCGTGGTCGATCTGCCGGAAGAAGAAGCCCGCGCCCTCCTTGCCCAGGCGGAGCGTTTTTCCCTCACCCAACTGCATGCTTCCTGGCAGATGACTCTGGACGCCGGCCGGCGCATTCTGACCAGCCTGGAGCCGGCCCTGGGCCTGGAACTGCTGGTGCTGAACCTGTGCGTTCTGCCCCAGCTCCTCTCGCTTGAGCAGCTTTCGGCCATCGGCCGACGGACCATGCCCAAAGGGCCCGCGCCTTCGGCTCCGGCGGAAAAAAAAACTCCTGAATCCGTGAGCCCGGAGCGGGCTGAGCGTTCCGCCCCTTCGATTACAGCCTCCACACCCCCGATTTCGCCCTCAGCTCCTTCGCCGGCGGCTTCCCCCGCCCCTGCGCCCAAGCCCGCACCCGTCGAGGCCAAGCCCCGGCCGGAACCCGGCGCATCTGCCCCACGCGCTTCGGAGGCGGCAAAATCCGGCCCCACCGCAACGAACGCCGCCACGCGCCCGGAGCCGACCGGAACGGACGGGCCGGAAGGCCCCCCGCTGCCCGACTTTGACCCCGATGACCCCGCTTATGCGGAAGCCCCCGCCTCCGACGATGACGCCGAGCCGATCTTTCCCCGCTGGGAGGATCTGGTGGCCCACGCCGTCGAGCGGGATGCGCCCGGCTGGTTTACGGCCGTGGCCCGGGCCGCCGAGGCCGAAAACAGGCCCGAGGGCATTCTGCTCACCCCCCGCGACGGTTTTACGGCCGAACGCCTGAACGAACCGGTCGTGCGCGATCTGATCACGGCAACCGCGCGTTCGCTGTATGGACGGGATATTCCTGTGGAGGTCGGCCCTCCGCCGCGTATTGCAACGCTCAACCGCGACGAGTTGCGGAAAGAAGTCGACGATCACCCCCTGGTGCGGACGGCCAAGGCCGTGCTGGGGGCCG
This sequence comes from Desulfovibrio sp., assembly GCA_031551885.1. Taxonomy (GTDB): domain Bacteria; phylum Desulfobacterota; class Desulfovibrionia; order Desulfovibrionales; family Desulfovibrionaceae; genus Frigididesulfovibrio. Next base: position 8,352 of record JAVBMX010000101.1, read on the forward strand.
ACGTGCTCGATTTCGGGCGCTGAACCGCGCCGTTTGCCGCTCTCCCCATCCGCAGAGAAGACCATGCTCAACCGTACACTCTTCCTGCCGGCGCTTGTTCTTTGCCTCATCTGCGCCGGCGTTGGGACCTCCTCCGCCGCCACGTGGCTGGACGGCGTCTGGGGGCCGGACTCGGAAACCATCATCGATAAAATGGAGCCCGGCCTTTCTCCGAGCGATCGCCAAGCCATGATCGAGGAGTTCGCCAGGGGCGTTCCCCGACACATGCGGGTGGACACGGCGGAAGGAACCATGATGACGGCTTCCGGCGACGGGGTGAGCAAGCCGGCGTTCGTGAAAAGGGAAACCCCGGACCCGGACACGATTATTTTGCACGGCAAAGGCCAGGCGGGCGGCATCAGCGTTGTCGAGTGGAAGCGTCTGCCCGACGGCGCGATCGGCATGGTGACCTCTGCCTCGGCTCCGGCCACCGGCGTGACGAGCTCCGACGGAAAGAACGTTTTGCCCTGGGTCCGGCGCTGAGATACCGAGCGGCCGCGCCTTGACCGTTCCCTTGGATACGCAGGCCCGGCCCTTCGGCTTTGCCCGTTGCGCTTCGTTTTTCACCGCAACCACAAGGATTTCGTGATGCTCCGCCCTCTTCTTTCCCGTGCTCTGTTGTCGCTCTCGGTTCTGGCGGTGTGCGCGTTTTCCGCTTTCGCCTCGGAAGTTTCCTGGCTCGACGGCGACTGGACGCCCGACGTTGAAACCTTGGTCAACGAAACCTTCCCCAAAGCGACGGAAGAGTATAAAGCACAGGTGACGGCGAAAGTTCGGGAACGCATGAGCGGCATCGCCATCAACACCGAGGCCCGGGTCATGATCTCGAAAAAGGCCGACGGCAACGTGCGGATCACCATCACAGGCTACGAACCCATCAGCGGCGGCGGTATGAAGATGACAACCCGCGACGAACGCACCGGCGCCACCGGAAACCTTATTTGGAAGTACGTGTCGGACGACAAGATTGAAATGCATAAACCCGACGGTTCCCGCGTCGTCTTTCTCAGAAAGAAATAGACGGGCGGGCCGCTTTTCCCACAAAGGAGCCCTTTCATGAAGGGATTGGACGACATGCTGCGCCAAGCGCAGGAAATGCAAAGCAAGATGCTGCGGGTTCAGGAAGAGCTCGGCGGCCTCCGGGTCACGGGCTCGGCCGGAGGCGGCATGATCCGGGTTACGGCCACGGGTCGGCAGGAAATCACCGATGTGCTCATCGACAAGGCCTGCGTGGACCCGGAAGATCTCGAGTTGCTGCAGGATCTTGTCCGCGCGGCGACAAACGACGCCCTGCGCCTCGCCCGCGAACTGGCGGAAAAAGAAATGGCGACCGTCACGGGCGGGTTGAAGCTGCCCGGAATGTAGCGTCTGTTCAGGCCGAAAACACACGGCCGACTCGCGGCGAACCTCCGCCCGGTCGGCCGGTTTTCGGCCTGCGTTCATCTTTGAAATCGACTCAGGAGCCCGCTTTGCAACGCCTCCCCGAACCCCTCCAAGCCGTGGTCGACCAGCTGGCCCGCCTGCCCGGCCTCGGACCCAAGTCCGCCCTGCGCTGCGCCATGACTTTCCTTAAGTGGCCGGAGTCTGAAACCCGCCGCCTGGGCCGGGCCATTCACGATCTGCGCGACAACCTGCATCTGTGTTCGCGTTGCGGCGCGTTGACCGAAAGCGACCCCTGCCCGGTCTGCAAAGACCCCGGCCGCTCAGACGACCTGCTCTGCCTCACGGCCGATTGGGACAGCATGCTGACCATCGAGGACGGCGGCTTTTTCCACGGGCGTTATCTGATTCTCGGCGGTCTGCTGGCCCCCCTGGACAACGTGCACCCCGAAAGCCTGGAGTTGGACCGCCTGGATGTCCGCCTGGGCGAAGGCCTGGTGCGCGAGGTGGTTCTGGCCTTGGGAGCCACGGTGGAGGCCGAAAGCACGGCCGTGTATATTCGTACCCGCTTGGGAGCGCGGTTTCCGCAGGTTCGGGTCACCCGGCTGGCCCAAGGCATTCCCTTGGGCGCGGAAGTCAAGTTCATGGACAAAGAAACCCTGCGCCAGTCGCTGCAGTACCGGCAAGAAGTTTAGACTTATTACCGGGGGACTCCGTCCCCCTTACCCCCTGTCAGGGGATTGAGCCAGAGCTGCGGAGGGAATTCCTCTGCGAAACCCTACGATATGAAACGATCAGCCTAGACCCACACGGGCGGCACCTGCACCCCCGTTGTCGGCAAGTCGGCGTGAAACGCCGGCTTGCCGACACATGAGGGGGTCCGGGGGAAATCATTTCCCCCGGAATACCCTTGAAGGAATAAAACGTGAGCGGCAAAAAACAACCTTTTTTTCCTCCGCCGGCTCTGCCCCGCACCGGGGTGGAGGCCCACGCCCACATCGGCGGCAAGTATTATCTTGAGGACATGGACGAAGTCATCGAGCGGGCCCGCGCGGCCGGCACGGCCCAGATCGTCCAGGTGTTCCTGAGCGCGGCGGCGTATCGCAACAATATCCGCCGGTTCGACATCCACCCGGACGTGTTCTTCTGCATCGGCATCCATCCCATTGAGGCCCACGAGCACGAAGACGCGGAACTCGACGAGATCGCGGCGATCATTCGCGAAGACTCGCGCATCAAGGCCGTGGGCGAGATCGGCCTGGATTGGTACTGGAAAGACTGCCCGCCGGAACGCCAAGTCCATATGTTCCGGCTCCAACTGAAAATGGCGAAAACCTTGGGCATGCCCGTGGTCATCCATTGCCGCGACGCCGTGGAAGACACCATGCTCATGCTCGATGAAGAGGACATGACCGGCAGGCCCCTGCTTTGGCATTGCTTCGGCGGCGACACCGCTCTGGCCATGCGCATCGTGGACAGGGGCTGGCACCTTTCCATTCCCGGTCCGGTCACCTATCCGGCCAACCAGGCGCTGCGCGACGCCGTGGCCGCCGTGCCCCTGGACCGCCTGCTGACCGAAACCGACTGCCCCTACCTGACGCCCGTGCCCTTGCGCGGCAAACGCAACGAACCGGCCAACCTGGGCTATACCGTCGAGGCCATGGCCAAAGCCCGGAACATGCCGGTGGAAGAACTCTGGACCGCCTGCGGCGACAATGCCCGCGCGTTCTTTAAAATTCCCGGTTAGGGTCTGTTTCCTTTGAAAAAGCTGAACTTTTGCCGGGCGCTTAGAAGACGTTAAGCGGAACGTCTGCCGGAAAAAAGGCGGGGCCGAACGGCCCCGCCCTTTTGGTTTTCAAACTTCGCAACCATTCGAAATGGGCAAGCCCCCCCTCGCTCACACCGACGAGGTCAGCGCATCGGCCGGAAGGGTTCGTTCAAGCAACTCCGCAAAGCGGTCAAGGCTGGCCAGACACGCGTTGCCGAGCATCGGCACTTCGGCGCGCTCACCGCGCAGGGCCATTTCCAGACTCAGGGCCTGGGTCAGCAGTTCGGTGGCCCCCAGGGTTCCGGCCATGCCGCCCAGAATGTGGGCCAAGCGCAAGGCTTCGTCCAAAGCGCCCGAATTGAGGGCCCGTTGCAGTTCGCTGCGAACCTTGCCCTGCCCGGCATGAAACCGCCGCAGCAGACGGACGTACAACGGAACGTTGTGTGCCAGGCGTTCAACGGCTCCCGGCACATCCACACCCGGCAGAACGGGCAGATCGACGGCCGGCTTTCCGGTGCGCCGGGGGCTGCCCCCCGCGGGGAGATGCGTGCGCAATATGCCGTAAAGGCGGTGGGGATGAATGGGTTTTTTAATATAGTCGTCCATGCCCGCCATACGACAGCGCTTTTGCTCTTCCGGCTCGGCGCGGGCCAGCATGGCGATGATGGGCAAATTACGGCACCCCGGACGCAACCGCAGCAGACGGGTGATTTCATACCCATCAAGACCCGGCATCCGCGCGGCCATCAAGACGATGTCGACCGGCGGCGGATGGTCCACATCCGGCGAAAACATGCCGACGACCTTCAGGCCGTCATCGGCCGTCAGCACAAAGGCTCCGGTCTCAGCTAAAAGGCCGCAGGCGACCTCGCGGCTTACGGCATTGCTTTCCGCCACGAGAATCGTTCTACCGGCAAGAGACGGTGATCCGGACATAACAGCTGTCCCCACCCGTAAAGAATATAAAATTGATGTCCGTCGCGAACCTTGCCCCCAGGGCATTTTGGCTTCGACGCAGTGGCACTACTCTCCGTAGTACCCCCCCCACACAACTCGTTTCAATTATAGGCTTATTAGAATCCTTGTGCGATACAGCCTATATCCTGATAACGTTTCTTGTCTATACCCATTTGATTGGTCCGATATACGGCGCAGCAATCGGTGGGTGTAAAGCGCTCAACGGGCCGCCCCCTCCCCGCGCATTTCTTTTTTGCAAAGGCGCGGGGAACAGCCCGTATAGACTAATCCATCCGAAAATCAACTTTAATTTTATACATGCGCTCGGCAGGCAGGTTCAGCACCGGCACCCCGGTTTCCTTTTCAAAGCCGGCCAGGGTTTCGGCCACGGCTTCACGCGAAGGGCCGATGCAGGTGAACCACACATTGTAGACGTGATCGCGCAAATAGTTGTGCGTCACCCCCGGATGCGCGTTGACCACGGCCGTGAAACGCTCCATCTTGTCGTCGGGCACTTTGGCGGCGCACAGCGTGCTGTGAAACCCCAGCTTGGACGACTGAAAGTTGGCCCCCAGCCTGCGGATGATCTTTTTGGCCTTCATGGCCCGCACCCGCTCCAAGGTTTCCGCTTCGGAAAGCCCCACCTGCCGGCCGATTTGGGCATACGGCCTGGGCTCCAGCGGGAACCCGCTCTGGATGATCTCCAGAACGGCCCTGTCGTGCGCGTCCAGGTCGCCGGCCGGAACGGAAGTCACCTCACCGCCGTCCACCTCTTGGGGGATATTCAGGTTCATGGCTCCACCTTTTTAGAGCAAATCAACTTTTCGAAGTTGATTTGCTCCGGCAACCGCGTAAGCGGATGCCGCTTGCGGGCTTGTTGAGAAGTCCGTCGGCAATATTGTTTCACAAATATTTTCAAAGTGAAAATGCTCTAGGAACGAAGGTGCACAAGGGTTCTTCGGCCATGTGGTTGCCGGTCAGGCTGTAAGCTCTGGCCCGGCAGCCGCCGCAGACCTTGTGGTATTCGCACATGCCGCATTTGCCTTCGTATTCCTTTTGGGTGCGGAACTGCACGAATGGCCGCGACGAACGCCAGATTTCCGGGAACGGCGTTTCGCGCACGTTGCCGCAGTCCAGCTCCAGGTAGCCGCAGGGCTGAACCTGCCCGGAATGGCTGATGAAACAGAACCCCGTGCCGCCCAGACACCCTCTGGTCACGGCGTCCAGGCCGAAGGTTTCCGGAGTGACGGAAACCCCGTCCTCCCGAGCCCGCTGGCGCATGATCCGATAATAGTGCGGGGCGCAGGTGGCCTTCAGGTGCATGCTCGTGGTTTTGCGGAAGTCATAGAACCAGTTGAGCACTTCCTCATACTCGGCCGCAGTGATCACCTGGTCGGCAATCTGGGCGGCCCGCCCCATGGGCACCAGCAGAAAGATATGCCAGGCCGCCGCGCCCAGACGTTCGGCCAGCTTGAAGATGTCCTTGAACCGCGACAGGTTGGACTTGGTCACCGTGGAGTTGATCTGAAACTCGATGCCCTGCTCTTTCAGCAACTCAATGCCGTTCAACGCGGCGTCGAACGCCCCGGGCACGCCCCGGAACAGGTCGTGGGTTTCTTTCTCCGGCCCGTCGATGGAGATGGAACAGCGGCTGATGCCGGATTCCTTCATCTTGGTCACGGTTTCTTTGGTGATCAATGTGCCGTTGGGAGCCATGACGCAGCGCAGGCCCTTGTCGCGGGCATAGGCGGCCAGCTCGAACACGTCGGGCCGCAGAAGCGGCTCGCCCCCGGTCAGGATGATGATCGGGTCGCCGACCTCCGGGAAGGTATCGATAAGCGCTTTCGCCTCGGCGGTGGAAAGCTCGCCGGGGTACGGCTCCAAATGCGCCTCGGCCCGGCAGTGCTTGCAGGCCAGATTACAGGAGCGGGTCACTTCCCAAGCGATCAGCTTGACCGTGGGGCTGCCGTCGGGCAGGGTGCGCGGCCCCCGCGCCGCGTGAGGGTGCCCGCCCGGCTTACCGGCATGCGGGTGTCCGCCGCCGTGGGGGGGATTTCCATGAGGGGGGTTGCCGTGAGGATGGTTCACCGGAGCAATCCTTTACGCAGCAGATCCTGCGTGAAATACGTCAGAATGAGGTCGGCCCCGGCCCGCTTGATCCCGATCACGGATTCCAGCACGACGGCGTCCTCGTCGATCCAGCCGTTTTGCCCGGCTGCCTTGATCATCGAGTATTCGCCGCTGACCTGATAGGCGGCCAGGGGCAGGTCGGTGCGGTCGCGGACCTCGCGGATGATGTCGAGGAACGGCCCGGCCGGTTTGACCATGAGGATGTCCGCGCCTTCGGCCGCGTCGGCTTCCGCTTCAAGCAGGGCTTCGCGCCGGCGGGCGGGGTCCATCTGGTAGGCTTTGCGGTCGCCGGATTTCGGCGCGGAATCGGCGGCCTCGCGGAACGGGCCGTAAAACGCCCCGGCGTACTTGACCGCGTAAGACATGATCGGCGTATTGATATGCCCGGCTGTGTCGAGCGCCGCCCGTATGGCCGCCACCCGGCCGTCCATCATGTCTGAAGGCGCGACCATATCGGCCCCGGCCTCCACATGCGAGAGCGCGGTTTTGGCCAGCAGGTCCAAGGTCGGGTCGTTTTTGACCTCGCCCTCGGGGCTCAGCAGCCCGCAGTGGCCATGCGAGGTATACTCGCACAGGCACACGTCGGTAATCACCACCAGCTCCGGGCAGGCTTTTTTCAGTCTGCGCACGGCCTGCTGGACGATGCCGTTTTCGGCGTATGCCTGGGTTCCGGCCGGGTCTTTGGCCGCCGGAATGCCGAAGAGCAGGCAGGCTTTCAGGCCGGCCTTCATGTCGGTTTCCACCATGCGCTCCAGGTTGTCCAGCGACAACCGGAACTGCCCGGGCATGGAGCCGATGGGCGTCCGCAACGAGGCATCGCTCGTCTCTTCCGCAAAATAAGGCATGATCAAATCTTCAGGCCGGATGTACGCCTCGCGCACCAGGGCACGCATGGCCGCCGTCCGGCGAAGGCGTCTGCCGCGATGAAACATGGGAAACTCCTTGGGTCATGAGGGAGCGCGAAACAGAACTCCCAACGCCACCGTCCACCGACGCTTTGTGGTATGAGAGGGTTTCCCCTCCGCGACGCGGGCGGCACTCAAACTCCCTCGGCAGGGGAGTGACTCCCCTGCACCCCCGATGTCGGTCGGGCCGCGCTTCGCGCGGTCCGGCCGACACTCGAGGGGGGTCGGGGGGAATCATTCCCCCCAACGGGGTTTGGGGTGGAACCCCAATCTATTTCAGGCCGATTTCCTCGTCCGTCAGGTAGCAGGCCGGGTCGGGCGCCCAAATGTCGTTGTAGGCGGCTTCGGCCCTGGCCCGGAAGTTGCCGTTGCAGATGGCCAGGAAGCGGCACTTGGCGCAGCGGCCCGTGACGTGGGGACGTTTGTCTTTGAGTTTGTGGAGCAATTCGATTTCCGGGTCGACCCAGATTTCCGAGAAGGGGCGTTCCAGTACGTTGCCGAAGGTATGGTTGCGCCAGAACTGGTCGGCGTGGACCTGACCGTCCCAGGAAATACAGCCGATACCCCGGCCGGTGCTGTTGCCTTCGTTGAACTGAAGCAGCTCGAACACTTCGTCGGCGCGTTTTTTGTCTTCGCGCAGCAGACGCATCCAGAGGTAGGGGCCGTCGGCGTGGTTGTCCACGGTGAGGACTTCCTTCTCGTAGCCTTTCTCGAACAGGTCACGAGTGCGGTCCATGATCAGATCGACCACGGCGCGGGTACCGGCGTGGTCCAGGTCTTCGTTCATCAGCTCCGAACCCCGGCCGGAATAGACCAGGTGGTAGAAACAGATGCGCGGCACTTCCAGGTCGCGGACCAGCTCAAACAGCTTGGGGACCTCGGACACGTTGCGCTTGTTGATGGTAAAGCGCAGGCCCACTTTGAGGCCCTCGGCCTGACAGTTCTCGATGCCTTGCAGGGCTTTTTTGAACGACCCCGGCACGGCGCGGAACTTGTCGTGGACTTCTTCGCCGCCGTCCAGAGAAATACCCACGTAGGAAAGCCCGACTTCTTTGAGTTCCTTGGCTTTTTCCTTGGTGATCAGGGTGCCGTTGGTCGAGATGACCGCCCGCATGCCCTTGCCCACGGCGTGGTGGGCGAGTTCCACCAGGTCTTTGCGCACCAGGGGTTCCCCGCCGGAAAAAAGCATAACCGGAGCGCCGAACGCGGCGAGATCGTTGATGATCTCTTTGGCGCGCTCGGTCGAAATGTCGTCTTTGCCGTCTTCCTCAAGGGCCTGGGCGTAACAGTGAACGCACTTCAGGTTGCAGCGGCGGGTCATGTTCCAGACCACCACGGGTTTTTTGTCCGCCGAAAACTGCAACAAATGCGACGGGAGCTTGCCCGAATGCCGGTTGTAGCGCAGGGCGTCGGAAGGCTCCACTTGGCCGCAGTAAAGTTTTGAAATTCCAATCATGCGTTCTCCTTACGCGAGGGCTGCCGGTAGTCCAAAAGGCACAGGCAAAGTAATACTCCCAAGGCAGGATTGCAAGCCGAGAGGATGGGGAGGCTCCGCCTCCCCAAACCCCTCCGGCAGGGGAATTGAATCCCCCTGCACCCCCCATTGCCGGAAAATCCGCGCTTCGCGCGGATTTTCCGGCGTATGTGAGAGCATGGGAACTCATTCCTTCTCCCACCGATTTTGACGTACCCGGCGTGATCAAGCCTCACCCCTATTCGCACCGACGTGAAGCGTGCAAACCCATCGTCGCCTTGCGCCGTGGTTCCCCACGAGATATGGTGCGGCAGGAGGTCCGCCATGCCGCGCATATCCCTTTCCGCCGTGTTGACGGCGTTGTGTTGTCTCCCGTTCCTGCTCCTGGCCGGTTGCGCCGGCAAAGGCCCGCTCGAAGGTTCCGACACGAAAGCCGGAGACCTCTTCCTGCCCGACGGCACGGCCGTCGGCGACCGTGATCTGGTGCTCCGGTCCTACGGGGTCGACTACATCCTGATCGGCGAGCAGCACGACAATCCCCTGCATCACCAAGTCCAGGCCCGGCTGCTCCGCGCCCTGGCCGGGTTGCGCCCGACCGTCGGCCTGGAAATGGTCGCCGTCGATCAAAATCCTGTTCTGGAGCGCTTCAACCGGGGCGAGATCGCCGTGGACGGCCTGCCCGCCGCTCTGGACTGGAAAAATACCTGGCGCTTCGACTTCGCTCTGTACCGGCCGGTATTCGAAGCCCTGGCCGATGAAAAAATCCCGACTTACGGCCTCAACGTGCCGCAACAGGTTCTGGACACTCTGCGCCGCAAAGGTATGGACGGGTTGAGCGCCAAAGATCGCAAGCTCTTGCCCGATCCGGTGATCTTCCCCCCACAGGCCCAACGTGAGGAATTGGCCAAAGTGTTCCGCATGCACGAAGCCATGCGCCGGACCAAGCAGACCCCGACCGGCGACGCAAAAACGGCCTTCGAGCGGTTCATCCTTGTGCAGTCCATCTGGGATACCGGCATGGCCGACCAGGCCGTTCGTCTGCGCAAAGCCCACGGCAAGCCGGTGATCATCCTGGCCGGCGACGGCCACGTGCGCGGCGGCACGGGCATCGCCGCCCGCCTGCGGCAGATCGACCCCGGAGCGCGAATCGTGCTGGTTTCGCCCACGTCCACCCCGGAAAAAGCGCGTCTGGACGGGGCCGATTATTCCTACTACGCCCCGGCGCGCGGCGGGCGCCTTGGGCTTTCGTTGGAGCAGGAAAACAACGCCGTGCTGGTGCGGGCCGTTGTGCCGGGTTCCCCGGCGGAAAAGGCGGGCGTCAAAGCCGGGGACCGGATCCTTTCCGTTGCCGGCAAGCCGGTCGCAGCCTTGGGCGACCTCCATAAAGCCGCCGCCGGCCGAGAGCCGGGGGCTCCGCTGGAGGTGAAGGTAAAGCGAGGGGGGAAAGAGATGGAGGTCGTGTTTGAGAAGTAGTTTTGCAGGGGGATTGAATCCCCCTGCACCCCCCATTGGCGGCGGAGGTTGCGCAAGCGCGCCCTCCGCCGCTTTGGGGAATGCAAAAGTTCAAAGCGGCCCACTTTTTTCCCGGAGCTTTCCTGAGCCGTCAGCGGCAAGTTTCCGGTCTTGGCCCTCAATGCATTCCGGCCCGGTCGGTTACGCCAAACATCTCTGCACCGGGCCGGAATGCTCCCAAATACCTCAAGAGCGGCTACCCACGAAAGATACTCCGCCGCAACAAGCCAAAAATACTACAAAAAATACGTCATTTCCGAAAACGAACCCTCCTGTAAAAAGCAGGCCGCTTTGAACTTTTGCATGCACCAGGGCCGGGAAGGGCGCGCCTGCGCGTCCTTCCCGGCCACTGGGGAGTGCAGAGGGGCTCAGCCCCTCTGCCTGCCGGAGGCAAAAATTCCCCTTTCCCTCTTTCCTCTTCTCCCTCACCCGGCGCGGCCGGCTTGAGCGAAGGCCAAGAGACGCTCGGCCAGAAGGCCGGGAGCGACGTGCGCTTTGGTCGCGGCGCGGGTGCGCAGTGTGCCGTGTTCCTGGACGGGCGCGCTGGCATAAGCGGCGGCCAGCTCTTTTTCCAGGGCGTCGCGCAGGGCCGCGAACGACTTCTCCACTTCGGGATACGTGTTGTCTTCCCGCCAAGGCAAACGCAGGGTTTGGGGGTGTGAGCGGCCCTTATGTGAGGGCGATTCCAGACGGTAGACTCCTTTGTGGGGCGTTCCGGCGCGTTCGCATTGGCCGGGATGGCAATGCTCCTGCCAGGAATCGGCCGGCTCCGGGATGGTCGACTCGATGCACACGGCCGGGAGGGCCAAAGCCTTTTCGTGATCCTCGAGGGTCACCGTGTAGGTGAGGATGGGACGGACGTTGCCGCGTTTTTTATCGATGGTCCATTCAATGAGCATGGGGCGCTCCTTCTGCTGGAGTATTTTCATTGCAAGATACTTTGCCGCGTCGCAGCCGGTATACCGCAACATCGACAACGGGGAATTCAATTTCCCGCGCCTTCATTGTCGGCAAACCTGAGCAAAGCGAGGACTTGCCGACATATGGGGGGTGCGGGGGATTCAATCCCCCGCCGGGGGCTTGGGTGCCGCCCGCGTCACTCTAAGGTGCCCCTTTGCACGCCGCAGAAGTATTGTCGGACAAACAACCTACGCGGTCCTGTTTGAGCCCCCAATCACCACCCCCTCTCCCCTTCCCCTTAGAACTCCGGCAGGCGCAGCACGTCGCCGAAGGGGGGCGGGTCTTCTTCGTTTCCGGCAACGACCCAGAGCACCGGAAAATCCGGCTCTTCCGGAAACCGCGAACACTGCAGATCGGTGAACCAGATCAGACAAGCCGGGCGCAGATCGTGCCGGTCCAGGTATTCGCCCACCGAACGAAAATCCGTGCCGCCCCCGCCGACGGGCTCAAGACGTAGGGGCAGATCCTGCCGGGAAAATGTTTGATGCTCCCGGACATCGGCATCGTGAAACAGGACATGGATCTGGGTATTATAGGCCTCGAGAACGGCGGAAAGCTCGTCGCAAAAGGCGGACAAGGCGGCTTCGTCGACCGAACCGGAGCAATCCACGGCCAGGACCAGTTCGGGAATGCGCGGCTCGCGCAGCGAGGGTAGGTAAATATCCTGGAACAACCACCGCCGGTTGGGAGTGGTCCAGGTATAATCGCCGCCGGAGCAGTTTTCCAGGAAACGCTGCAAAATGGCGCGCCAATCCAGGGTGGGGCGGAGCATCCCGCGGACCAGACGGGCCAACCCGGCGGGCAGATCGCCCATGTTCGGAGCCCGGTGCAGGGCTTGGGCCAAGGCTATCCGGGCCTCACGCTCGGCCTCGGCCGAAGCCGCCTCGTCGGCGTCGTCCCGCGTGCCCGGGTGGTCGCGCACTTCACCTTGAAACCCCACGGCGGGCGCGGATTCGTCCGTTCCTTCGGCCTCCGACTCCGCAACCGCGTTGCCGGGACCGGAAGGGCCGTCTTCTTCTCCGGCCGGCGGGTCGGCATTCTTCGCCCGGCCCATGTCCGGGGCCTCTTCGTCATCTTCACGCCCGCCGTCGAGATCGGTGGTCCCGCCCGCTTCGGCAGCGCGGCCGAACCCGGTTTCCAAAGCGGCCTCGGCCTTGCCGTCGGCGTTCCGTTCTTCCCACAGGCGGGTGAGAGCGGCGTAGATGTCGTCCACGGAGCGGTCGGCGTGTTCGGGCTCGTGGGCGAACCCGGTGGGCAGACGGAACCCGGCTTCCACAAGGATGTGGTTGACCGCGTAATCGCAGGCCCGGTTCCAGCGTTCCTCGTCGCGCCCTTTGCGGCGCACGTGATGGGCGCAGGCCAGATGCAGCACTTCGTGGGCCTGGGCGCCAATCAACGCGGCGTCGGAAAGCGAAGCCACATACTTCGGGTTGTAAGCCAGGGTTTTGCCGTCGGTCCAGAGATCGGCGCAGGAGGAATCCTCCTTGAAACTCAGACGCAGGGCTAGGGAACCAAAAAACGGGTGCCCGAGCAGAAGCTCCGCCCGAGCCTTGGTCATGGCCTGGGCGGCCCGTCGGGAAATGTCGGGAGTCGCTTCCATGCTTTGCACTCTTAGGCTGAATCCTATCACATTAAGGGACTCAAACAGGGCTGCGCGGGTCTGCCTGTCGGCGGCACTCCCGCAATGTGAGCAAGGTCGTCTTGCAACAACATGGGCCGCACCTCCAAGCCTCCCTGCAATGGGATGAACCCACTGACTCCCTTTGGTCCGAGAACCTGCCCGCTTGCGGGCAGGTTCTCGGACCATCGAGGGGGTGCAGGGGAAATCATTTCCCCTGCCGGGGCTTGGGGCGGAGCCCCAATGTAAATTAATGAGGCCTGACCTTACAGCAGCACCTGGGCGTTGGCCTCGGCCCAGCGCGCGAAGGCTTCGGTCCGCACGGCGCGGGCGTCGCAGCACACGGCGTCGCGCATAAGCAGCACGCCGAATTCGACGGGCAGACGGGCGGCATAGGCGGCCAGGGCGTCCATGGTTTCCGGGGCGGCTTTGCCGGCCAGAGCTTCGCACAAGGCGTAAGCGGCGGCGGGTTCCTCCGGCACGGGCGCCCCGGCCGGGTCTTCCAAAATGCCGTCCACGCCGGGCAAATCGCGCCAGACCTGAAGAAAACCCATAAACTCGGCGGCCGCAGCCGGCCCGACCGTGCCCTGGAACAGCTCATATTCCACGAGCGGGTCCGGGCCGGCTTCCAGAACGCCGGAAAGAAACTCCCAGGAGCGCGGCGAAGCAAAGGCCTTGGCCCCGGAGCTCGGATCAAAGTCGTGCAGCAGCTTGGGGCGAAAACGCAGGAAGGCCGTGACCTCGGGCCGGATGCCGGCGCTTTGGGCCCAGGCGATCCAGTCGTCCAGGCCGGGTTCGCATTCGAGGTGGACCATCCGGTTGGCCAGAGCCGAGGGCATGCGATGGGTCACAGCCCGATCGCTTTCGCGGTTGCCGGCCGCGACCACGGTCCAGCCGGCGGGCAGGTGGTACTCGCCGATGCGGCGGTCGAGCACGAGCTGGTAGCAGGCGGCCTGGACCAAGGGCGGGGCGGCGTTCAACTCATCCAGGAACACCACGCCCCGGCCCGGGTCGGACGTATCGGGCAGGAAGGACGGCGGGCACCATTCGACCGTGCCGCCGGATCCGATACGCGGCAACCCCCGCAGATCGACCGGGTCCAGGAGCACCGCGCGGATGTCGCACAGGGCAAAACCCAATTCCGTCGCCACCTGGGCCACCAAACCGCTCTTGCCCACGCCCGGCGGCCCCCAGAGGAAGACGGGCTGCCGGATATCAAGAAGCGTGCGCAGGGCGGAAGCGACTTTTGCGGGGGTCATGGGCAATCCTTGAGCGGCTTATTTTTCGTTCACCAGGCCGGCTTGAAAAACCGGAACAGCAGGCGAGACGCAACCCGCCACGCAACCGGGCATACCCGCAGGGGGGAACGCCATTGGACGCGGGGCGGATGGTTCGCTGCTTGTAGCTCAAATGAAAACGAAAGTCAACTTCATACAATCATGCCGCGCGCCTCACAGGAGTTCGGGGTCCCCCGCCTTTCGCCACTTTACCGCCGCCATTCTTCTTCCGAGCTTCACGAGTTCCGCCAGCACAACCACGCTGAACGCCACCCCGAACACCTTCAGCCACATATCCAGGGGCAGGGCGATGGTGCCGAAAAACGCCCCGGCAAACTGAATGATGCAGATCTGCAGCACAAAAGTGAGTGCGCTCATCCCCAGCATGGGACGATTTTTCAGCAGATTTTTGCATATGCTTTCGTCGTGCAGTTCGCGGCAGTTAAAGGCGTTGAAAAGCTGAAACAGAGCGAAGAGCGTGAACAGAACGGTCGGCATTTGCGCGTCTGTGGCCCGCAGGAAGTTGAAGGCATACTGGAGCAGGAACACCACCGAAATGTAGACCCCGGTCAGGCCGATTCGGAGAAGCAGCGCCTTGGAAAGAATGTTCTCGCTTCGCTTGACCGGAGGCCGGCGCATCAAATTTTCATGCACGGGCTCCAGCCCCAAGGTGAGCGCCGGAGGTCCGTCCATGATGATGTTGATCCACAGAAGTTGCAGGGCGGTGAACGGCGCTTTGAAACCCAGGAGGATGGAGGCCAGCACGACGATGACGGAAGAAACGTTGACCGTGAGCTGAAAGCTGATGAACCGCTTGAAGTTTTCGTAGATCCCGCGCCCCCACTGGATCGCCTCGACAATGGTGGCAAAAGAGTCGTTGAGCAGCACGATGTCGCCGGCTTCCTTGGAGACTTCGGTACCGGAAATACCCATGGCGATACCCACGTCGGCGCTTTTCAGGGCGGGCGCGTCGTTGATGCCGTCGCCGGTCACGGCCACCACATTGCCCATGTCTTTGAGCAGTTTGACCACGCGCATTTTGATGGTCGGCGTGCTGCGGGCGATTACGCCGATCGTCGGGAGGCGCTTCCGCAATTCCTCGTCCGAAAGCTCTTCAAGTTCCCGCGCTTCCACGGCGGTGTGGGTCGCGTCCAACAGATGCAACTCTTCGGCAATGGCCCCGGCGGTGGCGATATTGTCGCCGGTCAGAATTTTCAGCTCGATGCCCGCCGCGCGGCACATGCGGACCGCTTCGTACACATCGGCCCGGAGCGGGTCGGAAATGGCCACAAAGCCGTCAAATTCCATACCGCTTTCCACGGCTTCCTCATCAAGAACCGGGCATTCGGCGAATATCCGGTGCGCAAAGGCGATCACCCGGCGGGCTTTTCGCTGGTGTTCCAGGATTTGCCCCTCCAGTTCCCCGAGTTCTTCCTCCGAAAGGTTGCAGGAGCGGAACACCTTCTCCGGGCTGCCCTTGGTGTAGGCGATGAAGCCTCCCGGCTCTTCGATGATGGTGGTCATGTCCTTTTCTTCGGAAGAAAAGGGGAAGACATGGGCCAAGTCGGCGCCGCTGCGGCATTCCCGGTAATCCAACCCTGATTTTCCGGCCGCCGTGAGCATGGCGCATTCCGTGGGGTTGCCGATGAACGCGCTGTTTTCGCCGACATCCGCCGTGCTGTTGAGGCAGATGTTCCGCAATATCCAATCGTTGCAGACATCGCCTACCACCGTCATGCGGTTTTCGGTCAAGGTGCCGGTTTTGTCCGAACAGATCACGTTGACGCAGCCGACGGTTTCGGAAGCGATGAGCTTTTTGACCAGGGCGTTCCGCTTCGCCAGCTTGATGATGTTGATGGAAAGCGACACCGCGACGATGGTGGGCAATCCTTCCGGCACGGCGGCGACAATCAGCACGATGCTGGTGACAAAGGCCTGCATGACCTCTTCGAGCCCCAGATCTTCGTGCATGGCAAAGGAAATAAGCTGCGCGAAAAAGACAATCGCGGCGGCGGCAACACCGAAGACGGTGATGGTTTTCCCAAGGCGGCCGAGTTTTTCCTGCAAGGGGGTGGCGCTTTTTTCCTCGCCGGAAAGCTCTCTGGCGATCTTGCCGAACTCGGTTTCGTCGCCCACGGCGGTCACGGCCAGCCGGCAGAAACCGCCGACAACATAGGTGCCGGAATAGAGCATGTTGGCGCGCTCGGCGAGCGGCGTTTTTTCATCCGCAATGACGACATCGGCGTCTTTTTGCGCGGGCAGGCTTTCGCCGGTCAGGGCCGACTCGTCCGCGGCAAGACCCATGCTTTCGAGCAGCCTGCCGTCGGCGGGGATTTTGTCTCCGGCGTTGAGCATTAGAACATCGCCGACCACCACATCCTTTTGCGGCAACGGTACGGGACGCCCGTCCCGCAACGCTTTCACCGTGATGTTCTCGGTGATTTTGCTCAAGGCCGCGAATGCGTCGGCGCTTTTGCCCTCCATGAGCACCGTGATCACCACGGAGAGCGCGATGGCCGTAAAAATGCCGACGCACTCCAGAAAGTCGGCCCCACCGCCCGTCATTCCCCGAATGATGTTGACTCCCAGCGCGATGACGCCCGCCGCGATGAGCATGAGAATCATCGGCTCGGCGGTCGCGTGCCATATGCGCCGCAACAGCGATTCCGCCTTCGGCTTGGTCAGCGTGTTGACACCGTGCTCGACGGCGCTTTGCTCCGCCTGCGCGCTCGTCAACCCGGATTCCGGGTCGGCGTTCAGACGGCGTATCAACGTTTCTCGGTCAATCACAAATTCCTGCATTGGCGTTGCTCCCGCGCGTCGGCAAAAAAACAGACCCGGAACGGCGTTGGCGTCGTACCGGGTCAGATAAAAAAAAGACCATGTACGGCGCAAAGCCGCACATGAGTCTCGTTATTTAAGACAAGCCAGACCGCAAGCGGCCAGTGTGTTGACTTGACACGCGGAACACCCGCGCAAACTACTCCCTCATGGATGTTTGGATTATACCTTCGCGGTGCGTCTCTGTCAAATGGGAAGCGCCGCCACGGCTGTTTCCGCCGGCGCGTTTCGACACGGACGGCTGCGCACGGCCTCCGTACCGGGCGGAATGAGGGGGGGCCGGGGTGCCGCCCGCGGCATGGTGAGGTGACATCATCTCATTGCGGGAGCGTCAATGACGGGCCGACTTCAGCAACCCTGTGTTCATTCCCCCCCCGGCCGCCGGGGGCAACACTCCCTTCTCCCCTTCCTTCTTTCTACTCCTCTTCCTTCTTCGCCAACTCGGCCAGGCCGGCGTTGATCCAGCGGGCGAAATCGCGATGAAAGGCTTCCGGATCGGCGTCCAGGGCGGGCAGAACGGCGGCCCGCAATTGGCGCGGGACAAGAAGCAGGCCGACGCAGGGCAAAAAAACCAAGGCCAGAGCATGCTGGACGACCGGGTCGGATGGGTCGCGGCCCAGAACTTCGGCCATGAGGCGTTCCAATACGCGTTTTTTCGGCAAAATGACGCCGGGAAGCGGGCCGGACAAGGCCTCTCCGCCAAAGACCTCGCGCACCAGCAAAGGCACGGCCCAGTCGCCCCGACCGGAGATAAATCGCGACAACAGGCGTTGCAGCCGCTGTGGGGCGGAGAGGTTCTCCGCCGACTCCAGATCGCGCATATCCACCAGACGGTCGTGGGCCTCGCGGACAACGGCTTCGTACAGACCGTCCTTCCCGTTGAAATGATAGTTTACGGCGGCCGCGCCCACTCCGGCGGCCGCGCAGATGTCTTTGGCCGAGGTTCGGGCAAAGCCGCGCTCGGCGAAAAGCCGACCGGCGGCCTCGATAAGGGCCACGCGGGTGGCGTCGCCGTCGCAACGATTTTTGCGTTCCTTTTTCTCCGTCATGGGCGAAGATTGCCATAGGCCGCTTCAAAAGTAAAATTAAAATTTGAATTTGACCTATCCTTCAAAAATGCGTAGCGTCGAGACAAAGGCCGCATTGCGGCCGGGGAGCTCGACATGAAGAAGAAGGTGATCGTTCCCTTGATCCTCGTTCTGGCGATCGGCACCATGATTTACGTGGTGCAGTACGACGGCAACGGCCCGAGCGGCGAGCTGGTTTTCTACGGCAACGTGGACTGCCGCAGCGTGGCCGTGGTGTTTGCCGACGAAGAGCGTCTGGCCGAGGTTCGAGTGGAGGAAGGCATGTCCGTGCAGCCGGGCCAGATCCTGGCCATGCTCAACACCGACCGCCTGGAACGCTCGCTGCGCGAGGCCGAGGGCGACGTGGCCCGCGCCTACGCCGTGCTGGAGCGCCTGCAAAACGGCACCCGGCCTGAAGAAATCGAGCAGGCCCGAGCCAATGTCGCCGCCGCCGAAGCCGAAGCCGCCTACGCCGAACAACAGGCCCTG
Organism: Desulfovibrio sp.; assembly: GCA_031551885.1. Lineage (GTDB taxonomy): Bacteria > Desulfobacterota > Desulfovibrionia > Desulfovibrionales > Desulfovibrionaceae > Frigididesulfovibrio. The sequence continues at coordinate 26,769 of JAVBMX010000101.1, forward strand.
CGTTACCGGCAACTTTATGAACGTTCCAAAGGCAACGCTCTGAGCCGGTTGCAGGTCGAAGAAGCGGAATCCTATCAGCGCGTGACCCAGGCCCGCCTGAACCGTGAGCGTCGCGCCCTGGATCTGGCTTTGGCCGGGCCGCGCGTGGAGGAAGTGGCCGAGGCGCGGGCCGCCCTGCTCATGGCCGAAGGCCGGCGGGATTTGCTTCTGCAACGCCGGGCCGACGCCGTTCTGACCAGCCCCACGTCCGGGGTGGTGCGCAGCCGGCTTCTGGAACCGGGCGAGGCGGCCGGGCCGGGCCGACCGGTGGCGGTGATCGACGAACTGTCGCCCAAGTGGGTGCGGGCCTATGCCTCGGAAACGGACCTCGGCAGGCTCAAACCCGGCATGAAGGCCGAAGCGGCGGTCGACGGGCGGCCGAACACGCCGATTCCGGCCGTGCTCGGGTACATCGCCTCGTCGTCCGAGTTCACCCCCAAAAATGTGGAAACCCCGGATCTGCGCACGGCCCTGGTCTTTGAGGTGCGCTTTATCCTGAACGATCCGGACAACCTTTTGCGCCCCGGCCTGCCGGCCACGGTGCGGGTGCTCGAAGGGACCGCCCCGTGAATTCCTCGGTTCGACGCAAAAAAAAAGCTTCCGGACCCCGAAAAAAGGCCCCCGGCCACCCAAAAACCACCCCTCGGGTGGTGAAAAAAAGGGGTGCGTCGTCCGCTGCGCCGGAATCTTCCCCCACTCCGGCGAACCCCGCCGCCAAGCAAACCGGGAAGAAGGCCGGCCCGGAAAAACCTCCGGTCTCCCCGTCCGCTGTGCCCATTGCACCCTCTGCGCCGTCGACCGAAGTCTTCGCACCGTCGCAACAGAGACCGCCCTCGGCAGCCGAGGCGGCCGAGACCGCCACGCGAATGCGCCGACAACCGGATGCCTCCGCCGCACCGGCTTCGCCCCCTTCTTCCGCCGGTGAAGAGGGACAAAAAGGCGGGTCGCCGAAACATTCCGCCATGCCGCCGTCTCTTTCTTCCCCGTTCATTGAAGGCGCTCGAACCGCAACGCGACCGGGGCCTTCCCGGCTGGAATCGGCGCTTATCGTCAATGCTCTGGCCAAGAGATTCGGCAAAGGCGGCAACAGGGTGGAAGCCCTGCGCGGCGTGTCCTTCACCCTGGGACCCGGCATCACGGCCCTGACCGGCCCGGACGGAGCGGGCAAGACCACCGCCTTACGCTGCTGCGCCGGCCTGTTGCCGCCGGATGCCGGAGAAGTCCGCGTTCTGGGCCTGCATGCGGCCGAGCACCCGGAGCGGATTCAAGCTCAGGTCGGCTACATGCCGCAAACCTTTGGTCTGTATGAAGACCTGAGTGTGGCAGAAAACCTGCGTCTGCGCGCGGAGCTCTACGGTCTGGCCCCGGATGCCGCCCACACCCGCACGGCCCATTTGTTGGAGCGTTCCGGCCTGGCTCCGTTCCCGGATCGCCGGGCCGGGGATCTTTCCGGCGGCATGAAGCAAAAGCTCGCCCTGATCGCCGTGCTTCTGGCCGAACCCGGCCTGCTTCTTCTGGACGAGCCTTCCGTCGGCCTGGACCCCCTCTCCCGGCGCGAGATTTTCGCCTTGATCCGCGAGACGGCCGCCGCCGGAACCGCGGTGCTGATGAGTACCGCCCTGAACGACGAGGCCGCCCGCTGCGACTACATCCTGGTCCTGCACGAGGGCGCGCTCACAGCCGAAGGGTCGCCCGAGGACTTCCGTTTGCGGGCCGAAGGCCGTTGCTGGAGCCTCACCCCGCCGGCCGGGATGCTTCCGCGCCTGCTTCAAGCCGAGCTGCTCACCGACGAGCGCACCGTCGACGCCGTGCCCAAAGGCGGCACGGTGCGCCTGATCACCCTGGGCACAGAGCCGCCTCGCGTCACCGCCTCGGTCGAGCCGGTCCCGGCCCGCCCCGAAGACGGGCTGATGACCCTGTCGGCCCACACCGCCCGCGCTCTTTCTTCGCCACCGCGCTCCGGCGCGAAGTCCTCGGATGAACCCGCCGAAGTCATCCGGGCCGGAGGTCTGCGCCGGGATTTCGGTTCCTTCACGGCCGTGGCCGACACCTCCTTTGCTGTGAACCGAGGGGAAATCTTTGGTTTGCTCGGGCCCAACGGCGCGGGCAAAACCACCACCTTCCGGATGCTCTGCGGTCTGCTGCCCCCCACGGCCGGAACCCTGCGGGTCATCGGGGCCGACATGCTCCGGGCCGGGCCGGAGGTCCGACGCCGGATCGGCTACGCGGCCCAAAAGTTTTCCCTTTACGGCCCCCTGACCGTGCGCGAGAACCTGGAGTTCTTCGCCGGGGCCTACGGGCTTTCCGGCCGCCGGCGCGAGGAACGTATTCAGGCCGTGCTGGAGGAATTCGATCTTCTGGCCCAATCCGGGCGAGCCGCCGATACCCTGCCCGTCGGCCTCAAACAGCGCCTCGGCATGGCCCAAGCCCTGCTCCACGAGCCGGAGCTTCTGTTTCTGGACGAACCCACCAGCGGAGCGGACCCGGCCTCGCGCCGGTTGTTCTGGCAGCGGATCACCGCCCTGGCTCAGGCCGGCACCACCGTCGTGATCACCACCCACTTCATGGAGGAAGCCGAATACTGCGATCGTATCCTGCTCCAAGACAAAGGACGGGTCATCGCCTACGGCACCCCGGCAGAAGTTCCGGCCGCCTTCAATGCCCCGGACATGGAAGAAGCCTTCATCCGCGCCGTTCAAGGGAGGATGGAATGAAGAGGGGAGAGAGAGTTTTGGAGTTGGTGATGGGGGGTTCCACCCCCCATACCCCCCGGCAGGGGTATGAGCCAGAGCTGCGAAGGGCATTCCTCAACAAAACCCTGCGATGTGAGAAGGTATCTCTCACACCCGCACTTGCGGCGCCTGCACCCTCTTTGTCGACATTCCTCGCTGCGCGAGCAATGCCGACCTCTGAGGGTATATGGGAAACATCTCCCCTTCCCGGTGGTGTTTGGGAGTGCATAACCGCAGACGGCGTTGGTGCGGGAATTGCGTCCCTCGACTTTACCACGCCCGCGCGGCAGGCATTCAAAGCCGCCCCTTACCCCGTTACCGGCGAAACCTGTGCATCTTTACTTTCCATCACCCTCGTAAATCAAAGTTTGGGTAAGGAGGGGATGGGGGCGTGGGGGGGGGGGGGGTGACCGAAATAAAAAAAGTGGGAAGAAAGACACCCCCAACAACAACAAAACAAAAAAAAACCCACCCCACCCCCTCCGCCCGCGCTCCCGGGGCCCCCCCCCTCACCCACCCCCCCCCCCCCACCCCCCCCCCCCACATCTCCTCAATCGGATTCATGTCCGGAGAATACGGAGGCAAAAATAACGCCCGGCAACCCGCCGCTTCAATAA
>JAVBMX010000099.1:0-29775 GCA_031551885.1 Desulfovibrio sp.
CTGGCCGACCAGCACCTCAACCTCGCGGAGCTTGAAGATAATCTGCTCCGCCGTAAATGTTTTTCGACCCATGACCTCTCCTCCGTGGCCTCACCTTATACTAACTTTTGCGGTGGACCAGTTTTTTAGGGCCAGGTCACAATCTTTTGAAGGCCAGGATGAAAGCCGTTGAGCGGCTTAAAGTGTTGCAGATGGACGAAGTCACCTCGTGGGCAAATCAAGCTATTGAATTTCTTGATGATGCGATTAAGCGATCGGATGAAACGGAGCGTGAGAGAGAAGAGCGCTTTGAGTAGCAGGCTTCATTTCTTCTTCACATTCGTACATTGCCGTTCTCCAGTTTTCCTTCGAATGGTTGGAAATAGGGTTGGAAACTTTTTCCAATCAAACAAAAAGGACTTGCGATTTGCATCGTAAGTCCTTGATTTTTTTGTGGCGCGCAGTGCAGGAATCGAACCTGCGGCCTTTGGCTCCGGAGGCCAACGCTCTATCCAACTGAGCTAACTGCGCGTGAACCAGGATTAATAGTCCTTGCATCGGGGGACTGTCAAGTTTATCTTGCGGGAGCGGGCGAAAAATTTGTAACCCGTTTCCGTTTCGATAATTTATGAGTATTTGTAGAGAGAAGCATCGCAAACGGTTCGGATGATGCCCGACCGATTTGCGCCGCGACGTTCGAAGTCGGCCGCCGGAACACCGCGCCAAGATTCGTGAAAAGCGCGGAATACCTATACAGCTTGAGGAGGAAACATGAGCGTATCCATTACGTGGCACGGCCACGCCAATTTTCAGTTGGCGCATCCCGCCTGCAATGTGCTGGTGGATCCTTTTTTTATGGGCTGTCCTACGGCTGTGACCACCTGGAACGCCATCACCAAGCCCGATGTGGTGCTGGTCACACACCTGCACGGGGATCACGCCGGCGACGTGGTGGACATCTGCCGTAAAACCGGGGCCGCGCTCGGCGCGGTGGTCGGCGCGGCGGAGGTTCTGCAAGGCAGCGGGGTGCCGCAGGCGCAGATCGTCAACGGCATCGGCTTCAACATAGGCGGCACGGTCGAGGTGAAGGGCGCGAAAATTACCATGACCGAAGCCTTCCACACCACCGAGGGCGGCGCGCCCACAGGGTTCATCATCACGTTCCCGGACGGTTTCACCGTGTACCACGCGGGCGACACCGGCATTTTCGCCAATATGGCGGTTTGGGGCGAACTGTACGACATCGACTTGGCCCTGTTGCCGGCCGGCGGCGTCTTTACCATGGACCCGCGCCAAGCGGCCCTGGCCGCAAAAATGCTGCGGGCCAAAGCCGCCGTGCCCATGCACTGGGGAACCTTTCCGCTTCTGGAACAAAGCCCGGACGCCTTCCTGAAAGAATTGGCCGAACGGGCGCCGAACTGTCGGGGCATCGCCATGAAACCCGGCGAAACCATTACGCTGTAACCGGCGTCAAACAACTTCGCCGCGAAGGCGGAGGAAAAAGAGATATCCATGACTACGAGTTTTGAGGACCTGGGCCTTTCCAAAGACACCCTGAAAGCGGTGGAGGACCTGGGTTTTGAAGAGCCTTCGCCCATTCAGGTGCTGGCAGTGCCGCACATTATGGCCGGCCGCGACGTTGTCGGTCAGGCCCAGACCGGCACCGGCAAAACCGCCGCCTTCGGCCTGCCCATTGTCGAGCGGGTCGACGTGAAAAAACGCGCGCCCCAGGCCCTGGTCCTGTGCCCGACGCGCGAACTGTGCATCCAGGTGGCCGAGGAAATCGGCAAACTGGCGGCCCGCCGGCGCGGCGTGCAGGTGTTGCCCATTTACGGGGGCCAGCCCATCGACCGTCAATTCCGGGCGCTGGATCGCGGCGCGCAGGTGATTGTCGGAACGCCCGGCCGGGTCATGGATCACCTGGAACGCCGCACCCTTGATTTTTCCCAGTTGGAAATCGCCGTGCTGGATGAAGCCGACGAAATGCTCGACATGGGCTTTCGTGAAGACATCGAAACCATTCTGGAGCAGACCCCCGGCGGCGTGCAGAAGGTCTTTTTTTCCGCCACCATGCCTCCGGCGATTATGGATCTGACCAAGCGGTTCCTGAACGAGCCGGAAATCCTCAAAATCGCCCAGAAGCTGCTGACCGTTCCGACCATCGAGCAGATCTATTATGAGGTCCGGCCCCACCAGAAGCCGGATGCCCTGTGCCGGGTGCTTGACTCCCAAGGGTTCCGCAAGGCTTTGGTGTTTTGCTCCACCAAACGCGGCGTGGACGAGGTCACCGTCCATCTCCAGGCCAGGGGCTATCAGGCCGACGGCCTGCACGGCAACCTGGCCCAGAACCAGCGCGACCGGGTCATGAGCCGGTTCCGCACCGGCGGCATTGAAATCCTCGTGGCCACCGACGTGGCCGCGCGCGGCATCGATGTGGACGACGTGGACGCGGTGATCAACAATGACATGCCCAACGACGTGGAAAACTACGTCCACCGCATCGGGCGCACCGGTCGGGCCGGTCGGGCCGGCCTGGCCTTCACGTTCGTCACGGCCCGCGACCATTACCGTCTGCGCGACATCATGCGCTATACCAAGGCAAAAATCACCCAGAGCCGCCTGCCCACCTTGCGCGACGTCACGGCCATCAAAACCGGGCGTCTGCTTGATGAAGTGCGCGCGACCATCGAGGCCGGATCCCTGGAGCGCTACACCACCCTGGTGGAGCAGTTCCTTGACGACGACGCCACCAGCATGGACATGGCCGCCGCCATGTTGAAGCTTCTTATGGAGCGCGACTTCGGCGAGTCCGCCGGCGAGGAGCGCGACATCTTCGCCGAGGAAGAACGCAAGTCGTTCCACCGCGAAGGCAGGCCCGAGCGGGGCGAACGTCCCGACCGGGGTCCGCGCGGCGGCCGGGAACCCAGGCCGGGCTTCAAGGATCGGCGCGGCCGGGATGCGAATATGGCCCGGTTGTTCTTCAACGTAGGCAAGACGATGAACGTCGGCCCCCGGGATCTGGTGGGCGCGATTGCCGGCGAGTGCGGCATTCCCGGCAAGAGCATCGGGGCCATTGAACTGCACGATCGGTTTTCGTTCGTGGATGTTCCCGTCGACGTGGCGGATGAAGTGGTTCTGATTATGAACAAAAGTCAGATTCGCGGCTTCCGGGTCGCGGTGGAAAAGGCCGTGCCGAAGAGCTGATCGCTCGCGCGGTGATTGAAAGAGGCCGGGCGCCGGGGTGAATGGGAACCTCGGCATCCGGTCTTCGTTTCTTCGTGCAAGATGGCTCTTTCTCCATGTCGCGATCTGTGGCGCTTTCTTTGGGGGAAAGACCCCGTGGTTTGTTTTCGGTTGTGCAACCGGAGCTGTTTTTTCTTTCAATTCCACCTTGTCCGCTCCGCTTGGGCAGGGGGGCCGCTATGCGGCAACCCCCCTGTACCCCCCACGCACCAAGGGGTTCCACCCCTTGGGACCCCGTAAGTTCGTCGAGGCCGTGGACATGGGCTGGTCCCTTCGGAGCTCTTCCCTCTCTGCGTTCGGGAAGGATCTCCTCCGGGGTTTCGGGAGCCGTCCTCACTCACGCTGTTCGCTGCGGGGTCTCCCTGCGCGCCATGCCACGGTCTGCAAGGCTCTCGCGACAAATCATATGCATCTGCGCCCGGTTGACTTCGGCGTATTTATTTTCTGAATGTGGTTCAGCGGCAGGAAGATGTTTTGAGGGGGCGGGTTTTCCTCGCGCGACAGCATGAGCGGAGCAGCCATACCTCCAAAAGAGAGCAACTCGTGGCGTGCTTCCGAAGGATTGGAGTGAGGTGAGATAGTCCTTTGGGGGAAAGGAATGCCATTTGGCCGTGGAGAGTGGTGGTCTCGTAGACAGTCTACGGACGCTTTATTGTATTCATCCCGAGCGCTTTGCCGGCCGTGGCATGGCGCACAGGGAGACCCCGGACTGAGCAAAGCGAAGGAGGAGGCTCCCGAAGCCCCGGAGTGGATTTTTGTCCGGAGGGCAAAAATCGCGAAGGGGTAAGCCCATGTCCACGGCCATGTAAAACCTAAACGGGGTCCAGGGGCGGAGCCCCTTGGCGTGCGGGGTGCAGGGGGTGTCATGAGACACCCCTTGCCCAAGCGGAGCGGGCAAGGGGAAATGGAAAGAAAAAGCAGCTCCGGTTGCACAACCGAAAACAAACCACGGGGTTTTTCCCAAAAACAGGCACCTCGGCTGCAGAGCCGAGGGCCGGGGGAGAGAACACTTTTCCAGGCTTTTATCCTACAGTAAGATTCCGCCGCCAGGCTCCCCCTCCCAACCCTTCACTCCACCCGCAGCACCACCGCGTAGCAATTGAACAAAACCCGCACCGGGTCGCCGACCCCAAGCCGTAGTCCGGCGAATGCGATCGAGGAAAGGATCGCGCATACTTCCGCGCCGTCCGGCAGCCGCACCACGCATTCGGTGTTGAGGCCGCCTTCGGCCGCATGGGTGATGGTTCCCTCGCGCACGTTGTCGGCGCTGCCCAGGCCGCGCCGATCGCACCGCTCAAGCAGCAGCCAGGGGGCCTTGATCTCCGCCGTGACCGGTCGGCCCACCACAAGATCCATGCGCTCGGCGCTGGCATTGGTGATCATGGCCCGGAGCATGCCGCCGTCCGGGCAGGCCAGTTCCACCAGGGTCTGGATTCCATCTGAAGCAAGTCGGCCGACCTTGCCGGGAAAGGTGTTGCGGGCGCTCGTCATGTGCCCGGATTCGCGTTCCACGTGCCGGCGGATGGCCCGGTCCATGTCTTCTCCGGGAAAAGACATGAACGACGTGGTCAGGTTGGGGTTGGAGTGCCCCAGCAATCGCTGGACGGCAGGCAAGGGCAGATTGCCGCGCACAAGTTCCACGGCCCTGGCCTTGCGGATCATCTCCGGTCCGCCAAGCTCTTTGGCGAAACCGCAGGCTTCGGCCCGTTCATAGAACTTGCGCCGCACAAAGGCGGGATCCACGGTAAACAGCCGCCCGTCATCTTCCTGGTCCTGAAGGCGGGGGAGGGAAGCGGCGAGCTCTGCCGCGAATTTTTCTGAAATTTGCGCTTCCCTGGCTTGGGCGTCTTCCTTCGAGCCGGTCCGAAAGGTGATGGCCCGGCGGGCCGGGTCGATATCCGTTCCCGGGCGTAGGCCGAGCACCTCGCCCAACTTGGCTCCGGTATAGCGAATAAGCAAAAAGATGAGCAGGATACGATCGCGCGAGGTGCGCGCTTCAGGACGTTTGGGTTCTCGGGCCCACTGCCGGAAAGACCGCTCAAGTTCGTCCAGCCGGGCGGGATCAAGAAGATGCTCTTCATTGTGAGGAGAACGACCGCGTGCGTGTTTCATGTCTTGTTTGATAGCCCGCGTCCCCACAGCTGTAAAGAGCGGCGAGGCCGACGAGGAGAGATGGATTGAATGCACCCTCCCTCCTTGACGAGACGGTTGGAGAATGGTATTTGACACGAAAATAGTTTTTTTCGTGTAGTGATAATGAAAGACTCGGCGGCGCTCGCCGGGACGCACTCGGGGAGGTTGCCATGTATTTCCCTGTCGCCGGCATAGAGGTTTCTCCTTTCGTTCCACCCCTCACGGCTTTTGCCGTCTCGTTCTTCGCCTCCATGGGCGGCATTTCCGGGGCGTTTTTGCTCCTGCCGTTCCAGATGTCCGTGCTCGGCTACGTCAACCCGTCGGTGAGCGCCACCAACCAGTTTTACAATGTTGTGGCCATTCCGAGCGGGGTTTATCGGTACGTTCGAGAAAAACGCATGGTCTGGCCCCTGACCCTGGCCGTTGCCGCCGGAACGCTGCCTGGGGTGTTCATTGGAGCGTTCGCTCGGGTGGTCTGGCTGCCGGACCCGAAAAACTTCAAGCTCTTCGCCGCTTTTGTGCTCCTGTATATAGGCGGCAAACTCGTGCGTGATCTGCTCAAAAAGAAGCCGGGCGGGCAAAAGAACGCCGCGCCGAGAGGCATCGTCACGGCCGCCGGAGCCGCGCCCGACTTTGTGGTGGAAGTGAAGGAATTCAGCCTGCGCCGCATCGCCTATACCTTTCAGGGAGAAACCCACGCCTGCCCGACCCCGGCCATTTTCGCGGCGGCCTTCATCGTGGGTATCGTAGGCGGCACCTACGGCATCGGCGGTGGGGCAATCATCGCGCCGTTGTTCGTTTCCTGGTTCCGGCTTCCCATTCACACCATCAGCGGCGCGACCTTGATGGGCACATTTCTGACTTCCGTGGCCGGCGTGGTGTTCTACATGATCATCGCGCCGTTTTTCCCCGGCCAATCCGTCGCTCCGGATTGGATGCTGGGCTTGTTGTTCGGCATCGGCGGGGCGGCGGGTATGTATTGCGGGGCGCGATTGCAGAAGCATGTGCCCGCTGTGGCCATCAAGTGGATGCTCGGCGTGGTGATCATTGCTACGGCCGTTAAATACGTGTTGGAATTTTTGCGTTGACGGATCCGCTTGACGACATGGCGGAGTATGGTAGGGTCGAGCCGGATGGAAGACGGACAAGCGAAACCGCAACGAACGTTTCAGAAACAGTATATCCTTCCGTAGGGATCGCCTCGAGTAAAATCGGTGATTTCTATGGAGATCAAATCGTATGATGTGACGTCGACGATGCTTTGGTTACAGTGGCGATTTTCGTGAACACATTACCAGAGGAGACGATCATGACGAAAACACGTACCTTGCTTACGGCGGTTGCCGTCGGTCTTGCTGTTGTGGCTGCCGCGGCGACGTTCTCTCCGGCCGGAAGCTTCACAAATTCCGTTTCCATCGGCCACGGCGGCGGCCATGGCGGTGGGGGACACGGAGGCGGCGGGCACGGGGGTGGTCATGGAGGCGGCAACGGCGGCCCCGGTGGCGTCCACGGCCCCTGGTGCCGGTAACCACGACGTTTTTTTATTAAGGTCATTGCCAAGCATACCAAGAAACCCCTCCGACCCGAAGGTTGGAGGGGTTTCCGCTTTGAGGGCTGCGCCTAGAGGTAGTCGCCCCGGTTGAGTTTGAAGGTTTCGGCCGTGGCCATCACCTCCAACTCGTTGACCATGGCCGCCAGTTCCGGACTTTGCTCGGCCATTTCCGGAAACGCGGCGCGCATGTCGGCAATCTGCCCGCTCATACGCTGCAACAGGGCAAAGGCGGATTTCAGGTTCGGGCCGGATTCGCGCGTCAGTTCACGCGCGTACTCGTCAAACCCGTCCATCACTCCGTCCAGGCGTTCGGCCGTTTCGGCTTCCAGGCCGGAAGCGGTCGACACCTCTTCGCTCCGTCCAAACTCCCGCAGGGTCTCCAGACCTTGCAGGACGGCGCGGGAAAGTCCCGCTCCGGTTGCGACACCCTGGGCCTCACCGTCGGCGAGACTTTCAGACAGAAGGGAATCAAACCCTTCCGCCGCTTTCTGCTTGCGGCGGGCTTCCTCCTGCTGTTGGAGGGCGGACGCTTGATCGATACGTATACTCATATTGCCCCCAGGGTTGTGGTATGCTCCCTGTATGCAAGTTTATTGCCGGCGGATCGTATTTTTCCAACCCGGCGAATCACAAGACTTTTAGCTGGAGGAATGGCCGCTTTTAAACGGCACTTTTTGCCGTGCGGCAAACCCTGCCTGCATTTTGGAGTATACCCTTCGGGGCGGGTGAGGGCAAGGGGAGGGACGGAACCGGTTCACTTGGCGGTGATACGACATAGGACTCGGTTTTCCCTCCGGAAACGGGGCCGAAGCCCAGCCCCCATCAGGAAAGCTTGCCTTCCCTGCCTGAAGGGTTGTCGGCGCAAACCACTCCCGGCGTGAGGTTCCGTGCGGGCCGAGTCATTCCGGAAGAACCCCACGAAAAGGGGAGGCCCGGGAGGAGGGGGCGCTTTTTCCCTTGCCGAATTCATCGGATTCCATTACAAGCCGTGCAGATCAACCATTCGGAGCGTAGCGCAGCTTGGTAGCGCGCCTGCTTTGGGAGCAGGATGTCGCAGGTTCAAATCCTGTCGCTCCGACCAGAAAAATTAATGGGTTATGCAGAATTTAGCATAACCCATTTTTTCTTACTGAACATCATCACTGAGCTCTCTACGTTTGAGCACCATTGCCGGAACGCCAAGGCGGGCGTGGGGAATATCAAGCCTTGAGTTTATCATAATATGCCACAACCGCGCGTAGTTCAGTACTGTACTTTTGAATGTCGGTAATCTTCTCCAGTTTATGCTTGATTCCCTTTTTTTCCGCGTCGAAGGTCTCCAAGTACTTGACGCTGGCTGCGTTGAAGTGCAGCCGGCAGATCGGCTTGGTATTTTTGTCGTCCAACAGCACAGAACTGTAGCTGACGGCATCGCGGAGAAAAACCCGTTCCGGGTCGGTTACTTTGCTCATAATTGCCCGGATGATATAGTACGCTTCCACCTCTTCCTGCGTGGTTTCAATGCCATCCCCCTGAACATTGCCCAAGATAGCTGCGGGTTCCGCCACCGGCTCGGTTGCCTGCGCTTCTTCCTTTTTCGGGGTGGCGGCAAGCGCGTTTTTAAGACGTGTATCTATCTGCTCGGCAATGAATTCGTTGAGCGCTCTTTTCACATACGGCGTGATGCGCTCTTTTTCCCTGGGGGTAAAACGCCTTCCTTGATCGGCGGTTTCGCGGAAAAAATATTCAACCAAGGTATCTCTCGGCTGTTCCAAGCTTTCTTCCAAAATAAGCTTGCATTGCCGGTTGAACTTCAGTTCGCTCACCGTATCTAAGGTGGCTTGTAAATCAAATTTTCCCCTACAAAGCTTACGTAGTTCGGGAATCAGGGGTTCATCGATATCCTCCAGGTTGAACTCCATGAAGGGGATGGCATCCATATTTTTGCCATCGTCGGCTGTAGAAAAAAACAGATAACGAACGCCGTCGGTCAAAATGCCGATACTGGAATCGAGAGTCAAAAAGTAGCGGTGCAGTTGGTCTTTTTTGTCTTTGTCGAGATCGGCACCGCAGCACTTGCACTCGATAAGGATGATAGGCTTGCCGTCCTGCATGATGGCGTAATCCACTTTTTCGCCCTTTTTCCCCGCCACATCGGCGACGAACTCCGGCAGTACTTCTTGCGGATTGAACACATCGTATCCCAGAGCACGGATAAAAGGGAGCACCAAGGCGGTTTTTGTAGCTTCTTCTGTACCGAGCCTACCTTTATTTTTTTGGACGCGCCCTCCCAACTCCCGAATACTTTCGACAAAATCCACGGCGACACCCTCCGGGCTAAAAGTAAATATTTCTTTTCTTCAAACTTATACAGGCTTGCTCCTTTCAATCAAGAGGGGAGGGGCATTCATTTGAAGAATATGCCTTGCCGTTTCTGTCCAGGTCTCGCTGTATCCTTATTCTTTCTCTGATAATCCAAGCCGATAGACGAAGAAAAATTCGCCGAATGTCACATTTTTGGCTGACAATTCTTTCGGTCTGTGGGATTTTGAGCGCGACGCGTAATCGAAAATACGATGCGCGCTATTGGCCTGGAACGGTATCTCCCTACTCGGGAGTATCCATAACTCCCGCTATCGGAGCCCCGCATGTTTGACGCTCTTCTGCCCAAAGGGGCGCCGTTTTTCGAACTGCTTCTGCAACAGAATAAAATCCTCTGCGCCATGGCCGCCGCTCTGGTGGAGGTTCTTGAGAACCACACCCTCATGGCCAAGCCGCACCGCGAAATTTCCTCTCTGGAAGAAGAAGCGGACGGCATCCACCTGACCATAACCAAACACCTTTCCCAAACCTTCATCACCCCCATCGACCGCGAAGACATCCTGCACATCAACAAAACGCAGGAAGAGGCCATCGACCTTATCCACAACATGGCCAACCGGCTGTATGTCTTTGAGTTCAAACGCATTCGTTTTCCCATGCTGCAGTTGGCGCGCACTCTGAAAAACATGACCCTGCTGACAAACTCCATGCTCGAGGGGCTTTCGCAAAAGCGCGACAGCCACAACACTAAAATGTTCCGGGCCCTGCGCAACGAGTGCGAGATGCTGCTGAGCATGGGTCTGGGGGAACTGTTCGACATCGAAGAACGCACGCCGGAGAACATCATGGGAGTTCTCAAGTGGAGCCAGGCCTACGATCGCATGGAAATGGCCGTGAATGAAGTGGTCGAGCTGGCCGAGTGCATTGAAGAAGCGGTTCTGAAAAATGTTTGAAGTATCGCTGCTGCTGGTTCTCATCGTCGTCGCGGCGTTGGTGTTCGACTTCACCAACGGCGCGCACGATTGCGCCAATGCCATCGCCACCGTGGTTTCCACCAAGGTGCTTACCCCGCGCGTGGCCGTGGGCATGGCCGCCGCCCTGAACCTGCTCGGCGCGTTCTTGGGCACGGAAGTCGCCCATACCTTGGGCAGCGGCATCGTGCGCCCGGATGTCGTCATGGGCAGCCATATTCTGGTTCTGGCCGCGTTGATCGGCGCCATCGCCTGGAACAGCATCACCTGGTACTTCGGCATTCCCTCTTCGTCTTCCCACGCGCTGATCGGCGGGCTCATGGGCGCGGCAATGGCCCATGCCGGCACGGGCGCGCTGAACGGCATGTCCATCGTCACCAAGGTTGTGCTGCCGCTGCTGATATCTCCCCTGGCCGGCTTCGTCATGGGGTTGATCCTGATGGGGGCCATCAGCATCGCCTTTTTTCGGGTCAACCGGCCCTTGGTCAATCGGGTGTTTCGAAAGTCGCAGATCGTTTCGGCCGGGTTCATGGCCCTCAGCCACGGCCTGAACGACGCGCAAAAGACCATGGGCGTAATCACTTTGGCCCTGCTTATTTTTGGCCAGATAGACACCATCCACGTGCCGTTGTGGGTCAAGTTGGCCTGTGCGCTGGCCATGGGCGCGGGAACGGCCGTGGGCGGCTGGAAGATTGTGAAGACGATGGGCCACAAGATTTTTAAGCTTGAACCGGTGCACGGGTTCGCCGCCGAGACCTCGGCCGCGATGGTCATCGGGTGCGCCTCGCTGGCGGGCGCTCCCATCAGCACGACGCACACGATCACGGCCTGCATCTTCGGCGTCGGGTCGACCAAGCGCTTGTCGGCCGTGCGCTGGGGCATAGCCGGAAACCTGATCATCGCCTGGGTCCTGACCATTCCGGCATCCGCCGTGGTGGGCGCGATCAGTTTTTGGCTGTTGGATTTGGTCTTCCACGGCATGTGAGCCGAGAAGGCTAAGCGGCCGGAAGCCCGGCTCGGTCGCGCCAAGCTCGCCTTGGACGGCAACTCTCAAACAAATCCTTCATGCAGCAAACCGGCCCTTTTTGCTCCGTCGAGTACCGTAACAGTACACGTCCTTCGCAAAAAGGGCCGGTTTCCTTGTCCTTATCGGGAACAGCTCCGGCGCATTCGGCGTTCCGTCGAGCCGCCCCTCACCTGGGGCGTCCCCCTGTCTTTCACAGCCTGCCGGCCAGCACCTCGGGTATGGAAAGGCAGGCTTTGTCGCCTTCTTTGGCCTCGACGATCACTTTGGACGCGTGAGCCAATTCCTCTTCCTTGGTCTTAACCTTGCCGTCGAGCTTGGCCCGGAGGGTTTCCTTAAGGGCCAGGCCGAAGAGCGGCCCCGGCGCTTCGCCGAGCTTGGCCAGGTCTTCGCCGGTGATCTCGACCTTTTCGTCGCGCAGGCGGGTCAGGAACAGGGAAACATCCTTGCCGATATTGTGTTCCTGCCCATAGCGGGCCATGAGGTAGAGCAGGCCTTCGATTTCCAGGGGAGAGAGCAGGTCGTGCAGAGTGCTCATGCGGGTGTCGCCCTTGTTGTGGGCGTTGATCAGGTTGTTGCCCGCCCTGCGGGTGTTTTCCCGCAGGGAAAGGAAGTCGGTCTTGGCCCGTTCGATCAGACCCAGGCGGTCCAGGGCGGCGGCAACATCCGGGTACTTGGCTCCGGCGGTCAGGCCCAGCATATACAGCACCCAGCCGCGAGGGGCCGGGGTTTTGTACAGCAGCCGGTACCAGGCCAGAACCTCCTCCAGTCCGGCCACAAGAATATCCTTGCCGGGGTTGAGCTGCATGACCGGATGCACGGCCTTCCATATCCCCCAGCCTTCCAGCCGACGGATGCAGGCCGGGGCTTCTTTCTCGTCAAACACGTGCGTCAACTCATTGAACAGGCGCGCGCCGGACAACCGGTCGATCATCTTGAGCGACAGGGCGTTTTTGATCAGCCGCTCGGTCTGGCGGTTGATCTGGAATTCGAAGCGGCGTTCAAAACGCACGGCCCGTAAAATGCGGGTGGGGTCTTCAATAAAGCTCAAAGAGTGCAGCACCGAGATGGTCCGCTCCTTGAGGTCGCGCCTGCCTTCAAAAGGATCGATCAGCGTGCCGAAGCGCCGTTCGTTGAGCTGCACGGCCAGGGCGTTGATGGTGAAGTCGCGGCGGTAGAGGTCCATCTTGATGGAGGAAAGCTCCACCGTGGGCAAAGCCGCCGGGTACTCATAATACTCCAGCCGGGCCGTGGCCACGTCCAGATGCTGGGCGACGCCTTCGGAGTCGGTATAAAACACCACGGCGGTCTTGAACTTCTTGTGGCTGCGCACCCGTCCCTTGAGCCGCTCGGCCAGGGCCTCGGCAAAGGCGATGCCGTCGCCTTCCACGCTGAGGTCGATGTCCAGGTTGGGTCGCTTCATCAGCAGGTCGCGCACAAAGCCGCCCACGGCGTACACCGAGCAATGCACTTCGTCGCCGAGCCGCCCGGCCTCGCGCAGCGCCTCCACCAAAGAGGCGGGCAGCTGCGACTGGAGCAGCGAGGCCACGTTGAGTTCGCGGTGCTCGCGATCCAGAGGGGTGCCTTCGGGAATATGCAGGGAGTCGTCGATGAGCAGGCGCATGATGTCGCTGCGGGTCAGCACGCCGACGACTTCGCCGTGTTCTTCGATGGGAATCAGCCGTTGCCGATCTTTCAAGATGATTTCCACGGCGCTGTAAAGCCCGGCGTCCGGCTCCAGGGTGCGGACCTGGCGATGCATGTAGTCGGAAAGAGGCCGGTCACCCAGTTTATGGGCAACTGCGCGGGAGGCGGTCTGCAATTCAAGCATGCCCACGCAGCGCCGGCCGCCCGTTTCCACAATGGGCGCGGCTTTGAGCCCGTAGCGGCTCATAATCTCTTCGGCTTCCTCCAGCGAGTGGTGCGCCTCGATGCTCACAGCGGGCGAGGTCATATGCCGGCCCACGGTCATCTGCGGGGTGATGCCCGCCACGAGCAACGCCAAAAGCGAAGCCCTGATCTCCGCCAGGGGCTTGTCCTTGATCCCGGCCGAGGCCGCAAAGGCGTGCCCGCCGCCGCCGAACGAAGCGCAGATCTGGCCCACGTCCACTTCCGGCACTTTGCTCCGGGCGATCAGGTGGACCCGGTCGTCCATGGCCGCGAGCACAAAAAGCACCTTGAGGCTTTCCATGTCCATCAGCCTGTGGGCCAGCGAGGCGAAGTCGCCCTCGAATTTGTCCAGCACGATTTCCGTGACCGTCACCGGAATGCCGTGGAAGGTGTGGGTGACCGCATGCTTCAGCAGCACGTCCAGGTAGTGGATTTGCTCGCGGGTCAGGTCGTTGCCGATGAGTTCCGCGATGGTCGACAGGTCCATGCCCTTGCCGAGCAGAAAGGCGGCGGCCAGCATATCCTGCTCGGTGGTGGAGGCGAAGGTGAAAGCCCCGGTGTCTTCGTAAATGCCCAGGCCGAGCATGGTGGCTTCATCCGGCTCCACCGGAAGATCTTTTTCCCGAATGATTTCCGTGATCAGCGCGGCCGTCGAGCCGTAAGGTTTGATGACGGAAAAGGCGGCGGGCAGATCGTCGTCGGAATCCGGGTGGTGGTCGTACACGTGAATGACCAGGTCGGGGTTGGTCAGCGCGTCGGCCACATGGGGAATGCGCGAGGCCTGGTGGGTGTCGACCACCACCAGCAGCTCGACTTCCGAAAAATTGCAGTTCTTTGGACTTTTCAGGTCGAAAAGGTAGGCGATGCTGTCGGAGAAAATATGTGAGCCGCGTCGTTCGAGCATGGTCGGGGCGATGAGCACGGCGTCGGGATACAGCTTCTTGGCCGCGACCATGGCCGCCAGGGCGTCGTAGTCCGCCTGGGTGTGGCCGGTGATCACGGCTTTGGGTCGCAACGGTTCCGCCATATGAGGATCAAACCTTATGAGAGCTTTATTTGACTGGGGGACTCTGTCCCCCAAGCCCCCCGGCAGGGGATTCAATCCCCCCAGGCGGGGTTTGGGGCGGCAGCCCCAAGCAGTTCAGACCCGACCCTATGACGCTCCCCGGCCGGAGGCTCGGGGGTGCCGTTGTTTGTGTACGGCGGCGAGGCGTTCTTCCTGCACATGGGTATAAATTTCCGTGGCCGCGATGTCCAGATGGCCGAGGAGCATCTGGACGGCGCGCAGGTCCGCCCCGCCTTCCAGGAGATGAGTGGCGAAGGAATGCCGAAAGGTATGCGGCGAGATGGTGGTGCGCACCCCGGCTTCCAGGGCGTAGCGTTTGATGCACTTCCACACGGCCACGCGGGAAAGCCCCTTGCCGGAACGGTTCAGAAACATGATCGGCTCTTTGGGGCCGAAGAGCGGCCGCCAATGGGCCAGGTAATCGCGCAAAAAACCGGCCGCCTCGGCATGGATGGGGGTGAGTCGTTCTCTGGCTCCTTTGCCGAAAACCCGAATAAGATTCGTTTGGGAGTCGAAGTCGGCGACCTGCAACCCGCACAATTCGCTGACCCGTAACCCGGCCGCGTACAGCAACTCCAGCATGGTGCGGTCGCGAAAGCCGAGTTTGTCCGACAGGGCCGGGACCGCGAGCAGGGAGTTCATTTCCGCCTTGGTCAGAACTTCCGGCAGGTCGCGCAGCAGCTTGGGGTTTTGCAGGAACCGGGCCGGGTCTTCGGTGATGCGCCCCCGTTCCCGGGCAAAGGCGAACAGGCCGCGCAGGGCCGAGAGTCGGCGGGCCAGACTCCGGCCGGAGAGACCCTTTCGCCGTACATAAACAATGTACAAGAACAACGTTTGGTCATTCACCTCGTTGAAGGAGGCGCGGCGCTCTTCCAGAAAGGCGGCGAAATCGGTCAGATCCGCTGTATAGGCCTGCAGGGTGTTCTCCGCGAGACCCTTCTGCACCAATAGATGCTCCAGATACTCGTCCATCATGGGAGGCAAGGCGGCGGCCGTCCGTACATTTGCGGTTTGCGTGCGTGGGTTTGGCATATCGTGTACCATTAACCGGCCGGAGGTGTTGGGTCAATGGCAAAGCCGCGAAAAGAACGATTCTCGTTGGGCACGTGTACCCTTGAAAGGTCTCGGCGAAAACGGCGCAAGCCATGGCGCGCATGGTCGCCGCCGGTATCGGCCTTTCCGTTCGGAGCGAAACCGACTCCCTATCCGACATTGTTGTCCGCTTCTTGTAAGAGAATTTTACTTTACACCCGCTGCCGGGTAAAGAAATAGTGCCGTTGCGGCGCCGACGTTTCCCTTACAAATTTTGGAGCTTCCTATGAACACCAGCACCTACCCCGGCTTCACCCGTTTGCCGAATCACCGGCACCGTCCGTTGACCAAGAAGATTTTTACCGTGAGCCCCGGCTTCTATACGTTTGTTGGTTGGGCGACCTCCAATTTTTCGGCGATCCTCGGACCGGAAGGTTGGATACTTATCGATAGCGGCGACGACCCGGTTGTTGCGCGTGAGGCCTTGGCCGAAATTCGCAAGCTGACCGACAAGCCGCTGGCGGGTGTCGTTTTAACCCACAGCCACCCGGATCACACCATGGGAGCTGTCGGTTTTCTGGAAGGGGAAGATCCGGACCTGCCCGTGTGGGGCCGCTCCAATTTCGGCGGAGAAGCCGCCGGATTCCAAGGCCTTGAGCGCATCACCGGCCGGCGGGCGGGGCGTCAGTTCGGCCAGGGGATTCCGCCCGAGCGTTACACCGTGAACTCGCTGGTGCCGAAGCCCGCCATTTTTGGCGGTCCCGATACAACAATGCTGCGGCCCAACAAATTTTTTGCCGGAGAGAAGCAGGAGCTGCGTCTGGCGGGGCTCAACCTGGAATTGTACGCCGCGCCCGGCGAGACTTCGGATCAACTGTTCATCTGGTTTCCCGCGTCGCAGGTGTTGATCTGCGCCGACAACATGTACCGCTCCTTCCCCAACCTGTACCCCATCCGGGGGTCCGGCTACCGCGACGTGGCCGCCTGGGCGGAAAGCCTGCGCCGGATGCGCGCCTTCAACCCCAAGGCCGTGATCTTGGGCCACACGGAACCGGCCGAAGGGGAGGAGGGGATGAGCATGCTGGAAAACTATGCCGCCGCCATCCAGTATGTATACGATGAAACCCTGAAGGGCATGAACGAAGGCCGCACCGCCGACGAGTTGGCGGCGACGATCCATTTGCCCGACCATCTGCGTAGTTTGGATTACCTGGGCGAATATTACGGCTGCGTGCCCTGGGCCGTGCGTTCGATTTTTTCCGGCAAGCTCGGCTGGTTCGACGGCAACCCAGTCAACCTTGCTCCCCTTGCTCCGCAAGAAGAAGCGGAGCATATGGCCGCTTTGGCCGGGGGCGCGGCCGGGTTGCTCGCCGCAGCGCGTGAGGCCCTGGATTCGGGCCACGGCCGCTGGGCGGCGCGTCTGGCCGATACCTGTCTGCGCCTGTCGGATTCCGGGGCGTTGCATCAAGACGCCCGGCGGCTTCTGGCCGCGGCTTTGGAGATCATGAGCGGGGAAATCCTGCCCATCACCGGGAAAAACTACCTGATGAGCTGCGCCCTGGAACTGCGCGCGAGCGAAGCGGGGAAGAGCGGCGGCGGTTCGTGACCCCGGACGGCGCGATCCGGGCCTATGTCGGCCTCGGCTCCAACCTGGGCGATTCCCCGGCCGTGCTCACTGCCGCCCTGCGGGAGCTGGAGGCCCTTCCCGGCGTGCGGCTCGTGGCGGTATCGGCGCTGTATCTGACCGAGCCGGAATTGGTGCGGGAGCAGCCGGATTTCCACAACGCCGTGGCCGAACTGGCCTGTGCGCCC
This sequence comes from Desulfovibrio sp., assembly GCA_031551885.1. Taxonomy (GTDB): domain Bacteria; phylum Desulfobacterota; class Desulfovibrionia; order Desulfovibrionales; family Desulfovibrionaceae; genus Frigididesulfovibrio. Next base: position 17,004 of record JAVBMX010000099.1, read on the forward strand.
GAGGTGGAACCGCTCGGTCTGCTGCGGGCGCTCCAGGATATCGAAAATCGCCTGGGCCGAACCCGCGACGGGGCGCGTTACGGCCCACGGGTCGTGGATCTGGACTTGCTGCTTTTCAATGAAACCGTTATGCAGGAGCCGGACCTCATCCTGCCGCATCCGCGAATGGCCGAACGCGCTTTTGTGCTCGTTCCCCTGAACGATGTGGCCCCGGATGCGGCCCTGCCGGACGGAACGACGGTACATCACGCTCTGGCGGCCCTCGGCGAAGCCGCCGACCCTCGGCGCGTCCACCGGGTGCGGGGGCCGGAGTGGTGGCGGACTGGTTCGCCGTGACCCTTTGAGGTTCCGCCGAAACCCCGCTGGGGAATGATTCCCCCGGAGCAAGAGAGCGTTGAAAAAGGTTGCTTGCTCTGATGTCTGTTTGCGGGCTCGTTCGGAAGTCGGCTGAACGTATGGTTTCCTCGGCAATTTCAAGGCAAAACCGCTCCGGGTTGGAAGTATTTAACCGTCTGAAACGCCGAAGGGCGTCGGCCCGCAAGGCCGCGCCCGGCCCCGGAACGGGGCCGAACGGGAGTATGTATGTGGAAGTGGATAATTATCGCCCTGGCGGCGTTCGTGCTCTACAAGCTCGTCTTTAACGACAAAGGTCGTAAAGACAAAGAAGACGACAAACGGCGCGACCGCAAAATAGCCACCGGCGAGATGGTCAAAGACCCGGTGTGCGGCGCCTACGTTGATGTCGAGGGCAGCATTTCCGTGCGTGACGGCAAGACGGTTCACCGTTTTTGCAGCTATGATTGTCGCGAGAAGTTCCTGGAGCAGTTGGAAGCTTCCGGCCGGGAGCTGCCTGCCCGCCCCAGCGATGACGACTAGCGGCGCCTGGCTCATTCTGCTGGCGGCCGGAGTCTTTGAAGTGGGCTGGGCCATCGGCCTGAAGTACACCGAGGGCTTTGCCCGTCTTGTTCCTTCCGCGTTGACGCTGGCCGCCATGGGGATCAGTGTGGTGCTTCTGGGCATCGCCGTTCGCCATCTGCCGATGGGCACAGCCTATGCGGTCTGGACGGGAGTGGGGGCCGTCGGCACGGTGATTCTGGGCATTTTTCTGTTTCACGAGCCGGCCCACCTCCCGCGGCTTGCCTGCGTGGGCGCGATTGTCGCCGGAATCATCGGTTTGAAGATCACCTCCTGACCCCGCCTTTCGGCGGCTCCGAGGCTGTATGCCCGACTCCCCGAACCGCCCCGACCGTTTGCCCGATTGGCTGGAAGAACGCGCCGTCGACGACGCGGCTTTTGAAAAAGCCTACGAATCGCTCGGTGCGGAAGGCCGCGCCCGCTTTAAACACGCCCTTGCGACGCTGCACGCCTTTTGGGGCGAACGCGACGAACATCGGCGGGAAAGCCGAGACTTTCGTCAAGGCTTTCGCGTCGAGGGGGAAGATTCCCCCGCGCCCTACGCGTTGTTTTTTTGCGATGCGGAATACGACCACCCCGAGCTTTTGCTCGCCGCGCTGATGCCCGCCGTTCTGGCCGGGTGCCCGTTGATTTTGCCCTGCTTCATCCCGGCGAAGGCCGACCCGGCCACGCCGCTTCTGGCGGCTTTGGAATTGGCCGGAGTGGAGGGCGCTTTTCGCCTGAGCCCGCTCGAGGCCTCGAAGCTGTCGGCCGAGCTGGGCGAAACCCATAAGCGGGGCAGAGTGATTGTGCTCGGCCGCCCTTCCGTGACCGACGTCCTCATCTTGGATGCAACCCGTCGGGATATTCCCTGCCGAGAGGTTTTCGCCGATTCAACGGACTTCACGGCCGACGCCGATCACGGCCACATTCGCATTCTGCCGGATTTGGGGCCTGATTGGTTCCGCAACCGCCGGCTGCGCCTTTCGACCCTGCCGGAGGAGTGATATGGACCCGGCCCGCTTGCGCAACATCGGGATCATCGCCCACATCGACGCCGGGAAAACCACCTTTTCCGAGCGTATTTTGTTCTATTCCGAGGTGATCCACCGCATGGGCGAGGTTCATGAAGGCGCGGCCACCATGGACTTCCTTCCGGAGGAGCAGGAGCGCGGCATCACCATCGCCTCGGCCTGCATCACCTGTTCGTGGAAAGACCATACGATCAACCTTGTGGACACTCCCGGCCACGTGGATTTCACCATTGAAGTGGAACGGTGCCTGCGGGTGCTGGACGGCGCGGTGGGCATCTTCTGCGCCGTGTCCGGCGTGGAGCCGCAGTCCGAGACCGTCTGGCGCCAGGCCGATGCCTTTGCCGTGCCCCGCCTGGCCGTGGTCAATAAAATGGATCGTCCCGGCGCCTCGTATGCGGCCGTGCTGGAAGCCATCCGCGAGCGCCTGGGGGCTCGGCCCGTGCCCGTGACCATTCCCCTCGGGGAAGGCGAGGACTTTACCGGAGTGCTGGACCTGGTGCGCCAGACCCGGATTCTTTTCGACTCCTCCGGCATGGGCAAAGACATGACCGTCAGCCCCTTCACGGCGGATGACGCCGCCCTGGCCGCGCCTTACCGTGAAGCCCTGCTGGACGCCCTGACCGAAACCGACGACGAACTGCTGGAGCAATGCCTGGCGGGCGCGCCAAGCCCGGAGCGCATCGACGAGGCCCTGCGCCGGGCCGTGCGCGAGCGTAGGCTGGTGCCGACTTTCGCGGCTTCGGCCCTGCGGAACATGGGCGTGCAGCCGGTGCTCGACGCGGTGGTTCGATACCTGCCCGGTCCCCTGGATGCCCCCGTCGCACACGGAGTCCTTGTGCCCAACCCGACCCGCCGCTCCGGCGGGGAAGGGGCGGCCTCCGCTGCTGCTGATGATGAGCGGGGCGGGCATCCGGCCGAGTCCGGCCCGTCCGTCGAGGTCGCGGCCGACCCGGCCGCGCCTCTGTGCGCCCTGGTTTTCAAGGTCGTTATGGAGGGGGCGCGCAAGCTGTGTTTCCTCCGCCTGTATTCGGGAACCCTGAAAGAGGGTGACGCGCCTGTGAACGTCACCGGAGGGGCCACCGAGCGCGTAACCCGGCTCTTCCGCCTGCACGCGGGCCGGCGGGAACAGCTGGAAAGTGCCGTGGCCGGCGACATCGTGGCTGTGCTCGGCCTGAAAAAAGCCCGCACCGGCGATTCGCTTTGCGGCCGGGAACGCCCCGTGCTGCTGGAGTCCATCCACCGGCGCAGGCCGGTCATGGCCCTGGCTTTTGAGCCGCGCAACGCCGAGGAAGGCGAGCGCCTGGACGAAGCCCTGGGACGCTTCGCGGATGAAGACCCGACCCTTTCGATTCAGGTGGAAGGCGACACCGGCCGGCGTTTGGTTTCCGGCATGGGCGAGCTGCACCTGGAAGTTGTCGGCGAACGGCTGCGCCGCGAGTATTCCCTCTCGCCCAGAGTGGGCAATCCGCAGGTGGTTTGTCGGGAAACGATTAAAGGAAGCGCCGAATCCGAAGGGCTTTTCGACCGCGAATTGGGCGGTGTGCCCCAGTTCGGCCGGGTGCGCCTGACCGTAAGTCCGGCCGGGCGGGAGTCCGGGGTGTCCGTGGCCTTCCGGGGAAGTTTCGATCTGCCGCCGGCCCTTCTGGAGGAGGTGCGCCGGGGCGTGTTGGGTGCCGCCTGCTCCGGGCCCAACGGGTATTCGGTGGAGGATGTCGCCGTGGAAATCACCGCCGTGGAGCGCAAAGAAGGGGTCAATGCCCCGCCGGCCCTGCACATGGCCGCCCAAAGCGCGTTCCGGCAGGCTCTGGAAGCCGCCGGGCCGGTGCTGCTTGAGCCGCTCATGCAGGTGGACATCGGGGTGCCCGATGCCTTTCTCGGCCCGGTGGTTTCACTTTTAGGTGCGCGTCAGGCCAGGGTTGAGGCGGTGGATGACAAAGCCGGGCAAAAGGCGGTCGTCGCCCTTGCGCCCATGCGCGCGTTGTTCGGTTTCGCCACGGCGTTGCGTTCCGCCACCCAGGGCCGGGCTGGGCTGGTGATGAGTTTCCGTCGCTTCGACGTCAACGGGTAGGTTTCTGGATGGTTGGTCTGTTTGGCTTTGGGGGGCTACCGCCCCAGACCCCGTCTGGGGGGAATGATTCCCCCCAGGCCCCCCATACGTCGGCAAGCCCACGCAGAGCGCGGGCCTGCCGACAATGGGGCGCAGGAGCTCATTCGGCAGGAGCCGGATGGACGCCGGAGGTCTTCCGACGGCGCCCGGAGGGCGAGGCACACGACGTGCCGAGTCGGTCAACCCCCCTGCCGGGGGTGTGGGGGACGGAGTCCCCCAGCGGCACATCGGCCCGCTGTCGGTTTTTCGGCGCGAGCTTCGGGGGAACCGATGAACCGGGCGCCTAGACCAAAGAAATCTCTGGGGCAGAACTTTTTGCAGGACCAGGGCATTGCGCGGAAGATCGTCCGCTGTCTGGATATCGGCCGCGATGATTCCGTCATCGAAATCGGGCCCGGTCCGGGGGCGTTGACCCGGCACATCGCGGAAGAAAATCCCGCCCGGTTGATTCTGATGGAGAAGGACGACCATTGGGCCGAGGAACGCGCGGCCGCGTTGGGTGCGGAGGTCTCCACCAGGGCGGCCGTTCCGGCGGAAACGGCCCGGACGGTGCTGTGCGGAGACGCCTTGCGTTTTTCGTGGGAAGAGGTTCCCTTTCCCTGCAAGTGCATCGGCAACCTTCCGTATAATGTGGCCTCGCCCTTGATGTGGGAGCTGTTTTCCCGCGTTCCGGACCTTGTTCGGGCCGTCTTTATGGTTCAGAAGGAAGTGGGTCTGCGGCTCTGCGCCCGCACGGGAACATCGGCTTACGGAGCGCTTTCGGTTTGGGTGCAGAGCTTTGTGACCCCGAAGATGGAATTTATCGTGCCGCCGCAGGTGTTTTACCCGCGCCCCAAAGTGGACTCGGCGGTTCTCTCTTTTGTTCCGCTTGCCGAAGGCCGCCCGAACGTCTCTTTACGGGCCCTTACGCAGGTGCTGCACAAAACTTTTTCCATGCGCCGAAAGCAATTGGGGACCATTTTTCAAAATGTACCGAATCGCATGGAATTGCTCGCGAATATCGGAATCGATCCGCGCCTGCGTCCGGAGAATCTAAGCCCCAAAACTTTCCACCTGCTTGCCGGTGAAGGGTTTTTTGCCCAGAGGGATTGACTTTCCCCCGCCAAGTGTGTTCTGGATAGGTGTCCGTAGCATCCGACGGTTCGCGCCGTTGGCTGTTGCATACAGATTTTTACACCATGAGGAGGAAAACTGGTTATGATTAAAGCCGACCTGGTGAACAAGATTGCGGGCAAAGCCGGAATAACCAAAGCCGCCGCCGAAAAGGCTCTGAACGGTTTTCTTGCCTCGGTGCAGGAAACCTTGGCCCAGAAAGGCAAGGTTACTCTGACCGGTTTTGGTTCCTTTATGGTGGAAAAACGTCAAGCCCGCAAAGGCCGCAACCCCCGCACCGGTGCCGCGATCAACATTCCCGCCTCGTGGGTGGTGAAATTCCGGCCCGGTAAAAACCTCAAATCTTCCGTGAAGTAGGTCGTCGTCATGATGCAGTATGGTGAAACCATCCACAGCGCCCTGCCGCAGGATATCCCCTGGTTCTTGCCGGATCACGCCATTTTTTTCGGCGTGCTGTATGCCGTTTTGTTCGTCATCGGCAGCGGTCTGGGCTATGTGATTTTGAAATCCGTCCGCGACGCGGGGAAAGATTCCCACTGTTCCGGGCATTAATTCCATGCGGCATTCGCGCCGCCAACGCGTGAATGCCGCATGGCCCGCCGGCTCTCCGTGCCGGTGAAAAAAGGCGGTCCCCCGCTGGGAGGGCTTGCCTTTTTCTTTTTTTAGGGCTACTGTATGCGCTTCCGGCTTGGGTAAGCACTCCGAGGCCGAGGTCATACCCAAAGGGGGTGAGGTTCTTGCCCGGTGTTTACCTGAACGACGACGAATACAATTTCGATATCGCTCTGCGCCGCTTCAAAAAGCAGGTTGAGAAGGCCGGCATTCTTTCTGAAATGAAGAAGCGCCAGCATTACGAAAAACCCAGCGTGATGCGTAAAAAGAAAAAGGCCGCCGCCCGCAAGCGGTTGATGAAGAAGATCAGAAAGCTGAACATGGGTTAGGCGCACAGCCGGCAACACCGCCGACCGCCGCTCATTGAGGTGTCAGTCCAAGGCCCGGTCCCACCGGGCCTTGGTTTCCCCGCCGACCCGACGTCAATGCTCTTTTGAGGGGTAGTTATGTCTCTCTCCGCCCGCCTCGAACAAGACTACATCATCGCTTACAAAGCCAAAGACACCGTTCGGCTGGGCGTCTTGCGCCTGCTCAAAACGGCTCTGAAGAATTTTCAGGTCCAGCATCTGCGCGCCCCCGAGGACGGGGACGTATTTGACCTTATCGCCAAGCAGTGCAAGCAGCGTAAAGAGTCCATCGATCAGTTCTCGGCCGCCGGCCGCATGGATCTGGCCGACAAGGAACGCGCCGAACTAAAAGTGCTGCAGGGTTATATGCCCGAGCCGTTGGAGGGCGAAGCCCTGACCGCTGCCGTGCGTGAGGCCGTGACCGAGTCCGGCGCGGCCGGCCCCAAAGACATGGGCAAGGTCATGCAGATTCTGACGGCCAAGTACAAAGGACGCTACGACGGCAAAGCCGTGAGCGAGACGGTGAAATCCGTTCTCGCGGCCCTGTAGACGTCCGAAAATTCCCTGCGGCCTCGTCCGCCGGCAGTCGTCCGCCTTATTCGGTACCCTATGGATTCTCGCGCCCTACAAGCTCTGGAGCTTTCCAAAGTTCTGGCCTATCTGGCCGGTTTTGCCGTTTCCGAAGCCGGAAGAGCGGCATGTCTGGCCTTGCGCCCTCTGAACGACCGCGCGGAGGCCCGCCGTCAGGCCGTTCTGTTTGAGCAGGGGCGCCTGTGGATGCAGCGTGCCGAGCGAAATCCCGAAGCGTTCCCGCCCATCGCCGGCCTTCTGACCCACGTGGAGACTCCGGCCGCCTTTCTTGACCTGGAAGACCTCTGGGCCCTGCGCCGCGCTCTGGAATTGGTTCGCGGCCTGCATGCCGACATGCTCCGCGACCTTGGGGCCGAGCTTTGGCCCTTGTGGCGTGAGCGCTGCGAGTCCTTCGCGCTGCCCGCCAAGACCCTTTCCGCTTTGGGGCGCTGCCTGTCCGATGAGGGGCTTTTGCGTGACGAAGCATCGCCCGAGTTGGCTCTGGTGCGCGGCGAGTTGCGCTCCCTGCACCGGCAATGCAGCAAAAAAGTCAAGGAATACGCGGCGGAATACAACATCCTGCACTTCTTGCAGGACGAGTTCATGACCCTGTCCTCCGACCGCTACGTCCTGCCCCTGAAGACCAACTTCAAAGGGCGACTGCAGGGCGTGATTCACGATTACTCCCAAACCGGGGAAACCTGCTACTTCGAGCCCCTGTTCCTGGTCGAACTGAACAACCGCCTCCAGACCCTCAAGCGCGAAGAACGCGAAGAAGAACGCAAGGTTCTGATCTTCCTGTCTTCCTTGGTGCGCGACGAGGCCCTGGATATTCGGGCTTGCGCCGAATTCCTCGTGGACGTGGACGTGCTCTGCGCCAAAGCCGGCTTGGCCGGCTGCTACGACGGCCGGATGATCGAGTTCGACGAGGGGCGCGGGGTGCTCCTGCGCAAGGCCCGTCACCCGCTTTTGGCTTTGGCCGCCTCCAAGTCGGGGCGGGAAGCTTTGGCCGCGTTCCAGCGCGGCCGGGAAGAGGGCGGCGATGCCCCCCTTGCTCCCACGGAGAAAGGCCGCTCCGTGGTGCCGTCGGACATCGAGCTGCACGCGGGGCAAAAGGCCCTGGTGATCAGCGGCGGCAACGCGGGCGGCAAAACCGTCTGCCTCAAAACCCTGGGGCTCATCGCCCTGGCCGCCGCCTCGGGCATTCCCGTGCCGGTGGCCGAGGGTTCCGTTCTGCCGTTCTGGCGCAAGGTGCATGCCTTTATCGGCGATGAGCAGAGCCTGGACGATCATCTCTCCACCTTTACGGCCCAAATTTCCCATCTTTCCCGCATCTGGGAGGAACTCGGCCCGGATTCCCTGATCATTCTCGACGAATTCGGGGCCGGCACAGACCCTTCCCAGGGCGCGGCCCTGGCCCAGGCCGTTTTGGACGGCATTCTGGAACGCGATTCCTACGCGGCGGCGGCCACCCACTTCCCGGCCCTCAAGGCCTATGCCATGTCCGCCCCCGGGGTCCGCGCCGCTTCGGTGCTGTTCGACCCCAAAACCGGCAGGCCGTTGTTTTCGCTGGTCTACGATCAGGTCGGGGCCAGCCGGGCCCTTGATGTGGCCAAAGAGCACGGCCTTCCGGCCGACGTCCTGCGCCGGGCCGAGCAGTATTTGCTGGCCGGGGGTGAGGACACCTCCGCCCTGGTCGAACGCCTGAACACCTTGGCCGTTGCCCGTGAAGGCGAGATCGCCAAACTGGACAAAGAACGCGCCTCGTATGCCGAAAAACGCAAAAAGCTCGACGAGCGCTTTGCCGTGGAACGCGAACGGCTGATCTCCGGGATTCGGGAGCGCACGACCGAGGTGCTCGACGCCTGGAAAAGCCGGCGCGCCACCGAGAAACAGACCCTCAAGGAGCTGGGCGACATTCGCCGGGAGCTGCTGGCCGGTCCGGAGTCCGAACGCGAAGAGCGCCCGGCCATGGACGCCTCCGAAATTCGCGTGGGCGACCGTCTGCGCCACACTCCCTGGAAACGTTCCGGCGTGGTCCTGGACGTGGACGTCCGCAAGGGGCGGGTGCGCTTGAACATGGACGGGGTCGGGCTGTGGGCGGGCGTCGCCGATGTGGAGCCGGAGCAGGGCGGGCGCAAAACCCCGGCCGGCGGCGGGGTGAAGTCGATCTCGGTCGGGTCGCCCATACCGTTGCGTCTGGATCTGCGCGGCCGACGCGCCGACGAAGCCTTGGCCGAAACTGAGAAATTTCTGGACGGCGCCATCCTGCGCGGATCGTCCGAGGTGGAGATTGTCCACGGCAAGGGCACCGGAGCGCTGCGCCGAGAGATTCATACCTTTTTGAAAACCTTTCCGGGGGTGGCCTCGTTCCGTCTGGCCGATGAGGAGCACGGCGGCGACGGTATGACCGTGGCGGTGCTGAAATGAGGCCGAACAAGGGCGCGGCCACGCGGGAGATCAAGGCCCGCCTGAATATTCTGGACATCGTGCGCCGGTACGTGGAACTGCGTCGGGCCGGGAACCGCTGGGTGGCTCCGTGCCCCTTCCACCAGGAGACCAAGCCCTCGTTTTCCGTGAACGAGGAGGAAGGCTTCTTTTATTGCTTCGGCTGCCAGGCAGCCGGGGATATTTTTGATTTCTACGGGCGGATCAACGGGCTGGAATTCCGGGAAACCCTGGAACAGTTGGCCGAAGAAGCCGGGGTGACCCTCACGGAGCATGGCCCCGACCCCAATGCCTCGGCCGAGCGCGACTTTCGCAAGACCGCCATCAAAATGTACGAGTTCGCCGGGAACCATTTTCGCCGCAATCTGGCCGGTGAAGCCGGAAGCGAATGCCGGGCCTACCTCGCCCGACGCAAAGTCGCTCCGGAGATCATCGAGTCCTTTGAACTGGGCTGGAGTCTGCCCGGCTGGCGGGGTTTGGCCGATTCCCTCCAGCGGGCCGGGTTCTCGCCGCGTCAGGGGGTCGACGCCGGGTTGCTCGCGCCGGGGGAACGCGGCGCGTACGACCGCTTTCGTGGCCGGTTGATTTTTCCGATCAAGGATTTATCCGGTCGGGTCATTGCTTTTGGCGGCAGAATAATTACAAATGAAGATGCGGCGAAATACATCAACAGCACGGATTCGCCGATCTATAAAAAGGGCGACAACCTTTATGGGCTGTTCCAGGCCAGGCGCGGCATTTCCGCCGGGCGCCGGGCCGTGCTCACGGAAGGGTACATGGACGTGCTGACCCTGCACCAGTTCGGCTACACCAATGCCTGCGGGGTGCTGGGAACGGCCTTGACCCCGGAGCAGGTCCACCGGCTGGGCGGGTTTTGTTCGGACCTGGAGCTGATTTTTGACGGCGACGCGCCGGGGCGTAAAGCGGCCCTGCGGGCCGCCGAGATGGTTTTGGTCAAGGGGCTGCGCTGCCGAGTGGTGCTGCTGCCCGAGGGGGAAGACATCGACAGTCTGTTGCAGGAACAAGGGAAGGACGCCTTTGAGGCCGTCCGCGCTCAGGCTCCGGACGGTCTGGACTTTTGCATTCGCACCTTGTCCGATTCCTTTGCGCCCAAAGACGTGCTGGACTGGGTGCAGGGGTTCGTCAATCGGGTCGAGCGGCCGGAATTGCTGTCTCCCTATGTTTCTCGCCTGGCCAGAGCCTTGGACCTGGACGAGCGCGAACTGCGCGCCCGCCTGCCCGGCGCGGGCGGCAAAGAAGCCGCACAAGCGCCCAAGGCCGCTCCGGCAAAGGCTCAGAACCCGATGGAGCGGGGAATTTTACGTTTTTTGATGCGGTTTCCGCATCGGCTGCCGGACCTGGAAGACGCCGGCGCCCTGTTGATCGTCTCACATCCCATGGCTTTGACTCTGTGGAAGAAGGTCGCTTCAACGGCTCCGGACTACGATCCGGATGAAGTTCTTCGGTTGCTGGACGATAAGGAAAAAGAATTTTGGGGAAAATGCCGGGTTGTGGAAGCCCCGCCCCCAGACCATGAGCAGATCGAGTTTGAAGACATCCAGGCGAGCATTGCCGCGGAATGCAGGGATAAACAGGGCAAAGCCCGCCTGCGCGCGCTCAGACGCACCGCCGATTCGCCGGATGCGGATATCGCCCTGCTCAAAGCCCAGCAAGAGATGCTGCAAAGTACACGAACACCCGGGAGTTCCGATGGGCAACATTAAAGACATACAACAAATAAAAGTCCTTATCGCCAAGGGCAAAAGCGTGGGCTTTCTCACCTTTGACGAGGTGAACAAAGCCCTGCCTTCCGAGGCGTCTTCCCCCGAGCAGGTGGAAGAGATCATCGGGATCTTCGATCAATTGGAAATCGCCATTGTCGACTCGGAGAAAGACGGCAAAAAGATTTCCGTTTCCGCCGGCGAGCCCGAGGAAGAGCCGGCCGGCGAGCCGAGCCTCGACTTGGTTGAGGACGAAGACGGCGGCGACTACTCCTCGCGCAGCACCGATCCGGTGCGCATGTATCTGCGCGAGATGGGCGCAGTGCCGCTGCTCGATCGCGACGGCGAAGTGGTCATCGCCAAAAAAATCGAAAACGGCGAGCAGGACGTGCTCTACGCCCTGGTTGAAGTCCCCGTCGCCGTTGAAGAGCTGATCAATGTCGGCGAAGATCTGAAGCTCAATCGGATCAAGCTGAAAGACGTGGTCAAGACCATTGAGGAAGATGACCCCAGCGAAGACGAAATGAACCAGCGCCAGCGGGTCATTCTGCTCCTGGATGAAATCCGCCAGACTTTCAACAAAAAACGCAAGATCTACAGCCGGCTGGATGAATGCTGCACCCTGGAGCGTCGGGTTACGGCCCTGCAGAAAGACATCATCAGCTTTAAGGAAAAAATCGTCGAGCGGCTGCGCGACATCAAGCTGGAAAAGACCCTGATCGACCGGATCATCGAAACGGTTGAAGACTACGTGCGGCAAATGCACAACTGCCAGCGCGACCTTTCGGCCTATCTCCTGGTCACCGGCAAGAGCCAACTCGAGATCATGGATCTCTTCAAACGTCTGGACGAGCGCGAATGCCCCCCCGGCGACGCGGCCGAATGCCTGGGGCTTTCCGTGGACGAGTTGTTCTCGTTCAAGGAAATGATCCTCGGCAAGATGGAAATCCTGAACCGCCTTCAGGACAAATGCTGCCACAACGTCATGGACCTCGAAGAGGTGCTGTGGCGGATCAAGCGCGGCAACATCGCGGCCATGCGGGCCAAGCAGGAGCTGATTCGCTCGAACCTGCGTCTGGTGGTTTCCATCGCCAAAAAATACACCAACCGGGGTCTGCAGTTTCTGGATCTGATCCAGGAGGGCAACATCGGGCTGATGAAGGCCGTGGACAAGTTCGAGTACCAGCGCGGCTACAAGTTTTCCACGTACGCCACGTGGTGGATCCGTCAGGCCATCACCCGGGCCATCGCGGATCAGGCCCGGACCATCCGCATCCCAGTGCACATGATCGAGACCATCAACAAGTTGATCCGCACCTCGCGGTACTTGGTGCAGGAGCTGGGCCGCGACCCCACGCCCGAGGAAATCGCCGAGCGCATGGATTATCCTCTGGACAAGGTCAAGAAGGTCTTGAAAATCGCCAAGGAACCCATCTCGTTGGAAACTCCCATCGGCGACGAGGAAGATTCCAGCCTGGGCGATTTCATTGAAGACAAGAAAGCTGTGGCGCCGGCCGAAGAGGTGGTCAACACCAAGCTTTCCGAACAGATCGCCTCGGTCTTGGCCGACCTCACCCCGCGTGAGGAGCAGGTGCTGCGCAAGCGCTTCGGCATCGGCGAAAAGAGCGACCATACCCTGGAAGAAGTGGGCAAGCTCTTCAACGTCACCCGCGAGCGTATTCGTCAGATTGAAGCCAAAGCCCTGCGCAAGCTGCGCCATCCGGTGCGCAGCCAGGTGCTGCGTTCGTACTACGAAAACTAGGCTCAGGACTCATTAGTTAAGATAAAAGATGACGGAAGCAGCGAGGCATATGGCGGAGAAGAAAGTGTGTGCGCATCGGTCATAGCGCATGGCTATTCTGCGCCAGTCTTTGAGCCTGCCGAACATGATCTCAATCTTATGCCGCTGTTTATACAGATTTTTGT
>JAVBMX010000060.1:0-39507 GCA_031551885.1 Desulfovibrio sp.
TTATCGAAAGAATGTTTGGAAAAATGAAACACTTCAGGAGTGTTGCCACACGATATAGCAAGATGGCGGTTTCCTATATGGCTTTTGTTCAACTGGCCGCCATCCTGCTTTGGCTTAAATGAATGTCGACACAGCCTAAGCTGCGCGGTTATACTTTGGCGTCACATGCGAAGTGACCTTGTTCGCACCGCGAGCTTGCCGCCGACCGATTGACCGGAACCGCTTTATTTGAGTTCCCCCAATAATTCGATTTGCATCAACCAAAGGAGTATTCAATGAGCGCGAAAAAAATCCTGCTGCCGGCGGGCGATTATGTGGAAGATTACGAAATCATGGTGCCGTTTCAGGCCCTTCTGGCCGTCGGTCATGCGGTGCACGCCGTGTGCCCCGGCAAAAAACCGGGTGAGTTCGTGCGCACCGCGATTCATGACTTCGAGGGCGACCAGACCTACTCGGAAAAACGCGGTCACAACTTTACGATCACCCACGACTTCGACGCGGTCAAAAGCGCGGATTACGACGCCCTGCTCATTCCCGGCGGTCGTTCCCCGGAATACCTGCGCCTGAACGCCCGGCTTCTGGAACTGGTGCGCGAGTTCGACCGGGACAAAAAGCCCATCGCCGCGGTTTGCCATGGCCAGCAGATTCTGGTCTCGGCTGGGGTGCTCAAGGGCCGCACCTGCACCGCCTACATCGCCGTGAAGCCGGACGTGGAAGGCGCGGGCGCGACGTGGTGCGAAATCAATGAGAGCTTTTCCAACGTCTGCGTGGACGGCAATTTGGTCACGGCCCCGGCTTGGCCCGCGCATCCGGCTTGGATCGGCGCGTTCCTGAAGGTGCTGGGCACGAAGATCGAGCTGTAAGCGAACAACACCTTCCGGTGAGTCTGCCGGACGGCGCTCCGCCGACATGCCGTAACCCGATGTGCGGCGTTTTGCCAAAACGAAAACCGCCCCTTTTGACGAGGGGCGGTTTCAATTTTAGAAAGGGAAGCGTTCAGCGGCGCTTGATCAGCACGACACCGGCCATTCTGCCGATGATCTCAACGGCCAGTTGTTCGGTGTAAGGCTTTTGCGTTCCATCCTCGGCCGGCTCAAGCCAGCCTTGCAAGGTAACCCACTTGTCGTTCCGCCCCCGGTAAATTTTGATGGAGGCCGTGCCGTCCTTTTTTTCCACATAGACGGGTTCGCCGGTCAAGGGTTCCGCATTGGGGTCGCACAAGACCACGTATCCTTCGCGGATACCCTCGGGCTGCATGGACGTGCCGACGGCAATCACGGCGAACATGGCGGGGGCGGCGTGCTCGGCGGCCACGGGAAAAGAAAGGGCCACCGGTCGGGCATTGAACCAGCCTTTCATTCCGCAGGAGGCCAGACCCATGACCGGAATGTTTCTGTACCCCGCGGACGAAGCTTCCTCTTGAGCCGCCTGCGGTGCGCGCCCGTCTTCCCCGGTGCACATCGGACCGGCGCCGGTCAACAGCCAACGGGGTTCCACGCCGATTTTTGCGCAAATTTTTGCGAGAAGATCGGACTGCGGCAACGAAAGGTCGTTTTCGTAGTTTCGCAGGGTGCTCTCGGTCAACCCGAGCGTTTCCGCAAACGCCCGGCGAGAGGTCGCACCTCGAAGAACCTGTAGTCGCCTGCCGATGGTTTCCATACGTATATTTCACTGTTGTAAGCGTGCGAACGCAAAGGCGCACGCGTACGCCGTTTGTTGTTCACGCCGGTGCGTGATGTGAGACTTTGCGCATATTTTTATTGACAATGCGCAATAAATGACGCAAAAGGATTTTGCGGACGGCCGAAAAGGCTTGATTGTCCATCATTTCTCCATAGGGAAAGAGCACATTCCGCCGGTTCTCCCGAAAGCCGGCCGGCCTTGAGGGCAAAAAAAATGTAAGGGCTCCATGCGGTGGATTCCTTCCGTCGGCACGGGGGCGTGCCGTGGCCGGCGCGGTGTCAACTCCCGCCGAGGGGGGAGGGCGTCACATCCGGAACTTCGCGAGGGCGCGCCCGGGTGTGGTTCATTGTGGGGTGCCGGTTTGGCGAAAACGGCCGGCGCTCCAGGCCTCAAAAAGTATGGTGCTTCGTCTCGACCTGCCGAGAACCTTTCGTTGTAAACGCGGGGCGAACCCGAGAGCGCGCCGGCTCTCGGAACTTCGGCGTATATATACTTCCGGCGTATATGACGAGCACAGCTACTTTAAGGTCTAACTCGTCGAAAGGCAAGACGGGAAGCCGACGCGCCTGTCGCGCAGGCAGTTGTTCCATCTCCAATCGAGACGTAGCTCTTACGTTTTTCAGGGCGGCGCATGCGCGAGAACAACGATATTTCCCCCCTCACCGAGCAGATGAAGCGGCTGCACCATGCGGCCGGAACAGGAACGCAGCAGGAGCTGGCGGAATACCTTGGCGTTCCACAGGCATCGATTTCCGATGCTCGGAGACGAGGAGTGATTCCGGTGGAGTGGCTGGCGATTGTGGCGTTGTCGCGGAACATCAACCCGGACTGGGTCCTGACCGGACGGGGACGGCCGCACTGTGAGGAATCCATCGGCGGTTACGCCGATGCCTATGCCGCGCAGGAAGAAGCGGAAGTTCGTTCAACCCTTCGCCGGATGCCCTCGCGTATGCTCGCGGAAGAGCTGCTCAGACGTATCGCCGTTGCCGAGGCCGCCGCTTGTCGCCAAGGGGCGAACTATTTCCCACTCCGCAAAGAAAGCAACCTGTTGTGAGTTTTTTGCCCGCCGGCGCAACGTGATGTGGCCTTCACCGCTTGGGTGGAGGCTTTTTGTTTTGGGTTCTTCAAGGTGTGTTGGCGGCGATTTCGCCGGCGCACTTTCAACGCGAAATCGTTCTACTCAGAAAAGGCGGAGCGCTGGATGCGCCGCTTGGGGGCCGGGCGAGAGGGGAACGCTTCAGGAGAGGCCCATACAGGCACGAGGCACAGCCCGCAATCGGGGATGGGGGCTCCGGCGGCGACGACGCGAATGCCGGGCAGGGTTTCGAAGACGTGACGCAGGTGTTTTTCCAGGCGTGCCGGGGCGTCGGCCGGAGATTCCGGAGTCGGCCGCACGGCCAGAGTCAGGCGCGGCGGGTCGCCTTCGCACAGCGTAAAGGTCGCGTCTTCCACAAAGGGAAGAGCGAAAAGAGCGCTTTCCAGATCTTCAATGCCGAGGCGCCTGCCGTTGGGCAGGGGCACGGTGTCGCACAGTCTGCCACGCACCTGCAGCAACCCAAAAATTGAACCGCAGGCGCAGGGAGCGGGCAGGACGCGCGCTTCGTCGCCCGTATGGTAACGCAACAGGGGCATGGCCGCGCGGGTCAGGGTGGTCAGGCACAACTCTCCCCACGTGCCTTTGGGGGCCGGATCGCCGGCGGGGTCGAGAATTTCGAAGATCATATCCGCTTCACGCATATGGCAGCCCGCGAACTCCGGGCATTCCACCGCGCCGCCCAGCCCGGTCTCGGTCAGGCCGTAATGGGCGAACGTCGGGCAGTCCAAGGCTTCGGCAATGGCCGAGCGGACCGGAGCGCTCAGGGTGTCGCCGCTGCACAGCACCGCCCGGACCTGCCCGCGCAGCCGGCGGCTTTCCGGGTGGCGGGCCAGGCGAAAGATTTGCCCCGGCACGCCGACCAGACAGGTCGGCCGCAGTTCGAGCAACGCCTCCAGAGTTGTTTCAACTTGCTCCATAAAGCCGAGAGCCGCGCAGGATGCCCCGACGCCCGCAAGAGCCCGGGTTAGCAGGTCGCCCACGCTGCCGGGGCGGTTGCCGGACATGAGCAGGGCCACCGTTCCGGCCAGGGCTTCGGCCGGGAGCAACTGCATGCCCCAGGTGAAGAACTCACGGGTATGGGCCAGGTCGTCTTCCGTGCAGTAGATGCGCTTGCCCGGTCCGGTCGTGCCGGAGGTGGGCAGGGAGATGACCCCGGCCGTCTCGCTGTGCCCCACGGCCAGGAATGCGTCGGAGTCGGCCGCGAGGTCGTGCCCGAAGGTATGGGGAAGGAGTTTGAGAACGGCGGCGATACGGGCATCGGCCGTCTCCGGGGTTGTTTCCCGTTGCGCAAGCAAAGCACGCGCTTCATCCAGACGGCCGTGATAGAAACGGCTGTGCCCGGCGGCCCGGCGGACTGTTTCGCGCAGCCGCTCCAAGCGCCACAGCGTCAGAGCTTCAGAGAGCGGAAGGCCGCCAAGCCCGGCGTGGACGGCCCGTTCGGCAAAGTGTTTGTCCAGGGCCAGGGGGAGCGAAGCGGTCGGCTTCATTCCGCCGTCCTGTGCAGCGCCCGGCCGTCTTCGGCGGTGAGGTTGCAGGCGCAGAACGGCACAAGCCGGTGCGGCGGGCGGAACACCAGCACACAGCAGCCGCGCAGGCGTTCCAGCTCCACGGTGCGGGCGTCCTGAAAAGCCATGCAGGTCACGCTGAAGGTTTGGGAGCGGGCTTTGCGGATGAAGGCGTCAAACGCGTCTTTGGGAGCGGCTGGATCGCCGGCCGCTTCCTCCGCCGCGCCGCCCCAACTGCGGCGGATGGTTTCGACGGCCCGGGTTACGCCTTCGGCGGCGGCGATGGGCGTGCAGCAGGATTCGCCGCGCAGGGGAACCATTTCGCCTTCGGGCGTCAAACGGTAGCGGCAGTGGAACGAGCAACGCTCGTGCTCGCAGCCGGGCGGGGTCGCATGCTCGGGCAGGATGCGCCCGTCGCTTTGCTCGCACAAGGCCGCAAGCACTTCCGGCAGGGTGATCCGGGCCGTGGCGGCAAGGCGGTTGCGGCCGGAAAAGGTCATGGGCTGCACATGCAGGCCGCGTATGCCGGGGGCGCGTTCCAGAGCCAGGCGCAGAATCCCGCCCAACTCGCGGTCGTTGACTCCGGCGGCCAGGGTCGGCACCAGGATCACCGGCAGGCCGGCGGCCGCGAAGGCGTCGAGGGCGGCCAGTTTTTCCCGCAGCAGGGGTCTGCCGCGCAAGGCGGTATAGGCGGCGTCCGTGACGCCGTCAAACTGCAGAAACACCCAGGAAAGCCCGGCTTCGGCCAGGGCGCCGGCCAGACTGGGGTCCTCGGCCGCGCGCAGGCCGTTGGTGTTCAGCTGCACGGAGGTGAACAGGCGTTTCGCCTCCCGAACCAGGGCGGGCAGTTCCGGGTACAGGGTGGGTTCGCCGCCGGAAATTTGCAGCACCACGTCGCCCACCTGCTCATGAATCCAGTTCATGTGCCGAATCAGCTCTTCGAGAGGCGGGAAGGACGCCTTGCCGCCGGAATCGGCGAAGCACACCGGACAATTCAGGTTGCAGGCTTCGGTGATCTCAAGCAGCACGGTGCAGGAATGCTGCTCGTGGTTGGGGCAGATGCCGCAGTCGCGCGGGCAGCCGCGGACGGCTTCGGTCTGGCGGTTGGGAGCCGCTTTGGCGGTTTTGGGCCTGCTCCAGGAGTCGAACGCCGGCAGGCCCCGCCAGATGACTTCTGCAAACGGCCCGTGCTCGGGGCAGGTCCGGCAGAGGAAAACGGCTCCGTCACGGTGTTCGTGGCGGGCGTCCAGAACCCGCAGGCAGACCGGGCAAAGGCTTTGCGTACTCATGCCGGTTCTCGTCCTTCGGCCGGATTGATGCCGTTTTCTACAAGCAGGCGCAAGGTTTTGTCCCAAACCGAAGCCACCAGGTTGCCGCAGAACTCCGGCTGCATCATCCGACATTCCGGCCCGGATGAGCCGCCGAGCAGGGTGTCGCAGGTGATGTCGCCGTCGTTGCCGTGTTCGGCCCGGAACCATTCCACCAATTCGTTCATCAGAGCAGGGCCGGAGTCCAGGGCCTGTTCTCCGGCATCGCCCTTGGCCGTATGCAGGGCAATGAGGCAGACCCCGCCGGATAAAGCCCCGCAGACGCCGCCCGAGCAGCCCATGCCTTGGGCCAAGCCGCCCATGGCCCGGAGTAGGTCTGGGTTATCCCGACCGTTCAGGCGCAATCCCCCGGCCATGACGATTTGAGCGCAGGAATAGCCCATGGCGCCAAATTCCAAGACAAGAAGTTGAGAAGAAGAGAGTTGGGACATGATATCGCCTCCGGCGGGTTACGGGGCTCCGCCCCGGACCCCGGCAGAGAGGGTGACCCCCTCTGCACTCCCCTTTGGCATTGAGGTTGCGCCCGTGCAACCTCAATGCCAAAGGGAAACATATATTCAAAACAAGTTGCAGCGTTTGTCGGGCGTGTGGCTCACTCTATGTGGCGATTTAGGAGTTTTTGTAAGCATTTCGGAGGAATGCGCCTGCATGCCGAAAGAAGCCGGTTCGACACGCCGCGTCGCTAAGGCCCAAAAAGATTCTTTCCGGTAACGCCTTGCTGCAGTAATCCCTTTCGTGACTCCGGGCGCATGGTCAACGCAATTGAGGGGTGCAGGGGGATTCAATCCCCCTGCCCGCCGGAGGCAACCCCTAGATTTTTCCTTCACTCTTCACCAACTTCTCTCCCAGCGCGAAGGCGCGGGCGAGGTCTTTGGGAAAGACTTCCTCATGGCGCTTGAGCTTGGCGGGCACGTCGCAGACATCGACTTCATAGCGCGAGTAGTCGTCGAACTGCTTGGTGTCGCAACAGAGAAAGACCTCGCAGGGGGCGAAGAGGGCATCCATCACGCCCTTGGATATGTCGATGGAGGCCTGTTTGCCGTACTGGGGAATATCCTCGGCCCGCACGTTCATTGTGTAGAGCAGGGCGGCGGCTTTCTTGCGCGGCGACAAGGGCGGCTTTTTGGCCGTGTAGAGGTAATACTGAAAAAAAAGCCGTTCCATGAAAGCCCGCATGAAGGCCGTTTCCGCGCTGAAGTAAAAGGGCGAACCCAGCACCAGGATATCCGCCGCGTGGGCTTTGTCCAGCAGGGGTTGCAGGCCGTCCTTGACGGCGCAACGGCCATAAGATTTTCCCGTGGCGTCTTTGCAGGCGAAGCAGCTGATGCAGCCGGTGTAGGGCTCAAGAGCCCGCAGATGGACGAGTTCGGCCTCGGCCCCGGCCTTGGTCGCGCCTTCGACAACCTGCTGCAGGAGCAGACCGGTATTGTGCTTTTTACGCGGACTGCCGTTGACGGCGAGCAGTTTCATGGCATCCTCCGTTTTTCCGCGATGATCAGGTGGTAAGAAAGGCCGCCGGAGCAGCCGCAGGGTGAACCGATTTCGGCTTGTTGCATGAACGCGGCCACGCTGCCCGCCTGCCAAGCCATGCGGGCGGCCAGCTCGCGCAGGGCGCGGCTGTAATCTTCGTGGTGCGCGACGGTAAATCCGTTTTCCCACAGAAGATTTTTCAACGTCGGGAGCGGGACGGCTCCGGCGGCGCATCCGTTTGGTCCCCGAGTAGCTTCACCGGTTTCTTGGAGCGAACAGAGGTCGGTGAGAATCAATTTGCCGCCGGGAACAAGAATCCGAAAAAACTCCCGTAGAACGGCGCTCTTGTCCGCGAACAGCGAAAGCACGCACTCGCAAAAAACGCCGGAAAAACCCGCATCCGCCACAGGCATGGCCGTGAGGTTCGCCCGTAAAACAGGGCCGTGGTGGGCGGCTTCGGCCGCGAAGTCGGCCCGGCGTTCCACCCCAAGGCACGAAAAACCGCGTTCCTGAAGAAACTTCAGGGTTCCACCCACGCCGCAGCCGGCGTCCAGAAGCCGGGAGCCGGGCGGAAAGGCGCAAATTCCCAATGCTCGGGTTGTCGGCTCCAGGCCGCCGGGGCGCAAGGTATCGCCGGTAATTTCCCGCAGCAGCGGACTCTCATACAGGGAACGGCTCATTTCGACAAAATCCTGTGGCGGAGCATCCCTGCGCGGAAGGCGGGTCCGTTTTGTCGCTCGTCGCGTCGTTTGGAGGTTGTCTCCGCCCGAAGCAAACGCAAGCCGTTCTCTGCGGGCGGGCTATTTATCCTCAAGGATTTTCTCCACCTCGAGCATCCTGCCCATGGCCAGATCCGGGGGGATAAACACATTGCGGCAAACCGGGCAGCCGGTGAGCTCCACCGGAAAGCTGCTGCCCATATAGGTGACGTCCACCTTCATGGTCTGGAGAGGCCCGCCGCACGAAGCGCAGGCCCAACCACCCGAGAGGGAGCCGAAAGATTCGTTCAGCGGTTTCATTGTCTGCCCTTTCTCATGCCTTCCCGCGAGGCCGGGCTTTCCCGGCCTTCACCGGGGGTATCCGGCACCACCATGCGGTGGCAGTATGCGTCGTGAATGGTGAAGGCGCCGTCGGGCTCTTTGCTGTATTCCACCCAAAAGGTTACCTGACGGGGCCGCAGACAGGCCAAAAGGCGGTCGCTTCCGTTCCGGCGAAAGGCCGCGCCGTGCACCTCGGCGTGGGCGAGCACGGCCCGGATGTCCCCGAGCAGGATGCGCCGGGTTTCCAGGCGTTCCGCCACGTCGGGCGGAATATGCAGGGGAGGTCCGGCCTCGGGGGCTTCGACCGATTCATTCCAGATGTTCATGCGCACCTCTCGACAAAAGCCGTGCATGGCCGCGCGGCGTTCGGAAATTCCCGCCGCCGGTATGACGGCGACGGCTTGCGCCCCATCGCCGGGAAAGAGCAGGTCCAGCAGATGCAGGGCGGGTTTGCCGGTTTTGCGGATTTGCTCTCGACACACGGCGCACCAACACAAAACCGGGTTCACGGTGTCGTCGGCCCGGCTTTGGGCATAGGCCGCCCCCATTTCCGGAGAGGCCGCCGCCGCCGCGCCGCCGAAGCCGCAGCACCGGGTCATGTTTCGACCCAGCGTCAGTTCCTCTATCTCTTGCCCGATGGAACGCAGAATGCGCCGCACCCCGGCCTGGGACGCCTCGGCGTGCCGGGCCGCGCAGGGGTCATGCAGGGCCAGGGGACCGGGGGTCGGGGCGGCGGTTGGGGGAAGGGGCAGTTCGGCCAGCGCTTCCCACACGGAGCGGATCGGGATGTCCGGATGCTCGGCCGCGAAGAATTGCCCGCATGAGGCGCAGCCCAAGAGCACCTCGGGTTTTCCGGCTTGCTCCCAAAGGGCTCTAAACACGTCGGCCGCCCCGGCCGTGGCCTTGTCCCGCCCGGACCAGCGGGCCGGCGCACCGCAACAGCCAAAGGCGAAACCCAGGCCTACGCCGGTCGTTTGCGGGAGGTGTTCGGCAAGGTATCGATACAACGCCGTTGTTTCCGCGGGTTTTCCGGCCGCGAGCCGGCAGCCGGGAAAGAACAGCCGGGCGCTGCGCTCCGTACCGGGCTGATGCCGGAAAAAGGCCAGACCGTTGGCTTCTTCCATTTCTTCCAGGAGAAACTCATGGGCCGAAGGGGGCATACGGTCGGCTTTGACCATCTCGCGTCTGGCCTGGGCCGTGAAGGTGCCCATATGGGCATCGTGGGGGCAGACCTCGGCGCACAGGCCGCATTGGGCGCAGGTGTCGGTCAAGGTATTGCCTTTATGCAATCCGTGCAGCACCGCGAGGTTGTTGTAAATCTCGCGGGCGTACTTTTTGGGGTAGCCCTTGAAGTGGGCCAGATAGGGGCAGCGCTTGACGCATTCCAGGCATTGGCAGTCGAGGCAACGCGCGCCTTCGGCCGAGGCCTCCTCTTGCGTGGGAGCGGCCGGGTCGGTCGGGACGACTGCGGGCGCGGGCACGGCCCCGGAAATGTCGGTGAAGAGCCGGGAAGGCTGCACGCCTTCACCTTCTCTGGCGGTTCCGGGCAAAACCCCCTGCAAGAGGCGGTCGATGGACCCGGCGGCGCGTTTGCCGTCTTCGGCCCGGTCGATGTAACGGGAAACGCCGTTGCGGGCGAATCCTCCGGCCAGAATGCCGGGGCGATCGGTTTCCAGAGTCAGGGGAACGACGGTCTCGGTTTGGACGCTATGCCCCACGGCCGGATCGTCCAGCCCCTGGTACACGAAAATTTTCTCGCCCAACAGGGAATCGGCGAGGCCGGCGGGCAGGGCGGGATGTTCTTCAAACACAACACGCAGCGCATGCAGCAGTTCCAGAGCGGTTTCCAGCGCTTCGACGGGCAGGACGTCGCAAAGCTCCGCGCCGATGGGTCCGGCGTGGTGGACCACACAGGCGTGGCCCTTCTTGCCCAGCTCCGAGGCGGCGGTTAGGGCCGACAGGCTCGAACCGATGATATGCACGGTCTTGCCCGTGGGCGGCAAGGGAAACGGCTTTTGCCCGGCGGCCGAAGCCACGCAGGCGCGTTCCAAAAGCGGCAGGTTCACGCCGGTGTCGACTTCCGCCCGGCGGCAATGTTCCCGGCAGGGGCCTTCGCAGAGCCGACCGAGAAGGTCGGCCAGGGGCATGGTTCGATCCAGAAGTTTGCGGGCCTCCGAGGCTTTGCCCCGGTCCATGAGCAAAGAGACCCCGCGCGCGTCCACATGCAGGGGACAGTATGTGGAGCAGGGAGGCGGAGCCTCCTGGATACATCGGTTTTCAAACTCGCGCAGCGTGCTTTGGTCCATGGCTTGCCCTCGTTACCACCAGAAATCTTCTTTTTTCAGCTTGAAGCGATACAGATCATACGTCGCCATGAGGCTGACGGCCCAACTGATTCCGATGCTGAGACCCATATCCACGGCGTGGGATTGGGGGGCGCCGATTATGCCGTAATACACGCCGTCGAAGGCGAAGCCGAAAAGCACCAAGCCGCCGCATAGGGCGAGGCCTTTTTTCCACATCCCGACAACAAGGTAGTAGAAGGGGCCGAAAAAGAACGCCCACCAGATGTTGATGATGCCCAGTCTGTTGAAGGCATACCGGTCTTTGAAGTCCAAGCCCTTGAAGGCGGCTCGCACTTCCGGAGGGAGCGAAGGAAAGAGCCCCAGCGGCTGGGTGACGCGGCAGGCCTCAAAAAAATAGAAGGCCCTCTTGATCCTGTCGCTGTATGGGAGTTCGGCGATATGCCGGGGGAATTGCCCGGCGGCAAGATCGGCCGTCAGACGGCGGAGAGCCTCAGGGGTGGTGGTGGACATAACGTCAGTTCCAGGTCGGAGGTTTGGGGGTGCCGGCCCGGAACTCCGCAAGCAGCCGTTCTTTGGCGGCGATATGCTTGCGGCATTGACTTTTCATCGTCTGCAGCCACGTCATGGTCGTGGAGTCGTCCATCAGGTTCCCCGTTGCGTCGGTGCGGAAAATTTTGCGTTGCGTCCCACGCAGCCCGGTGAGGAACGCTTGGCCGAAGCGCTGCACGTCGTCCGGGTAATTGCCCTGAATCCAGGCGTACACGACGTCGGCCTCGGCTTCGTCCGCCTCGCGGCCGCACAGGGTCGTGACATAGGCGAACAGCTCACCCGCCCGGCGCAGCAGTTCTTCGACCTCTCGCTTGCGGGCTTCGGAAACATGAGGGGCGGGCAGGCCGGGGAACCGGGAAAACGGCGCGTCGTCGCACGACATGAGATACCGCCTCGGGGAAAACCCGGGACCGTCCGGAGCGGCGGGGCGTTTCCCGCCGAACCGGACGGCATGGACCGGAACCGACGGGCGGGCCGCCGGTTCCGGGGTCGGGGGTTACTTCTTCATGGCCGCCAAAACCACCTCGGGCCTAGCCGGAATACGGGTGACCCGGGCGCCGCAGGCGTTGTAGATGGCGTTCAGAATGGCCGGGTGCGGGGCGGTCAGGGGCAGTTCGCCCACGCCGGCCGCGCCGTGCGGCCCGTATTCGCGCGGCTCTTCAAAGTAGTGCAGCTCGATGGCGTCCGGGACGTCCTTGATGTAGGGGATGCCGGCCCCGGCCATGGTGGCGTGCTTCTCGATGTCCTCGAAGTCTTCGGTCAGGGCCAGACCGATGCCCTGAGCGATGCCGCCGTAGTTCTGGCCGTCCACGACCAGGCGGTTGTTGATCTTGCCCGAGTCGCACATCAGGGTCATCTTTTCCACCGTGGTTTTGCCGGTGGCCGTATCCACGGCGACTTCGGCCATGAACACGCCGTACATGTAGACCATGAAGGGCTTGCCCAGGCCTTTTTCGTCGCAGGGCACGCCGGGAACCGAGTAGGTGGCGTTGTAACGCAGGGGTTTGCCGGCGGCTTTCAATTCCTCATAGTTCATGTAGGCGCCGTCGGACTTTTTGGCCGCCGCCAGCAAGGCTTCGCAAGCCAACTTGATGGCCCCGCCGGTCATAACCTGCGAGCGGGAGCCGCCCGCAGGGCCGGAGTTGGGGCCGATGGTGCTCGGCCAGGTGAAGCGCAGGCGCTCGGGCGCGACCTTCATGGGCAGCAGGCTCTCGTGGGCCGTGCCGATGGCCCCGGCGTCCGCGCCCTGGCCGTGATCTTCCCAGGCCGAACCCACGGTGATGGTGCCGTCGGGGTTCATTTCCACGTAGGCTTCGGAGGTGTCCGGGCCGTCAAGGCCGCAACCGTACACGCCGACGGACAGGCCCACGCCTTTTTTCCGCGCGGGGGTGGAGTCTTTCCCGGCTTTTTCCAGAGCGGTTTTGTACATGGGCCGCAAGGCCTCAAGCATCTTGGGCAGAGAGTAGGAATCCGGGGTTTGACCGCTGATGTTGGTGCTGCCCGGCCGGTAGGCGTTTTTATGGCGCAGTTCCAGAGGATCCATGCCGAGCTTTTCGGCCAGTTCGTCCATGGCGATTTCCGAAGCCAGGAAGGACTGGGGAGCGCCGTAGCCGCGGAAGGCCGAGCCCCAGGCGTGGTTGGTGCAGATGGTCCGGCCCTCGCCCCGGATGTCCGGGATGTTGTAGCCGGCGCCGGTGAACTGCGCGCCGCGCAGGGTCAGAAGGTCGCCGAACTCGGAGTACGGGCCGTGATCGACGTCAAAATCGGTCTCCATGGCCAGAAGCTTGCCTTCCTTGTCGGCGGCCAGCTTGATGTTGATGTAGAAGGGAGAACGCTTGCCGGTGTATTGCATCTGCTGGCGGTAGGTATAGCGCAGCAGGCAGGGTTTGCCGGTGGCCATGGTGGCGGCGGCGACCATGGCTTCCATGGTCGGGCTGAACTTGTAGCCGAACGTGCCGCCCATGGGGTTGGCGTGCAGCACGAGTTTGTCGGGCTCCAGGCCCAGGCCCGGGGCGATCATCGCGTGGTGCAGGTGTACGCCGATGGATTTGGAATGCACCACGACCCGGCCTTCGTCGTCATAATAGGCAAAGCCCACGTCGGGCTCGATGGGCATGTGCGGCTGCCGGCTGGAGATGACGTTTTCCTCCACCACCACCACGTCCGAACGCTTGAAGGTGGGGGCGGTGTCGCCGCCTTTTTCCAGCTTCTGGGTGAAGTAGTGGTTGGGGGTGCCGGGGTGGATTTCGAGGGCGTCGGGGGCTTTGGCCGCCGGGATGGACATATAGGCGGGCAGGATTTCCAGGTTCAGCTTGACCTTTTCGGCGGCGGCGACGGCTTCTTTATACGTTTCGGCGCAGACCATGGCCACGGCGTCGCCATACTGGAAGACCTTGGCGTCGCAGAGGATGGGACGATCCCAGCCGTCGCCCTTGTTGGTCGGGAAAGTGATCAGGCCGGTGATCCGGTTTTTGCCCTTGATGTCTTTGTGGGTGATCACCTTGACCACACCGGGCATTTTCTCGGCTTCGGCGGTATCGATGCCCTTGATGTTGGCGTGGGAAACCTTGGCCTGGACCAGCGCCACGTGCAGGGAGCCGGCCGGAAGTTGAAGGCCGAGATCCGCACCGTAGTCCAGGGTGCCGGTGACCTTGGCCACGGCCGTGGGCCGGGGGTACTTGGTGCCCCAGATACGGCCGTCGGCGGGCATCGTGAACTCCAGCTCCTCGGGCTTCATTTCGCCGCGCAAGACTTTGGCGGCGTCCATGACGGCATCCACCAGGGGGACGTAACCCGTACAGCGACAGACGTTTTTATGCTTTTGGAACCATTCGCGCACGTCTTCACGGCTGGGCTTTTTGTTTTCATCCAAAAGGGCTTTGGCCGAAACGATAAAGCCGGGCGAGCAAAAGCCGCATTGGGCGCCGCCGTGTTTGATCCAGGCGCGTTGCACCGGGTGCAGGTGCTCCGGGGTGCCTATGCCTTCAATGGTGGTGATTTTGGCGCCGTCGGCCACGCGTCTCATTTTGGTGATGCAGGAGCGGACGACCTTGCCGTCCAGAATAATGGAACAGGCTCCGCATTGGCCTTCGCCGCAGCCGACTTTGGTGCCGGTCAAGCCGAGTTGTTCGCGCAGCACGGTGGAAAGGAAAGCGTCGGAGTCGACAAAGACGTTGCGTTCAATACTGTTCACAAAAAAACGTTTCTGGATCATCGGCGGTACTCCTTGGTTGGTGGGACGCACCCCGGGAGGATGCCCGGAACACGTGGTCAAGGCGATGACTCCGGAAGGGTAAACCCCCTTCCGGCCATGAAGGGAGCGTACGCCTTCGGTCGGGCAAGATCAAGGCGAAAAAATTACGGGGGGAAGGGAAAAGTCGGATTCAAGAAGTACGATCGAGCCGTCGTGCCCGCTCGGGAGCAATGCGGCAAAAAAGCCGCCGCGTGAAGCGGAACGGCGGCCCGTCAGGCCGAGGGGGAGAGAGGGGCGGGCCCCACGGGTCGGTTCGCGCCGGGGTCTTCGCCCACAAGGGCGACGACCCGGTCGCGGCCTTCCTCTTTGGCTCTGTACAGGGCTTTGTCGGCCGTGCTGATGATCTGCCGAAGGAACATGTCGTCGCGCGGCGCTTTCCAGCCGGATGGTATCTCCGTCAGGCCGATGCTCACGGTAAGCGGCAGTTCCCTGCAATTCCAGATCATGGGTTTTTGGGTGATGGCGCGGCGGATGCGTTCGCAGGCGGCATGGGCGGGAGAAATTCCCGCGCCGGGGAAGAAAAAGATGAATTCCTCCCCGCCGAAGCGGGCGATGATGTCCGAAAGGCGCAACTCTTTGGCCGCGACCTTGACCATGGTTTGCAGCGCGATGTCTCCGGCTTCGTGGCCGTTGGCGTCGTTGAATTGTTTAAAGTGGTCCACGTCCAGAAGGGCCAGGCTGCAGGGCAGCTCGGCGTCGGCCGCTGCCTGGGCTTTGTCGCGGATGGCCTCAAGAAAGGCCCGCCGGTTCATGACCTCGGTCAGGGGGTCATGCCCGGCCAGATACTTGAAGGTGGCTTCACTGCGGGAAAGCGCCTTCATCGCGGCGCTGCGCACCTCCACCTCGCGGCTTAGGGAATCGGCCAGCTGGGTGAGTTCCGCTTCTTTGCGCTTCAGATGCGTGAGGCTGTCTTTCAACTGGTGGATCATGGAATTGAAGACCACGGAAAATTCCCCCAGTTCCACCCGCTGGGAGAGATCCCCCTCGGCCACCTGCAGGACCTGCCGGATGAGGTGCAGCATGACGGTCTGCAGGGTTTGGAGCGCGCAGCCGACATATCCGTCGAGGGAGACTTCGCAGGAGAAATTGCCGTCGGAAAAGCAGAGGAGGGCGTAGCGGAGTTCCAGCAATTCTTTGTGCAGGGACAGCATCAGCGGATCGCCGGCGAAACGGACCGGAAGTTCGGGCGCTTCGGGGGCATGCAGCAAAGTCAGAATATGCTCAAGCGCTTCACGCGTGGCGTTGTTCACAGGCGCTCCTTGGCTGCTCCGCAAGAGGGACTTCCATACGGAAGAGCCCGGCGGCGGAGTTGGAAGCGATTCCGGGAGGCTGTGCACAGGGCGGCGCGGTTCTATTTTTCCTCGGACTCCGCGTGAAACATCTGTGGGCGGCATGTTTCAGGGGCCGACCCTCTGTTTGATTTCACTCCGGCGTTCGGGGCGCGTCGCGAGGGAGAGCTCCGTCTCCGTCCGGAAAGGGGAAGCCGGCGTTGACCGCGTCCCGTCGGAGGCGGCGCGACCCCTTATATGCCTGGCTCCTTCCCGGTGCTGCAGCCTACATCATGATCCGAGATGTATAGGCATTTTGTAAAGAAAAATATACAGCTTGAAATAAATTTATAAATAGAATAACCTATTGTGCATTTTGTTTTCGAAAATGTTTGAAGGAAATTTCGTATTTTTTCACACGCAACTGCATGATTCGTTCTGTGATTCCAAGGCGTCTGGCCCCGGCCGCCATATTGCCGCGGACTTTTTTGATGGTGTCTTCAATAATCTGTTTTTCGACGGCGTCCAAAGCCTCCTGAAGCCCAACCGGCCGCGCCGGCGAGGGAGCAGATTCGTTTTGCAGCCAGGCGGGCAGATGCGCCGGGCGGATGACCCGGGTTTCGGCCAGAATGACGGCCCGTTCCACCACGTTCTGCATCTCGCGGATGTTGCCGGGCCAGTTGTAGGCCCGGAGCAGGGCGGCGGCCGCCGGGGAAATGCGGATGCGTTTGCCGGGGGCGACTTTGTCGGCAAAGTGCCCGGCCAAAGCCATGATGTCGTCCTTGCGCTCGCGCAGGGGCGGCAGAATGATCGGAAACACGCTCAGGCGGTAGTACAGGTCTTCGCGAAACAGTCCTTCGCGGACCATATCTTCCAGATCCCTGTTGGTGGCCGCGATCAGGCGCACGTCCGCCCGGCGGGTTTCAGTGCCGCCCAGGCGTTCGAACTCCCGTTCTTGGACGACCCGCAAGAGCTTGGCCTGGGTGGCCGGGGTCAGATCGCCCACTTCGTCCAGGAACAAGGTGCCGCCGTGGGCCGCCTCGAAGCGGCCTCTACGCAGGGCGACCGCGCCGGTGAAGGCCCCGCGTTCGTGGCCGAACAGTTCGCTTTCCACCAGGCCTTCAGGCAGGGCCGCGCAGTTGACCTTGACGAACGGCCGGCCGGCGCGCGGGCTGTTGGTGTGGATGATCCCGGCCACCAACTCTTTGCCCGTGCCGCTTTCACCCCGAATCAGCACCGTGGCCGGGGTACGGGAAACCTGCATGACCTCTTCCAGAACCGAGCGCATCCCGGCCGAGCCGGCAACCATGCCGCAGGCGTCGAAATCGGCGCGCATCAGGGCTTGAAGCCGGCGGTTTTCTTCCATCATGCTTTGCTGCAGGGCCAGATTTTCCCGCCTTGAGGCCACGGCCCGGGCGATGAGCGAAGCCAGGATTTGGAGCAGGCGCAGATCTTCCTCCAGCCGCACCGAGTCCGCGAACAGGCGGTCGGCCGAAAGGGCTCCCACGGCTTTGCCGTCGGCCATGACCGGCACGCAGAGGAAGGAAACCTCCTCCTTGGAGAGATCCCGGGCGCCGGTGCGGTTCAGGAACAAAGGCTCCTCGGAGGCCTTGGGCACGACCATGGGCGTGCCGCCGGCGATGACCGAGCCGGTCACGCCTTCGCCCACGCGGTAGCGGACCTTTTTGGCGGTCTTTTTCAGACCGTGGGCGGCTTCCAGGAGGATTTCGCTTTCGTCCGGAGCCACCAGGGCGATGGTCCCGCGCATCATGCCGGTATATTGAGAGACGAGAGCGAGAACTTTTTCCAGGGCCGTGGAAAGGTCCTCGCCCGCACCTTTGGCGTCCAGGGCGCGGACCACCTCAAACAACAGACGCAGTTCGCCGGCCTCGTTGCGGATGAGTAAGTCGGGCATTGGCGTTCTCCTTTATGGGGGCGCAAACAGGGCTGCTTAGAGTGGTCAGCAGGCGGCGGCTCTCGCGATGTGAAAAAAATCGTCGCATAGTGGCGCGGGCGGCACCCATACCCCCGGCCGGGGGGAATCATTCCCCCGGTGATCATAATCAGGTTCGATAATCGCCGTTCCAACACGCCGTGCAAAAGCCCCGGTCTTCCGGGGGGAACAAATCGAGCATGCCCTGGAGGGAAAGGTAGCCCAGGCTGTCCACTTCAAGGGCCAGGCGCACGTCTTCCAAGTTTTTTCCGTGGGCGGCCAGTTCCGAATGCCTGGGGAAATCCACCCCGTACACGCAGGGGTGCAGGGTGGGCGGACAGGCGATGCGCAGATGTACCTCTTTGGCCCCGGATTCGCGCAGCTCCCGATCGATGGCTCGGGCCGTGGTTCCCCGGATCAACGAGTCGTCCACCAGGGCCACGCGTTTGCCGCGCACCACCTCGGCCACCACGTTGTGCTTCATGCGCACGGCCAGGTTGCGGGCGGCCTGGCCGGGGGCGATGAAGCTTCTGCCCACGTAGTGGTTGCGGATGATCCCGCGATCCAGCGGAACGCCCAGGGCTTCGGCATAGCCCATTGCCGCCGACACGCCGGAGTCCGGCACGGCCACGACGATGTCGACGTCGGCCGGGTGCTCTTTGGCCAGAGCCCGGCCGCTCATCTGCCGGAATATATGCGGGGTGTGCCCGAAAATGCGTGAATCCGGCCGGGCGAAGTAGATCAGCTCGAGAAGACAGCGGGCCGGAACAGGGCGTTTTTCGACGAAAAAGCGGGAGGAAACGCCCGCGTCATCGATACAGACCAGTTCCCCCGGTTCGATTTCCCGCTCAAAGCGGGCTCCGGTTTGGTCAAAGGCGCAGGATTCCGAGGCCACCATCCACCCGCCGTTGAGTCGTCCCAAAGCCAGGGGGCGGAATCCCCAGGGGTCGCGCGCGGCCATGAGGCGGTCGTTGGTCAGCAGGGCTACGGAAAAGGCCGCGCCGCACTGCCCCAGCATCCGGGCCACGGCGTCCGGCTCAAGGCTCTTTTGCCGGGCCAGAAAATGGAGCATCAGTTCGCTGTCGGTGCTGGTTTGAAGCAGCGCGCCTTCGCGCAGCAGGAAGTTCGCCAACTCGTCACCCCGGCTCAGATTCCCGTTGTGGGCCAAGGCCACTTCGCCTCCGGCCGTGCGGCCGAGCAGCGGCTGGGCGTTGGCCGGGCGGCTGCCCCCGGCCGTGGAATAGCGCACATGCCCCACGGCCGCCGCGCCGGGGAGTCCGGCCAGCTCATCGCGGCCAAAGACCTGGGAAACCAGCCCCATGCCTTTGTAGCGTTTGATGTGGCCCTCGCGGCATACGGCGATGCCCGCCGCCTCCTGCCCCCGGTGCTGTAGGGCATGCAGGGCCAGAGCCGCAACGTGGGCGGCCTCGGGAACACTCCACAGGCCCACCACGCCGCAGGCTTCATGCACGCCGGTATCGGAATCAAAAACAGGATTCAACACAGTTGTTTGCCCTCCACGCAGCCCGCGTAATAGTCTTGCAGAGGGGCCACGCTGCGTTTGTCGACAAGTCGGGTTTCCAGGCCTTCCACGGCCGCCCGCAGAGCGGCCAGGGTGGTCAAAAGGGTGATGCCGCCGGCCAGGGCGCGGGAGCGGATGGCCCCGGCATCCCGGGCCGAGGCCGGGCCGCTGACGGTGTTGACGATCATCTGGACCTGCCGGCTGATCATCATGTCCAAAAGGTGCGGCCGCTTGGGGCCGATCTTCATGACCGGCCGGGCCGTGATGCCGTTGCGGGCAAGGACCTCGGCGGTTCCGGCCGTGGCATAGATGGCGAAGCCGAGGGTTTCCAGCCGCGCGGCCAAGGGAACCAGGCGCTCTTTGTCCGCGTCGGTGACCGAAAGCACCACCGCGCCGGAATAGGGAATGGGTGAAGACGCCGCGGATTGGGCCTTTAAAAAAGCCATGCCGAAGCTGCGGTCGATGCCCATGACCTCGCCGGTGGAACGCATTTCCGGTCCCAGGGCTATTTCCGTGCCGGGAAAGCGGTTGAAGGGAATGACCGCTTCTTTGACCGCGTGCCACAGGGGCCGGGGTTCTTCGGTGAAGTGCAGCTCGGCCAGGGTTTTTCCGGCCATGACCAGGGCGGCCAGGCCGGCGATGTCCCGGCCCACGGCTTTGGAGACAAAGGGCACGGTTCGGGAAGCCCGGGGGTTGGCCTCGATCACGAAGACCTCGTCGCCGCGCACCGCATACTGGACGTTGAGCAGACCTTTGGTGCCGAGGGCCGGGCCGAGCTTGCGGGTATACGAGCGGACCCGGCGTAAGGCCTTGTCGCTCAACGTGTGCGTCGGGATGGAACAGCAGGAGTCGCCGGAATGAATCCCGGCCTGCTCGATATGCTCCATGACGGCGGCGATGGTCACGCGTTCTCCGTCGCACAGGGCGTCCACATCCACTTCCACGGCGTCTTCCAGGAACTTGTCCACCAGCACCGGCGAGGCGGGGGAGATGAAGCCCTCGGCTGCGCCCTCGCGCATGTAGGCCCGCAGTTCGGCTTCGTTGTGGATGACCCGCATGGCTCGGCCGCCGAGCACAAACGAAGGCCGGACCATGACCGGAAAGCCGATGCCGGCGGCGGCCCGGCAGGCCATTTCTTCGTTGCCGGCCATGCCTCGGGCCGGTTCGGGAATGCCCAGGCTTTCCACCAGCTTGCCGAAGGCGTCGCGATCTTCGGCCAGAGCGATGCCGGACGGTTTGGTGCCGAGAATGGGCAGGCCCGCGCGTTCCAGGGCGGCGGCCAGGTTCAGCGGGGTCTGGCCGCCGAGCTGGACGACGACCCCATCCGGGTGCTCGCGTTCGGCGACGGCCAGAATATCTTCGGCCGTCAGAGGCTCGAAGTAAAGGATGTCGGACATGTCGAAGTCCGTGGACACGGTCTCCGGGTTGGAGTTGACCATCACCGTGGTCACTCCGGCTTCGCGTAGCGCCTGGCAGGCCCGCACGCAGCAGTAGTCGAACTCCACGCCCTGGCCGATGCGGTTGGGGCCGCCGCCAAGGATCATCACCTTGCGAAGAGGGCGGCCGCCCACCATCAGGCCGGGCGCTTTCCGGCCATTGTCCGACATGCGTCCCGGCAGGGTCGGCGGCGGGTCGGAGGCGGTCGCGTCGTAGGTGGAGTAAAAATACGGCGTGGTTGCCGCGAACTCGCCGGCGCAGGTGTCCACGGCCCGGAAGCTGGGCGTGATCCCATGAGTCCGGCGCAGATCCCGCAGGGCCTCTTCGCTCAGTTCCGTCGGCGTGCCTTGCAGCAGTGCGGCGATGCGCCGGTCGCCGAATCCTTGGGCTTTCAGCCGGCGCAGTTCGGCCAAAGCATCCGGGGTTTCTTCGGCTAAGCCGGCCAGACGCTCGGGCAGGGCGGCCTCGTCGTGGGCGAGGCGCTGCATCTGTTCCAGAAACCAGGGGTCGACGCCCGTCTCGGCGTTGGCCTCCTCAAGGCTCAGGCCCAAGCCGAGAGCCTCATACAGGCACAAAAGCCGGGCCGGGCTTGGGTGATGCAGACGCTCGCGCAGGATTTCCAGGCGCTCGCGCCGAGAAGACGCCTCGCCGTTCGCCGGGGCTTCCAGGCCGGCAAGGCCGGTCTCCAGGCCGCGCAGGGCTTTTTGCAGGGCTTCGCGGAAGTTGCCGCCCAAGGCCATGACCTCGCCCACCGAGTGCATTTGCAGGCCGAGTTTGGCCGTGCTGCCGGGGAATTTTTCAAAGTTGAAGCGCGGCACTTTGACCACGCAGTAGTCCACGGCGGGCTCGAAGCAGGCCGAGCCGCCGGTGATCACGTTGCGCAGCTCGTCCAGGGTGTAGCCCAGGGCCAGCTTGGCCGCGACCCGGGCGATGGGGTAGCCCACGGCCTTGGAGGCCAAAGCCGAAGAGCGCGACACGCGCGGGTTCATTTCAATGACCACACGCCGGCCGGTTTTCGGGTCCACGGCGAACTGGATGTTGCAGCCGCCGGTATCCACGCCCACGGCCCGGACCACGGTCAGGGCATCGTTGCGCAGGGCTTGGTATTCCACATCCGAAAGGGTTTGGATCGGGGCCACGGTGATCGAGTCGCCGGTATGCACGCCCATGGGGTCGAGGTTTTCGATGCCGCAGATGACCACGGCGTTGTCGGCCTTGTCGCGGACGACCTCCAGCTCGATTTCCTTCCAGCCGAGCACGGATTCTTCGACCAGGATTTGGCGGATGGGGGAAGCGGCCAGCCCGGCCGCCGCGATGGTGCGGAATTCTTCCAGGTTGTAGGCTACGCCGCCCCCCGCGCCGCCCAAGGTGTAGGAAGGCCGGATGATGACCGGAAAGCCGACCTCGGCGGTCAGCGCTTCGGCGTCTTCAAGCGTTTCCGCGAAGCCGCTTTTGGGCAGGTCCAGACCGGCAGCGAGCATGGTCTCGCGAAAGCGTTCGCGGTTTTCGGCGATTTCGATGGACTCCGGCCCGGCACCGATCATCCGCACCCCGTATTCTTCGAGAATGCCGGATTTGTGCAGCTCCATGGCCAGGTTCAGGGCGGTCTGGCCGCCCAGGGTGGGCAGGATGGCGTCGGGGCGCTCGCGCCGGATGATCGCCGAGGCCATATGGACGTTCAGCGGCTCCATGTAGGTGCGGGCGCTGAAGCCGGGGTCGGTCATGACCGTGGCCGGGTTGGAGTTGAGCAGGGTGATCCGAATGCCTTCCTCCTGCAGGGCCTTGCATCCTTGGGTGCCGGAGTAGTCGAATTCGCAGGCCTGGCCGATGACGATGGGGCCGGAGCCGAGCACCATGACGCTGGTGATGGACGGGTCTTTGGGCATGGACGATCCGATTTTTTTTTACAGGGTGGGGGAAGCGTCCCGCATCAAGGTGTGGAAGCGGTCGAACAAAACCGACGACTCCGTGGGGCCGGGCGCGGCCTCGGGGTGGAACTGCACGGAGAAAGCCTTGAGTTCCGGCGCGGCCAGCCCTTCCAAAGTGCCGTCGTTGAGGTTCCAATGTGTGGCTTTGACGTTGGCGGGCAAGGTTTGGGGATCCACGCAGAACCCGTGGTTCTGGCTGGTGATCCAGACCCGGCCCGAGGCTTCGTCGCGTACCGGCTGGTTGACCCCGTGGTGGCCGAAGGGAAGCTTCACGGTCCGCGCTCCCAGCGCCAAGCCGAGCAATTGATGGCCAAGGCAGATGCCGAAGATCGGCACCCGGCCCAAAAGCTTCCCGATTGTCGCCACGGCGTCGCCGAGCGGTTCCGGGTCGCCGGGGCCGTTGGAAAGCAGCACGCCGTCGGGCTTGGCGGCCAGGACCTCCTCGGCCGTCGCCCCGGCGGGCAGCACGGTGACCTTCAGGCCCAGGGCCGCCAGACGCCGGAGGATGGACCCTTTGACCCCGTAGTCGATGACGACCACGTGCGGGGTGTTGCCGGCCGGGTCGGCGTAAACCAGGGATTCGGCGCGGGAGGCCAAATGGGCGAGGGCCTGCCCCTGCATGGAAGGCAGGGCGCGGGCGGCGGTGAGCAGGGCGTCGCGTTCTCCGGCCCGGCCGATGACCCCGTTGCGGGCGCCGTGGATGCGCAGGTGCAGGGTCAGGGCACGGGTGTCCACGCCGCACATCGCCGGGATGTTCTTGCGGTTGAGCCAGCCGTCCAAAGACTCGGAAGCGCGGAAATGGGGGAAAGCTTGGCCCGGAGCGGTATGGGCCGGTTCGAAAAAGTCGTGGAAAATCGCTCCGGCGGCGCGGGGGCGGGGGGACTCGTCGTCCTCTTCGTTTGTTCCGTAGTTGCCCACGTGGGCGGCGGTGAACACGATAATCTGCCCGAAGTACGAGGGATCGCTCAGGGTTTCCTGATAACCGCACATGGCGGTGGTGAACACGGCCTCGCCTCCGGTCCGACCGGCGGCGCCGCAGGCAAAACCCGCGAAGGAGGTCCCGTCGTCCAGCATGAGAATTGCGCGTTGGTCCATCTGTCTTCCTTAGAGCATTTTCAGTTTGAAAATGTTTGTGAAACCATATTGCCGATGGGCTTCCAAACGAGTCCGCAAGCAAACAGGGCTACGAAGGTCGGTATGTCGACGGCACTGCCGGAGAAACGAAAGTTTACTCCGTGTACCCACTGGCTGCAGCCCACTTGAGCGGTCGTCAGAGCAGATGAATATTTTCACTATTCATCTGCTCTCGATTGAGTGCGTTCCGTCTGGGGGGCGCCGGCCGGACCGGGACAAAATTGTGCGAAAACCTGCGCGAGCGGCGACAATATTGTTTGATTGTTGCAAGAACCGAGCCTTGCCGGAATTTCGCGCCGTTCCTTTCTTTTGGTTTGATTGCAGGACCCGTTTCAATGATAAAGTTACAATAATGTATCTTTTTTTGTCATAAAAATACTATTTTGTCTGAAAGTGTGAAAACATTCGAGCGAAAACTCGCCGAGATGTTCCGCTATTTTCTTGCCGGACAATGATTTCATTGGTCTTCTTGCCGTTCTCATGCACTTTGCACGGATGTTGCTTTCTTCTCGGTAGGCCAACCAACCAAGGAGTTACCCATGCCTGCCGATTCTTCCTCCCACCATATAAGCCGGTTTCGCCCGGCGGAGTTGTTCGGTCGCGATGTCTTCGGTTTCGCCGTGATGCGCGAGCGGCTGCCAAAGGCCGTTTTCGCCCGCCTGAAAGAAGCCGCCGAGCGGGGCATGCCCCTGCGGGAGGGCGACGCCGACATTGTGGCCGGGTCCATGAAAGACTGGGCCGTGGAACGCGGAGCCACCCACTATACCCACTGGTTCCAGCCCATGACCGGCCTGACGGCCGAGAAGCACGACGCCTTCCTCAGTCCGGCCCGCGATGCCGACGGCCGGATGATCACCGAATTTTCCGGCAAAATGCTGATCAAGGGCGAACCGGATGCTTCCTCCTTCCCGTCCGGGGGCCTGCGCTCGACCTTCGAAGCCAGGGGCTACACGGCCTGGGATCCCACCAGTCCGGCCTTTCTCATGGAAAATCCTTCGGGTAAAACCCTGTACATTCCCTGTATTTTCCTTTCCTACACCGGGGAATCTTTGGACCGAAAAACCCCGCTGCTGCGCTCTTTGGCGGCCGTTTCCGAACAGGCCCTGCGGGTGTTGCGCTTCTTCGGCGACGAAAAAGCCACGGCCGTGCGGGTCATGGTCGGCGTGGAGCAGGAGTATTTCCTGGTGGACGTTTCCCGCGCGCCCTTGCGGGCGGATCTGCTCCTGGCCGGGCGCACGGTTTACGGGGCCAAGCCGTCCAAAGGGCAGGAAATGGAAGACCACTACTTCGGGGCCATCGGCCCGAGGGTTCTGGCCTTCATGGGTGAAGTGGAGGAGCGTCTTCTGGCCCTGGGTATCCCGGCCAAGACCCGGCACAACGAAGTGGCTCCCGGCCAGTTCGAGCTGGCCCCGGTGTTCGAGCCCTGCAACATCGCCGTGGACCACAACATGCTGACCATGGAGGTTCTGCGT
Organism: Desulfovibrio sp.; assembly: GCA_031551885.1. Lineage (GTDB taxonomy): Bacteria > Desulfobacterota > Desulfovibrionia > Desulfovibrionales > Desulfovibrionaceae > Frigididesulfovibrio. The sequence continues at coordinate 24,925 of JAVBMX010000060.1, forward strand.
CTTACGGCCGAGCGCCACGGCTTCGCCTGCCTGCTGCATGAAAAACCCTTTGCCGGGGTGAACGGCTCGGGCAAGCACAACAACTGGTCCCTGTGCGATTCCGAGGGCGAAAACCTTCTGGACCCCGGGTCCACTCCCTTGGGCAACGCCCGCTTCCTGGTCTTTTTGGCCGGGGTCATGCGGGCCGTGCACCTGAATCCTTCGGCCCTGCGTCTGGGCATTGCCGGGGCGGGCAACGACCACCGCCTGGGGGCCAATGAGGCTCCGCCGGCCATCCTGTCCATTTTCTTGGGCGATCAACTGACCTCCATTGTCCGGGGCATCGCCGGGCTGCCCTGTGAAACGGCCGTGCGCACGGACGAGTGCGAAACCATGCGGGTGGGTGTTTCCTGTCTGCCGCCCCTGCCCAAGGATATGTCCGACCGCAACCGGACAAGCCCCTTCGCCTTCACGGGCAACAAGTTCGAGTTTCGGGCCGTGGGCGCGTCGCAGTCCATCGCCCCGGCGAACATCGCCTTGAACTCGGCCATGGCCGCCGCTCTCGGCGACATCGCCGACGAGTTGGAAGGGGCGGCGGCGGCCGGAACGGACCGGGACAAAGCCGTGCAGGACCTTCTGGCCAAGCTGTTCACGGAGCATCTGCCGGTGATCTTCAACGGCAACGGGTACTCCGACGAGTGGCGGGAAGAGGCCGGCCGTCGGGGCCTGCCGAATATTCGCACCACCCCGGAAGCGCTGGCCCGTTACGACACGCCGGAAGTCATGACCATGTTTTCGCGCTTCGGGGTGCTCGACGAGCGCGAGATGCTCGCCCGGCAGGAGATTCTGTTCGAAAACTATATCCGGGCCGTGCACGTGGAAACCAAGCTTGTTTCCGAGCTGGGCAGGCGGCTGATTCTTCCGGCGGCCGTCCGCTGGTCGGCCAAGGTCGGCAAGGCGGCTCTCACGGCCCGCGAACTGGAAGGCGCGACGGCCGGCGAGTCGGGGCCGGAACGTATTCTGTACAAACGGCTTCGCGGGCATATCGCCGGGTTGGCGAGCGCCCTGGACGAACTGGACGCCCGTCATGCCGAGCTGGACGCCATGCACGGGGTCAAAGAGCGGGCCGAGGCCGCCTGCGCGGTGCTGCTGCCCTTGATGGAGCAATGCCGCCGGCATGCGGACGCCCTGGAAACCATGACCGACGCCCGGTTGTGGCCGTTGGCCGGCTATAACGATTTACTTTGGCGGCAGTAGAGGTTGCCCGGAAAGTGTTTTTGTCCTCTGCCTTGTGTTGGAAAGCTTTTTATCGACTCATGTCTTCTGCGCCTTGCCCCTTCGGGGGCCGGCGGGAGAACCCCGGTGTTCATTCCCTCCTCCTGGGGAATGAGCCGGCCGAGCAACGGAAGAACACACGTGTTCCGTAGAAAAGCCTTCCTCTTCGGGGAGAGACAAAATTCCGCTTTTACGGCGACATCCCCGCCGCCTGCCGTTCGGTCCGATCGTTCTCCCCCGGTCGGACCGGACGGACCACAAGGAGAAATTTCTATGCCGGAAGATTCCGACAACCCCCGACAGGGGCTTTTTGACCCCCGCGTGGAACATGACGCCTGTGGGGTGGGCTTCGTGGCGCGCCCGGATGCCCGGCCCTCCCACGCGCTGGTGGAAGAGGCCGTTCTGGCCCTTGGGCGTATGTCGCATCGGGGTGGTTCGGGCTGCGGCCCCGGCACGGCCGACGGCGCGGGGTTGTTGCTGCCCTTGCCCAGGCCGTTCGTGGAACGCGTATTCTCCCCGCTGTGCGGGGGACGTGTGCCGGAGCGTTGCGCCGTGGGGCAGCTGTTTCTGCCGCAAGACCCTGAGGCGCGCGCCCGCGTGGAAAGCGTCGTTGAAGCCGTGCTGCCCGAGCACGGTCTGCGCCCGCTCGCCCGGCGGGAGGTTCCCATCCGTCCGGACGTTCTCCAGCCGCACGCCCTGGCCGTTATGCCTCATCTTGACCAGATCGCCGTGGCCCCGACGAAGGACTTCGCCGAGGATGCCCGGGCTTTTGAACGCAGGCTGTTCATCGCCCGCCGGCACCTGGAGCGGGCCGTGGTCGAGCAAAAGGCTTGTCCGCCTGGCGACTTTCACGTCGCCTGCCTGTCGGCTTCAAGCGTCGTTTACAAGGGCATGATTGCCGGAGGCCGTCTGGCGGAGTTCTACCCGGATCTGGAAGCCCCGGACTTTGCCGTGCATTATGCCATCTTCCACGAGCGTTACAGCACCAACACCCGTTCGGTCTGGCGTCTGGCCCAGCCGTTTCGTTGTCTGGCCCACAACGGGGAAATCAACACCCTGGCCGCCAACCGGGAAGCCATGCGGGTGCGCGAGCCTTTGTTGGCATCCCCCCTGTTCGGGGAGCGGATGCGCCACGTCCTGCCCGTTCTGGATGAAAGCGGCAGCGATTCCGCCATGTTGGACAACGCCCTGGAGTTGTTGCTCCATGCCGGCGAAAGCCCGGTCCACGCGGCCATGACCCTGCTGCCCGAGCCCTTCGGGTCTTCCTTCATCATGGGCGAGGACAAGCGGGCTTTCTACGAGTACCACGCCGCCCTGATGGAACCCTGGGACGGCCCGGCCGCCCTGGTCTTCACCGACGGCATGTCGCACATCGGGGCCGTGCTGGACCGGAATGCCCTGCGCCCGGCCCGTTGGTGCCGGACCACGGACGGTCTGTTCCTGCTCGCTTCGGAATCGGGCGTGTTCGACATTCCCGCCGGTCGCACGGCCGAACGCGGCAGGCTGCACCCCCGGCGCATGCTCATGGTCGATTTCGAGCAGGGCCGGATTATCCCGGATGCGGAGTGCAAAAGCCGGGAGATCTATGCCCGTCCGTACCGGCACTGGGTGCGGGAAAAAGGCGTGGCCCTGGCCGATCTGCCTTTGCCTGCCGGCCGAAGGGATGTGCCGGAAGCCCCGGATTCCGCCCCGGCCGAGGCCGGCGAGCGTTTGGAGCGGGAACTGCGCCTGCACGGCATCGAGCGGGAGGCGATCGAGAACATCCTCGCGCCCATGGCCCGCGACGCCCAGGAACCGATCCGCTCCATGGGCCTGGATACGCCTCTGGCCGTGCTTTCCGGCAAGCCTCGGCCGCTCTTCGCCTATTTCAAGCAGCGCTTCGCCCAGGTGACCAACCCGCCCATCGATCCGTTGCGCGAAGGCACGGTCATGTCGCTTTCCGGGTTCGCGGGCAGACAGGGCAATCTCCTGAACCCCGGCCCGGAGCACTACGGCCGGCTGCGCCTTTCGCACCCTCTGCTGTTTCCGGCCGACATGGAGCGGCTGCGCGCCTCGGAGCACCCTACTGTCGTGGCGCGGACCATTCCCATGCTTTTCGCTGCTGAGGCCAAGAGGCCGGTTTCCACCCGAAATCCGGCTCAGGCTTCGGCGCAAACTCCGGAAAAATACGCGGACAACCCCGGCGGCCGCCTGGAGGCCGGGTTGGAAGCTCTGTACGAAGAGGCGGAACGCCACATCGCGGCCGGGGCGACCCTGCTGATGCTGAGCGACGCCGAAGCGGACGCTGCGCGCGCGCCCATTCCCTCCCTTGCGGCCGTGTCCTTCCTGCACGCCCGGCTTACGGCCGCCGGCCTGCGCCACGCCTGCGGCCTGGTCGTCGAGTCCGGCGAGGTGCTGGAAGTCATGCATATCGCTCAACTGACGGCCTTTGGCGCGGACGCCGTCTACCCCCGCCTGGTCTTTTCGCTTCTGGATTCCCCGCGCCTGAGCAAAGCTCTCGGCCCGGCGGTCTCCGCCCGCGAGGCCCGGCGGAACTACGCCGTGGCCGTGCAAAAGGGACTGCTCAAGACCATTTCGCGCATGGGCATTTCCACGTTGCGCGGGTTCCGTTCCGGCCGGGGTTTTGAAGCCTTGGGGCTGGGCCCGGAGCTTATGGAGCGATGTTTCCCCGGCACGCCGTCGCGCATCGGGGGCATCGGCTTTGCCGAGTTGGCGCGCGAAACCCTGGCCCGACATGCCGTAGCTTTCACGGCTTCCGTCACGCCCGCCGGCGGGAGCGCCTCCGGCGGCGGGAAAGAGCGCGGACCCCGCGCCTGGACCCCCCAGGCCGTGCGCCTGCTGCATGAAGCCGCGCGGAAGGATGACGCCCGGGCTTACCGGGAGTTCGCCGAGTTGTGCGACGGACGCGGGCGGGCTCCGGTGGTCCTGCGGGATCTTCTGGAGTTCGCGCCCCCTTCCGTTTCCGGCCCCGTACCCCTCGAGGAGGTGGAACCGGCCGAAGCCATCCTGCGGCGCTTTGTGGGCGCGGCCATGAGCTTCGGTTCGATCAGCCTGGAAGCCCACCGGACCGTGGCCGAAGCCTTCAACCGGGTCGGCGGGCGTTCCAACTGCGGCGAAGGCGGTCTGCCCGCCGGCGTACCGGAGGCGGCGCAATCGAAGATTCGCCAGATCGCTTCCGGCCGTTTCGGGGTTGATGCGGCCTATCTGGTTGGGGCCGAGGAAATCCAAATCAAGATGGCTCAGGGGGCCAAGCCGGGGGAGGGCGGCCAGCTTCCGGCCCACAAGGTCACGGTCGAGATCGCCAAAGCCCGGCATACCGTACCCGGCGTGACCCTGATCTCGCCCCCGCCGCACCATGACATTTACTCCATCGAGGACTTGGCCCAGCTCATCTACGACCTCAAGCGTCTGCACCCGACCGGCCGGGTTTCGGTCAAGCTGGTGGCCGGCCCGAACATCGGGACCATCGCGGCCGGAGTGGCCAAGGCCGGAGCCGACGGCATTCTTGTTTCCGGTCACGATGGCGGCACCGGAGCTTCGCCACGTTCGGCCGTGGAGCACGTGGGCCTGCCCTGGGAACTCGGCTTGGCCGAGACCCATGCCGCTCTGGTTCATTCCGGGCTGCGCGGGGGCTTGCGTCTGCAGGTGGACGGGCTGTTGCGCACCGGCCGGGACTTGGCCGTTGCCGCTTTGCTCGGGGCGGACGAGTTCGGTTTCGGTACGGCCGCTCTCGTTTCTCTCGGCTGCTGCATGCTCCGGGTGTGCCACCTGGGCACCTGCCCGATCGGCGTCGCCGCCCAGGATCCCCGGCTGCGGGCCAAATTCCCCGGCCGGTCGGAACACCTGGAACGTTACCTGCGTTTTGTGGCCGAAGACTTGCGCGGGCATATGGCGGGCATGGGATTCCGTACTCTGGACGAGATGATCGGCCGGGCGGATCGCCTCCGCCAAGTTTCGCTTTCGGGCGTGACCGAAGAGGAAAAAAACGCGGAGGTTTCCCTTCTGCTTCGGGCCAAGACGGCCCGCCTGGACTTGGGCGATCTGCTTCTGCCCGCGCCGGATTTTCGCGCGGAGGTAACATCGGGCGTATGTCTCGACGGCTCGTCGGGCGCCGGCTTGGGCACGGCGGATCCTTTCACGGATACCCCCCTGGAGGCGGCCATGCTCCAGACGCTGTTGCCTCCCCTGCGAAGCGGGAAGTCCGGGCGCTTCCAGGGGTTTGTCCGCAACACCGATCGGGCCGTGGGCGTGCGTCTGGCGGGCGAGGTTGCCAAGCTCCACGGGCCTGAAGGGCTGCGCGGCGCGACCCTGGATATTCACCTTTACGGCACGGCCGGGCAAAGTCTGGGGGCCTTCCTGCCGCACGGCGTGAACCTGACCGTGGAGGGCGAGGCCAATGATTACGCGGGCAAGGGTCTGTGCGGCGGCCGTCTGGTGGTCATTCCTCCGGAACGGCGGCCGCGCCGGGGCGGCGGAACGGCCGCCGTGGGCAATGTGGCCCTGTACGGAGCCACAAGCGGAACGTTTTTCGCGGCCGGTTCGGCCGGGGGGCGCTTTGCCGTGCGCAACGCCGGGGCTTCGGCCGTGGTCGAAGGCGTGGGCGATCACGCCTGCGAGTACATGACCGGCGGGGTGGTCGTGGTTTTGGGACAAACCGGCTGCAATTTCGCGGCCGGAATGAGCGGCGGCGCGGCCTTTGTTTTTGACCGCAGCGAGCAGTTCCAGACCCGTTGCAACCTGGACGGCGTAGACCTGGAAAGCGTGCGCCTGCCCGAGGATGTCGCGCTGCTGCGCACCCTGCTGACCCGGCACCACGAGGCCACGGGCAGCGCGGCGGCGGCGGAAATTTTGGATGACTGGGAAGCGTGTCTCCCCCTGTTTTTAAAAGTCGCGCCCATTGAGCACCGGCGCAGTCTGGCCCGCATGAGAAGCGGCGAAGACCCCCATGCCGAACACTCGGCCGCCACGGAGGAGGTATATGCCCGTGAAGCTGTATGAAACCATCCCGTTCACCAAAATGCACGGACTCGGCAACGACTACGTGTATATCGACACCTTCGCGAACCCGGTCGCGGAGCCGGAACGCCTTGCTCCGCGCATCAGCGACCGCAGGCGGGGCGTGGGCGGCGACGGTTTGGTGCTGATCGGCCCCTCGGACGAGGCCGACGCCCGCATGCGCATTTTCAACATCGACGGCTCCGAGGCGGAAATGTGCGGCAACGCGATCCGCTGCGTGGGCAAGTACCTGTACGAGTCCGGCCGGGTGCGGTCCGCGACCCTGCGGGTTGAGACCTTGGCGGGCATCCGCCTGTTGCGCTTGTTCATGAACGGGAACCGGGTGGAACGGGTTCGCGTGGATATGGGCCGTCCCTCTTTTCTTCCGGCCGATCTGCCCATGAACGCGACGGAACCGAGCTTTCTGCACCGGGGAATCGAGGTCGACGGAAAAGAGTGGCGGGGCACGGCGGTTTCCGTGGGCAACCCGCACTTCGTCGTGCCCGTCGAGGACCCGGCCGCCCTGGACCTGGAACGCATCGGCCCTTTGTTTGAACATCACCCCTTGTTTCCGCGCCGTGTGAACACCGAGTTCGTGCGCGTGCTCGCCCCCGACCTGATTGACATGCGGGTGTGGGAGCGCGGCTCGGGCGAGACGGCCGCCTGCGGCACCGGGGCCTGCGCCGTTTTGGCCGCCTGCGCTGTGAACGGGTTTTCCGCCCGGAGCGCCCAGGTGCGTCTGCCCGGCGGAACCCTGAGCATCGAATGGGACTCTGACGACATCCTGCACATGACCGGCCCGGCCGAAACCGTCTGCGCCGGTGACTACATTCTTCCCCCGGAAACCCTATGACGACGGAGGCGCATATGACCCTGATCAACGAGCACTATCTCAATCTTTCCGGCAGCTACCTGTTTTCTGAAATCGCCCGCCGAGTGAAGGAATTTGCCGCCGCCGATCCGCGTATCGGCTTGCTGCGCCTGGGCATCGGCGATGTCGTTCGCCCGCTGGTTCCGGCGGTTGTCGAAGCCTTGCGCAAAGCCGTGGACGAGCAGGGCACCAACGAAGGTTTTCGCGGCTACGGCCCGGAGCAGGGCTACGACTTTCTGCGCGCCGCCGTTGTCGGCGACTGGTACAAGGACCTTGGCATCGCCCCGGAAGAGGTCTTCATCGGCGATGGTTCCAAGTGCGACGTGGGCAACTTTCAGGAATTGTTCGGGGAAGGTTGCCGACCGGCCCTGACCGACCCGGTCTACCCGGTCTACGCGGATTCCAACGTCATGGCCGGCCGGGGCGGGCCGCAGCGGGCCGACGGCAGTTTTGACGGGTTGATCCTGCTGCCCGCAACCTTTGAAAACGGCTTTTCGCCGGAGGTCCCCGCGGAGCGCCCGGATTTCATCTACATCTGTTCCCCGAACAACCCCACGGGAACGGCCATGGATCGCAAGACCCTGACCGGTTGGGTGGAATACGCCCGCAAGAACGAGAGCATCATCCTTTTTGACGCCGCTTACGAGGCGTATATCCGTACGCCGGACGTCCCGCACAGCATTTACGAGATTCCCGGGGCCCGCGAGACGGCGGTGGAGTTCCGCAGTTATTCCAAAACGGCCGGATTCACCGGTCTGCGCTGTTCCGTGACCATTGTGCCCAAAGCCCTGCACGGCACGACCTCGACCGGGGAACGCGTCTCGATTCGGGACCTGTGGCTGCGCCGTCAGACCACCAAATACAACGGCTGCCCGTACATCACCCAGCGCGCGGCCGAGGCCGTGCACAGCCCGGAAGGCCGCGCCCAGTGCGCCGCCCTGGTGGCGGAGTATTTGGAAAACGCCGGGATTGTTCGTCGGGCATTTGAAGAGCTGGGGCTGGAAGCCGTCGGCGGGCGGGATGCTCCGTATGTATGGGTCAAGCTGCCCGACGGCGTGAAATCGTGGGACTTTTTTGATCTGCTGCTGCACAAGGCCGGTATCGTAGGCACGCCGGGGGTGGGATTCGGCCCGCACGGCGAAGGGTGTTTCCGGTTTTCCGGCTTCGGGAGCAGGGAGAATATTCTGGCCGCCGTGGAGCGGGTGAGGAAAATGGAGTTGTAGGGGGGAGGAGGAGGGAGCCTTGCGGCGGAGTTTGTCGGTTGCTGTTGAGGCAAGGCTGCTTGTTTTCTGGAAGGAAAGACCCGGTGCTTGTTTTTCGGTTGTGCAACCGGAGCTGTTTTTTCTTTCAATTTCAAGTTGTCCGCTCCGCTGGGCCAGGTGGGGTCGGTATGCGCCGACCCCCCTGGACCCCCCGCGCACCAAGGACCTGCGGCCCTTGGAACCCGCTTGGGTCTGTCGGGGCCAAGCAGGGCCTGTTCCCTCCGGAGCTCTTCCCTCCCTGTGGTCGAGAAGGATCTCCTTCGGGGCTTCGGGAGCCGCCTTTACTCACTACGTTCGCTGCGGGGTCTCCCTCCGCGCCCTGCAAAGGCCTTTGACGTTCTCGCGACACAAGCAAAACCTTTCGGCCCCCGACAAATCATAAAGTTCCTTTTACGGAATAAAGCGTTTCAGCCTCCGATAAGCCCAATAGTCCCATTTAGTGAAAAAAACTCCCTCTTCGCAAAAGTTTTTCCGCACTTCAGGCGCAACTAAAAAACGGTCAACGCTTCACGCGGGCCGAATCGCAAAGCGCCTCAAGAGTGTCTACAAAAAAAGTTACCGGAACATTTTACACCGCGAGAGCCCTGCCGGCCGTGGCATGGCGCGGAGAGAGACCCCGGACTGAGCGCAGCGAAGGAGGAGGCTCACGGAGCCCTGAAGGAAATCCTCTTCGGCCGGAGGCCGAAGAGAGTTCCGGAAGGAAAAGCCCATGTCCACGGCCTCGACGAACCGAGTGGGGTTCCGGGGCGAAGCCCCGGATGCGCGGGGGGTGCAGGGGGGCCGCCGCATAGCGGCCCCCTCTGCCCAAGCGGAGCGGACAAGGTGAAATTGAAAGAAAAAGCAGCTTCGGTCGCAGAACCGAGAAAAGGGTTCGGGGCCTTTCTCTAAAGAGCGTGGTCGGGCGGAATATGAGCGCCATTCCCCGGTTTCTTCTTCCTTCTCCACCTCTTCCTTCACGCCCTTAATCCACCAACCCGTGCAACACTCCACCCGGCGCCGCCAACTCATCCACCCGCCGTTCCACGTCCGGGTCCGGCTCTAGGGGCGGGGCATGGTGCGCCTTCAGGCGGGCATCGATGATCAACGGCGCTTCGCAACGCCAATGCTTGCAATGAAATTCCGCCCTCGGCCCATACAAATCCGTGGCCGGGTCCGAGCGGGTAAAGGTCACCCAGAGGAAGTTTTCCCAAGATGCGGCCGTGAACTCCGCGTCGTCGGCAACCACGACAAGAGCCGGCCGTTCGGCGGCCCCGGCGGTGTCGAGGGCAAGCTTCGCTCCCAACCGCTCCGCCAAACTTTCCAACACGGAATCCTGCTCATCCCGTGCCCGCGCATGGCGCGGTCCACGCAACACAAGAATGCCGGGCGCGAACAACCGGGCGTCGGCAAACCCCTTGGGCAGCGAAAAATCCCTCGGCATCTCCCGGCACAAGCGGCGCTTGGGTTCCCCGGCCACGGTCCAGAGCAGCTTGGACCCCTGGTTCAGGCTGATGCCGCTGTAATCGAGGGTGTCCATGGTCGTACGGGTGACGAAGTGCAGGTCGCGGGCAAAATCCGTGCGCTCCAGAACATGGGCGAAAAAGGCCGGAACGTCGTGGGCCGACAGGGCCGGGACATCCTCATGGGCCGCGAGCAGCACATACTTGGATAGGCTGGTCTGGGTGGACCCGAGCAAAGCCAGACCCGAGGCCAGAAGTTCCTGGGGAATGCGTTCGGGGGCAAAGGGCACATAGCGTTCATAGCCAACGGCCAGCAGCAGGGGATGCACCCCGGCGGCGTCCACGGCATGGACCTCGCGGATGCCGGAAAACACCGTGGGCACCAGATTCGAAACCAGTTCGTGGACGAAGGCCCCGAGCACCGAGTCCTCCTGCGGCGGTCTGCCGACGGAAGTGAACGGCCAGATGGCGTCCGGACGGTGGTACACGGCCTCGACCCGCATAACCGGGAAGTCGTGGGTCAGGCTGTAGTAGCCGAGGTGATCCCCAAACGGACCTTCGGGCTTGGTCAGGGCGGTGGCCGGGGCGGAACTGCCCGCATTTACAAGCTTGCCGCAGAGGCAGAAGTCGACTTCGGCCGGGATGGGCAAGGCGTTGCCGCGCTTGATCAAGGGAATGCGCCGGCCGCCGAGGGCTCCGGCGAAGCAGAGTTCCGGCACGCCTTCGGGCAGGGGCATGATCGCGGCCAGGGTCAGGGCCGGGGGGCCGCCCACGAAGACGTTGACCGGCAGTTCTTCGCCGCGTCGCAGGGCCGCCATGTGGTGGGGGCCGATGCCCCGATGAATCTGATAATGCAGCCCGACTTCGCGTTCCGGCTCATAGGCGTTGCCGGAAAGCTGCACCCGGTACATGCCGAGGTTGGAATGCATGGGCCCCGGCCGATCGGGGTTTTCCGTATACACCTGGGGCAGGGTGATGTAGGCCCCGCCGTCCAGGGGATGGGATACAAGGCGCGGCAGCAGGGAAAGCCGGGTACGCCCCCTTACGGCCGGGCCGGTTTTGACCGTGCGCGGCAGCATGTTCCACAGGGTGGGCGGCAGGCGGGCCGCCCGGGCCGGGTGTTTGAGCAGAGAAAACGGGTCCGCCTTGGCCGCGAGCAGAGCTCCCACCCCGGCCAGGGCAGAGCGGAAGATGAAACGGGTGCGCTCTGTGGTGCCGAACAGCCCCGTCAGCATGGGAAAAGGCGTGCCTTTGACCCGGGAGAAGAACAGGGCGGGCGCGCCCTTGCGGCAGGCCCGGCGCTGAATGGCCGCGAGTTCAAGGTCGGGATCGACCTCGAAAGAGTCGATGCGGACAAGGTGCCCGTGGCGTTCCAGATCGGCGACGCAGGCCGCGAGAGTGGGGTAATTCATGGCGTTTCTCCCCGTAAGTTCGGCCAAAATGGCAGAGCGGCCGGCCCAAGGCAAGAAAAAAGAGACGCGGGCGCGGCCGGAAATGCAACTTAATCGCTCTGAATAAAAGAGCTATAGGAAAAACCAATGGTCTTGGCGAAACCTATTGAAATTTTTTATTCGCCAATCAACCGAAAAAAAGGTAATTTCAACGGTATATGTGGAAAATATCATGGGATATTTTCCTGAAGGATTTCTCCTCACTGCGTCTGTGGCACATGATACAAGGAGGCTTGAGAATGCGATTTGCCGTTGGTCTCGCAAGAGATAATGTGGAAAAGCGGCTGGAGGAAAAAGGGATCAACCGTCGTCAGTTTCTGAAATACTGTACGGCGGTCGCCGTGGCCATGGGCATGGGCCCGGCCTTTGCGCCCGAGGTGGCCAAAGCCCTTACGGGCAAACGCCCCAGCGTGGTTTACCTGCACAACGCCGAGTGCACCGGCTGCACGGAAGCCTTCCTGCGCTCCACCAACCAATTCGACGTCAAGAACCTTTCCGACGCCAAGTCCAACTTGGACGTCCTCCTGTTCGACACCATTTCTCTGGACTACCAGGAAACCGTCATGGCCGCCGCCGGTGAGGCAGCCGAAGAAGCTTTGCACGCCGCCATCTCTTCCCCCGACGGCTTCATCGCCATCGTGGAAGGCGGCATTCCCACGGCCGACAACGGCAACTTTGGCCGCGTGGGCAACCGCAACATGATCGACATCAACCGTGAAGTGCTGACCAAGGCCAAAGCGGTCATCGCTTACGGCACCTGCGCCGCCTACGGCGGCGTGCAGGCCGCCGCGCCCAACCCCACCGGGGCCAAGGGCGTGAACGACGTCTTCGGCGCGGAAGGCGTGAAGGCCATCAACGTTCCGGGCTGCCCACCCAACCCCCTGAACCTGGTCGGCACCATCGTGCACTTCCTGCAGAAGGGCGCCGCCCCGGAAATGGACGACACCATGCGCCCCACCATGTTCTTCGGCACGACCGTTCACGACCAGTGTGAGCGCCTCAAGCACTTCGAAGCCGGCGAGTTCGCCGAGTCCTTCGACTCCGACGAGGCCCGCAAGGGGTGGTGCCTGTACAACCTTGGCTGCAAAGGTCCGAAGACCTACAACAACTGCCCCAAGGTTCTGTTCAACGGCGTGAACTGGCCGGTCGGCGCGGGCCACCCCTGCATCGGATGCAGCGAGCCCAATTTCTGGGACGACATGTCGCCCTTCTATGAAAGCTAAGAGCCAACCGGAACGCACCGCAAGAACATAACTTAGGGAGGAAAGCCTCATGGCAGAAAATAAAGCTCCGGCCGGCTCCGATTACACCGGCAAGATCGTCGTCGACCCCGTAACCCGACTGGAAGGCCACTTGCGCATTGAAGTGGAAGTCGAAGGCGGCAAGGTCAAAAAAGCTTACAGCTGCGGTACTTTGTATCGCGGGCTGGAACAAATCCTCAAGGGCCGCGACCCGCAGGACGCCCAGCACATCACCCAGCGGGCCTGCGGCGTCTGTACGTACACCCACGCCCTGGCCTCAATCCGCGCCGTGGACAACGCCGTGGGCGTGAACATTCCGCCCCTGGCCCGCATGCTGCGCGACCTGGTTCTCGGCTCGCAGTTCCTGCACGACCACGTGGTGCACTTCTACCACCTGCACGCCCTTGACTTCGTCAACGTGGCCGATGCCCTGAAGGCCGACCCCAAAAAGGCCGCCTCCGTCTCCGGCCGCGACAAGCCTGAAGAGCTGAAAGCCGTGCAGGATCGCCTGAAAAAGTTTGTGGAAAGCGGCCAGCTCGGCCCCTTCACCAACGCCTACTTCCTGGGCGACCCGCACCCGGCCTACAAACTCAACCCGGAAATGAACCTGATTTGCACCGCCCACTACCTCAAGGCTCTGGCCCTGCAGGTCAAGGCGGCCCGCGCCATGGCCGTGATCGGCGGCAAAAATCCCCACCCGCAGTTCACCGTGGTGGGCGGCGTGACCTGTTACAACTTCCTCCAGCCCGACAAAATCAAAGAGTTTATCGAGCTTGAGAAAGAGACCATCAGCTTCGTCAAAAACTACTACATCCCGGACCTGCTGGCCGTCGCGGCCGAGTACAAGGATGTGGCCGGCTACGGCGGCACCACCAACTTCATCACTTTCGGCGAGTTCTGCAAAGACCCGAACAAGCGCGACACCGGCTTCTTCGCGCCCGGCATCATTCGCAACCGCAATCTGAAGAAAGTGGAAGGCTTTGATCCCAAAAAGATCGCCGAGCACGTCCGCCACAGCTGGTACAAAGGCGCGGAAGCCCACCATCCGTATGAAGGCGTTACCGATCCGGCCTTTACCGACCTGCACGGCGACGACCGGTACTCCTGGTCCAAGGCCCCGCGTTACGACGCCGAACCCATGGAAACCGGCCCCCTGGCCCAGATTCTGGTCGCCTACGCCAAGGGCAACAAAGCCGTGGCCAAGTATGTGGACCACGTGCTGAAGACCCTGAACGTCGGCCCTGAAGCCCTGTTCTCCACCTTGGGCCGCACGGCCGCCCGCGGTATCGAAACCGCGGTCATCGCCGACCAGATGGAAGGCTGGATCAAGGAATTCCAAGACCAGCTCAAGAAAGAAGGTAAAGCGCCCAAACTGGTGGCCAAGTGGGAAATGCCCAAGAAGGCCGAAGGCGTGGGCTTCGTGAACGCCCCGCGTGGCGGCCTCTCGCACTGGATCCGTATCGAAGACGGCAAGATCGCCAACTTCCAGCTCGTGGTGCCCACCACCTGGAACATGAGCCCCCGTTGCGCCGCCGACAAGATCGGTCCGCTGGAAGAAGCCCTTACCGGCATGCCCATTGTGGACGCCAAGCGCCCGGTGGAAATCCTGCGTACGGTCCACTCCTTTGACCCCTGCATCGCCTGCGCGGTGCACGTCATCGACCCCGAGTCCAACGAAACCCGCGTGTTCAAGGTTCTGTAGCCTGAAGCCGCGTACCGAACAAAAAGGCCGCTCCGCACGGGGCGGCCTTTTTCGTGTGCAAAACCTCTTGCGGGCGGCTGGTTATGGTAATTTTGGGGCGGTACCGGGGGCGATTGGCCGACGGCACGGTGGAAAGGTGTTCCCGATGAGTCGGGAACCTTTGGCCCTGCCCCAAGAAGAAAGCAATGCGCAATGTCGTATCGCGGCCCAATGCGCCGGTGTCTTCCCGCAGGGCAGACGCATCTAAATTTTCAGGGCCTTAAACAGGTACTCGTCATTGAGCGAGGCTTGGAATCGCTTGGTTTTCATGCTCAGCTTTCCGGGGATACGTTTGATCAGGTTCAGGCAAATGGCCCGGAGGGTGCCAA
>JAVBMX010000045.1:0-25870 GCA_031551885.1 Desulfovibrio sp.
ATTGAGATCATGTTCGGCAGGCTCAAAGACTGGCGCAGAATAGCCATGCGCTATGACCGATGCGCACACACTTTCTTCTCCGCCATATGCCTCGCTGCTTCCGTCATCTTTTATCTTAATTAATGAGTCCTGAGCCTAGTGGCGCACAGCCAAAACGGCAATACGGCCATCAAAGACCTCGTAGACCAGCACGTACCCGGATGCGCCAAGCGGAATGAGCAGTTCCCTATGTTCCAGGTCCAAGTCGTCGGCCGGCCGGCGTTCGGGGATTTTTGTAATATCGCGGCTTGCCTTCGGATGGTGCCGACCACAGCTTTAGCCGCTTCTCCATTTTTCTCCCCCAGAAAACGCTACGCCCGCTGCACGCCCACAAGCGCCCACCATACCGGCCTTCATCGAAACCCTCTTTTCCCCCACCCGATACCGTTTGCAAAATGGAAAGGGAAGAATTATGATTTATAACCGATCACCGCGGGGCGGGGCGTTCAAAAGGCGCAAGGAACTCTGCGGGTTCGGACTCCACGCGGGTGCCGGGTTGGATCGGTAGTTTTTGTCGGGCCGGGTTTTCGGCCGCGACCAAGTCTTTTTTTTGGGTCTGAAGGGGGGGCACGGTTATGAGCAATGAGACGCAAACCATTACGCCGAATGAGGGAATTCCGGCCATGCCGCCGGACGATGCGGCCATGCCCGCGCCCGCCGAAGAGGCGGTCGAGCCGGTAAAGGCTCCGGTCCGGGGTGCGCCCAAGGTTTTCCTCTCCTACGGCTGGGCCGGTCATGATCACATCGAGCGGGTTTCCGCCCTGGCCGACGCGCTGGTCAAAAACGGCGTTGCGGTCGTTTTCGACCAGTACGACCTGGGCGAGGACGACGACGTGGCCGCCTACATGGAAAGCGCCCTTGAAGATCCTTCGGTCTCCCAAATCCTGCTGCTCTGCGACTCGTATTACAAAGAAAAGGCCGACGACAACGGCGATTCGGAAGCCGACGACCGCGACCCGGTCGTCTCCAAGGAAGTATACGATCGCCTGAGCGCCTCAAGCTCAAGCCGGCGCTTCCTGCCGGTCGTCATGGAACGCGACGCCGGCGGCAAGGCCTACCTGCCTTCCTACCTGAAGAACCGCAAGTACATCGATATGTCCCTCGGCGCGGTCGGGGGTTTCGATTTGCTGCTCCGCCACCTGCACGGCAAGCCGCTGCGCGCGCGCCCCGAACCCGGCCCCGCGCCCATTCGGGCCACTCGGGAAAAGCCCCTGGCCCTCGGCACGACCATCGCTTACGAAGAAGCCCTCAAAGCCATCCGAAGCGGCACCCCCAACGCGAAGCTGCTGTGCGAAGAGTTCCTTGAGCTGTTCGTGGCCAACCTGAACGCCTACAAACTGGGCGAGTACAACCAGGAACAACTGCTCAGAAGCATCGACACGTTCCTGCCCGCGCGGGATCAGTTCGTCGACGTGCTTGTGGGAGCCATCCGCAGCAACCTGATCGCCGATCTGCTGCCCGCCGTGCGGCGCTTTTTCGAAAGCCTCTATGCCTATACGGAGCCCACGGACAGCCTGTACTCCTGGAAAGAGGCCATGCTCGATCACTTCAAATACCTGATGAACGAGTGTTTCCTTTACGGCATGGCCGCGCTGCTGCGCTACGAGCAGTTTTCGCTCATTCCCGCGTACCTGAGCGACTTCTACATTCCGACCAAAAAGAGAAGAAACAGCGACCTGCTGCCGTACGTCAACTTCCTTTTCCACCTGAAATCGCTGGAAATCGAAAACAGCAACAAGCAGTTGAAGCGCTTCGACCTGCACTGCGACTACCTGCACAAAAACGCGACCCGCCTGGATATCCGCTTTCAGGACGTCATGCAGGCCGACTTCTTCCTGTACCTGTTCGACAAGCTGCACCAGGTCGCGACCTACGGCATGGGCTGGATTCCGCGAACCCTGCTGTACGCGGCGCACATGTCCGGGCCCTTTGAAGTCTTCGCCCGGGCGACCTCGCTGCGCTATTTCGAACGCTTCAAAGCCGCGCTCTGCATCAACAACGTGCAGGATCTGACCGGTCTGCGGGCCCTGTTCCAGATGGAACAGGAACGGCTGCGCTTCGGGTCCGAACCGCGAGACTTCATCGCCCTGGCGAACCTGGACAACCTCGGCCGTAGGCCGTAGCGGGGCTCCGCCCCGCCCCCGGCAGGGTAAATCATTTCCCCTGCACCCCTCTTTGGCCTTGGAACCACCCGTTATGCGGGGTGGGTTCCAAGGCCAAAAGGCGCAAAAGAAAGCCAATCTCCTCGGGCAAGCAGGGCTATGGTGTCGGGTACTCATGCCCTGAGACCGCGCCGACAACGAGAAGTTATCGGCAGGCCTTGGCTTTGCCGGCCCCTCCAATCGACAGCTTTCCGAAAAGCGCCGATGAAAACCTTCGCCGGCTTCGCGCCGGAAACTCCTTTTTACCTTGCGGCGGAGGAGAGCGTCGACATGCCGGGGTTAACGAAACGTGTCGGACGGACGCTGAGGACATGACGCGGCCCAACGTTTTTCCTGTTCCGATCGCGAAAACCCCTTGTCATTGCGTTTACTCCAAGGTATGCCCTAAACGGATGCGCGTTACGGCCGCGAAGGCTTGGACGGCGCATCCGACTCTTTTTCCGGTGGAGCGGTCATGGCGATGTTGTGTGCCGTCTTCGGCTTGTTTCTGGGAGCCGGCATTCTTTCTCTCGGGCTGGGGCGCAGGATGGCGTCCTGCCACGCGGCGCGCATTCTCGGCCTGGCCGGTTCGGCCCTTGGCCTGGGTCTGGCCCTGTGGGTGGTGTGGGAAAACCACGTCATCACGCTTGAATTGCCCCTTGGGCTGCCCATCGGGCGGGCGCTGATCCGCCTCGACTCCCTAAGCGCCGCTTTTCTTTTGCCCATGTTCCCGGTCTTTGGGGCCGCCTTCTGTACGCTGCCCGCCGGCATCGGCACGGTGGAAGGCAAGCCGCACTACGGTCGGCACGGCTTTTTCTTCTGCCTGACCGTCCTGGCCACTTTGCTGGTGGTGACGGCCGCCGACGGCATCTTCTTTCTCACAGCCTGGGAGATTATGTCCCTGGCGCCTTTTTTCCTGCTCGGCCCGCGCGACCGCGACGCCAAAGAACGCTCTTCGGCCTGGGTCTATATCGCGGCCGCCCACCTGGGCGCGCTGCCGTTGCTGTTCCTGTTCGCGGCCCTGAGCGCCGGGGCGGGCGGCACGACCTTCGCGGCCTATGCGGCCAACGCCGCCACCCTTGGCGGTCCCCTGGCCGGAGCCCTGTTCCTGGCCGCCCTGGTCGGGTTCGGAGCCAAACTCGGCCTCGCCCCCCTGCACATCTGGATGCCCGAGGCCTACCCCACGGCCCCCGGCCACGTGGCCGCGCTGCTTTCCGGCGCGGTGATCAACGCGGGCGTTTACGCCCTGTGGCGCATTCTGCCCCTTTTGGGCGAGCCGCACATGTGGTGGGCCTACACCCTCATGGGGGTCGGCGCGTTTTCGGCGGTCTTTGGGGTGCTGTTCGCGCTGATCCAGACGGATCTG
This sequence comes from Desulfovibrio sp., assembly GCA_031551885.1. Lineage (GTDB taxonomy): Bacteria > Desulfobacterota > Desulfovibrionia > Desulfovibrionales > Desulfovibrionaceae > Frigididesulfovibrio. The sequence continues at coordinate 3,547 of JAVBMX010000045.1, forward strand.
CGACGCGGGCTGGCCTATTCCGGGGCGGAAAACATGGGCATCATCTGCCTGCTGCTGGGGGCGGGCCTGCTCGCCGGAATGCGGAACACCACGCTGCCGGCCCTGTTTTTCATCGCCGGGGCTTTTCTGCACCTGTGGAACCATTCGCTGTTCAAAAGCCTGGCCTTCCTCGGCGCCGGGGCCGTGCAGGTAGGCACCGGCGCCACCCGGATAAGCAGCCTGGGCGGCCTGCAAAAACGCATGCCCTTCACGGCGGCCTGCATGGCCGGGGCCTGCGCCGCCCTGGCCGGGGTGCCGCCCTTGAACGGCTTTATCGGGGAATTCCTGGCCGTGTGCGGCTTTGTGCAGGGCGCCCGGTTTGAAGGAGGAGGGGAGGGCGCGCTCGTGTACTGGATCGGCCTGATCGCCCTCGGCGGCACAACCGGTCTGGCCCTGATGGCCTTTTCCCGCTTCTACGGCCTGATTTTCCTGGGCGCGCCGCGTTCCGGAGCTGCCCTGCACGGCCTGCCGCCCGGCCGGGCCGTGCGCCTGACCATGCCCGTGCTTTTGGCGTTGTGCATCGCCTCCACCTTGGCCGCCCCCCTGATTTTCCTTCTCATCATTCCGGTGTGCGGGGTTTTTTTCCGCTCCCTGGGCTTGGTTGCGCCTGATTTATCCGATGCTTTCACGGTGACTTTGACCCTTCGCAGCGCCGCGCTGTTCTGCGCCGGGTTGGCAGCCACGGGCGTCGCCCTGTGGTTGCTGCGCCGCTTCCTGGTCGCAAAACGAGGCCACGAAGAAGGCATCACCTGGGATTGCGGCTACCGTCTGCCGTCGTCGCGGATGCAGTACACCGGCGGCTCGTTCGCGGCCACGGCCGCGCAGGTCATGCGCGGGCTGACCCGCCCCGCGATCGACATGCCGTTTGAGGAAACCCCCCAGGAACGCCTCCGGCCGTTGTTTCCGCGCAAGGCCTCGGCCTCTTTCCAAACGCCGGACTGGGGCCTGAGCCTCTGGGAAAACCTGCTGTTCAAGCCCGCCGCGCGCTTGGCCGACGCGGCCAAAGGCATGCAGCACGGTTTGGTGAACGGCTACATTCTCTATATTCTGATTGCCCTGGTCCTGGCCCTGACCTGGGCGCTGGGGTGGTCATGAACACGGCCCTTTCCTGGTTCGGCCCGCTCGCGGCCCTGGTCCTGGCCCCGCTTCTGCCCGGGATCATCAACCGGGTCAAAGCCCGCATGGGCGGGCGGCGCGGCAAGCCCATCCTGCAGCTCTATTACGACATCAACAAACTTCTGCGCAAAAGCCCGGTCATTCCGCGCGTCACCGGCCCGGTCTTCACCACGGCCCCGGCCCTGAACCTGGGCACGGTCGTGGTCGGGTTGTTTCTGGTGCCGCTGGGCGGGTTCGCCGCGCCCCTGGCCTTTGAAGGCGACTTTCTGGCTGTGGCCGCCGCCTTGGCCCTGGGGCGGTTCGCCATGATTCTGGCCGCCCTGGACACGGGCAGCGCCTTTGAAGGCATGGGCGCCGCGCGTGAAGCCCTGTTCGGGGCCATGGCCGAGCCCATCTTTCTGCTCGGCATGGCGGTTCTGGCTTACAAATCCGGGGGGCTTTCCCTGTCGGAGATGCTCCCGAACACCTCGCCGGACATGCTCGCCCTGCAGCGGCCCTTTTTCCTGCTTCTGGGTCTGGCTCTATTCCTGTTGCTGCTCACCGAAAACAGCCGCATTCCCGTGGACGACCCCAACACCCACCTCGAGTTGACCATGATCCACGAGGTCATGGTTCTGGACCACAGCGGCCCGGATCTGGCCATGGTGGAATACGCGGCCGCCCTCAAGCTCTGGCTCTTTTCCCTGCTGGTGGCCGGAGTTTTGCTCCCGGCCCACCCCCCGGCCCCGGCCGGCGCGGGAACCTGGGAAACCCTCGCCCCCGTGCTCTCCAACCTGGGCTCCGGCCTGGCCGCCGTGGCCGGCACGGCCGTGGTCGTTGGTCTGGTGGAATCGTTCATGGCCCGCCTGCGCATGGAGCGCGTGCCCCAAGTTCTCACTTTGGCCGGGGCCTTCGCCTGCCTGGCCGGCATCGTGCTCTGGAGGTAGGCCGTGCTTTCCGACATCGTGCTCGCCCCCTCGATGGAAGTGCTCCAGACCGCACTGGGCCTGATCGTGCTCACCAACCTCTGCCTGCCGGCGGCCGAGCGCCAGCGCCTGTGTATGCGACTTCTGGCCGTGCAGGGGTTCATTCTCGGGCTCATGCCCCTGGCCGTGTACAGCGGCCCCCTCGACGCGCATATCCTGGGGGTGACGGCGGCGTTCACCTTCATCAAGGGCGTGCTCCTGCCCCTGCTGCTCTTGCGCACCTATCGAAAACTTCCCCCCCAACCGCCCACAACGCCATATATCGGCAACACCCTGTGCGTCCTGGCCGGTTTGGGCGGGTTCGTATTTTCCCTGTGGCTCAACGAAAACCTGGAAGTCGTGGCCAACCCGTCGTTTCACCTGGTGTTCCCCGTGGCGGCCTCCACGGTGTTCACCGGCCTGTTGCTCATCGTCACCCGCAAAAAGGCCCTGACCCAGATGTTCGGCTATCTGGTCATGGAAAACGGCATCTACCTGATGGGCGTGCCCATGGCCCAGAGCGACGCGATTTGGCTGGAAATGACCATTCTGCTGGACCTGTTGGCCGGCGTCTTTGTGATGGGCATTGCCGTGCATCACATTTACCGGGCCTTTGACTCCACCGACGTGGACCGTTTCTCAAGCCTGCGCGACTGAGCTCAGGCTTCATGAATTGTTTTATTGGAAGGGCGCTGCCCCTCCAAACCTCCCTGCAAGGGGATTGAATCCCCTTGACCCCCCTTTGGTTTGGGAACCCGCCCGCAGAGCGGGCGGGTTCCCAAACCAGGGGTACAGGAGAAATCATTTCCCCTGCCGGGGCTCGGCGGTGCCGCCGGCGTTGTTGCAAGGCGACATTGTATCCATCACGGGAGTGCCGCCGGCCGGTTGGCCCAGGCAGTCCTGTTTGCGCCCCTCCAAATGAAACGATTAATGAGTTCTGAGCCTAGGATCTGAGTTATGCTCCTCGCCCTGATCTTCCTGCCCCTGGCCGCGGCCCTTACCGCCTGGTTCATCCAGGCCGACGGCCCCCGGCGTTGCCTGCTCGTGTTCACGGCCTTGGCGGAGTTCATCTTGGCCGCCTCCTGCTGGGTGTATCCCCCGGCAAGCGTGGGCGGCGAGCTGCTGTACCTGGATCAAGCCGGGTTGCTGGTACTTTCGATCACCTGCACCCTGTTCCTGGCCGCCTCGATTTACGGCACGGCCTATCTGCGGGCCGAAGACTCGGGCAGGCGCAAAGACTTTCAGCAGGGCCTGCACTTCACCAACGCCCCGGAAGCCACCTTCACCGGCTGTCTGCTGCTGTTCCTCGCCGCCGCCGTTCTGGTGGCCTGCACCCGACATTTCGGCCTGCTCTGGGTGGGCATCGAAACCACCACCCTGGTCAGCGCACCCCTGATCTACTTCCACCGGCACCGGCGTTCCCTGGAGGCCACCTGGAAGTACCTGATGATCTGTTCCGTGGGCATCGCCCTGGCCCTGGTGGGCAACCTGCTTCTGGACATCTCCATGCAGACCGGCGGCCACGGCCCGGTGGACATGAGCGTGGGAGCCCTGCAAAAAGCGGCCGGCGGCGTGCACCCCGGCTGGTTCAAGACGGCCTTTGTGTTCCTGTTCATCGGTTACGGCACCAAAATGGGCGTGGCCCCCATGCATACCTGGCTGCCCGACGCCCACTCCGAAGCGCCGTCGCTGGTCTCGGCCCTGCTTTCCGGGGCGCTGCTCAACTGCGCCTTCCTCGGCATTTTCCGTTCCTACCAAGTCGGTCTGGCCGCCGGGTTGGGCGATTTCGCCTCGACTCTGCTCACGGCCTTCGGGTTGTTCTCCATGCTCATCGCGGCCCTGTTCATCGTGGGACAGGGCGATTTCAAGCGCCTCCCCGCCTATTCGGGCGTGGAGCATATGGGCATTCTTCTGCTCGGCCTGGGCGCGACCTACGGTCTGGCCCCGGACCGGGTGGACGCGGGCATCGGCTGGTCCCTGCACATGATCAACCATTCCCTGGTCAAAGGCGCGATCTTCCTGTTGGCCGGGAATATCCTGGCCAAGTATCACACCAAGTCGAGCCACGACGTCACCGGGCTGTTGCGGGTCATGCCGCGCACCGGCATCCTCTGGCTCATCGCCATGCTCGCCCTGACCGGAGCGCCGCCCTTCGCCGTGTTCGGCAGCGAGGTCTCCGTCCTGCAAGGCTTATGGCTTTCCGGCCCGGTCTGGCCGGCCGCGGCTTATCTGGTGCTGCTCGGCGTCATTTTTGTAGGCATGATCACCCCCACGCTGCGTATGTGCCGGGGCAAAGCGCCCTACGGCATCGAGCCCATGCCCGTGGAATCGCCCTTCCTGTGGGCTCCGCCGGCCGTGCTGCTGGCCCTGGCGCTCCTGCTCGGCCTGTATCTGCCCGAACCCCTGCGCCGGGCCGCCGAAGCCCTGGCCCATCCGGGCCTGTTGTTGTAGGGGAAAAACTCTATCTGGGGGAAATGATTTCCCCCAGACCCCCTCATCTGTCGGCAAACCGCGCGAAGCGCGGATTTGCCGACAATGGGGTGCAGGTGCCGCCCGTGCGGATGCGGGGTGACCATTTCATATTGCAGGGCTTCACTGAGGGATTACCTCCGCAGCCCTGGCCCAATCCCCAGCCGAGGGGATTGGGGGATGGAATCCCCCAAATACTTATGGAGCCGACCATGGAGCCTTTTGAACCTACCGGAATCACTCCCCAGAGCGGCAAAACCTCGCCGCCTTTGCGCCTGGAGAACGGCAAGGCGGTTCCGTTCGCCCTGATTCCCCGCTTCAGCTTTTCCCTGTTCGGCCTGCACCTGCATCGGGAGGTCCAGGCGGGCCGGCGCATTCCGGCCTTTTTCGCCGTGCCGGGCGAAACCCCCGAGACGTTCATCCTCACGGCGGTCATCGCCGACGACGCCGAAGGCATGCTGTTCGCCGTGTCCTGCGAGGTGGAAAAGGAATACGCCTCCCTCACCCCACGCATTCCGGCCCTGCATTTGTTCGAGCGGGAACTTTACGAGCGCTTCGGCCTTATGCCCGTGGGGCACCCGCGTTTGAACCCCGTACGTTATGAGAAACCCGACGGCCCGGAAGTGGGCGTCATGGACTTCTTCAGCGTGGACGGCGAGGAAGTCCACGAAGTCGCGGTCGGCCCCATCCACGCGGGGATCATCGAATGCGGGCACTTCCGCTTCCAGTGCCTGGGAGAAACCGTGATGCACCTGGAAATCTCTCTGGGCTACCACCACCGGGGCGTTGAGGCCATGCTCGCGGGCGGGCCGGACAAGCGCACGTTGGCCCTGATGGAAACCCTCTGCGGCGACTCCACGGTGGCCCATGCCTTTGCCTACTGCACGGTTGTGGAGGCCCTGGGCGACGCTCCGCCTTCGCCGCGCGGGCAGATGATCCGTTCTCTGGCCTTGGAGCTTGAGCGCCTGGCCACACATACCGGGGATCTCGGCGCCCTGGCCGGCGACGTGGGGTTCCTTTCCACCCTGAGCCACTGCGGGGCGCTGCGCGGCGACTGGCTGAACATGACCGCCGAAATCTGCGGTAGTCGCTTCGGCCGGGGTTTGCTCACTCCCGGAGGCACCCGCTTCGACCTAAATCGGAAGCTGTCCGATACCTTGCTGCGTCGTTTGGACGCCTGCACGGCTCAGGTGAACGCCTCGGTCCAGTTGCTCTGGGATTCTCCCTCGGTCATGGCGCGGTTCTCCGGCACGGGAGCGGTCAGCCAAGAAGAGGCCGCCGCCCTCGGTCTGGTGGGACCGCCCGCCCGGGCTTCCGGTTTGCCGCGCGACGTCCGCCACACCCACCCGTTGTCGGATCTGCCGGCTCCACCGGAGATGTTCACCTTCCCCTACGGTGACGTCCACGCCCGGGCCCGCATCCGCCACGCGGAAATTCAGGCCTCGGCCGCCTATTGCCGCCGCGTGCTGGAAGTCTTCCCCCACGAGGAAAACGATCACTCGACCCTGGCCGCGCCCCCGGAGCGCCTCGCTCCGGACCATTTGGCCGTCGCCTTGGTCGAAGCCCGCCACGGCGAAGTCTGCCACCTGGCCCTGACCGACGACGCCGGACGCTTCGCCATGTACAAGGTCATCGACCCGTCCATGCACAACTGGGAAGGGCTCGCCCTGGCCCTGCGCGGCAGGCAGATCTCCGACTTCCCCCTGTGCAACAAGAGCTTCAACCTGTCATATTGTGGCCATGATTTGTAAGCATACCTTATGGGGGTTCCACCCCCATACCCCCGGCAGGGGATTCAATCCCCTGCCCGCCCGCGGATGAGGGGGACCGGGGTGCCGCTCGCAACAGCGACAAGGCAGCCTTATCACATCACGGAAGCATCGGTGGGCGACCGACCTCGGCAGCCCTGTTTTCATTCCCCCCGGTGGGGTTTGGGGTGAAACCCCAAATGGACGTAATCCATGCTGGACATACTCTTTGAACGTTTACGGCGCAAGACGCGGACGGTGCCGTTTCCGGCGTCGCCGCCGGTGCTGCCCGAGCGGTACCGGGGACGGCCGGCTTTTGATGTGAAGGTGTGCGCCGCCGCAAAGCCGGAAGAGTGGAGCGCGGCGGTGGCCGGGTGCCCTTCCGGGGCGTTGCGGTTGAAAGAAGCGACTCCCGAGCTGGATATGGGCCGATGCTTGTTTTGCGGGCTTTGCGCCGAGAACGGACCGGCCGGGGCATTGCGCTTCACCGGGGACTGGCGGCTGGCGGCAAGCCGGCGGGAAGACCTGATTCTGGCTCCGGGCAAGGACGGCGTTCCGATGGTCGTGCCGACGGAGGAAAGGAGCTTTGTGCGTTCTTTCAAACTCCGCCAAGTTTCGGCCGCGGGCTGCGGCGCCTGCGAGGCGGACTTGAACGTGCTCGGCACCATCGTCTTCGATCTGCCGCGATTCGGCATGGACTATGTCGCCTCGCCTCGTCACGCCGATGCATTGGTCATTACCGGGCCGGTGCCGCGCAACATGCACGACGCGCTGATCAAGGCCGACCGAGCCATCGCAAAACCACGAGCCGTTCTGGCCGTAGGGGCATGCGCCGTCTCCGGCGGCGTGTTCGCTCCCGAGGAAAAGGAAGCGTCTCCACAGCGAAACTACGGCGCGGCCGAGCACCTGGAAGTGGATTTGTTCATTCCGGGCTGTGTTCCGCATCCTTATACAATACTGGATGGACTTTTGCGTTTTCTCGGACATGAAACTCCGGGACCGACGGAGTAACGATCATGCTGAATTTCGCATAAATTACCGCATGCGGATGATGCGAAAAGATGGATGATTCTTTCAGGGGCGGAGGTAGAGAAGACGGCTGCCTGCCTATGCACGAGAAGGCTGTTTGAAATCCGGTGAAATTTACCCTCCGGCCCTTTATTTATGAGAGATGCGAGATAACGATGCATCCACTTTCTTATTTTGGACTTAAATGTACTGCAAATGCTTGCCAAAACATCCGAGCCTGAGGTATATAATACGGGACTGCTGTATTCTTAATTCCTTCCACCTCACGAGGTATTTTATATGTCCACACCGACCCACACCCCCGACTCCGCTCTGGAAGCCGCTCCCATGGAGCAGGTGCGCGAGCTGCTGTTCGGGGCTCAGTTGAAAGACATGGAGACCCGGTTTCTGCGCCGGGAGGAACGCTTTGCCCGCGAGGTGGCCGACACCCGCGACGCGATGAAGAAACGCCTGGATTCTCTCGAAACATTCATGAAAAGCGAAAACTCCTCGCTGCTTTCCCGCCTGAAGGAAGAGAAAAACGCCCTGGAAATCGCGGTCAAAGAAGAGCAGCGTGAACGCGCCGACGCCCTGAGCGCCGAGCAGCGTGAACGGGCCGAGGCTTTCAAAAGCGAGCAGCGTGAGCGGGCCGAGGCTTTCTCGCGGCTTTCCAAAGACCTGGCCACCATGAGCGACGCCATGGAGCGCAAGTTCAGCCGCCTGACCGACGCCCTGGACAACATGGAACGGGAACTGCGCGACCTGCTGATTTCCGAAAGCGGCGCGCTTTCGGATAAAATCGAGGGGAAGTACAAGGATTCGCTGAATGTTGTTTCCAAGACCTCGTCCCAAATTCGTCAGGATATGGTCTATCGGTCCAACCTGTCTTCCATGTTGACCGAAATGGCGGTCAAATTGAGCGGTCAATGGACGCTTGAACTCGACTCCGGCGCCGGAGGCATTGAAGAAGCGGCCGACGATGCAGCCTCTTAGCGTCCCCGTTGAGGAGGCCGCCCCCGGCATCGCCGAGGACGCCGCCCCGCCCGAAAGCCTTCCCGACGCGGGAGAGCAGGCTTTCGACGCTTCCAAAACGGCTTCCGCCGCCTTGGAGCAAGCCGACGGCGTGACGAAAAACACGCCCGACGCCGTGAGCGTTGTGAATGTGCCGGGCGAACCGGACGCCGGACCCCATGGAGGGAAAAGCGATACGACCAATCCGGCCGCCGTGGAAACACGTGATGCGGCCACGCCGGCGGCTGCGGAGTTTACCGAAAACGCCGCCCAAGCGTCCGACGCCTCGGAAGGAGACATCCTCCCCCACGAGCCGGGGCTTGAAACCAAAACCGAGACCGGCTCGGTACGGGATGCCGACCTGGAAACCCTGCGTCGCCTGCTGTTTTCACGTGAAATAGCGCTCTTGGATACGCTGAGAAACCGCCTGGATACCCGCTTCCAGGCCCGCGAAGTGGGCGACGTCATTGCCGAAGCCATTCTGTTGCGCGCCCACAAAGACGACCGCCTGAACAAAGCCCTCGAGCCCATGGTCGAGGAGATGCTCAAAACCGCCCTGCGTAAAAATCCCACCGATTTTACCGGGGTGCTCTTTCCCCTCATGGGTCCGGCCATCCGGCGCTCCATATCCGAAACATTTCGCGCCATGCTTGAAGGCCTGAGTAAAAGCCTGGAAATGTCCTTTTCCTGGAAGGGCCTGCGCTGGCGGTTTGAAGCCCTGCGCTCCGGCAAGTCGTTCAGCGAAGTGGTGCTGCTGCATACCCTGGTTTACCGGGTGGAGCAGGTCTTTCTTATTCACGCCGAAACAGGGCTGGTGCTCGGCCATGCCGTGAACGACGGCGTGGACACCCAAGACGCGGATCTGGTCTCGGCCATGCTCACGGCCATCCAGGATTTTGTGCGCGACTGCTTTACCGGCGAAGGCGGTGATTTGGACTCCATCCGCCTGGGCCAGTTCACCATTTACATGGAAAAGAGCGAGCAGGCCATCTTGGCCTGCGTGGTGCGCGGCACGCCGCCCGCCGACTTCCGGGCCGGCATTCGGGCGAATTTCGAACTCATGCTCATGGAGTCCGCCGACGCCTTATCTTCCTTTAACGGTGACACGGCTCCCTTTCTGCTTATCCACCGGCGCCTGGATGATTGCCTTTCCGCCCGGTTTGTGGATGAAGACAAGCCCCTGCCGCTGTGGACCAAAATCGTACCGGCCACCCTTGTTCTCGCGCTGCTGTTCGGCTTCGGCTGGTGGCGGTACGATGTGGTCAAGACTCGTGAAGCCAAGATCGTGGCCGCCCTGGCGCGAAAAACCGAACGGGACCTGCTGCAGACCGACAAGCTTCGGGCTCTCGAAATCCTGCGCCGCGAGACCGGGCTTTTGCCCACCGCCCTGGATGAAAGCGCGCAAAAACCCTGGCGCATCCAGGTGCTGCAGGACGACCTGGCCGACAACCCGAAAGAGGTGCTCGCCGCCCACGGCTTCGCCCCGGGCGACGTTGATCTGATCTCCGTTCCTTTTGTTTCGTACGAGCCGGAATTGGTCCTCGCGCGGGTCCGGAACAAAATCTCGCCTCCGGAAACGGTGCGCATGGTTTTTGAAGACGGCGTGCTGTCTTTTTCCGGCACCGCGCCCATGGACTGGATCATCAAATCCCGGCAAGACAGCCTGACCCTGCCGGGGGTGAAGCGGGTCGATACCGACAACCTGCGCGACCCGCGCAGCGACGAATTGACCAGACTGGTGCGGGCCGTCGAAGGCGTCCGGGTGGAATTTCCCTTGGGGGGGGATATGCCGGTGCCTTCCGACCTGCCTATTTTGCTTGATGCCGTCGACAAACTGGTGGCGCTTGAAAAGCTGGCCCGCGAGATGGGCATCTCGGCCGGCGTGACCATCTACGGGCATGCCGACGCCATCGGCACCGCCAAGCGCAACTATGAGGTCAGCCAGGCCCGGGCGAAAACCCTGGCTTCCATGTTGTACGCCAAAGGCTCCGGTCTGCCGGTCTCGACATACGGCATGGGTTCGGACTATGCGGACAAAGGGCACCCCTCGGCCGGGCTTGAGCAGTCCGATCGCCGCATCGAATTGCGGGTGCATCTTATGCGAGCCGCCGACGCCTCCTCGGAGGTCTTGAGGAAATAGCGGGCCGACGGCTTGTGAACTAGGCCTTTTTGAGCTAGAAGGAAAAAGAGGACGATTCGCGAGGGTATTCGCCTTTCGCGGCAAGACCTTGCCCTGGGGGGAAGGGTCTCAATGCCTTGTTTGCCGCCGGAGGGTTTGCGCATGCGCGACCGCCGGTGTTTTCAGCTTGGCGAATGTCCCCATTTGATGTTGGAACCGGCGGTCCGCCCGCCACGGACATTGCATGATCAGCAAAAAGATTTGTATGCTCGGAGCCTTTGCCGTTGGAAAAACGGCTTTGGTCCAGCAATATGTCCACTCCATCTTTACCGACCGGTATTTGTCGACAGTCGGCGTCAAAATCAGCAAAAAAACGCTGCGCGTCGATGATCGAGAAGTTTCGCTTGTCCTGTGGGACCTGGAAGGAAAAGATGATTACGTGGACGTCAATATATCCTATCTGCGCGGCGCAATGGGCTTCTTCACCGTCGCCGACGGCACCCGGCAGGAAACCCTGGACGTGGCCCTCAGCCTGCGCAACATGGCTGTGAACCTGGTGGGCAATGTGCCGCACATGCTTTTGATCAACAAAGCCGACCTCGCCTCGTCGTGGGAGGTTTCCGAAGAGCGTTTGGCCGCGCTGCAGGCCGAAGGGCTGTCCATCGTCCGCACCAGCGCCAAAACCGGGCTTGCCGTCAACGACTCTTTCACCGCTTTGACCAAGGCGATGCTCCATGTCTGACACCTTGGATTACGGAAACGACGGCAATCTCGCGCTTGCGCTGCTTGAGTCCCTCGATGCGGCGGTTCTGCGACGTCACGGGCCGGGGGAATATTCCTTTTTCGGCGTTATGCCCAAATTTTACGCAAAGCTGTTCTCCTGCTCACCCGATCAGCCCAACGTCACGCCGTGGGAACAGTCGGACATGCTCCGCTTTTTCCTCGACGACGCGGAAGCGTTTTTCAGCGAAAAGCGCGACGGTTCGCTGGTTTCCGGCTCGTGGCAGGAAGACGGCGTGGAGGAAGGAACGGCCCTGACCGTCTCGGCCATTTCCATCGCCGGCAACCAGCTGCTGGTGCTGCGCCGGCTTTCCGACGACTACATCGAGCGCACCCGCATTCTGCAAAAAGCCCGCGAACACCTGCTGGAACGCCGTCTGCTCGCCAGCGACCTGGAGCTGTACAAGCGCAAATCCATGTTCGACGGCCTGACCGGGTTGTACAACCGGGCCGCCTTCATGGAAGCCCTGCACAAAGCCGTGGCCCACTCGAGCAGGACCGGCGCGCCTTTGTCGCTGCTGTTCCTGGACATCGACGACTTCAAGAGCATCAACGACACGTACGGGCACTTGGCCGGAGACGCGGTTTTGAGCGATCTCGGCCGGCTGTTGCGTTCCTATCTGCGCCGCGAAGACTTGCCCGCCCGTTACGGCGGCGAAGAATTCGCCGTGCTTTCCCCCTTCGCGGGCCGGCAGCGGACTCTGCAAATGGCCGAAAAGCTGCGCGAGAGCATCGCCCGGCATACCTTCGAGTCCCTGCCGTCCATCACCGTCAGTATCGGCTGCGCCGACTACTCCAATGGAGAAACCCCGGAAAGCTTCATCCAGCGGGCCGACAGCGCCCTCTATGATGCCAAGCGCGCCGGCAGAGACTGCGTTTGCTTCCGCTGAGCCGCCCATGCCCCGTTTTTTTCTGCTGACCCTTGGCTGCAAGGTCAACCAATACGAGAGCCGCGCCCTGGCCGAAGCCTGGGAGCGGCTCGGCGCGCTTGAGGCCGCACACCCCTCCGAAGCCGACTGCCTGTTCATCAACTCCTGCGCGGTGACCTCCAAGGCCGTGGCCGACGTGCGCCGAGCCGTGCGCAAGCTGCACGCCGAAGCGCCCCACGGCCGCATCGTGCTCATCGGTTGCGCGGCCGAGCTGCTCGCCGGGCGGGATCTGCCCGGTTCGCCGCTGTTCGCCGGGCGCGCCGCCAAAGCCGACCCGGCGGCTCTTCTGACCCTGGCCGCGGGCAACGAAGTCGCCCCGCAGCCCGCAGGGGCGGAGAAGATCTTTCCGCCTCTGTCCATTTCCGGCTACCATCGGTCCCGGGCCGTGCTCAAAGTTCAGGACGGCTGTTCGCACCACTGCGCCTACTGCATTGTTCCCTCGGCGCGCGGGCCTTCCCGTTCGCGCCCCTTTGCCGACACCTTGGCCGAAGCCCGGCGTCTGGCCGAAGCCGGGTTCCCCGAAATCGGCATCAACGGCATTAATCTGCGCCAATACGGCCGCGATCTGGAGCCCTCCCAGGACTTTTGGGATCTGCTCCTGGCCCTGGATGCCGCCCTGGCCCCGGAATGGGTCGGCCGATTGCGTCTGCGCCTGAGTTCCCTCGAGCCCGGCCAGTTGGGCGACAAAGCCTTGGAAACCCTGGACCGCTGCCGGCTTGTGGCCCCGCATCTGCATCTTTCGTTGCAGAACGGCAGCCCTTCCGTGCTTGCCCGCATGGGACGGGGGCATTATGATCCCAACCAGGCCGTGGAGTTCATGCGCGCCGCAAGCCGCATTCACCCCATCTGGGGTTTGGGCGCGGACCTGCTCACCGGTTTTCCCGGCGAAACGCGCGCAGAGCACGCGGAAAACCTGGAGCTGTGCCAGGCCTTGCCCCTGACCTACGCCCACGTGTTTCCCTTTTCCTCCCGCCCCGGCACGCGCGCGGCCTCCATGCCGTTCCCCGTCGCCGACGACGAGAAAAAAGCCCGGGCCGCCGAGCTGCGCGCCCTGGCGGCGGACAAGAAAGCCCAATTCCTGGCCCTGCAGCTCACCCTGCCCGAAGTCGTCCTCGTGCCCGAAGCCGGCGGCGCGGGACGCAAAGGCGTGAACGAATATTACACCGACTGCCGCGTGGTCGGCCCGGCCCCGGCAAACAAGCTCACCCCGGCCACCCCCGTCGGCCTGGACGGCGACGTGCTGCTGGTACGGGCGTTGATTTGACACTTTGGTGGACTCCGTCCCCCAATCCCCCCGGCAGGGGATTGAATCCCCTGCACCCCCTTTGTCGGCGAGTCCGCGCAAAGCGCGGATTCACCGACATATGAGGGGTCTGGGGGAATGATTCCCCCAGGCGGGGGTTGGTGCCGCCAAGTCCGATAAAGCGCGAAATTCGTCACATCGCAGGCAAGATGAGGGTATAGTGCCAAGCAACCCTGTTTGCAGCCCCGAAATTCCCAAAGGCCATATCATGCCTCCTTCTTCCCGAAAACGCCCGCGCCGCGGCAAGATTCTGCCCACACCCCGGCGATCGGCCCGGCTGTACGTGTCCATCGAGCCATCGCGGGTGGGTATGTTCCGCTTTCTGCTTGAAGCGGCCGACAACCTGGCTTTGATGAGCGTGGTCGACCGATTCGGCGCCGTGCTCCAAATCCGTTTTTCCCCGCACCAGGAGCGCGAGGTTCGCGGATTCCTCACCGGCATGCGTGAGCGCCTGTTGTTTGAAGAAATCCCATTGGAAAGCCTTCTGGACTCTTTTTTGGGGGGCTCCACCCCCCAAGCCCCCCGGCAGGGGGTTGAGCCCCCTGCGCCCCCATTGCGGGCAGGCTTCGCTTCGCGAAGTCTGCCCGCACCTGAGGGGGTCCGGGGGGAATCATTCCCCCCGGAGGAGTTCAGGGTGGCCCCCCCCGAAAACGGCTCTCTTGTCTACGTCATGGGGCCGTCGGGGTGCGGCAAGGACTCGCTGCTGCGCGGGGCCGCGTGCATTTTGGGGAAGGGGGGGAAGGATGCGCGTGTGGCGTTCGTTCGGCGCTACATCACCCGCCCGTCCGAGGCCGGAGGCGAGGACCACATCGCCGTTTCCGTTGCGGACTTCGCGGCCGAGCGCGCGGCGGGCTTCTTCGCTTTGGACTGGGAAAGCCACGGCCTGTGCTACGGCATCGCGGCCGCCGACATCGACGGGCGTTTGGCCGAAGGAATGACCGTGGTGCTCAACGGCTCGCGGGCCTACCTGCCGGAAGCCCTGCGCCGCTATCCCAAGCTGATTCCCGTGCTGATCGCGGTCCGCCCGGAAATTCTGCGCGACCGGCTCCTGGCCAGGGGACGGGAAACCCCCGAAGAAATCAACGCCCGGCTTTCCCGGATCATTCCCGAGGCGGATGAGCCCGCCGGCCTTATCCGCCTGGACAACTCCGGCCCACTCGCGGACGCCGTGGAGACCTTCACGGCCCTCCTGCTGCGAATATCCCGCCCTTCACATCAGTAAGCGTTCGCATGCTTCCCGATTTATATTGAGACGGCCGTTGAGGGTATCCAACGCATTCCGCCGGAAGCGTTTATGGACCCTCGTGACCGACGGGAGAAGGCCTTCACTCGACGTTTTCGGGTATCCACGTTCCTCCAACACGGGGAGGAAAACCGAGCAGGGGAGTGATGGCGTTTCCTTACCCTCCCCAGGAGAAATGGTCCGAGCCGCGAGTATTTCGGTATAGCCGGCCGGGCCAGGCCTGTACTTATCCGCAGAGGCCCCAAGCCTGAACGCCGCCGCTCACTCCCCAGCCTCACCCGCGCACGGGGCGAGAAGCACCGGCTCGCGCGGGCGACTTTCATGATATGCGATGTCGTGGGGGATACGCTCAAGCCTTTCGCGCACATCACCCACCTATTTCGATAAGCGTCCGGTTCCTTCACGATTTATGGCGCTCAGGGTATGTAACGCGTTTGCCTCGGCGATTTGTGGAACCTGCCCATACAGTGGGGAATCAGCTTGTGGGAGAGAGGAGAGGAGGAACAACGCACAAGAGCCATAGGCCGCATCTCACTCCGGCGGGCGAATCATCGTTGTCGGGGGTGAAGTGAAAAGGCTTTGGGATGCGCCCCGGGCCGCGCTCGAATAGGAAGGTGTTCGGAAAGTGTCTTTGAGAGAGGGCGTCAGGCGGGAAAGGACCCGAGTGTCTCACGGCGGCGCGTTCAGCGCAGCTGGCTGTCTTTTCCGGCTTTCCGGTTATAGGCGCCGACCAGGACGGCTTGTTTATCCCGCTCCGCTTGGCACTCCAAGCACAAGCGAACGCCCGGCAGGGCCTTGCGCCTAGCTTCGGGGATATCCTCACCGCACGACTCGCAGGTTTCCAGGCTTTCACCGCTGGGCAGCAGGCTGCGCGCCCGCGAAACCTCGTCCGCGATAAAGTTGGCGATCTGGTCGTTCACCGCGTCGTCGTTTGTCCATCCACCGGCCATAGTCCCTCCTGGAGCGTGGCGTCTCGCCTCCTTCCAACCATGCGCATGAAACAGGCGCGGGTCAAGGGTGCGCGGTTCCGCCGACAGGTCATGCATGGACGAGCCGGTGTACCGGCCGTGGGCGGCGCGAAGCTCGGCCCACGCGTTCCCGTTCGGGCGGAACGGAATGGCCCGGACACGCCTGCCGGACGGTTGCCGTTTCCCGCCAATGCCGAAGACCGCTTCCACCGGCCTTTGATAAAAAATCAGGCGCTCTTGCCTCTCGCCGAAAAGGCGTTATCAGTTTCCGTATACACCGGAGAACGGGATACCGCAAACACGCCTTTGATTGCGACAACAAAGGGCCAAGCATATGAAAAAGCATATTTTGATGATCGTCACCTCGGCGGCCGTCATGACCACATCAGACAAAAAAACCGGCATCTGGCTTTCGGAATTCGCCGAGCCGTATATTGCCTTCCGGTCGTCCGGGATGGAGGTGACCGTGGCGTCACCCTTGGGCGGCAAAGCTCCCGTCGACGTAAAAAGCCTGAACGACATTTCCCCGGCCTTCCGGGAAACGTTACGGCGTCTGGAGCACACCCTGAAGCTTGAGGATGTCCGCGACACGGCCAAATACGACGCCGTCTTTCTGCCCGGCGGCCACGGCGCCATGTTCGACCTGCCCGGCAACACCGAGCTGAACCGCATTCTTCGGGACTTGCACGGGGCCGGAAAAGTCATTGCGGCCGTGTGCCACGGCCCGGCGGGCCTGACCTGCGCCCGGCTGGACGGCGGCGACTCCCTGGTGGCCGGCAGACGCCTGACCGCCTTCACCAATGAAGAGGAAAAAGCGGTCGGGCTGGAAGACGACATGCCGTTTCTGCTGGAATCACGCCTGCGTGGACTCGGGGCGAAGTTCATTCCGGGCAAAAACTGGGAAGAACACGTGGAAGTCGACGGCACCCTGATCACCGGACAAAATCCGCAGTCCGCGCAGCTGACGGCCGATGAAGTCATCCGCGCCCTCGGCGGCCGATGAGCGGGTGAATTCTCTCCAGGCTCAAACCCTATTAATTTACATTGGGGCTTAAACAGGGCTGCAGAGGCATCCCCCTTTTAAATCTCGCGATGTGATAAGTTCGGTGCCCTTTCATACCGGGCGGCACCAAGCCCCGGCAGGGAAATGAGCCAGAGCTGCCATGGTCGGCCGGTCGACAATGCTCTCGCGATGTGAAAAGGCTGTCTCGCATCGGTGCGGGCGGATTCCCGAACCAAAGGGGGTCAAGGGGATTCAATCCCCTTGCAAGGAGGTTTGGAGGTGTCGCCCGCATTGTTGCAAGGCGACAGTGTGTACATCGTGAAAGTGCTGCCGGCCGGTTTACTTATGCAGCCCTGTTTGTGCCCCTCCAAAGGAACAATTAATGAGTCCTGAGCCTAGTCAATCTCGTGACTACACCATCTAGAACATTTTCACTTTGAAAATGTTTGGGGAACCATATTTCAAAAGACTTCCGAACGAACCCGCAAGTGGGTGCCGGCTTACGCTGCCACCAGAGCAAATCAACTTTGAAAAGTTGATTTGCTCTCAAACACCACCCTGACCGCGCACCCGCGGCCGGGGCTTTTTTTTTATCCGGCATCCCGTTAAGGGGAAGCTTTTTGTTTTTCCGGCAAGCCGCCTCATATTCCTCCCGAAACGCGCAAAGAATGCCGCTTCCAACGCCTTGCGGCAAATGAACCGGCACCCCGCAGAGGTTTTGGGGTTCCCTTCCGCCATATTCGTTTTGAGCGGACGGAGCCGTTTTCCCCTTCCGGGTTGGATTACAAAAGCCCGACCTTTTGCCAATGCTTACCCTTAAGGTCAATGTTTTGTTAAATATTTTAGTTTGATAGACGGAAAATAGCTGCTATGCTTTTTCGCTTGAATGCGGGCCCGGCAGCCGGGAGCATTTTGCCAAAATCCTTCAGGAGACTTTTGTTATGCCCAACGCCAACCGGTACAGCTACGCCGGCCCGCTCGCGGCGATACTCTCCACCATACTTTGGGGCGGGGCCTACGTGGCCATGAAGTTCGCGCTGCAGAGCTTTCACCCCATGGTCATGATCTTCCTGCTCCTGGTCGTATCCTCGCTGACGTTTCTGATCCTTTTGCCTTCTTTTCTTAAAAAGCAGAAGTACACCAAAGGAGACTGGCGAATCTTTCTCGTACTGGTGATTTGCGAGCCCTGCCTGTATTTTACGTTTGAAGGCTACGCCCTGGACAACACCTCGGCTTCACAGGCCGGAATGCTGAGCGCCACTCTGCCCATTTTCGTGGGGGTGTTCGGATACTTTCTGCTGAAGGAAAAACTCAGCCGCACCGCGTGGATAGGTTGCGTCATCGCCATTTGCGGCGCGGTCTGGCTGAGCGCGGGAGCGGTGGCCGACGAACATGCGCCCAACCCGCTGCTCGGCAACTTTTTACAAATTTGCGGCATGGTCTTCGCCGCCCTGTACGCCATTTGCGTGCGACGGCTTTCGCGCGGCTATACCCCTCTGTTTATCACCGCAGTGCAGGCCTGGGCCGGCATACCGTTCTTTTTGCCGACCCTGTTCCTTCCCGGCATGGGCCTGCCTGAGGGGGGAGCAACACTTTTGTCGTGGTGCAGCATCGTGTATCTCGGCCTCGGCGTTTCGTTCGGCGCCTATTCCCTTTATGGTTTCAGCATCAGCCGCATGCCGGCGGCCAGAGCCAGCATGTTCATGAACCTGATTCCGGTCTTTACGCTCATCTTCGGCATGCTCATACTGGGCGAGCGCCTTACCGTCATACAATGCCTGGCCTCGGCCCTGGTGCTGGGCGGCGTGCTCATAAGCCAACGGAACTGAAGAAAGCCGGCCCCGCCTTCACAAGGTCCGCCGCACGCTGAAAAAACGGATTGCGGGCAAAGCCCGGAGGAGGGGAGGATGCCGATCCTTCTCTCCCCACCGCTCCCCTCGAAGCAAGACGACCGCAACGCATGTAAGCGTCGCGGCCGTCTTGCTTTATAAACCGACATCCCGTCCCTGCGGCTTACCCCGCAGGCCATAGGTCGATGCCCGCGTGGGCATTCCCGCCCGGCTTCGCCGGCGCGTCCGTTTCCGTCCGGCAAGGCTCAGGTCGCCGCGTTACCCGTGGGTTCCTTGCACACATTCAGGTGCCAGGTCACGCCGAAGCGGTCGGTCAGGCTGCCGAACGAGACGCTCCAGAAGGTTTGGGCGAGCGGCATGATCACCGTCCCGCCCTTGGAAAGTTCCGCGAATATCCGGCGCTGCTCGGCTTCGTCCTCCAGCATCAGGGTCAGCGAAAACGCGTTGCCCACTACGCCTTCGCCCTCGCGCAGGCCGTCCGCGAGCATGATCGACTGCTCTTTGTGGATGAACAGCTCGGCATGCAAAATCAGAGGCTTCATCTCTTCACTCACGACAAACTCGGGGTCGGGCGGCATTTCGGCGTAGGTCATAAAGTCCGGCTTACTCCGGAAGACCTCGCCGTAAAACGTCATGGCCTCTTTCGCGTTGCCCCTCAGGGTCAGAAAAGCGCAAACCCGCATGATGAACCTCCTGTTGATCGTGTCTCGAATTCTTTGACCGGTCTGGGAATTTGTAACACCGCCGAGGCGTCGCCGGTTGGACGAACGCCATCTCAAACGGTACACGGGCCGATTCAGGCGTGTTTTTTCTTCATGGCCTCGGCCCGCAGTTCGGCGGGCATCTTTTCCAAGGCGTAGCGAAAGGCCGTGCGGGGCATAACCTCTTTTCTGGACAGAGGTAGTCGAAAACTTCCGCTGGATGGGCCTGGCCGGCGACCTATGAGCATCCAGCCATAGCCTTTTTGCACCAGATCATCAGGATCGGCAAGCAGCTTTTCGGCGATCTCGAACATATCCGCCAAAAACAATCCCTTTCGGGCCGGGACAATCAACGTCATGGCGGCCGCCCGTTTTTTCCAGCGGTTGGGCGACCCTGTCCAGGTCTTCAGTTCGCCGACAACCTCCGGGTATATCTCGACGAACGCGCCCAGGCTGTGGTTGCACAGGGTGTCGCAGGAGGCCCGGTTGCCGACGTAAGTTTCCACCCAGCGCTCGAACATCGGAAAGTCGCCCGGCAGGTAGTACTTGCGCAGGCTGTAGGCCCACGTGCAGGCGACGAATGACTCTTCCATGAACCCGGAACGCCACAGGTCTTCGCACAAATCGAAAATTTCCCGTTTGGATTCGCCCTTGAGCCGAGCAAGTGTTTGCTTGGCGATGGAAGTCACGAGCGCGGTTTTCACGCCGTAGGTGAGGACAGGCTCTTTGAAAAAACGCCGGCCGCTTTCCCGGATTTTTTCATCGGCATTTTCCGTGAGCAACCGCCGCACTTCATCCACGAGGGTCTTCATAGTCTTTCTCTTCACAGCCCGTATTTCTTCAGCAGCTTCCGCGCCCGGGCGCGCATGGCCGGGGTGCCGCGCTCCAGGGCGTTCCAGAGCAGAGGCATGACCTCAGGGCGCAGGGTGGGGTCGACCTCGGCGAAATCGAACAGCAGTTGCAGCGAAAAAGTTTTCACGATGCTGCTTTCGCTGTGCAAAAAATCAAGCAGGAGGGCTTTGAGCAGGTCGACGTCGTCCGAGGTCGGCTTGAGCTTGCGCAGGGCCTCAAGCAGGCAGGCCCGACAGATGGCGCTGTTTGCCGGATCGGCCAAACGGTCGATGAAACGGTCTTTCAACGGCAGCAGCAGATCCGGCCGCGCCTCGGCCACTTTGGAAACCGCATAGGCCGCGCGCATGCGCACAAGTGAATCCGTGTGCTCCAGACCGGCGAACAGCGCGTTGAACAATTCCGGCCGGGCCAGAACCTCGGCGGCCACGGCCGTGGCCTCACCCGTGGAGGTTCTTTTACCCCCGGAAAATCGCCGGAGAAGATCGTCTTCGGCCATGCTCTCTTCCTTTTGCCGCGCCGGACGGCGACTTGAACGGCGAGGACGCGGCTTGCCCAGGCCGTCGCTTCGGCGGATGCGAACGGAGAACGCGGAACGGGAAGACCCAGGTTTTACGCCCAAAGCCCCGTGGGTCGGCGGCGCTCAGCCTTGAAAGCCCCGTGCATAGGCGAGAGGGGGCCGGCGACGGCGCTTCCACCTCGCGATTCCGTATAGCCTATAGTGCGGAGGTGACGGCTCTGTCCAGAACCCGTCGCCGAAGCGGTGAACCTGTTTTACGCCGTCCCGCGACAAGCGGAATACGGGAAAACGAGAGCAATATTTCACGTGAAAACTGAAAAAATACTTGTATTCCTTCAAAAACCGCAAAAGCAGGCTCTTTATTTCTCATGGGAAACAACATAGAAGCAACAGGTCTTTTGGCCGCCTCTTGAGCAAAAGAGACGGCCTTTTTACCGGGGCGTTTTTTGTTGCAACCGCATAAAAAGCGTCATGCCGACACTGCAATTCATGTGAGGATACCGTATGCGGAAGAGTTTTTTCTTTGTGGCCTTGTTGCCGCTTCTGTTTGTTTCAGGGTGCCTGACCAGAGGAAATCCGGAGCCGAGCGTCGTCGAACAAACCCTGCAGAGCCGCTTTGACGCCGAGGCCGCCCGGAACCAACTGAAAGCCGGCGACAATACGATTATGGGCTCGGCGTTTTTTCCCCTCCAAGACGGGGATGTCCGTTTCGCATCCGGAAAAGAGGTCTACCTGATTCCGTCCACGGAGTATGCCCGGGAGCGGATGCTCAAAACATACGGGAACCTGACGCACGGGTACCGTTCGACCGGAAAGGGTTTTGTGACGTTTCCCGGCACCCCCCAAGAATATTTTGACCTGCAAAAGACCACTATGGCCGGCGCGCGGGGAGATTTTACGTTCACCGGACTCGCGGACGGCGAGTACTTTGTCGTTACCGGCTTCACCTGGCGGTGGGAGGACAGAACCATAAGTACCTGAGCGGCGGGTATCTGATGCGGAAGGTTTTCGTCTCCGGCGGAGAAACTCAGGAAATCATTCTGGCGCCGTAGCTTGCCGCGATATGCCGAAAAGCCGCGTCTTTTTGGCCGGAGTAAAAAAGAAAGGCCGAACATGGGAAACGATGGGCGCGGCCTGTCATAAAAGGGCCCATCACCGAGGCGGAGGGCGAAACGCAGGGGTTCCCGCGTTCCGCATCATGCTCTTTCGGCGAATGACCGCCTTCATTCGTTGTAGGTTCTGTCTTTCCAGGCCCACCAGTCCCGCAACGAGGTGTCGGGATCGTCCGGGTGCTCCGCCACCCAGACCGCGCACCGAAACACATACAGCACGCACGGATCCTGGTGCACACCGGTGACGGCGCACAGCTCGTCGTACATGGCGCGGGGATTCCGCCCCACCAGATCGGCTGGCGTTTCGACGCCCAGCAGGCGGAGATCGCCGGCCATGGCCGGGCCGATGCCGGGCAGGCGTTGCAGGGGGTCTTTGGCGGATTTTTTCATATGCTTCTCCTCAAGCGGGGGCGGCGGTGACCATTGACTTTGTATTTGGTCGAGGCAACGAACCCTATGGATTCTATAGAGACTAGGCTCAGGACTCATTAATTGTTCCTTTGGAGGGGCGCAAACAGGGCTGCGTGAGTAACCCGCCGGCCGGCACCTCCGTGATGTGAGCAATGTTGCCTTAGAACAACGCGGGTGGCACCTCCAAGCCTCCCTGAAAGG
>JAVBMX010000092.1:0-52090 GCA_031551885.1 Desulfovibrio sp.
AAGATGAGAAGGTATCCGCTTTTTGTCCTCCTTGAGATATTTTCACCACTGTCTTTCCGAATAAACCTGGGGCATATATAAATATAGTTTTTTACGGTGGGGATGGGGGCGCGGGAGAAGGGGAACCGCTTTTTTGAAAAAAAGCGGTTCCCCTTCCCCCGCCCTACTGCTCCCCCCCCAAAAGCAACCGATGCTGGGCCAGGCGCTCGGCGTCGGTGCGGGCGACGAACAGGGGCTTGCCGTCCGGGTCGATGCCGGCGAAAAACATGGCCGTGGCCACGGTGCCGGGGGTGGGAATAAAACACTGCACCTGCTGCGGCCGCCAGTTGCGTTTTTTCAGCCAGGCCGAGGCCTGACGCATATGTTCCAAGGTACAGCCGGGAAAAGCGCTCATCAGATAGGGAACGGTGTACTGCTCTTTGCCGGCTTTTTTACAGGCGTCCGCAAAGGCATTCAGAAAACGCTCGAAGGTTTGGAGCGACGGCTTGCGCATCAAGCGCAGGACTTCAGGGGCCATGTGCTCCGGGGCGACCTTCAACTGCCCGCCGGTGAACTCCGAGGTGTAGGCCCAAAGGGCTTCGGCGTCTTGAAGGGCCAAGTCGAAGCGCACCCCGCCGGCCACCCGCACGTGACGCACGCCGGGCAAGGCCGCGACTTCGCGCAACAGGGACGCGCCCCGCCGCTGATCCACCTCGAAGAACGCGCAGGGCGCCGGGTGCATGCAGCTTTGCCGGGCGCACTCCTTGTCCTCGGGCAGGGCGCACCGGGCCTGCCACATGTTGGCGCTGGGACCGGAAATATCGGAAATGGACCCGGCCCAGCGCGGGGTTTTGCCGCCGGGCTCCGGCCCCTGGGCGATGCGCTTCGCCTCTTCCACCACGGACTTCCGGCTGCGCGAGGCGATATGCCTGCCCTGGTGCAGGGCCAGCGAACAGAAAGAACAGCCTCCGCCGCAGCCTCTGTGGCTGGTGATGCTCGTGCGGATCATCTCCCAGGCCGGGATGGACTCCTTATACGACGAATGCGGCAGCCGGGTGAAAGGCAGGTCGTAGAGCCGGTCCAACTCGGCCGTGGATAAAGGCGGGGCCGGCGGCGTGAGGATCACGCTCCGCTCGCCCACCCGTTGAACCGCGTAACGCCGGCCTGTATGCACGCGGCGTTCTTCGGCCAGGGTGGCCCGCATGAGCAGCTTGGGATCGGCCTCGATTTCTTCATGGGAAGGCAGCGTTTCCACCTCTTCCGGGGTGACTCCCAGGAAATCAACGGCGGATTCCTTGGCCGAAAGGGCAAAGGCCGCGCCGGGAAGATTCCGGCAGGCCGCGACCAGCGATTCACGCGAAAGCCCGCCCGCCCGTTCCAGGCCACCGGCCGCGCGGGACGTGCCGATCAGAGCCGATTCAGCCATGCCGTAAAGGATCAGGTCGGCTTTGGCATCCAGCAACAACGGCTTGCGGAGCTTGTCCTCCCAAAAATCGTAATGGGAAAGGCGGCGCAACGAGGCCTCAATGCCTCCGAGCACCACGGGCAGCCCGGCAAAGGCGCGGCGGATCAGACCGGTGTAGACAATGCAGGCCCGGTTGGGTCTGGCCCCGGCTTTGTCGCCCGGGGTGTAGGCGTCGTCGCGGCGCTTTTTGCGAAAGGCCGTGTAGTGGGCCAACATGGAATCGACAGCCCCGGCGGTCACGGCCGCGAACAGGCGCGGCCTGCCGAATTCCGTTAAGGCTTTCAGGGCGACATCCGCGTCTTTCCAGTCCGGTTGGGCGCAAATGCCCACGCTGAAACCTTCGGCTTCAAGCAGGCGGCCCAGCAGGGCCAGACCGAAGGAGGGGTGATCCACGTAGGCATCCCCGCCCACGAGCAGGATGTCGATGCTTGTTCGGCCTTGGGCCGCAAGCTCCGCCCGGCTCATGGGCAGGAAGGCGCGAAGGGAAGCGGGCGGGGCTTCGGCCCCGCCTCCCCCCGGTTTGGGCCGAGAGGGGAATTGCTTACGCATAGGGCAGGCTATTTGGACGGCATAATCAGGTCGGGCGCCTGCCCGGCCGGGGCAGGCGCGGTGCCGTTGGCCGAACGCATGGGCATACCGTCGGCTCCGCCTTTGGGCATCATCATGGGCGGGTGGGCGGTGCCGTTCGTGCCTCCCATCATGGGCGGATGCCCGGCGGGGAGCCCGCCCTCACCGGCCGGATGCGCGGCCGCTTCATCGGAAGCATGGCCTTTGGCGAACGCCAGCCATTCTTCTTTGGAAATAACGCCGTCACCATTCTTATCGATGGAGGTGAAGGCCCCTTCTTTCATCTGGGGGAAGGCCGCGAAAAATTCCTCGCGGGTCGCGTTGCCGTCTTTGTTGGTATCCATGCGCTCAAAAGAGGCTTCCGCCCCCCGCCCCATGCCGCCGCCGGCCATGGAAGGGTTGGCGAGGGCCGCGCCGGGGAAGGCGAAACCAAGAACAAGAGCCGAAAGCGCGAGAGTCCGTGCGGTCATAAGATCACCTGCTGTTGCCGGGAATGGGAAAAGGGTTCCATCAATTCGCGAATGGTAAGCCCGAACGTTTGAGAAGGCAAGGCGCGGGAGCGGAATGCGCCGGATCGGCTCGGCATGATTCCTCGCCGGATATCGTTTTTCCTTTGACCTGAACGCCATGACAAGCGTTCTTCCCCGCCGCCGACGCCGTTTTGGCGCCCACGGCGGACGGATTGAACGCCTCAGTAGTTCGACAGCAGCGGCGCGGGCGCGATCCGCGCGGGCGGAATCGGCGGGACGACCGGCATAAGCGAGGCGAACAGGCATTCCTCCGAGGTGATGAAGCCGTGGTCGCGCATGCTCAACAACACCCATTTACGCCGGTTTCGGACGCCATCCGGATTGACGGCGGGGTTGTATGTGGCCGGGGCGAACGGCAGAGCCGCGAGCATGGCGGCCTCGGCAAGGCTTAGTTCCGACACCGACCTGCCGAAGTAGATTCGCCCGGCCGCCTCGATGCCGTAAGCGTGATTGCCGAAATACAGGCTGTTCAGCCAAGCGGTGAACTCTTCTTCGCGGGAAAGCCGCAGATCGATTTGCAGGCTCAGGATGTGTTTATGCAGACGAGATTGCGCCGATTCCGGCCCGTCACACAGAAGCCGACGGACAAGGCATTGCCGCACGCCGCCGCCGGCTTCACGGTAGCTTTCCCTGCCAGCGGCCGTGAAAAAAACCCTATCCCAGGCGGCCGTGAACGCATCGATCACATGGGGCGGCAGCTCATTGAAGCATACCGGGCGGAAATTCCGCCGCGCGAGGGAATCTTTCTCCCCAAGCGAATTCCACAAAAAACCCGTGATGCCGTCCATTCTCTTCAAGGCGCGAACATCCGGCAAGTCACGGGCGAGATAAAAATAGAAAGCCGCCGCGGCACCCAGAGCAACAAGAACAAAGCCGACAACAAACACACGGGGGCGGAACAAAGCGGAA
The DNA here is from genome assembly GCA_031551885.1 of Desulfovibrio sp. Lineage (GTDB taxonomy): Bacteria > Desulfobacterota > Desulfovibrionia > Desulfovibrionales > Desulfovibrionaceae > Frigididesulfovibrio. The sequence goes on from JAVBMX010000092.1 coordinate 3,451, forward strand.
CTCCTTTTTCTTCGCTTCTTGCGGGTTCATCCACGCGGGCGGGCCGGTTGAAGTACCCGGCGCGCCCGCGTTGCCTTTCTCGCCTTCGCCGCCCGACGCGATGCCGCGCGAGGGTCTATTCGGACGCCGACGGTTTTCCTCCTGCCAAAGGAACCGGCGGAATGATCGGCATGAGCGCGGCGAACCGGCAGGCTTCCGGGGTGATGTCGCCGCGTTCCCGCATGGCTGTCAGCACCCTCTCGCGTCTGCGCCGGAGGGCTTCCGGATCAAGGTCGGTCGGCGCGTACGACAACGCCGCGAGCAGGGCCGCCTCATCCAGGGTCACGGCATGCGCCGGCTTCCCGAAGTAAACCCGCGCGGCCGCCTCCGGGCCGTAGGCATGATGCCCGAAGTACAGACCGTTCAGCCAAGCCGCGAAAATCTCTTCACGGGAGAGCAGCGCGTCCATATGCAGGCTCAAAACGCCCGCGTACACATGCACGCCGGCTCCTCGCCGCCTGTCGGCCGAAAGGCCGTGCGGCCCGTCGAACAAAAGCCTGCGCGCCAGTTGCGATTGCAGGGAGTCGCCGCACACGGCCATGAAGGCGTCGCCCAGATGAGGCGGCAGTTCCGCAAATCGCAACGGCTTGAAGTCAAGAGGCAGCTCCATGAAGGACCGGATTCCCTCGGGCTCCCGCAACGGCCGGACATCCGGCAAGTCGCGGGCAATGTACAGGTAGCCGACGGTCAAAGCCCCCAGAACAACAGCAGCAACAACGCTCAGCCCGACAGCGCACCGGCGAAGGACGCGCCGTCCCGGCCCACGATTCACGATCGCCGTCCCTAAGATTTCTCGTCGTTCTTCGTCTTTTTGCCGGATGCCGCGCCGGTCGCCTTGCCCGCGCCCTTGCCGGCCTTGCCGCGTTTCACCAGGCGTTCGGCGATGCGCCGGGCCGGAAGAATCCCGGTGGCCGCCGCCGAGACGATGTTGCCGGAAACCCCCGGTCCGTCGCCGGCCACAAACAGGCCGGGCAGCGCGGTTTCCAGGTGCTCGTCGGTTTCCACCTGGGTGGCGAAAAACTTGATTTCCGGGGCGTAGAGCAGGGTTTCCTCATTGGAAACCCCCGGCACGACCTGGTTGAGCTGGGTGAGGCCGTCCACCAAATTGGTCACGATGCGCTCGGGCAGGGCCATGGCGATATCGCCGGGAGTGGCGTTCTTCATGGTCGGCTCGATGTAGCCTTTGCCGATGCGGGTCCAGGTGGAACGTCGGCCGCGCCGCAAATCGCCGAAACGCTGCAAAATGGGCTTGCCGCCGCCGATCAGCGTGGCCAACTTGCCCAAGGCCACGCCGTAGCCCTGGTTGTCGGAGACCGGGTCGGTCAGCACCACTTTGGAAAGAAAGGCGAAGTTCGCGTTTTCCGACTTTTTGTCCCGATAGGCGTGCCCGTTGACGCAGACGAAATCCTGGTAGTTTTCGAGCGAGACGAAGCCTTCCGGGTTGGTGCAGAAGGTTCGGGTCTGGTCGTCGTATTTGTTTGTCTGCACGAAAAAGGTCGGGTCGTAGATGATCTCGGTGAGGCTTTTCAGAATGTCGTTGTGCACCTCAACCCGCACGCCCACTTCAATGCCGCGCTGGCTTACGTTCAGCGAGAAGCGCCGGGCGATCTCGCCCACCCAGTCCGCACCCACCCGGCCGGGAGCCAGGATCACGGCGGAAGCGGCGTACTCGTCGCCCGAACGGGTGCGCACCCCGGCGACCCGGCCGTTCTCGGCCAGGACTTCGGTCACTTCCGTATCGGTGCGGATGTCCACGCCCTTTTGGGCCAGATACTTGGCCATGCCGGCGATATGGCCGGGCAAAAAATCGCTGCCCAGATGCTTTTGCCGGATAAGCAGCAGGTCGATGCCCGCGCGCTTGGCCCGCATGCGGATATCCACGGCCGCCTCCATATCCGACGGGTAGACCGGGCCGTCCATGCCGAAGCGGTTGAAAATCATCTCGGTTTCGTCGATGAGGGCGATGGCCTCCGACTTGGGCAAAAATTGGGTCAGATCGGTCTTGCCGAGCTTATGAATGAAGTTGAGCTTGCCGTCGGAAAACAGCCCGGCCCCGCCCATACCCGCCAGAATGTTGCAGGGCCTGCAGTGAATGCACTTGCCCGTGCGCGGGATGGGACAGCGGCGTTTTTCCGCCGCCGGACCGCGATCCAGCAGACACACGGAAAGGGGCGTTTCCTCGGCCAGTCGATAGGCCGCGAACAGCCCGGCCGGGCCGCCGCCCACAATGATCACGTCAAAAGAATTCCCCACAAGGCACCTCCGAAAGCGCGAGTCGGACAGCATGCACCCTGCCTTTGCGGCACAGGAAAGTCAAGATTCGATACAGGATGACGATGGGCCGAAAGGCCTCTCGCGGCTCCGTTGCGGCCGGCAAAACACCAGAGACGGACGAAGACGGCGGGCGGTCTCGCGGGCTTACGCCTTTTCCGCCGTCAGGATGAAGCCGTCCACGGTAAAGGAGCCGTCCGGCTCCAGGGCGAAGTGGGCGCGGACCTCTTCCGGCATAGCGCGTTGCAGGGCCCGTATGGCCGAAGCCAAGGGCTCCGGGGTGGCCATGCGGGCGATCCAGGCAGCGAAATCCAGGCGCAGCCGGAAGCTCCGCGCCTCCCGCACGCGCAGGTCGGCCTCCGCCGCGAAGCGCAACCACTCCGCCGGGGCGTAGTCGCGCACATGCGACGTATCGCGCAGCAGCTCAACGGCCTGCAGATGGGTATCCAGCAACGGGGAACCGGGCGAAGCCACATCGCTGAGCCAGAATACCCCGCCCGGCTTGAGCACGCGCCGGATCTCGCGCAGGGCCAGCCCCACGTCACGCCAATGGTGGGCCGAATAGCGGCTCGCCACCACATCGAAAGAAACATCGGCAAAGGGCGGCGCTTCGGCGGAGCCCTGCCGGGTTTCGACATTGCCCAGCCCGCGTTCTTCCGCCGCGCGGGCAACCACCCGAAGCATTTCTTCGCTGATGTCGCAGGCCGTCACCCGATGCGCGTGCCGAGCGGCGGCATAGGTCACGTGCCCGCCGCCGCAGCCGAGATCCAGAACCTCCGGCGCATCCTGAATGAAACGGCCGCGCAGCAGCGCCTCCAGATGCGTCAAATCCTCGCCCGCGGAATGGGTGGGGCTTTCCAAATAAGCCTGGGCCCGCGGGTCAAAATTGGCCCGCACCGTTTCATTATGTGTTCGTGTCATATCCGTTGGTTCCCGTGTTATACGTAATCCCACAACTGTTTGGGGTTGACGATGTCCTCCCCGTCCAGACCCTGGGCCTTATTGATCAGGTCGGCGACCTTGTTGAACTTTTCGTTGATCAGGGTGAATTGTTTCAGCCGTTGGTGAAAAGCCGGGGGCAACGCGGCGATCTTCGCGTCGAAGTCGGCCCGCAGCCGTTCATACAAACGGATGTCCGCCGCATTGAACTCGGCGGCCAGGGCTCTGTCCTCCGGGCGGATGGTCTCCTTCAACGCCGACGAAACCCGGTTCTTGCGCTCGTAGTGGATGTCTTGCAGTTCCATAAGGTCGGCCAACAGCAGAAGCCCGGCATCGAAACGTTCGACGATGCCGGTCAGGGCGTAAGAACGCGCCTGGGCCAGGGCGGCCGCTTCGGCTTCCGCCGAGGGTTCCCCCTCAAAGGACATGCGCGAAAACACCCGGGTCAGCAAATTTTTGGTCCGGTAGCGAAAAGCCCTGTCGTCCGAAGTGATGTACTCGGCAAAGCCGATGTTCCGGGAGTTGAGCACCTCGTACATCTGCGAATGCGGCCAATTTTTCAGGAACAGATATTCCGAGGCCAGGCGTTCGACCGGATGCCGGATGAAGGTGACCACACGGGCGTTCCGGCCTTGACGCAACGCCTCGATATGCTCGTCGTGCAGAAAGTGCCCTTGTACCAGACGGACGGAATCGCCCCGGCGGGCCAATTCCTCCGCGCCTGTGGCGAAATCTTCCCGGCTGTACAGTGAGATGATCTCTTCTTTATTAAAATTATTGAAGAAGATGCTGTTCAACGTGGTCCCGCCGGTGCGCGGAATATGCAGGAAAATAAAGAGATCGTGCATGGGCGGGTTCTCTCCCGGACGGTCGGCCGGCGGTCGGTTTGCGCAATACGGCAGCGGGTTGGTTTGGCGCTGTACAAACCATGTTCCGCTTTCTATACTGCCCAAGATTCGTATCGGGAGCAATATGAAGGCTGTATATATTCTTTGGGACGCCTCGCAGATCTGGGGGCTTTTGGCTGTGCGCGCCGTGGAAGCCCTTGGGCTGCCCCACGCCTTGGCGCGGGCCTCGGATATTGCCGAAGGTCTGTTGCGGCGCGACCCCGCCCCGCTTTTGCTCGTGCCCGGCGGCTCGGCCCGGCAGAAAGCCGCCGCCCTTGGCGAGGCGGGCCTTGCGGCCATTCGGGAATACGTGCGCTCCGGCGGCAACTACCTGGGCTTTTGCGGCGGCGCGGGCCTGGCCCTTTCCTCACCCGGCGGTCTGGAGCTTTGCCCCCTGCATCGGGCGGCCTTCACCGAGCGCCTGCAGCACTTCATGAGCGGGCATCTACACGTACGCCTGGATCATGCCGCCTGCCCCGGCCTTTTGCCGGACGGCCTGGGCCCGACCGTCGAGCTGCCTGTTTGGTGGCCGGGGCGATTTGAATCCGCCGATGCCGCCGGCGTTCATGTCCCGGCCGAATTCGCCGGCCCGGCGGAGGATTTCTGCCTGGCGGATCTCCCCATCGCTTCATTGCCCGCCGGCACCTTCGAGGTCTGGCAGGATTTGTACGGATTTTCCCCCACGCCGTCCTTCCTCGAAGGCAGTCCCTGCATGGTCGCCGGCGACTACGGCGCGGGCAGCTACGTGTTGAGTTACTCCCACCTGGAAACGCCTGCCTCGCTTGATGCCGGGCGCATGCTCGCCCACCTGTTGCGCAAGCTGACCGGTCACCAGCCGACCCGCAACGATGTTCCGGCCTGGGATCTTTCCCTCACCCCGGAACGCGAACCGCATCCACTCCCGGCCCGGCTGCGGGACATCTGCGCTCCCGTCTTTGAGCTGGGTCTGGCCCACGGACTGCTGTTCCGCCGCACCCCCTGGCTGCTGGGCTGGCGCACGGGCATTCCCGGGGCGGCCCTGAACACGCTGCGCGCCGCCCTGCACCGCGCCTGCTCTTCGCCTTTCCCCCCCGAGGCCGAAGCCTTCGCCGCCGCCCACGGCCCGGATATGCTTCGGGCGGCCGAACTGTTCGCGGCCGGATGCTCCGAGTACCTGCTCACCGAACGTCTGGCCCAAACCCTGACCAAAGCCCTGCCCGATACCCTGCCCGCCCCTCTGCTCACCGCCCGGCGCGAAGCCCTTTTCGGCGCACCCATGTCGCCCGCCGGGCCTTTCCTGGCCCTCATCGCCCCCCTGGAGGAGATGGTGTTCCTGCAACATCATCGAATTTCCATCTAGATTATAGCCTTTACCTTAACTTTTTCTCCGATATGCCGTATATAATGCAATGCGGCTTTTTTAGCCGTCCACATCTTACCGTCTTTCATTTCATAGGGGAGACGGCAATGGCCGCCGTCGGAGGTTGCAATCATGAATACGATGAAACTCGGATCAAAAATGCTGCTCAGCTTTTTGGCCGTCACTCTGGTGCTGCTCACCATCGGCGGCATCGGCATTTTCGCCTCGCGCAAGGCGGCGGACAACCTGGAAAACGTCGGGTTGAAGCAGATTCCGTCCCTTCTGGTGCTGGAGCGGTTCCAGACCGCAATGCTGGAATCGACTATTGCCCTGTACCGCCTTTCCCTGCCGTTGACGGCGGAGGAACGCGCATCCGCGACCGAAGAAAAAACCAAAGTTGTGCTCGCCATGATCGCGGCCAAAGATGAATACGAAACGCGGGTCAAAGATGAGGGCGAAGCCGTGCAAAGCGCCTATCGGGAGCTTGCCGATCTGATCAAGAAAGGCGACACCATTGCCGTAGCCGTCTCCCAAAAAGCCGATAAATACCGGGAAATCGGTATGTTCGACTCCCGCCAGCTTATCGATGATCTGGATATCTTCTGGGAAAATGTTCGCAACGTGCAGGCCGAGGTGCTCCGAGCCATGAACGGCGACGACCTCGGCTATCCTCTGGCCCAAAGCCCCGCCATGCGGGCCATGCTCGACTGGGCCAAGAGCTACCGGCATCAAAACAAAACCGGGCAGGCGCAGATGGCCGAGTTGCGCACCCTTATGGAGAAGTTCTCCGCCAACAACGCGGAAATTTCCGCTCTGGTCGAGGCGGGCGACATACCGGGGGCCACGGCCGCGCGGCAGAATGGCCGGGATACCTTCCTGCGCATCCAGGAACTGATAAAAACCATGCGGGCCGACGCCATCGCGGCCGAGTCCCTGATTACGGACATGCGCGCCATGATTCTGAAAGACCTTCGCCCCAACGACGCGGTCACCCGCGCCGCTCTCGGCAAGCTGGTCGCCCTGCATCGCGACCAAACCGAAAAAGCCGTAGTCGACGGCATCGCGGAAGGCGGCATGCTCTCGTGGTTCGTTGCCGGCGGCATGATTGTGGGTGTGGCGCTCTCCACCCTGCTCGGTCTTCTGCTCACCCGCAACGTGACCGAGCCGCTCAAGGCCGGAGTGCATTTCGCCGAATCCATCGCGGCCGGCAGGCTGGACGTGTCGCTGAACGTGCAGCGGGGCGACGAATTGGGCGCTCTGGCTGAAGCCTTGCGCCGCATGCTCGGCAACATTCGGGAGATGATCGCCGGCGCGGAAGCCAAAACCCGTGAGGCCGAAGAACAGAGCCGTCTGGCCAAAAAAGCCACGGACGACGCCGAAGAGGCCCGGAAACAGGCCGAAAACGCCAAACGCGACGGCATGCTCGCCGCCGCCGGGCGCCTGGAGGCCATTGTCGGCAGCCTGCTCGACTCGGTGGATTCCCTCTCCGGCCAGGTGCGCACGGCGGCCTCCGGAGCAGAAACGCAACGCGCCCGAGCCACGGAAACGGCCACGGCCATGGAAGAAATGAACGCCACCGTCTTGGATGTGGCCCGCCATGCCGGAAACGCCTCGGAGCAATCGGAAAAAACCAAAGAGAAGGCCCTGGCCGGCTCACAGGTGGTGACTTCGGTCGTTGACTCCATCGCCGAGGTCAACCGCACGGCGACGACTCTGCAAGACAACATGCAGACGCTGGAAGCCAGCGCGCGCGACATCGGTCGGATCATGAGCGTGATTACCGACATCGCCGATCAAACCAACCTGCTGGCCCTGAACGCCGCCATTGAGGCCGCCCGCGCGGGCGAGGCCGGACGCGGCTTTGCCGTGGTCGCCGACGAAGTGCGCAAGCTGGCCGAAAAAACCATGCTGGCCACCAAGGAAGTGGGCGACGTCGTGGGAGCCATCCAAAGAAGCACCGGCGAAAACCTTGACGGCGTCAGCCGGGCCGGTGAAGCCGCCCTGCAAAGCAGCGAGCTGGCCGAGAAAGCCGGCATAGCCCTGCGCGAGATTGTGGAGTTGGCCGAAAGCAGCGCCGAAGGCGTGCGCTCCATCGCCACGGCCGGCGAAGAGCAATCGGCCGTGAGCGAACAGATCACCCGCGGCACCGAAGAAGTGAACGCCTCGGCCGAAGAAACCGCCCGGCTGATGACGCAGGCCGAAAAAGCCGTCCGCACCCTGGCCGGACAGGCCGCCGATCTGAATAGACTTATGGAAGAACTCAAAAAAGCTTAGGGCAGCCCTGTTGCATTGGGGGGACTCTGTCCCCCACCCCCCCTGGCAGGGGATTGAATCCCCTGCCCCCCCATTGTCGGCAAGCCCGTGCTTTGCACGGGTTTGCCGACAATGGGGGGGTCTGGGGTGCCGACCGCGACGGCGTGAGACAACATTATCACATCGCGGGAGTGGCCGGGGCGGCCGACTTTGGCAGCCCTGTTTTCATTCCCCCCAGGCGGGGTTTGGTGCCGCTTGGCATGAAAGGGCGCCGGGCTTATCACATCGCGCGTTCTGAAAGGTGACGCTCTTTGCAGCCCTGTTTCAGCCCCACGTCATTAATAGGCCTAAGCTTAGGCGTCTTTTTCCAATAAAAAGCAACGCCCGGCCCGCTCGGGGCTGCGGATATACAGGGGGGGCGCTTCCTGTCGACAGCGCTCAAAGGCGACAGGGCAACGGGGGTGGAACGTGCAGCCGGGCGGCCGGCGGCGAGGGTCCGGCACGGTGCCGGGGATGGCCTTCAGGCGTTCGCGGCCGCCTTCCCGAGGAAGGGAGTCCATGAGTCCCCGGGTATAGGGGTGCAGCGGGTCGTCGGTGACGCCTTCCGGCGGGCCGATTTCCACGACACGCCCGGCGTACATGACGGCGACGGAGTCGGCCGCACGCCGCACCACGCCCATATCGTGGGTGATCAACAGCACGCCGCCGGAGCGGGCTTGCCGCAGCTCGTGCAACAAATCCAGAATTTGGCCGCGCACGGTCACGTCCAGAGCGGTCGTCGGCTCGTCGGCAATGATCAGGGAAGGTTCGCAGGCCAGGGCCATGGCGATCATCACCCGCTGGCACATGCCGCCGGAAAGCTGGTGCGGAAAATCACGGGCGCGCTCTTTCGGGTGCTGAATGCCCACCCGCCGGAGCATGTCGGCCGCCGCCTCCGCGGCGTCTTTGGCCGAAAGATCCTTATGCAGGCGCAGGCCTTCGGCAATCTGATCGCCCACCCGCATGACCGGGTTCAGCGAGGACGCGGGGTCCTGGAAAATCATGCCGATGCGCGAACCGCGCAGGTCGCGGAGCTCTTTTTCGGAAAGGCGCAACAGATCGCGCCCCTCGAACAGGGCGCTTCCGCCGAGCACCCGCGCCGGCGGGCACGGCAGCAGCCCGGCCAGAGCAAGGGCGGTGACGCTTTTGCCGCAGCCGGATTCGCCCACCAAGCACAGGGTGCTGTCGGCGCACAGGGAAAAACCCACCTCTTCAACGGCGGGAGCAATCTGGCCGGAAAGGGAAAAACCGACGGAAAGCCCCTCCACCCGCAGAAGCGGAGCGACATCGGATTGCGGGGAAGACACCATTGCGACCTATGACCTGTGAATGTCGATGAGTCCGGCTCCGCGCCGTGCACGTGACGCCGCGCAAAGCGAACGGACGGAAAACGGCCGGCCGACGCCCACTTTTGCCGGGGCAAGCCCGGCGCGGGCCCAAACAGCACAGGGGCGGCAAGCCCCTACATGAGGGTTTTGGTTTCCGGAGAAAGCACCCGCAAAAGCGCCGCCCAGCGGTCTTCCTCCGGCCGGGAGGCCGAATCCGTTCCCGCCTCGGCCGAAAGCGCCGGGGTCACCTCAACGGAAAACTCGACCACCTGGTTGTCGACGGAAATATTGACCGTGGGGCCTTTTTTCTGTGCGACCACGCGCGGCGCTTCCCGGTTGATGGTGCTTTCCAGCACCAAGGGAATGCGGGAGAAGTCGAAGGATCCGTCATCCGCAAGGGCGTCGCCCAGCTTGTCGCGGAGCATGGCCGTGCGCACCAAGGTACGTACGTGGGGCGAAAGATCCAGGCTCGGGTCGTCCAGGCTTTTGGCCGAGTTCAGGGCCTCGGCTTCCGCACGCAGGGGCGCGCCGCACTGAAGAGAAAGCTGTACGCCCTCGGCCGGGCGGCAGAGCAGCCGCACGGTGGTCGGGCCAGCCTGAATAATCGCCGCCGCTTGGACGGTGCCGGTGTCGAATCCGAAAATTTCCACAGCGAGCAGACGCCCGCCCAGGTGGCGCAGTATCCGCGCGGTCAGGTCCCGGCGCGGCGTGTCCCGCCCGCCGACGGGTCCGTGCAGGGCGGAAGAAAGGGGAAAGGCGTCCGCCGGCTCCAAAGGCAGGAAGATCACCTTGTCCGTTCCGTATGGATGCAGCAAGAGAGACGGCGAAGGACCGTCGCCCTGCAGGGCGATGCCCATAATAGTCAGTTCCAGCATAGCTCAAACCGCCTGTTTTCCAGGTCTACTCCGTATACGACTTTTATGGCATATGTCGGGGGAATCCGCAACCATCTCGGCAGCGGTTCGGTTTGGCATGATGCGGCGTCAGGCATCTTTTTTGCCTTGGTCGAGTACCGGAAGAGTACACTCCCGCGGCAAAAAAACCACCTTCCCTACCTGACGCCAAACCGCTCCCACTGCCGTGGTTGCCCAGTTCCACGACGTATTGCCGGCACGCATTTCTCAAACGGGAACGGCTCTAAGGGAATGCCTGCAGGCCGAGCGAATGCGCACCCTGACCTGTTTGCCGGTCCAATGCTCCCGTTCCCGGTCCGTGCCGGGCGGCACGGGCAACGCCACGTTGACGATATATCCATGCGGCGTTCTGCCCTGGACATGTTCCGTCTCGATGCCGTCGGCACCCGTCTTTTCGGCCGAATCGGCAAAAACTACAGGGCGCTTGCCGGCCGACTCCACCAGAATGGTTTCGGTCCGGCCGACCTGATCCGCCAACACTTTTTCGCTGTGGGCATTCTGGGCGTCCTGCAGGCGGGTGAGGCGTTCCAGGGCGACGGCCCGTTCCACTTTGTCCGGCAGCATGCCGGCCTTGGCCATGGGCCGGTCGGAATACACAAAGGAAAAGCTGTGCACAAAGCCGACCTCTTCCATCAGGCGCATGGTGGCGGCAAAATCTTCCTCGGTTTCGCCGGGAAAACCGACGATCACGTCCGTGGTCAGAGCCATGTCGGGCCGGGCGGCGCGCAGGGCGCGGACGATCTCCCGATACCGGGCCGTGTCGTAGCGCCGCCCCATGGCTTTCAGGATACGGTCCGAGCCGGACTGCACCGGCAGGTGCAGGCGCGGGGCCAGGGCTTCGTATTTGCCGAAGGCCGCGATGACCCGGGGGTCTATATCTTTGGGGTGCGGGGTGACAAAACGCAGGCGCACAAGCTCGGGCAAGGCCAGAATCCGTTCGAGCAGCCCGGCGAAATCCGTTCCCCTCTCGGGGGCGTCCTGCCCGTAAGAGTTGACGTTCTGCCCGAGCAGGGTGATTTCCCGGCAGCCGTTTTCCAGCAGCGTTCGGCATTCGGCCAGAACATCCTCAACCGTGCGCGACTTCTGCCGGCCACGCACATAGGGCACGATGCAGTAAGTGCAGAAGTTGTCGCACCCCTGCATGATGTTCACAAAAGCGGCGGCCGGGGCTTTTTCCGTATGGGGGGCGGCCTGCCGTTCCTCGTAGCCTTCGGTGAACTCCAGCAACGACAGCCGCAATCCCGGCTCTTCGACCAGGCGGGACAGAGCCTCCGGAGCGCGGCAGATGCCGTCGGTGCCGAAAATCAGCCGAACCTGGGGAAAACGTCCGACCAAGCCGGCCCCGACCTGCTGGGCCACGCAGCCGCCCACGGCCACGGTCACGCCTTCGCGCCGGTTCACCTTGGCGTGCCGGGCGATGCGCCCCAACTCGGAGTAAACCTTCTGCTCCGGCTTGTCGCGCACCGAACAAGTATTGATGATGTACAGCCCCGCCTCATCAAATTCCGCCGGCCGAAAGCCGCGCGCCTCCAGCGACCGGGCAAGCCAGTCGGAGTCGTGGGCGTTCATCTGACAGCCGAACGTTTTAATGTGAAAGGCGTGCAAATCAACGGACATGAAGCTTTCTCCCCTTATTTCGGACCGAATCAATAGCCGCTTTTGCCGGTCACGGCAAGGTTCGTTCCGGGTGCCGGGCCGGTCTGTCGTAATCCTGCCTCAGGCGTCGCCTTCCCTCCGGGAGCGGGACAAAAGAAGTCCGCCCCCATCAGGAAAACGTACGCCCTTGTTTGACGGCAAGCCGGCTCCGGTACCATCCCCAATGCAACATGAGCAACCGCGAACCGACGGGTCATCTTTTTGCGCCGGACGATTTTCGAATGTTATAAAAAAAAGCATATCGTCTTGCCGGCAACGCCTTTTTGAGGCATCAAATGAGAAACACCGTGCGCCGGTGGACGCGAAGCGGCACCCGCCGGCAGGCTCGTTCAGAAGTCTTTTGAAATATGGTTTCATAAACATTTTCAAAGTAAAAACGCTCCACGGAGGTCGACATGAAAAAATTGCGTCTGAAGGGACTGGAAAATAAAGCCAATTGCTCCGAAGTCATCAAGCGCTGCGTGCAAACCGTGGATGGGCTTGAAGATGTTCATGTGGATTTGGCCACCGGGATGATTACCTACTCCCCCGGAACATGCACCGACGACTCCATTCTGCGGGAAGCCCTGGCCAACGAGGGCATCCAAACCGAAGAAGTGAAATGATCAAAAAGGCCCCTCAAGGGGCCTTTTCCCTATCACCGCCCTTTCGCCGCGCGCACCCGGCAGGCACCTCTCTTCCTTTCACATAACCACGTATTTTCGTTCGGCAACGGCAATCCGGCGCCGAACACCCAACCCGCCGGCCCCCTCATCATGGGGACCGGCGGACTTTTTGGGTATTTCGCATTCCCGGAACGAAGATCAAGCGCCTGCCCTGCGCGACAACCCGCCGCCTCCGCCGGAAGTTTGACGGGTGCCCCTCACCTACGCTGTATAAGTCGGCAATCACGCTGCAAAATATGCATTTGCACATCTTTTGCATCTGATACGGTCAAACTTATAAGCGGCAAGGCATACCGCCGGACCGAACACCACCACACGAGGCAACCATGTCACCTGAATCAAGCGCCACTCCCACCGCTCCCACTCGGGTTATCCACGTTCCCGCGCCGACGGCAGGACAAACCGTCGCCGTCGAATCTTCCGACGCGGGCAATGTCCGACTTTCTTTCGATCCTTCCGGCGCAACCTATGGTCGTTCGGGCAACAACCTTGTGTTCGAGTCGGACAACGGCGGTCGGGTCGTGCTGACCGACTTTTTCGCTGTCGGCGAACGCCCCTTGCCGTCTTTGACCCTGCCCGGCGGGGCCGTGGTCGCGGCCGCCGATCTGTTCAAAGGCATCGACCTGAGCACGGCGGCCGGGCCCTCCGCCGGCCCGAGCGCGGCCGCGACCGGCGGCGGCGAGGGTGAGTATGCCGACAACGCCGGCTCACTGCTGAACGGCGTCGACAAATTGAATTCGCTCGGCACCGTGTTTTGGGGCCGCGACACCGCGGATCCCCTGGAAGTTCAGGGGGTTGCCACGGTTCTGAACGTCGGCGTCGAGGCCGCGCTGTATCAAACCCGCAGCGTCAACGAAAGCGACGCCGGAACCTCGCTCAATTTTTCCTTCGCCTCGCCCACGTTGGGCGCGGTGGTGCTGACCTTCAACGTCGGCGGCAGCGCCGTGGCCTACGGCAAAACCGGCGTCGCGGAGTTCTTCGCCGACTATGAAATCGACACGACCGGCGCGACCGGATGCACGGCCGTTTTCAACCCGAACGCCGGCACCCTGGTCGTGACCGTTCCGGCCGGGGCGACCTTTGCTTCCGTGCCGATTACCCTGCTCGACGACCACATCACCGACGGCCCCAAAGATATTCTGATCACCCTCGCCCCCGGCGGCGTTCAGGGCGACGTCGTGGTCACCGGCACCCCGAATCTGCGGGTCGACATCTCCGACGACTCCATGGCGGCGCACGCCCATGATCCGGGCAATCCCCACGAGACCACCGTGCTGGACGGCCCCGTCGTAGGTCTGGTCAACATCGGCCCGGCCTCGTTGTATGAGGGCGACCCCTCGGGCAACGCCTTCACCTTCGGCCTGACCCTCGCCGACCCGCACACGGACGGCCCTTACCAAGGTTACACCGGCCGCTCCGGCACGCCGGACATGCTTCTGTCCCAGGACATGGACGTGTTCATCAACCCCGCCGAGCACAGCGGGAGCGCGACCTACGGCCAGGATTACCACCTGACTCCTTCGGCCGCGCTCGCGGCCCTGAAGGTGGCCGGCATGGTCGATTACGTCCTGAACGCCGACGGGAGCTTTCTGCTGGAAGCCGACGGCACCGTCAAAATCACCCTCTTCGGGCAGGTGGACGCGAACGGCGCGCTCCACATTCCCGGCGACGGCGCCGTGGCTTTCGATCTACACAACACGGCCGATCTGACCATCGCGGCCAAGGTGCTGATCAACGGCTCGGGCGCGGACGCGGGCGAAGATGCGGAAGGTTTTTCTCTGGCAATCGCGGGCACAACCGGCAACGAATCCCAACCCGCCGGCGCGGCCGCTTCGGCCGAAATCGGCAAAGACCCGGTACTCGGCGTTTCCATCATCGCTCCCGACGTCAATGAAAGCCTGGAACACCTTTCGGTGAATCTGACGTTCGACAAGCCCGTGGACAACGCCGTGGACTGCACCGCCACGCTTAGACTTTCCGGCGACGCGAAAATGTGGGACGGCTCCCCGGACAACGAATTCCAGGCCGACCTCTTCCTGCCCGGCAAAGGCGTTCTCCAGCCCGACGGCACCGTGGTTTCCACGGTCATGGCGAACGGCTCCCCGGTCACGCTGACCTACAACCCGGCCGACGGCACCCTGACCGTTTCCGGCAGGGGAATTTCCTTCCCCCTGAGCCTGGACTTCGAGCCGAACGACGACCACATCAGCGAAAGCCCGAATGAGGCCGTGACCTTCACCCTGGAAAAGGTCACCCTGAACGACGGATATTCTTCCGGCGGCGTGGGCATCGACCCTGCCGCGTCTTCCGCCCAGGCTCAGATCTCCGATGATGCCGCCGGCCATGCCGGCCACTCCGGCTCTCACGAAGCCGACGTTCTGGACGGCCCGCTGGTGGGCGTCTCCGGTTCCACGGCAACCATGCTCGAAGGCGACGTCCGTACCTTCACCCTGACCCTGAAAGACCCGCACGCCCCGACCGCCGACTACCAGGGCTATGACAAGGGGCTGATGTCTCAGGACATGATTTTGACCCTCACCGTGACCGGCGCGGACAAACCCGGCGTGGTGGAAAACGGCAACGTGGAATACGGCGTGGACTACCTGCTCCGCCCCACCGCCGACTTGATGGAGGTGCTGCAGAAGTATCTGGACCAACCCACCATCGACTCGCTGGTCAAGGCGGATGCGGGCGGCAAATTGTACATCGAGCTGGATGCCGGTGGCTCTTTCGATCTCATGCTGCCCGGACGCCTGGGCGCGGACGGCAACGGCCCGAGCACCGGCCTGCAGCCGTTTGATCTGGCGAACGACCTCGGCAAACTGACCTTTGTGGTCGACATCCTGGACGACGACCTGAGCGAGCGCATCGCCGGCACCCTGACCATCAACGTCGCGACCGACGGTAAAAATGAAAGCCTCAGCGGCCCCGACGCCGAACTGAGCTTTGACGTGAAGGAAGGCCCCTTGGGCGGCCCGATCCTTTCTTTGTATGGCCCCGACGAAATCCGCGAAAGCGGCGAAGTCGACATGTACTTCTCGCCCCAAGACAACAGGGTGAGCTACATCATCTCGCTCGACAAAGCCGCGGCCGAAGACATCCGGATCACCCTGGCCATCGACCCGCTCACCGCCGACAGCAAAGGCTCCGGCCCGGAAGCCGACTACACCTATGACGGCTCCTTCATCGCCCACATGGACGACAACTCCATGCAGCCCCTCACGGGCGTGTACAACCCCACGACCCAACAGTGGGAGCTGACCATTCCCAAGGGCGCGGTCTTCATCGCCTTCGGCGTGCACATCGTCGACGACCTGCGCGAAATTCAGTCTGAAGCGGGCGAAGGCTACATCGTATCCTTTGACCTGGTGGCCACCGACGGCCTGCCGGACTGCGAGGCCCGGATCGCACCCGGCAAGGACGCGATGACGACCAAAATTCTTGAAGACTCGCGCGCCGACGCGGCCGACCCGCTGAACCCGCGGGACTTCGACGGCCCCTTTGTCATGCTTTCCGGCACGACGAACATCGACGAAAGCACGGGCGTCACCCGGAACGGCCTGGACAACGACGGCAAACACACCACGGCCGACTACACCCTCAACCTATATTCCCCCGACGGCGCGGGCACGCTCTACGCGGCCGACGAGCCGGTCGTGGTCACTCTGACCTTGACCCTGGATACGGTCGACGCGACCGACCTGGACCTGACCGGCTGGCTCATGGTCGACTCGCTTCACTACACCCGCGACTTCACCCTGGCCAAGGGCGCGGACACCCTGACCTTCTCGATTCCCCTGGTGGACGATCACAAGACGGAGGGCGCGGAGCACTACTCCCTGCAAATCACCAAGCTTTCCGGCAACGAAGCCCGGTTGTGGGACGCGAGTTTCGGCGGAACCGCCCCCGGCACGCAGGAAACCGACGGCCGTTACACCGGCGACGAGGTTTCCACGACCATTGCCGAAGACAAGCCCGAGAACTACGACGGCCCGGTGCTCGGCCTCACCGGCGCGGCTTCGGGGGTTGAGGGCACGACCCTGACCTTTGACGTCACCTTGAAGGACCCGGCCGACCCGAGCCTGGATTATAAGGGTGTCGACGGCAACGGGCTTATGTCCCAAGACATGACCTTCTCCATACGCCTTTGCGGCGTGGCCGGCACGGACCAGCAGGGTAACCCCTCGGCCTCCGTGTACGGTGAGGATTACCGCTTCAGCGATACCCAGCAGGCCCTGCAGGATCTCCTGGCCAACGGCTGGCTGAAGGCAGACCCGGTCTCCGGCATGCCGTACACCATTCTTGTCGACGGCAACGGCGACGCCTATCTGACCATCACGGTCAACGGCACGAACAGCATTTCCGGTCAGGCCGGCGACCTCTCCGTGCTGCGCAACTTCCTGAAGGTCGATGTGGACGTGCTGGACGACGCCGGCGGAACCGGCAAACAGCGCACGGAAATCAGCGAGAAATTCGAGCTGTCGATTGTCGACGTGACCGGCAACGAAGCCCGCGCCTCGGGTACGACCCATTCCGTGGACATGCGGGACAACGGCAACGGCGTGTTCGTCAACCTGCACGGCGGCTACACCGTGACCGAGGGCGCCGACCTGCCCTTTTACCTGACCCTCAGCAACGCGGCCGGCGGCGGCCACCTGGGCAAGGACGTGGTCCTGCAGGATATCGGCGTGGACATCACCTTCACCCAGACCGCCGGCGGCGGGGCCCGCTTCTCCGGCGAAAGCCCGCTCAACCCGGACAACTCGATCAACAGCTTGGCCGACAAAACCAACAGCCAAGATTACAACCTGGACGCCCTGGTCGACAAACTCAACGCGCTGTACGGGCCGGGAACCGCTTCCTTGAACGTTTCCGGCGACGGACTGACGGCGGTGCTGCACCTGAACATCGCCCCGGAAGACTGGGGCACGGCCGGTTCCGTCACCGGCGGCTACAAGTTGGAGATCCCGAGCATTCAGGATCTGTTCGGCGAAGGCGCGGAAACCGTCACGGCCACGATTACGGGCGTGTCCGGCTCCGAGGCCCGCATCGGCACGGCCACGGCCGGCGACAAGCTGACCGACGGCACGTCCCTTAAACTGAGCATCAGCGGCGAGCCGATCATTTATGAAGACAACGCCCACGGGCAACACGCCGACCCCGCGCACCCCAATGCCGACGGCACCTGGAACACCGCCCTGTACACGGTGACCATCGCCACGCAGTTCCCGGCCGGTTGGCCGGCCACGCCGCACCCGGTTGAGGATTTCACCTTCCGGGTGAACCTGGTCGACGGCGCGGGTGTGAACGGGGCGACTTACGACGGCAACATCACCGATGACGCCGCAGGCAAGGGCGACTTCCGCTGGGGCTTCCAGAACGACCTGTACACCGGCTACACCGACGGCAACGGCACCCCCGTGGCCGGTCTGGGCATTGCCGGCGACCTGAGCGTGAACCACACCGGAACAAACCTGACCAGCCTGTGCAAGGCCGTTACCGACTGGCTGCACGACAAAGGCCATTTGCCCGAAGGCATCAGCGTTTCCGGCATCGCCGGCAACGGCAGGACCCTGATCTTCACGGTGTCCGAAGGCTACAGCTTCTCGAACCTCGGCGACATCAAGCTGCCCGTTGTGGCCCTGGACGACGCACTGAGCGAAGGCGACGAAAAGTACACGGTCACCCTGAGCGACGTCTCCGGGCACGAAGCCGCGGGAAGCGGCAGCGTCGAAACCACCATCAAGGACGACGAAGCGGATTGGCGCGACGGCTTCCGGGTCGGCGTCGAACCCAACCTGATCCTCGACGAAAGTTCGGGCTCGACCCAACACGTGAACCTCGTGCTGTACAACAAGGACGGCTCGCTCGTCACAACCGTGCCCACCCTGACCCAACCGACCACCGTCACCCTGCTCTTCGGCACGGACGGCGTGACCGACCCGGCCGAAATGTTCGCCGACTACCGCCTGCCCGGCGCCCACCCGACCAAGGTGACCATCAACGGCAACGAATACTGGCAGGCCGAAGTGGTCATCCAACCCGGCGACTGGCACCTGGAAAACGGCAAGGTGGTGGCCGGCGTGCCCGTGCAGACGGTCGACGACAAGCTGACCGAAGGCGACGAGCGCTTCACCGTGGAGATCGCCCGGATCGACGGCGATGAAATGTCCGAACTGCTTGACGGAAGCGGCACCCCCCAGAAGAGCGTGGTCGTGGTGCGGGACGACTCCCTGATTCCCGGCGCGGACGCGAACGGCGTGATCGTCGACCCCTCCAAGCTGTCGCACAACACCTGGACCGCCGACGGCCGCCTTGTTCAGCCGGGTTCCTATGACGAAACCGACCGCGGCGACGCGCACGTGCTGGACGGCCCCAAGTTCATGTTCTTCACCCAGAAGGAATACCGGGTCTATGAACCGTCGAACAACGGCGACCTTGCCGGCGACGCCGAGAACCTTGTTCCCGGCGGGGCTCCGAACCGGGGTGCGCCCGAAACCGGCCTGAACGACGGCTATGTGCACTACACCATCGGGTTCGACTCCGTCGTGAGCGACGAGCCTGTGCTGATCGCCCTGAACCTGGGCGGCGGCGCAAGCCTCGGTGTGGACTTTATGGCCGGCTCCGGCCTGGGCCATATGAACCACGACGGCTCCGTCAGCCTGGACGGCGTGACCTACCCGGATCTTGCGACCATGTGGTCCTTTACCCACGGCGGCGACGCCCTGCCCAAGTACATGCAGGGCATGACGAGCGCAGGCGGCTGGTTTGTCGTCGCGGAACCCGGCCGGTCTTCCGCCGACTTCTCCATCAAGATTCTGCCCGACCACCTCAAAGACGGCGGGGAAACCATCACCTGGCAAATTACCGGCATGGCGGGCAACGAGGTCATCTTCACCCCCGAGGCCAGGCCGGACGGCACGACCTCCGACACCCTGACCACCACGGTGCTGGACGACGGCGACGGGCCGAAGCTTTCCCTGACCTGCGACGACAACACCGTTTCCAACCACAACGGCGACGCGGCCCATTATACCCTGAACGTTTCGTCCACGGCGGGCGAAGACTACACCGCCACCTTCCGGATCGTGAAGGGCGAAAACATGTACGCCGACGATCTCAGCGGAATCACCGTAAGCCTTGCCGGCGTGACCTACACCCCCACGCTGGATACGGTCCGCTCCACGGACGACATCCGGTATTACAACCTGACCATTCCCGGCGGCTTCTCGGGTACGGCCGACGTGTACCTGCACGCCGCCCAGAACCATTCCGGCGGCAACAAGATCTTCTACTTCGGCCTTGACGCCACCGACGGCAGAGGCGAATCGTCGGTCGACACCGGGCTCATCCCCGGCCGGATCGAAGGCGCGGGCGGCATCGGCGACGGCTACAGCCTGATGGCCCTCACCGGCGGCGGCGCGGCCGTCGAAGGCAGCGGCGGCGCATACAGCGACCTGGACGGCAACGGCGACCCCACGCACGGCCTGACCTTCACCGTGACCCGTACCCCGTTCAACGGCGACTACAGCATGCCCGAGATCGCCCTCCTCAAGGTGATGCTCGGCGAGAACTGCGAATACCCCGGCGACTTCAAGCTGGGCGACAACGTCTATGTGCTCGATCAACAAGCCGGGCACCTGCTGATCATGGTCATGTTCCCGGCCGGGCAGGCGAACGTCGACATCCAGGCGCTGTTCTACGGCGACACGCAGTATGAAGGCGATGAGCGCATCACCCTTCTGCTCACCGGCGGCGGCACCATCGACATGAACCACGCCATGGCCGAAGGCGTGATTATCGACGACGACGCTTCCAAGGCGAACGTCTCCCTCGAGCTTCACCAGGCCGACATGGCCACCGTCAACGGCGACACCGGCTTTATCGAAGGCGGCAACGCCGTGTTTTACCTGAACCTGGAAGCGGCCCTCGGCAACAACCAAAGCGCGCTCAGCAACGACGTGACCGTGACCCTCACCTATACCCCCGGCTCGGCGGCCGAAGGCGAGGATTATACCCCCATCACTCATACCGTGGTCATTCCGGCCGGCACGTCCCTCGCCGCCGCGTCGTCCTGGCCCGTGTACATTCCCCTGCCCGACAACGAGGTGGAAGACGGCAGCCGGACATTCGACGTCAAGATCGATTCGGTCTCGGGCCTGAACGGCGGCGCGGCCGACACCGCCGCGCACACCGTGACCGTGCTGGACGACGCGGGCACCGCCCGACAAGACGGCCTGAAGCTCACCCTGTTCGGCACCACGGGACACTCCGATTCCGGCATGGACTACGCTTCCGAAAACGGCGGCGAGGCCCTGGTTACCGTGACCGTCGACAAAGTCGCGACCCAGGACGTTACCCTGACCATGAAGCTGGACGGCATGGAGCGCGTCGATCTGGTCGAGGAAAACGGCGAGGTCTTCATCCGCTGGATGAACCCAGGCGAACCCACCTGCGACCCGCACACCATCGATACTTGGCCCCTGGCCAAGGTCAACCCGGACGGCACCTTCACCGTCACCCTGCCCGCCGGCTGCAATGAGCTGGAAATCAACCTGCCCACCAAGGACGACGCCCTGAGCAACGGCAACACCCCCGTGAAGCTCACAATCATCGATATCCACGGCGGCGAGGCCTCCATCGCCGGCCCGGACTCATACACCTTCACCGTGGTGGACGACGCTTCGGCCTTTGACCAAGGCGGGGTCCATTTCGACGCCTCGCCGGACGGCCCGACGGTCGATGTGCGCTGCACCGCGACCTCGATCTCCGAAAAGGGCGGGACGGCCGAATTCGTCGTCACCCTGAGCGACGCCGGCGCCGAAACCATGACCGTCGGCCTGCAACTCGCCCCCGGCATGCTTGAGCGCATCGAGTTGTACGACGCCTCCGGCGCTCCCCTGCAACCCGGCGACCCGGCCCATCTGAAGGTGGAAATGAACGGCAACATCACCTATGTGCCGGTCGCCGCCGACGGAACCTTCCAAATCGTCGTGCCCGCCGGAACCACGGAAGCCCGGTTGCCCGTCCAGGCCGTGGACAACCTGATCAACGACCCGGTCTCGAACTACGGCCTTACCGTTACCGACGTCGAAGGCTCGGAGGCCCACACCGGCACGGCTTCCGCCCCCCTGATCATCACCGAGCACCTCAACGGCCCCCTGGTCGGCATCGGCGGCGGACCCGCCAACGACGTCATCGGCGAAGCGGACGGCACCACCACCTACACCCTGACCGTCGGGTTTGGCGCGAACACCAACCACGGCCAGAACCTGGAAATCATCGTAACGCCTTCCTCCGTGGGCACCGGCGCGGGCGCCGCCGTCTACGGCACGCACTACGCCTGGGGCGACCTGGCCACGGCATTGGCCGGATACGCCTACTCCACGGCAACGAACGGTACGTTGACCCTCACGCTTACCCCGGCCCAAATGGCGGCCTTCGGGTCTTCCTCGCACACCTTCGACCTGCCGGTCACGATCATTGACGACGCAACGGCTCAAGGCGCGCACAGCTTCAAGCTCGACATCGCCACGATCGGGTCCGAGGCGGCGGTTGAAGGCACGTCCGTCACGACCACGATTCTCGACAACGACCACGTCCCCACGGTGCATGACGAAACCGCCATCTTCCTCTGGGACGGCGACGGCGGCAACATCACCCTGCACGGCAACCTGTTGGGCAACGACTTCGACGTCGACGGCGACCCGCTTTCCCTGCACGCCTTCGACGGTTCGAGCCGGTACGGCTCCTTTGTGTACAACGCGGCCACCGGCGACTTCGACTTCACCCTCAACCTCGCCGACCCCTTGGTGGGTTCGCTGCCCGACGGCGGCAAGCTGCTCACGGGCATGGACGCGACCTACGGCGTGACCGACGGCGCCAACGTCACCGAAGGGCGCCTGCATGTGGAAGTCCACAAGACCTCCGTGTTTGACGGCAGCGGCCGCACCGAAGACCTGGTCATCCAGGGTTCCGACTCCGGCTGTCACATCACCGGCGGCGCGGGCAACGACGTCATCCATGCCGGCAAAGGCAACGACATCCTCAACGGCGGCGCGGGCGACGATCTCTTCGTCTTCGACGCCGGCCGGGCGGGCGGCGTGGACGTGATCAACGGTTTCGATTTCCGCCCTTCGGGCGGCGTGGGAGCCAAAGATCTGCTCGCGTTCGACAACATCTTCGGAGACGGCACCGATCTGGACGATCTGCTGGCAGTCCAACCGACCGAAGACGGCGACAACACGTTCACCTTCGCGGCCGGGGCCGATTCCCTGACCGCCGAGTTCACGAAAGACTCGAGCCTTGAGCTGACCTTCAACAGCGCCCACGGCCAGGTGCAGACCATCATCATCAACGCCGGCTCCTCGTTCTATGACCCTCACATGCCCCTTGACGCGGACCTGGCCCAGGAAATCCTCATGAACGTCATTAAACAGAGTGTTTAATGACAGGTAGGGTTGTTGGGGCTCAAACAGAGCTGCAGAGGGAGGGCATCCCCTTTTAGAGCTCGCGATATGATAAGTCCGGTGCCCTTTCATACCGAGCGGCACCAATCCCCGGCAGGGGACTGAGCCCCCTGCACCCCCATTGTCGGCCGGCCGTGCTTCGCCCTGGCCGCCCGACCTCTGTGCGGGCCGGATTTTACCCATGCGGGGAGCGACAGAACGTCGGAGTTTTCGACGACACTGAAAAAGCAATTCGCGTGAAGCGCCGGAGCGACCTCTCCCCCGGCCGACTTTTCTCGAGCGGTTGCCCCTCCTCCTTGTAGAAATCAAGAAACCGACGCCCATCAAACAGGTTGTTTTCTTATTTCCTTTGTCCGCCAAGGAAGAAGGACCATTGCACGGTTTTTGCAAAATCCGCGTCATGGATATCTTCGCCTTTAACTCCGAAACACTCCTCAGTTTTCTGCTCACCCTGATGCGGGTGAGTTTGATCGTGTTTCTGATGCCGTTCTATGGCGGAGAATCCATTCCCGCTCCGGTCAAAGCCGCGCTGTGCCTGATCCTGGCCTTGGCTTTATGGCCGCATCTTTCCTTTCCGGCCGGGTCGTTTCCGGCCCACCCCCTGGGCATCATCGTCATCCTGCTCGGCGAGCTGATTCTGGGCATGACTCTCGGCATGTGCGTGCATTTTATTTTCGCGGGCATCCAAACAGGCGGGGAACTTCTGGGTTTCCAGATGGGCTTCACCATGGTTTCCCTGGTCGACCCGCTCTCCGGGGCGCGGGTGAGCATCACCTCGCATCTGCTGTATATGGTCTCGCTGCTGGCCTTTCTTGCCCTCGACGGGCACCTGCACCTCTTGCGCGCCCTGGCCGAGTCGTTCACCCTGCTGCCGCCCGGCGGGCTGACCATGCGGGGCAACCTGGTGGACAACGTCCTTGCCCTTTCCGGCGGCATGTTCGTTCTGGCCGTGAAAATCGCCGCCCCGGTCATGGCCGCCATCTTTATGGTCGAGCTGGCCCTGGCCCTGATGGCCCGGGCCGCGCCCCAAATGAACCTGCTGACCCTCGGTTTTCCCATCAAAATCGCCGTGGGCTTTTTCTTCATCGGCCTGTTGTTCACGGTGCTTTCGCTGCGTATGGAAGATACGATCATCGAGCTCGCTCCCATGTTTTCCAACCTGATGCGCATGGGGCGGTGAAACATGTCGAGAGATCCGAGCAAAACAGAACAGGCGACACCCAAACGACTCCGCAAGGCCAGAGATGAAGGGAACGTCGCCAAATCGCAAGATCTGACCAAGGCGGCCACCATCGTGGCCGGGCTGATCGGCATGACCTTCTGGATTTCCTACATCGGCAAGGAAATGCTGGGCCTGTTTCGGCACTTCATGACCGAGTCCGTCAACTTCCAGGTTACCGATTCGAACATCAACAACATGGGTCTCTGGCTGGCCGGCGAAATCGCCAAAATGATCATGCCGATCATGTTCTTCATCGCCATGGCCGCCTTCCTCTGTCTACGCGTGCAGGTGGGCAGGCTCTGGACCACCAAGGTCTTCACGCCCAAGCTTTCCAAGCTGAACCCCATCAGCGGCCTCAAACGCATGTTCCTGTCGCTCAAAACATTCGTCCGCATGGGGCGCAGCGTCCTGCAGGCCGTGGTCATCGGTCTGGCCCCCTGGATGGTCATCAGGGGCGAGATGGATTCCCTGCTCACCCTGTACCACCAGGACGCGGCCGGCGTGGCCGGATACCTGCTTTCCATCGGCCTGCGCATGACGCTGTACGCCCTGGTGCCCATGGGCATCATCGCGATCGTGGACCTTTGGTACACCCGCTGGGACTACGCGGAAAACCTCAAGATGACCAAACAGGAAGTCAAGGACGAGCATCGGCAGCAGGAAGGCGACCCCCAGGTCAAGAACAAGATGAAGCAGCAGATGATGAAGATGACCGCCCGCCGGATGCTTCAAGACGTTCCCAAAGCCGACGTGGTGATCACCAACCCCACGCATATCGCCGTGGCCCTGCGCTATGACCCTCTCGAGGCCCCGGCCCCGATCGTCGTGGCCATGGGCGCGGACAATCTGGCCATGAAAATTCGCGACGTCGCCAAGGAACACAACATTCCCATCCGCGAGAACAAGCCGTTGGCACGGGCTTTGTATAAACAGACCGAGGTCGGGGACACCATCCCCGCGGATCTCTTCCAGGCCGTGGCCCTCATTCTGGCCCAGATCTGGAAGACCAAGCCGCCCAAGGACCGTAAAATAGGAAAGTAATCGAGCCCGTCCCGTCGGCTTTACGACAAACACGGAAGACAAAGGCGTCAAGAATATGTCGACCAAAGCGATTCCCAACATCAATTACGAGCGCTTCGCCAAGCAGGGCGATCTCATGCTGGCCGGCGGCGTGGTGGTCATCCTCATGGTCATGCTGATCCCGCTGCCGACCATCGTCCTGGACATGATGCTCTGCGTGTCCATCTCAATGTCGCTGCTGATCCTGATCACCTCCATGTTCATGCTCTCGCCCCTGGAGTTCTCGATCTTCCCCTCGTTGCTGCTGGTCACCACCCTGCTGCGCCTGGCCCTGAACGTGGCTTCGACCCGCCTGATTCTCATGCACGGCGACAAAGGCACCGACGCGGCCGGCCACGTGATTCAGAGCTTCGGCGAATTCGTCGTGGGCGGCAGCTACATCATCGGCGCGGTCATTTTTATGATCCTGTTCATCCTGAACAAGATGGTCATCACCTCGGGCACCACCCGGATCGCCGAAGTGGCCGCCCGCTTCACCCTGGATGCCATGCCCGGCAAGCAGATGGCCATTGAGGCCGACCTGAACGCCGGGCTGATCGACGAACCCGAAGCCACCAAGCGCCGCAACGCGGTGCGTAAGGAGGCCGACTTCTACGGCGCCATGGACGGCGCGGGCAAGTTCGTACAGGGCGACGTGAACGCCGGTATGTTCATCACCCTGATCAACGTCATCGGCGGCGTGCTGCTGGGTGTCCTGCAAAAGGACATGAGCTGGCAGGACGCCATGAAGACCTACACCCTGCTGACCATCGGCGACGGTCTGGTGGCGACCATTCCTTCGATCATCACCTCCACGGCGGCGGGCATCATCGTGTCGCGCGCGGCCGCCGAAGCTAAAATGGGCGAGGAATTTCTCGGCCAGCTGACCCACAACTCCCGCGCCTTGATCATGGTTTCCGGGGTGTTGCTCATTTTTGCCCTGGTGCCGGGCATGCCGTTTATTCCCTTCTTCAGCCTGTCGCTGCTCATGTTCGGCCTCTCGCGCATGAACAAGAAGGCTTCGGACGAAGCGGAACCGACGGCCGGCGGCCCGCGCGCCATCGGCGGCGCGGCCAAAGCCCTGCCTCCCGGCATCCAGGCTCTACCGGGAGCGAACGGGCAAAGCGGCCTCGACACCCCCGAAGAGGTCCAGGCCCTGCTTTCCCTCGACACCCTGGAGCTGGAAGTGGGCTACGGCCTGGTACCCTTGGTGGACGAAGGCCAAAACGGCAACCTGCTCTCGCGTATTCGTTCCATCCGCAGGCAATTCGCCCTGGACGCCGGGGTGATCATCCCCTCGCTGCACCTGCGCGACAATCTTCAGCTCAAGCCGGGCCAGTATTCCCTGCTGATCAAAGGTAACGAGGCGGCCTCGGCGGAAATTCTCATCGACCACCTCCTGGCCATGGATCCGGGCAACGCCCGCCATACCATCCAGGGCGTGGAAACCCGCGAGCCGGCTTTCAACCTGCCCGCCGTGTGGATTCCCGAAGCCCAGAAAGAAGAGGCCATGCTCGCGGGTTATACCGTGGTGGATCCTTCCACGGTCATCGCCACCCACCTGACCGAGGTCTTCCGCCGGAATCTGGCCGACTTCCTCGGCAGGCAGGAGGTCCAGAGCCTGCTCGACAACCTGGCCAAAAACGCGCCCAAGGTGGTCGAGGAGCTGGTGCCCGGCGTGCTGCCTTTGGGCACGGTCCAGAAAGTGCTGCAGAATCTGGTGCGCGAAAACGTCTCCATCCGGGATCTTCTGACCATTGTGGAAACCCTGGCCGATTTCGGCACCCACGTGAAGAGTCCCGAGATGCTCACCGAATACGTGCGCGAAAAACTCTCACGCAGCATCGTGCGCCCGTATCTGGACAGCCGGGGAACTTTGCCGGTAATAAGTCTGGATCCAAAGGCGGAACAGACGTTGCAAGAATCCATCCGCCAGACGGAGAACGGCGTGTACCTCGCCCTGTCGCCGGGTTCGGCCCAGCGGTTGATCCAGCAGATCAACCAGGCGGTGGAACGTGCGGTGAATACCGACGGCCGGCCCTCGGTGCTGGTTTCTCCCCTGGCCCGGCCGCATCTGGCCCAGTTGCTCCTGCGCTTTTTGCCCACGGTGCCCGTGCTCTCGCAGGCAGAAATCCCGGCGGAAATCCGGATCACCTCCGTGGGCACGGCCGCGATGGAATAGATAGTTGACCTACTTTGGGGGACCCTGTCCCCCAATCCCCCTGGCAGGGGATTGAATCCCCTGTACCCCCATTGTCCGGTCCTCCTCGCAAAGCGAGGACGACCGGACACATGAGGGGGTCTGGGGTGCCGCCCGCGACGGCGCGAGACGACATAATCACATCGCGGAAGTGGCCGGTGGGGGGCCTACTTCGGCAGCTCTGTTTTCATTTCCCCCAGGAAGTCTTGAGAAATAATCGCAGGAATCACCGTCATGCAGATGAAGACATACAACGGGCCGAGCATGAGTGCCGTGCTGTCCCGGATCAAGGCCGAACTGGGGCCGGACGCGGTGATCCTGGAAACCGTCGAAAAGAACGGGGTCATCAGCATGACCGCCGCCCTCGATCCCCCCGCCACGGCGGCACCCTCCCGACGGGACGCGGCCGCTTCTCCCCAGGCCGTCATGCCTGCCGAGTGGGAAGAGATGAAGGCCAAAGTGCGGGAGTGGGACAGCATCAAAGGCCACCTGTTGGCTCTGATGAAGCCCGCCATGCAGTTGGACGCCCTCAACCCCCGGCAACGTCTGGCCCTTGAGTACCTGCAGGGCGAAGGGGTGAGCGACGAGGTGATTGTTTCCCTGTACCGGGAACTACGCGAAGACGCGGACAGCACCGTACTGGAGCCTTTGTCCCGCAGCGTTCCCATCAAACCCTGGGGACTCGCCGACTGGCCCGAGCGCTTCCACCTGTTGTGCGGACCGTTCGGCGCGGGCAAAACCACCTCGGGGCTGCGCATGGCCCTGGCTCTGAAAAAAGAGCACCCGGAACTGCGCATCGCCTTCATCAACGCCGACGCCGCTCGCGGCAACGGACGCATGTTGCTGCGCCATTACTGCGAACTTTCGGACTTCGCCTGCCGGGAGGCCGCGAGCTCTCTGGAAGTCGGGGCGGCGGTCAAGGCCATGCGCGAAGAGGCCTACGACCGGGTTTTCATCGATCTTTCCGGCCTGCCCAAAGGCAAAACCATGTCCGGCCTGCCCTGGGGGCTTGGCCTGGATTCATCTGAAGCCGCGGCCCACCTGGTGATGGGGCCGCATTACTCGGCCGACGCCGCCGGGCGCATTCTCGAGCGGTATCGGACCGACCTGCCCGCATCGTTGATCTGGAGCCGCCTGGATGAAGTCGAAACATACGGGTCGCTGGTGAATATCGCCGTTACGGCCGGGTTGCCGACCTCGGCGTTTTCCTTCGGGCCCGGCCTGGGCGGGTCGCTTGTCCCGGCCCGGGAAAATCTGCTCTGGAAGCTGGTGTTCAAGCGTTTGCTGCCCTTGGAGGGAGAAGCGTGATGCGCGCCCGAACAATAAAAAAACACATAAAAAATGCTCCGGTCCCGCAAAAAGAGAAAAATTCCTTGCCTTGGACCGCCAATACAACATACTATATACTGAATATGCGGAGTCTCTTATGAAATCCGGCCTGCCCCTGGTCGTCTCCGTCACCTCCGGAAAAGGTGGTGTGGGGAAAACCAATATATCCGTCAACCTCGCCTGCCGACTGGCCAAAGCCAGCAAGCGCGTGGTGCTCCTCGACGCCGACCTTGGT
Organism: Desulfovibrio sp.; assembly: GCA_031551885.1. Taxonomy (GTDB): domain Bacteria; phylum Desulfobacterota; class Desulfovibrionia; order Desulfovibrionales; family Desulfovibrionaceae; genus Frigididesulfovibrio. Next base: position 32,295 of record JAVBMX010000092.1, read on the forward strand.
CTGGCGAACGTGGACGTGATTTTGGGCATCGTCCCCAAACATAATTTGTTTCACCTGTTCCACGAAGGCGCCCGTCTGGACGACGTGCTGATGGAGACGCCGTACGGGTTCTCCATCCTGCCCGCCTCTTCCGGCGTCAGCGAAATGCTTTCGCTTACTCCGGGCCAAAAACTCAGCCTTTTGGAAGCCATGGATGAGTTGGACACCTCGGTGGATTGCCTGATCGTGGACACTGGCGCGGGCATCAACGACAACGTGCTGTATTTCAACATGGCCGCGCAGGAGCGCCTGGTGGTGCTTACCCCGGAGCCGACCTCGCTCACCGACGCCTACGCCTTGATCAAGGTTATGCGGCACAACCACGAAGTGAACAACTTCCGCGTTGTGGTGAACATGGCCCCGGACATGAAGTCGGCCAAAGAGATTTTCACGCGCCTGTACAAGGCCTGCGACCATTTCCTGAACGGCGTCTCGCTCGATTTCGCCGGGATGATTCCCCGCGACGGGGCCGTGCGCAAGGCGGTGATCAACCAAAAACCTTTCTGCGCCGAGGACGAAAAAAGCCCGGCCTGCCTCGCTCTCGATCAACTGGCCAAAACCATCCTGACATGGGAAGTACCGGACACCCTTGATGGAAACATCAAATTTTTCTGGAAGCGTCTCCTCTTCCAACAGTAAGAAGGGGACCATTCCCGCTCTTGAGCCGTGGGAGGCTTTCGATTCCGGCCAATCCGCCTGGGGGGACTTCTCTGCGGCCGATCAGGAGCGAATCGTGCGCCGCTATGCCCCCAAGGTCAAATACCTGGCTCTGCGGATGAAGGCCAAGCTTCCCAAGAACATCGAGCTTTCCGAGCTGATCGCGGCCGGAACGCTGGGGTTGATGGAATCATTCACCAAGTTCCGCCCGGCTTTGGGCATCCGCTTCGACACCTATGCGGAAAACCGCATCCGGGGCGCGATGATCGACGAACTGCGCCGGCTGGACTGGTTTCCGCGCTCTTTGCGTCGTCGGGTGCGCACTCTCGACGAAGCCGTGCAAAAGCTTGAGCACGGCACGGGCCGCGCGCCCACGGAAGAAGATCTGGTCAAAGCGACCGGCATGGAGCTTCAAGACGTGCGCGAAGGCCTGGAAGCCCTGCACAACCAGTTTTGCCTGTCGCTCGATATGATTCAGGAATCTTTCGGCATGGAACAGCCCTCGGAGGAAACCGGCCCCGACGGCCTGGTGGCCTCTCGAGAAATGGTGGAGCGTGTCGCAGAATTGATTGAGCAATTGACACCTCGAGAAAAAATGGTATTATCTCTGTACTATTCAGACGAGTTGAACATGCGGGAAGCGGCTGAAGTCATGGGCATCACCGAGGGACGAGTTTCGCAGCTCCACTCTCAGGCCCTTGCCCGCCTGCGTCGGGAATTCGTCGCGCGACACGGGGAAGCCCACCTGTTGTGACCCTGTTGGGTCCGGCCTTTCCCGCTACGGTATCGCCCCCGGCGCATGTCCGGAACAATTTCGCTTTGAGGTTGTTCTTGAACCACTACCGGTAAACCCGCGGGAAGCGGGTGAACGGGACGGCAACGCATCTCCACCGCGAAGATGCCCATCCCCGCTCCAAGGAGAGCCACATGCCTTACAATCCAAATATGCGTGTCCTGGTGGTGGACGACTTTTCCACCATGCGCCGAATCATTAAGAACATCTTGCGCCAACTCGGGTTCAACAACGTGGTTGAAGCCGACGACGGCACCACGGCCTGGGATACCCTGAACAAAGACAAAATCGATTTCGTCATCTCCGACTGGAACATGCCGCAGATGACCGGCATCGAGTTGCTGCGCAAAGTGCGCGGCAGCGAGGAATTCGCCGATATGCCCTTCCTCATGGTCACGGCGGAAGCCCAGCAGGAAAATATTATTGAAGCGGTGCAGGCCAAAGTTTCCAACTACATCGTCAAGCCTTTCACCGCCGAAGTCATGAAACAGAAGATCGACAAGATCTTCCCTTAGAGCATTTTCACTTTGAAAATGTTTGTGAAACTATATTGCCGATGGACTTCCAAATGAGCCCGCAGGCCGGCAGCCGCTTGCGCGGCTGCCGAAGCAAATCAACTTCTCAAAGTTAATTTGCTCTCGTTCCCGTTCGGAGGCTCTCCGGCGCGAACGGCGCGTGACCGCGTAAGAAACGTTTTCCAAGGGGGGGGCCGTCGACGCCCCCCTTTGTTGTTCTGAAGCATTTTCACTTTGAAAATGCTTGTGAAACCATATTTTGCCGGCGAACGTCCGAACGAGCCGCGCAAGCGAGTTGTGGCCAGCGGCTGCACGGAGTGAGCTTTCGCTTCTCCGGCAGTGCCGTCGACATGCCTACCTTCGCAGCCCCGTTTGCTCGCGCGGCGGCCGGAACAAATCAACGTTTCAAAGTTCCTTCCCTCCGGCGGCGCATCACGCGCTCCGGTTTCAGCGGCCCGCTCTTTGCATGTCTCTTCAAAGAAAGGCCGCGATGCGGGATTCTTGACGCCGGAACCGGCGCTTTTCCGCAACCGCAATCGCCGTGAAAAAAAGCGGCGGCGTGTTCCCCTTTAACCGGCATACGAGACTTCCATGCTTTTCATCGTTCCGGACGCAAACTCCAAGGAAGACGGTTCCGCCCCCGGCGGCATCAAGGTGGAACTCGACCTGGACGACGCCCCTTTCCTTCAGGAAGATGAGCCCGAACCGCAGGCCGAACCCGAGCCGGAGTCCGAGAAAATCGAGCTACCCTCGGCGGAAGGGGACAAGAAAGACTCCGACAAACCCGCCGGCAACCGCAAAAAGCGTCTGATTTTCGCGGGCGCGGCGGCCGTGGTGCTTGCGATTGTGGCCGTGGTGGTGAACATGTTTCTGTTCGGCGGCGAAGAAAAGCCGACCGCCCCCTCTGCCCCCGAACCGGTTTATGAGGTGGTTTCCACCACTCCGCCCAAAGAAGAACCCGTCAAACCGCCCTATGCCCACTTGGTGCAATGGGAGACGTTCCAAGTCGAGCAACGGGGAGAAGACGGCGGCATCCGCTTTGTGACCTGCAAGATCGCCATTCCGGCGGCGGACGACGCCCAATACATGGAATTAATGGCCAAGCGGATTGTCTTGCGTGATGCGGTGTATTACTTTCTTCGCAACAGGCCGCCGGAGATTCTTTCCACCAAAGAAAAGAATCTGGCCCTGCGCGCTGACATCGTCGGCGTGCTGAACGGTCACCTGAGCGCGACGGTCAAAGACGTGTACATAGAAGAGTATGTGGTGATTGATCCCAACAGGCCGTAGGACAGTTCCTATTAATTTTTACTGGGGCTCAAACAGAGCTGCAAAAGGCCTCCCCTTTTCAGAGCTCGCGATGTCGTCAAGCCCGGTGCCTTCTCAAGCCGAGCGGCACCAAACCCAAACAGGGCTGCGGAACTCATCCCCTGGATGACGCCCTGTGGTATGCTGGACCGGCAGCGTTGTACCGAACCGGACAGCAAGGGGAAATGATTTGAGTCGGCGCATCGTGCGCCTCGCCCTTCGAGCGCCGTCGGACGGCCTCCGGCGTCCATCCGGCTCCTGCCGGATGAGCCCCTGCACCCCTCGAAGGTTCGGAAACTTTCCCGCAAGCGGGCAAGTTTCCGAACCAAAGGGGGGCAAGGGGATTCAATCCCCTTGCGGGGAGGTTTGGAGGGGGGGCGCCCCTCCAAAATGGAGCGTGCGATTGTTCGGCTATTCAGGCATCCCGTATCTCAGGTGATTTCCGCCGGCGACGCCGTACAGGAGATAGGCCATGAGCATCGAAGGCACTCTGCCCATTATTCAGATGGGCCACGTGGAAAAACTGGCCGAAAGCCTTGAGAACCAACCGGTGGTGCAACAACAGGCCACCCAGACCGAGGCCGAGCGTATTCTGCGTGAGCAAAATTCTCAAGTGCCGCCGCCCGAGTCTCCGGAAAAAACCCAAGGCCGACGGGTCGGCGAGCGGGGCGACGACTCCGGCGGCAAGAATCGGGGCAACAAAGAGCACCCGCCCCCCCGCAAACAAGACGAAGAAGAAACCCCCGCGCCCAATCCTTGGGCGGGCAATATCCTGAACCTGAAAGTGTGAGCCATGCAACTCTGGATTCTCTCGGCCTTAAGCGCGGTGGAACTGATTCTGTTTTTTCTGCTGCTCAAATTTTTTCGCCGCCTGCGCCGATCCGAAGAGATGTTCGCCAGGCTTCAGTCCGACCAGGATTCCCTCCTTGAAAAGCTCCGCCTGAACGCCGAGCTTGAGCAAGAGCTCATGCATTCCTTTGCCGAGCGCCAGGAGGAACTCCACGCGCTCAACGCCAAACTGGAAGAGCGGGCCCGGCAGATCTCCGACCTGCTCGCCCAGGCCGAGACCGTCAGCCGCTCTCCCCGCTTTCTGCGCGAGCTCATCCTGGAAGGCGTCAAAAAAGGCCGTTCGGCCGACCAACTCGCCCGCTCCACCGGCCTCTCCCTTGACGAAGTCCGTCTGATTATGGAACAGGGAGCCTGATCTCGCGGGGCGCAAAGTCCCCCGAGGCGACCGTTCCTTCCGTCCCTTTCCGGGTTTCCGTTCGGCACGTTGCGACTCGACGCACCGAAAGACGATCGGAAAGCGATCGAACAACGCGACGTTCCACGCTTTCCGTTTTCCCGCAACACGTTCGACCCGAGGCTTCTCGACCCTATGCCCGCCGAGCTCGAAAACATATGCGCAAGCGGGCGTCCGCCCCGCCGCCGAGTGGTTTCCATATGACCGCGTCGTTGGATACCGACATCCTGATCGTCGGTGCCGGACCCGCCGGGTCCACCTTGGCCGCCCTCGCGCCGCCGGGCCTTTCCGTCACGCTGCTGGACAGGCGCGACCTGGCCGGGCCTCCCGGCAAATGGGAGAAACCCTGCGGCGGCCTGCTCGCCCCGGCGGCCCAAAAACAGCTCTTCTACCTCGGCCTGTCTCTTCCCCCGGACGTTTTGTGCGGCCCGCAGCTCTTCGGCGTCGTGGCCCACGACCTGGATACCGGGCAAGTTCGGGCTTTCCGGCGCAATTACCTGAACATTCACCGGCCGCTGTTCGACCGCCTGCTTTTCGCCCGGGCGGCGGCCGCCCCCAACGTCACGAGCGTGACCGGCAAACGCGCCGTTCGCTTCGTTGAAGAGCCCGACGCCGTTGTCGCCCATCTGGACGACGGCGGCCACATTCGCGCCCGCCTGCTCGTCGGGGCCGACGGGGCGCAGTCCGTCGTGCGCCGGCACCTGGACCCGGCGGCCTATGACCGGGCCGAAGGCAAGACCTTCCCGGCCGCCTTTGGCGGGGCCCATCGCCTTCTGGCCATGCAACGGATCTACCGGATCAAAGAGGCTCCGGCCGCATTCGAGGTGTTTTTCCACCCCGACATGACCGATTTTTACGCCTGGTCCATTCCCAAGGACGACACCCTGTTGGTTGGCCTGGCCGCGCCTTGGGGCATGCCAGACCCGCTCGGGCGCATGAATTTTCTGGATGAACAGCTGCACCGGCTCGGCAGGCACACCGGCGAGGTGCTCACGGCCGAAAGCTGCGCCCTGCTCCGCCCCGGCATCCGCGAGGGCGTTTTCTCCGGCCGGGGGCGCACGGCCTTGATCGGGGAAGCCGGGGGGTTCATCAGCCCAAGCTCGGCCGAAGGGGTGAGTTTTGCCCTCGAGTCGGCCCAAGCCCTGGCCCGGGCCCTGGACAAACACCCGCACCTGAACGACCGCGCCGGCCGGGATCTCGCCGTGGTGGCCGCCCATCGTAAAAATACCCTGTCCACGGTCATGCGTCTGCGGACCAAGTGGGTGAAGTTCGCGGTCATGTATACCCCCTGGATACGCTTTTTGGCTCTGGCGGCCTGCTCCACCCGCATGCCCCTGGAAAGCCGGTTTGGTGTGAGTTCTTAATTGTTGGGGAGGTTCCACCTCCCCAAACCCCACCGCCAAGGGGGTCACCCCCTTGGAACCCGTACACGCCCGCGTTTTTCACTGTCCGAAAAAAACGGACTTCATCAAGCGGCAACGTTTTTTTGCCCGCGCTTTTTCAAGCCGTTCACCGCTTTCCGGTTGCGGACCGGATCAATATCGGATAGAGTCCACCGGCATTCGAAGAGAATTTCCAAATAATATCTAGACTTTTTATCGAATTATCATGTACTGTTCCAAGCGGGCAGTCACAACAATCACGGAATCCCCGCGGTATCTCTTCCTCCCCCTCTCCTTTTTCCGCGAGGTCCCATTATAAGCTCATAACCACACCGACGCGAAACCGGTTCCGCCCCCTCGCGTCTCTCCGCAAAGAGGACCGCATGGTTCACACCCCCCGCCTCCGTCCCCTTGTTTTGCTCCTCGCCGCCCTTCTGCTCTTCGCCGCCGGTTGCGCCGGACGCGGAGGCTCGACGGAAAATCCCGAATCCAAATTCCACCAGGACGACGAAGAAGTCGTCGACAACACCTATGTTCCCCGTGACGACGGCCGGCCTTTGAGCGACACCGAATTGCAGGCATTCCGCAGCCTGGGCGAGATCGACCGCAACCTGTCGCAGGAAGAAACCGCCATCGTCGAGGCGCACTTCAAATACTTCGTTCACGACCACCGGGGCACGCTGCAGCGTTTCGCGGACCGCACGGCCCGTTATCTGCCCTACATGAAGAAAACCTTCACCTCGCGCGGCATTCCGGAAGAAATCATCTACCTGAGCATGGTCGAAAGCGGCGGCAACCCCAACGCCATCTCTCCGGCCGGCGCGGCGGGTTTGTGGCAGTTCATGCCGTATACCGGCAAGCAGTACGGCCTGTCGCAAAACCGCTGGATCGACGAACGCCGCGACCCCTTCAAAGCCACATACGCCGCCTCGGACTATCTTCTGAAATTGCACGGCGACTTCAACAACTGGCATTTGGCCATCGCCGCTTACAACGCCGGCGAAGGGAAAATCGGTAAGGCTCTGGCGGGCACGGGGGCCAAAGACTTTTTCGAGCTCTGCCGGCTCAACGGCAATCTTGAGGAGCGGCGCAAGCTGAAGGACGAAACCCAGAACTACGTGCCGCGCTTCATCGCCATGGCCAAGATCATGCGCAACCTGAAGCTGCTTGGCTTCCGGGAGCCTTCCGCCTCGGAAGCATACGACCTGACGCCCATCGAAATTCCGGCGGGGTCCAACCTGTCGGCCCTGGCCCAGAACCTGGGGCTGACCTGGGACGAGTTTTCCGGCATGAACCCGGCCTATCGCCGAACCGGTTCTCCCCCGACCATGCCCACCACGGCCTATCTGCCAGCCGGCCAAGTCGCTCAAGCCCAAACATGGCTGGCAAGCACCGAGTCGCGCATGTACGCCGGCTGGCGTGAAGACACGGTGCGGCGTGGCGACACCTTGGCCTCCGTCGCCAAACGGAACAACGTTCCGCTTGACGCCCTGCGGGATGCCAACGGATTCACCGCGCTGCCCAGCACCGGCGCCTCGATCATCATCCCCGGCAAAGCCACCACCCAGGATTACGCCGCGTATGACAACGGCGCTTCGACAACCAAGGGCAGCGCCGGTAAGTACACGGTGAGCGCGGGCGATACGCTTTATTCCCTGGCCCAGGACTGGGGCACCTCGGTGGAGAGCATCCAACGCACCAACCGTCTGACCAGCAACGACATCAGCGTCGGCCGACGCCTGATTATTCCGGCCGACGCCAGAAGCCCGCAAAAAGCCCTGCAACGCTCCTCGCGCAGCGAAAAAAGCGCGTCTTCCGGCGGTTCCAAAACAGTGACCACATCCTCCCGTTCCGGCGCGGCCACCCCGGCATTCACCGGCTCTCATACGGTCAAAGCGGGCGACACGCTCTTCTCCCTCTCGCGCCAGTACTGCGTGAACGTGACGGAACTGTGCGCGGCCAACAAGATCCAGCCCGGCGACACCCTCAAGGCCGGCCGCAAGCTCAAGGTGCCCGCCACAACGGCCGCCGCGCCGGAGTCCAAGGCCACCGCACAGGAGGCCAAGGCCCAACCGGCGGCGAAGACCGCGCCGATCGCGGCCAAAGCGCCGACACCTGCGAAATCGGATCCTGCCGCCAAACCCGCGCAAACGGCCAAACCGACCGCCGCCAAACCGGCCAAGCCCACCGCTTCCGGCGCGAAGTCCGTGCAGGTCGGTGCGGGGGATACTCTGTACTCATTGGCCCGCAAGAACAACATCAGCGTGGACGAGCTGTGCAAGGCCAACGGCATTACTTCCGACACCAAGATTCAAGTGGGCCGGAAACTTCGAATTCCCTAAGCTTCCTCCCCCCTCTCTCCGCTGAAAACCCGCGCCCAAGCGCGGGTTTTCCACATTATGAACAAGGCCGCTCCGCGCCGGCCGCGAAAAGGGGCTCCCGGTCGAGGCGATGCCTTCGCTCCAGCGACAGACGTTCGTCGGCCCGCCCGGCGCCATACCGCGCGGGCCGCTCCCGCTTCCCGCCGGCCGAGCCGGTTGAAGGCCGTCCCTGTTCCGGGTACACTCCTTTCCAGCCGCCCCCCCGTGTTTTGCCAAGGAAGCAGAAGTTCTCCGTGTCCACCGATCTCATCATCCCGCAGCCGAGCAACCGCCGGTCCGAAGACGCCGGAAGCGTCGACGAGTACGTCGCCGCTCTCCTGGCCGCTCCGGCCTTTGCCGCGCAAATCACCCACCACGCCGTGCTGCCCGAGGAACCGGCCGCATTCAGTGAGCCGGTGCGCCCGTTGCCGGCCGCGCTTTCCGGCGTGCTTGGGCACATGGGCATCGAGCGCCTGTACAGCCATCAGGCACGGGCCATGGACGCCCTGCGCGCCGGGCGGCACGTGGTCGCTTCGGTCCCCACGGCCGGGGGCAAGTCGCTGATCTATAACCTTCCGGTTGTTGAACGATTCCTGCACGATCCGGAAAGTACCTCTCTGTACCTGTTCCCCCTGAAGGCCCTGGCCCAGGACCAGCTCGCGGCCTTCGCGGTCATGACCGAGCACTGGCCTAAAAACGGTCGTCCCTCGGCGGCCGTGTACGACGGCGACTCCACCCCGCATTTCCGCAAGAAAATCCGCGAGCACCCGCCCACGGCCCTGTTCACCAACCCGGAGATGCTCCACCTGGCCCTTTTGCCGCATCACCCGCTCTGGACGACCTTTTTCGCCGGACTGTCCTTTGTGGTTGTGGATGAAGTCCACACCTACCGGGGCCTGCTCGGCGCGCACATGGCCCAGGTCTTCCGCCGGCTGCGGCGTATCGCCGGGCTCTACGGGGCCGCGCCGTCGTTTGTGTTCACCTCGGCCACGGTGGGCAATCCGGCCATTCTGGCCCATGCCCTGACCGGGCTCGATGTGGAGGCCATAACCGAAAGCGGCGCGCCCCGGGGCAAACGCCACTATGTGTTCATGCTGCCGGAAGAAAGCCCGGCGACCACGGCCTGCAAGCTGCTGCGCGCTGCCCTGGCCCGGAACCTGCGCACTATCGTATACTGCCAGTCACGGCGCATGACCGAGTTGGTTTCCCTCTGGGTGGCGGAAAAAGCCGGGGCGTACAAAAGCCGGATCAGCGCCTACCGGGCCGGGTATCTGCCCGAGGAACGCCGCGAGATCGAAGCCCGGATGAGCGGCGGCGAGCTGCTGGCGGTCATCTCGACCAGCGCCCTGGAGTTGGGCATCGACATCGGTTCCCTGGATCTCTGCATTCTGGTCGGCTACCCCGGTACGGTCATGTCCACGCTCCAGCGCGGCGGCCGGGTGGGCCGGACCATGCGCGAGTCGGCCGTGGTTCTTCTGGCCGCCGAAGACGCCCTGGACCACTACATCGTCCGTCACGGCGAGGAATTTTTCTCCCGCCCGGCCGAGTGCGCGGTGCTCAACCCGGCCAACCCGGTCATCGCGGCCCGGCACCTGGAGTGCGCCGCCGCCGAGTTGCCCCTGAATCCCAAGCGTCCCGCCGACGCCGCCTGGCTGGCCGAAACCGTGGACGCGGCCCGCGAGTTGGAATCTTCAGGCCTGCTCTTGCGGGCCGCCGACGGCGCAACCCTGCACGCGGCGCGAAAACGCCCGCAGCGCCATGTCTCCCTGCGCGGTTCAGGCGGCACCGTGGCCATTGAAGGCCCCGGCGGCGAACTGATCGGCACCCTGGACGCGGTCCGGGCCATGCGCGAGGCCCACCCCGGCGCGCTCTACCTGCACCGGGGCGTGCAGTATGAAATCGTTTCCCTGGATCAGCCCGCCGGACGCGCCTTCGCCCGGCCAGCCCGGCCACCCTGGTTCACCCGGACCCGCGGCGCGAAAGATACGGAAATCCTCAGCGTGGAGCGTTCCACGGTTGTGGCGTCCTGCCCGGTGCAGTTCGGCCGGCTGCGGGTCACCGAACAGATTACCGGCTACGAGCGCCGGGCGCTCGGCACCAACCGGCTGATCGGCGTGGACCCCCTGGATCTGCCGCCGCAAATCTTTGAGACCGAAGGATTGTGGTTCACCGTCCCGCCCTTTGCCCAGGAAGCCGTGGAAGCCGCCCGCCTGCACTTCATGGGGGCCATCCACGCCCTGGAGCACGCCGCCATCGGCATCCTGCCCCTGATGGTCATGACCGACCGCAACGACCTGGGCGGCATCTCCAAGCCCATGCACCTACAAACCGGGTTTCCCACCGTGTTCATCTACGACGGCATGCCGGGCGGGGCAGGGCTTTCCCGAGCGGCCTTCGACACGGCCGAAGAATTGTTGCGCCGCACCCGGAGCGTCATTGCCGAGTGCTCCTGCGAACTGGGTTGTCCGGCCTGCGTGCATTCGCCCAAGTGCGGCTCGGGCAACCGGCCCATCGACAAAGCCGCGGCCCTGGCCTTGGTCGAGTTGCTGCTGCGCCCGGCCGGAGCCCATTCCGTCGCGCCGCCCGCCGTCGTTCCGGCGGCTCCGGCCGTCATCTCTGTCTCCAAAGAGGAACCTATGGAACTTCCCGAGCATTACGTGGTTGTGGACGTGGAAACCCGGCATTCCGCCGGGGACGTGGGCGGTTGGGGCCGCACCGATCGCATGGGCGTGAGCATTGCCGTGGCCTACGATTCGCGGACCGACGCCTTCACCTCCTATACCCAGGATAAAATTCCCGATCTGGCCGAGCTTATGGTCGGGGCTCCGTTGGTGGTGGGGTTCAACATCATCCGTTTCGACTACGGTGTCTTGGCTCCGCATGCGCCGGGCGTGAATTTGCGGGCGTTGCCCACGCTGGACATGCTGATGAAGGTGCATGAGCAGCTTTCTTACCGGGTGTCTTTGGATAATTTGGCCACGGCGACCTTGGGCGCGGCCAAAAGCGCCGACGGGTTGCTCGCCCTGAAGTGGTGGAAGGAAGGGCGGCTGGATTTGATTGAAGAATACTGCCGGCAGGATGTGGCCCTGACGCGGGATATCTTCCGCTACGGGCGCGAGAACGGGTTTTTGTTGTTTACCAACAAGGCCGGGAGCAAGGTGCGGGTCAGGGCGACGTGGGGGAAAGAGGGGATGCTGTTGCCGGGATAAAAAGCCGACGCGCGGTGATTGCTTCAGTTCCGCGATCGAAGGCGCTTTTGAAGGAAAGGCCCCGCGCCTTGTTTCCGGTTGTGCAACCGAAAACCTCTTTGGGAAAAGACCCTGTATCCTCTTCTCGGTTCTGCGACCGAAGCCGCTTTTTCTTTCAATTTCACGTTGTCCGCTCCGCTTGGGCAGGGGGTTGTTGTGTGACAACCCCCTGCACCCCCGCACACCAGGGGCTGCGCCCCTTGGACCCCGTGGATTTTCTTGGCCGAGCGGGGCTCAACCCCTTCGGAGCTCTTCCCTCCCCTGCGGTCCGGGAATGATCTCCTGCGGGGCTTCGGGAGCCTCCTCGCTCACTTCGTTCGCTCCGGGGTCTCCCTCCGCGCCCCGCAACGGCCATCGACGCTCTCGCAGCTCCCATCAAACTTTTTCAGGTTTCAATAGCTCGATACCGTGTGGCCGGCTTCCGCCGGGCAAAGGTATTTTGCCGAGTGCCGCGCAGTCGTGATGCTCAAAGCAACGTCTCCGAGCCAATGCCATCATTGTGAAACCTGAAGATCGGCGACATCCACCCGGCTCCCTTCCGCGTTCTGCACAAATGAAAATGATCTGAAAAGCACCATCATCTCGCATAGGCTAATTCCGCCCTGCTTCACCGGGATAACTTTCCCGCGAGAGCCTTGCCGGCCGTGGCATGGCGCGGAGGGAGACCCCGGACTGAGCACAGCGAAGGAGGAGGCTCCCGAAGCCCCGGAGCGGATCTTTTTGACCCAAAGGGACAAAAAAGCCGCGCAGGGACGGCCCATATCCACGGCCTCGACGAACTTAAACGGGGGTCGGGGGCGGAGCCCCCGACACGCGGGGGTGCAGGGGGTGGGCGTGTACCCCCCCCCGGCCCAAGCGGAGCGAACAACATGAAATTGAAAGAAAAAGAAACTCCGGTTGCACAACCGGAAAATGATCGGAACGCTTTTCCCCAACAGGGTAAGATATACAAAAATTCGGTCGCACGACCGAGGAAGAAACGGAGAAATTTCCCCGGAAAGGAATTCCCCGCCTACAACAAAAATATCGTCGCCATGCCCAGGAACAAGAAAAAGCCGGCCCCGTCGGTGAGGGCGGTGAGGAAGATGCTGGAGGCCTGGGCCGGATCTCGGCCCAATTCCTTCAGAATGAGGGGAATGGAGGCCCCGGCGATCGCGCCGAGGAACATGTCGAGCACCAGCGCCGCCACCATGACCGAAGCCAAGGCGAAGCTGCCGGTGAATAAAAATATGGCCACCCAAACCAGCAGGCCCAAAATCGCTCCGTTGGACAGGCCGATCTTGCCTTCGCGCAGCACGGCCCACCAGGCGCGTTTGCGCTCGAACCGCTCGGTGGCGAGTTGCCGGATGATCACGGCCAGAGCCTGCTGGCCGGTGTTTCCGGCCTGGTTGGCGACCATGGGCATGAACACGGCCAACACGGCCATCTGGGCGATGGTGCCGTCGAAAAACCAGACCACCGAGGCGGACAACGCCGAGTTGATCATGTTCACCAGCAGCCAGGGCAACCGCATGCGCACGGATTCGAGCCAGGGGGTGTCGCTGGTTTCGTCCTGACCCGCGCCGACCATGCCGAGCATGTCTTCGCCCGCCAAGTCCTGAATGATGTCGATGACGTCGTCGTGCGAGATGACCCCGAGCAACCGGCCTTCATAGTCGGTGACCGGCATGGCCATGAAATTATAGTGGCTGAACAGCCGGGCCACTTCTTCACGCGGGGCGTCAAAGCGCACGGCGATCAGGTCCTGATCTTTGACTTCCTTGGCCAGCAGGGTGCCGGGAGGGCTGAGCAACAGGTTGCGCAACGAGAGCACCCCGAGCAGGATGTCGTCGGCGTCCACGATGTAGGCGTAATAGGGAATTTCCTTGTCGCCGATTTCGCTGCGCAGATGCTGAATGGCTTCGTCGGCCGTGAGATCCTGGGAAAGAATCAGGATTTCGGTGTTCATGACCCCGCCGGCGGTTTCCGGGTCAAAGGCCATGAGGTTGCGGATCTCTTCGGCGTCTTCGGACTCCAGCTTGGAGAGCAGAACGTCGCTGTGGTCCTCATCCAGCTCGTCGAGTACGTCGGCGGCGTCGTCGGGCGACATTTCGCCCACGATTCCGGCGGCCGTGTCCGGGTCCAGGTTTTCCAGAATCTCGACCCGGGTGTGCTCGTCAAGCTCGGCCAGCGCTTCGGCCGCTTCTTCAACGGGCAGGGCGTTGAGTAGGCAAACCTGCTTTTCCAGACTCAGGTTTTCCAGGTGCTCGGCCATGTCGGCCGGGTGGGTGAACTCCGAGACGGCCAGCTCTTCGGAACAGTCGACCGGAGCCGCCGTCTTGCCGGCTTCCCCCGTGGTTGCGGCGGCGGTCTCCTCGCGGAGTTTGTCCGGATCGTGGGGAGATTCCGGGGAAAAATGCGGACCGCTGCTCATGGGATATCCGGGGAAAAACGTGTCGGGAGCTTGACGAACGGGTACCGGCCCCGATACCTTGGCGGGTCCGCCGTTGCGCGGACCAGCTTTACCATTTCACGGCCGGGGACACAACGATGAATCGGGACCTTTTCGCGGCATTCTTCCAGGGCGAACGCCTTGATTTCCTGCTCCGCGCGATCCGCGTCGCGCTTGAAGAAGACGGGCCGGATCTGACGGCCGACGCGGTCTTTTCTCCCGAAGCCGAGATGAAGGCGCGGATCATCGCCAAAGAGCGCACCTTGATCGCCGGGCTGCCCATCGCCCGCCTGGTGTTGGAAGAAACCGCCCGCCAGGTGCCGGGACGCTGGAGCGTCGACTTCGCCGCCCGCGACGGCGACCGGGCGGAGTCCGGAACCGAGGTCTGCCGGCTGGAAGGCCCGGCCCGGATGCTTTTGCGGGCCGAACGGATCATCTTGAATTTCCTTACTCATATGTCGGGTGTCGCCAACCATGCCCGGCTTTATGCCGATGCCCTGGAAGGCACGGGGGTACGCCTGCTCGATACCCGCAAGACCCTGCCCGGTCTGCGGTACCCTGAAAAATACGCCGTGCGGATCGGCGGCGGGCACAACCATCGCATGAACCTGTCCGAGATGCTCATGCTCAAGGACACCCACATCGACGCCGCCGGCTCGGTGCGGGCCGCCGTGGCCAAAACGGCCGGCGCGTATGACCCCATGCCGCCCCTTGAGGTGGAATGCCGCACCCCGGCCGAAGTCGAGGAAGCCGTGGCCTGCAAGGTGTCGCGGATTATGCTCGACAACATGGACCCGGCGGCCGAGGCCGCATCCCTGGACCGCATTCCCTCGGAAATCGAGGTGGAAATCAGCGGCAACGTGACCCTGGACACCATCCGGACCCGGGCCTGCCCGGCCTCGCGCCGGAAGCCGGATTTCATTTCCGTGGGCCGGCTGACCCATTCCGCCCCGGCCGCCGACTTCAGCATGCGCGTGCGGCTTGAAGCCTCGGCATAAGGGACGAATGATGCGTGTGAAGCTTCCCCCCATGGAACCCGTGGAACTGCGGACCCAAAGCCCCCACAAACTGCGCCTGTTCGTCATCGGCTACACTCTGTTTTTTTCGGCCCTGATCTTCCTGGCCGCATTTGGCCCGGAAGAAGTCACAGCGGCAATCAACTCGCTGAACGGCGTAATTCGCGGCATTCTCGGCGGGGCGCTTTGCCTTGTCCCGCTGCTGCTGCTCAAGCCGCTGACCTATGAACGCGTGACGGCGAAGCTCGCTCCCGACACGCTTACCCTGGTCACCGACAAGCGGGAGTCCGCCATTGACCTGGACCGCATTCACATCATTGTGCTGGAGAAGGGAAATACCCTCTCTTTCTACGGCGAACGGCGCAATCTCCTGTTTTCTCTTGTGGGTTTGCCGCAGGACGCCGGGGCGGAAAAATTGGTGAAAAACTTCACAAAACATCCCGACTTTCATAAAGAAACAAAACAGGTTAAAGTTCTCGGTGGACGACGTGAAACCGTCTTCCTGACCAGAAAACTCTAGCCCCTCGGGGCTCGCCCGGCGGATACGCGGGAACGCCGGCCGACTGCATATTCCTTTTTTTCCGCGCACATCCCGATAAAAAAGGCCGGCCCATGACCGATCCGCACAACTCCATTGAAGCTTTGCGCGCCAAGTTCGGCAAAAACGTGGTCATCGTGGGGCACCACTACCAGGAAGAAACCGTCATCCGGCATACGGATCTGCGCGGCGATTCCCTGGAACTGGCCCGCCGCACCGCCGCCCTGGACTGCGATCACATCGTGTTCTGCGGCGTGTATTTTATGGCCGAATCCGCCGCCCTGCTGGCCAAGCCGGGGCAAAAAGTCCATTTGCCGGAGCCCTCGGCCGAATGCAGCATGGCCCTCATGTCCCCGGCGGATCGGGTGCGCAAAGTGCTTGAGCGCCTCTCCGCGAAGGGCCGTAAAATTATTCCCCTAGCCTATGTGAACTCCACTCTGGAAGTCAAAGCGGTGGTCGGCGAATACGGCGGGTCGGTCTGCACCTCGGCCAACGCCCAAAAGATGCTTTCCTGGGCCTTTGCCCAAGGCGACGCAGTGCTCTTTGTGCCGGACCGCAACCTGGGGGCCAACACAGCCGATCTTTTGGGCATTCCCGAAAGCGAACGTATGCGTCTGAGCATCCGTGACGACGGCGCGCGCATCGATGAGGACGAAGCCGCCGAAGCCCGTCTGCTGCTCTGGCCGGGGCACTGCACCATCCACACCCACTTCAACCTGCACCAGATCGCCCGGCACCGGGAAGAAAACCCCAAAGCCCGCATCGTGGTTCACCCGGAATGTACCCCGGAAGTGGTCAAAGCGGCGGACGCGGCGGGTTCCACCTCGTTCATCATCCGCTACGCCAAGGAAGCCGAAGACGGAGCCGTCATCGTCGTGGGCACGGAGGTCAACTTGGTGGAACGCCTGGCCCGCGAGCATGCCGGGCGGATCACCGTGCTGCCGTTGGCCGAGAGCGCCTGCCCGCATATGGCCCAGACCACCGAAGAGCGCCTGGAGGCCTGCCTGCGGGCCATCGACCAAGGGTCGGATGAATTTCTGGTTCGGGTGCCGGTCGGGGCGGCCGACAACGCCCGCGCCGCCCTGGAAACCATGCTCCGCGTTTGCGCGTAGAACCGATATGAATTCCGTTTCTGGGGGGAATGATTCCCCCCAGACCCCCTCATGTGTCGGCAAACCGGCGCTTCACGCCGGATTTGCCGACACATGAGGATGTAGGGAACTCATCCGGCCGGCGCCTTCCGACGGCACCCGAAGGGCGAGGCGCACGACGCGCCGAGTCGATCATTTCCCCCAGGCAGGTTTTGGGAGCAGCCCCCATCAATCAACGAGGTCGCCATGTCCATCCGCAAATACACTCCGGTTTTGATCATCGGCGCCGGCCTGGCCGGTTGCGCGGCAGCCCTGCGCCTGGCGGACAAGGGTGTTCCCGTGACCTTGATCGCGTCCTCCGACACTGTGGACAACGCCAACTCCTGGCTGGCCCAAGGCGGGATCATCTACCGCGCCGAAGACCCCAACGAAGCCGCTTCCTTGGCCGAAGACATTCTGGTCGCCGGGCACCGGCACAATTCGTCCGAAGCCGTCCACCTGCTCGCCGAGAACGGCCCGAAAGCGGTGGAGGACCTGCTGGTCAAGCGCCTTGCCGTGCCGTTTGACCGTCACGCCGCCCATGATCCACGCTACACCGACGGCGAATGGGACCTGACCCGCGAAGGCGGGCACTCCAACCGGCGCATTCTGCACTGCGCGGACCACACCGGCCGGACGATCATGACCCATCTGCTCGATGCGGTGCGCAAAAACCCGGCCATCACGTTCCTGCCTTCGCGCACGGCCGTGGACCTGTTGACCTCGCACCACCATACCGCCGGCATGACCTACCGCTACCAGTTGGAAAACCGCTGCTGCGGGGCCTACGTCTACAACGAAATCGAAGAGGTGGTGGAAACCGTTTTGGCCGACGTGGTCATTTTGGCCACGGGCGGGGTCGGGCAGGTGTTTCTGCACACCACCAACTCCGCCACGGCCGTGGGTTCGGGCGTGGCCATGGCCAGTCGGGCTTTTGTCCGCCTGGAAAACATGGAATTCATGCAATTTCACCCCACGGCCCTGTACCACACCGAGCCGCGCCGAGTGCTGATCACCGAAGCCCTGCGCGGTGAGGGAGCCGTTCTGCTCAACGCCAGGGGCGAACGCTTCATGGTCGGCAAAGACCCCCGCGCCGAGCTGGCCCCCCGCGACATTGTGGCCCGGGCCATTGTGGATGAGCTGCACGCCGGCGACGAGCCCTGCGTATACCTGGACGCCACCCAGGTGCCCAACGTGGCCGAACGATTTCCCACCGTGATGCAAAGCTGCCTGGAACGCGACATCGACCTGCTTTCCCGGCCCATCCCGGTGGTGCCCGCCGCTCACTACTTTTGCGGCGGCATTCTCACCGACCGCCACGGCCGCACCACCCTGGAACGCCTCTACGCCGTGGGCGAATGCGCCTGCACCGGGGTGCATGGGGCCAACCGCCTGGCCAGTACCTCTCTGCTCGAAGCCCTGCTGTGGGGAAAAGAAGCGGCGGACCACGTGGCCGAACGCTATGAGCGCGGCCTGAAAGCCGACGCGGCCCTGCACGAGGCCATTGTCGACTGGGCTTCCCGCGACGGCGACGACGCGGACCCGGCCCTGATCGCCCAAGACTGGACGGCCATCCGTACCAGCATGTGGAATTATGTGGGCATCACCCGCACCGGGGCGCGCCTTTCCCGCGCGTTTGAAGACCTGCGCGATCTATCGCGCCGCATTCATACCTTCTACCGGGCCACGCCCCTGTCGAAAAGCCTGGTGGACCTCTTCCACGGCTGCCAGACCGCCTACCTGATCACCCAGGCGGCTCTGCGCAACACCTCGGCCCTCGGCTGCCATCACAGGGTGGACTAGGCTCACCCCGCATTAAACGCCCGCTGCGGCCCGGCACACGCGCCCGAAACGCCGCCGTCTTTCGACGGCGGCGTTTTTACCGACTTGGCCGGTTCAACCGATTCCCGCTCACCCCGGGAACAATGCGCCGACGCGACGCGGTCTTCAACCAACGGCCCCGCCGTTCCCCGATCATCCTTGAATCTTTGCTCAAAATACTGTATGCAATAACGGGGGGTTTGTTGGAGGCTCCACGCCGGTATTCCGGGTGGAGTCAAATCGTCTGTCGCGCAGACAAAGGACTATACGCATGTCCAGACCCAGTCTCTCCCCTTCCCCTCCTCGTCGGGGCGGCAGACGCCTGTCCGTGCAAGCCGGAGATCCTTCCGCAGCGGCCTTTGCCGGGGAATTCCTCCAGCGCACGCTTCCTTTGCCGGCCGGCGGATTTTCGCCGGGGCTCACGGTCACGGACAACGAGACGTTTCTTCTGGACGGCTCCCAGACGCTCATCCTGCACGATGTCGATGCGAAGGCCGCGACGCACCGGGGCAAAAAGTGCACCCGCCTGACCCACACGTCCAAAACCTCGACCTTTGGGTTGGCTCTGGTGCCCGGCCTGGAATTCCAAAACGGCCTGCTCGAAATGAGTTTCTCGTGCCGCAACCGCCCGACCAAGCCGGCGGAAGCCGGCCAAGCGGGGCCGGCCTTTCGAATCAACGCCGAAGGCGCATTTGAGGGATTTCTTCTGAACCCGGCGGCCTCCCGCAGCCACGACCAATACAGGCGCAACCTCGCGGTGCAATACATCAGCCTGCCGAGTTTCCCGGCAGATACGCTCTGTGAACAATCCCCCGGCCGCTATGCTGTGTATATGGATTGCCCGCCCGCCGAATGGCTTTCACTGCGTATGGAGATCTGCGGCCCCAAAGCCCGTCTGTACCTGAACGGGTCCTCACACCCCTGTCTGCTGGTGGACGACCTCAGGCTTCCTCTCGACTCGGGTTCCGGAGTCGGCCTCTGGGTTCCGCCGGGAGCGGAGGTCTTTGTGGCCGACATCAATGTGGTGCACTGGAAGCGATAGCGCCGACCATCGAACGCGTTTCGTTGTCGGCCAAGCGCACGGACGGCCCGCCGCCTGCCGGACGTTCTCAAACAGCCACAAAGCGTGTCGCTTTTGGCGGCTTTCGGCCTTCGCGCCCTGTGCCGCCGATGCCCTAGGTTCAGGACTCGTTAATTGTTCCTTTGGAGGGGCGCAAACAGGGCTGCGTGAGTAACCCGCCGGCCGGCACCTCCGTGATGTGAGCAATGTTGCCTTAGAACAACGCGGGTGGCACCTCCAAGCCTCCCTGAAAGG
>JAVBMX010000022.1:0-95734 GCA_031551885.1 Desulfovibrio sp.
CCCCCCCCCCCCCCCCCCCCCCCCCCCCCCCCCCCCCCCCCCCCCCCCCCCCCCCCCCCCCCCCCCCCCCCCCCCCCCCCCCCCCCCCCCCCCCCCCCCCCCCCCCCCCCCCCCCCCCCCCCCCCCCCCCCCCCCCCATTCCTCTTCTTTATCTTACCCTTCGACTCTCCCATACGTGTCGTCCAGGCGGACGATGTCGTCTTCGCCGAGGTAGGAGCCGGTTTGGATTTCAATCAACTCCAGGGGAATTTTGCCGGGGTTTTCCAGGCGATGGACGTCGCCGATGGGAATGTAGGTCGACTGGTCTTCATGGACGAGGATTTCCTTGCCGTCGATGGTGACCTTGGCCGTGCCGCGCACCACAACCCAGTGCTCGGCCCGATGATGGTGCTTTTGCAGGGAAAGCCGCTTGCCGGGCGACACGATGATTCGCTTGACCTGAAAACGGTCGGCCAAGGCGATGCCCTGGAAACTGCCCCAAGGGCGGTGGACCACGGCGTGCTCCAGGGGTTCTTTGCGCCCGGCTTTGAGCAGGGCGGCGGCGATGCCTTTCACTTCCTGCGAGCGGTCGCGCGGGGCGACCAGCACGGCGTCGGCCGTTTCCACAACCACCATGTCGCGCAGCCCGACGGCGGCGGTCAGGCGTGACTGGGACAGGATCAGGGTGCCGGTGCAGTCCTCGGCCGTGACGTCGCCCACCAGGGCGTTGCCGGCCGGGTCTTTGCTCTCGACCTCATACAGGCTGTTCCAGGAGCCGAGGTCGCTCCAGGCCACGGGCAGGGGGGCGACGGCCGCGTGGGCGGTGCGCTCCATGATCGCGTAGTCCAGCGACTCGGAACGGCAGGAGGCAAAGGCTTCCTCGCCCAGGCGGATGAAGTCGAGGTCGATGCGCCGGGTTTCGAGCGCCGCGCGGCAGGCTTCGAGAATATCCGGAGCGTGGATCTCGAACTCCCGAATCAGGGTCGAGGCCTTGGCCAGAAACATGCCGCTGTTCCAAAAATAGTCGCCGGAGTCCAAAAAACCTTGCGCCGTAACGGAATCAGGTTTCTCCACAAAGCGCGCGACTTCGAAAACATCAAGGGAAAGGGCCGCGCCGCGCTTGATGTAGCCATAGCCCGTTTCCGAGGCGTTTGGAATAATTCCGAAGGTGATGATGCGCCCGGCCTGAACGGCCGGCAGGGACGACGTCAGGGCCGTTTTCAGGGGGGCGGGGTCGGCGATGCGGTGATCCGAGGGCAGGATGAGCAGGATCGGGTCGTCGGCCTCGACAAACAATGCGGCCGAGACAATAGCCGGAGCGGTGTTTCGGCCCACGGGCTCGAGGATGACGGGCGATTTGTCCGGGCCGGGTTGCAGGCCTTCTTCCTGCATCTGGGCCGCCGCGAGGAAGCGGTGCTCCCGGTTGCAGAGCACCAGGGGAGCGGCCTCCGGGGCCAAAAAGCGCGCCCGAGACAGGGTGTCGCAAAACAGGGTGGACCCGTGCAGGGGCATGAATTGCTTGGGCAGGCCCTTGCGCGAGGCCGGCCAGAGCCGGGTGCCGTCGCCGCCGCAGAGGATGACCGGTAGAATCATGGCGCCTCGTGTTGTTGTTGAATGAGATTCTTTGGGGCTGCCGCCCCAAACCCCGCCTGGGGGAATGATTCCCCCAGACCCCTCATATATCGGCAAATCCGCGCTTCGCGCGGTTTGCCGACAATGGGGGTGCAGGGGATTCAATCCCCTGCCGGGGGGTGGGGGACGGAGTCCCCCATGATATTCATTTCACTGCGTTGTACCCAGTCTCCAGGGCTGCCGCGTTCAGGGGAATGAGCTTGGCGTAATGGCCGGCGATAACGTGTTCCAGGGCTTTTTGGGCCGCCGCCAGGGGCACGGCGCCGGTGGCTCCCAGGTAGGCCCCGAGGGCGACCATGTTGGCCGTGCGGGTACCGCCGTGGGCTTCGGACAACGTGTTGGCCGGCACGGCATACGACTTCACCCGCGTGGTCTCGATGGCCGCGTGGTCGACCAGATCGGCGTTGACGATCTGGATGCCGCCGTCTTCCAGGCGAGGCTGGAATTTGTCCAGCGAGGGCTGGTTCATGATGATCAAGCTCTTGGGACGCTTGATGATCGGCGAGCCGATTTCCTCGGACGAGACGACCACCGTGCAGTTGGCCGTGCCGCCGCGCATTTCCGCCCCATAGACCGGGATGAAGGTCACGTTCAGGTCCGCTTCCAGGCCGGCCTGGGCCAGCAGGTTGCCGATCAGCAACACCCCCTGGCCGCCGAACCCGGCGATGATCACGTCGGTGTAAACGCTCATGCCGTCACCTCCGCGCAGGTGCACTCGGCCGGGGCGTCTTTGAACACCCCCAGAGGGAAGGCCGGGATCATTTCTTTGGCGATGCGCTCGTTGGAGGCCACGGCCGAAAGCCGCCAGTTGGTCGGGCAGCCCGAGAGCAGCTCGACAAACCCGAGGCCGAGCTTGCGTTCCTGAACCTCAAAGGCCCGGCGCAGCGCCTTTTTTGCCTGGCGGATATGCTTGACGTCGTGCAGGGAAACGCGGGCGGCGTAAGCCGTGCCGTCGAGCCCGGCAATGATTTCGGTCATCCGGATGGGTCCGCCTTCGCGTTCGGCGCAGCGGCCTTCCGGGCAGGTGGTGGTCTTTTGGCCGGGCAGGGTGGTGGGGGCCATCTGGCCGCCGGTCATGCCGTAAACCGTGTTGTTCACGAACACGATGCTCATGTTCTCGCCCCGCGCGGCCGCGTGAATGATTTCGGCAATGCCGATGGAGGCCAGGTCGCCGTCGCCCTGATAGGTGAAGACAAACGCGTCGGGCCGGGCGCTTTTGACCCCGGTGCCGGCCGCCGGGCCGCGCCCGTGGGGGGCTTCGAGCACATCCACGTCGATATAGTTATAGATGAAGGCCGAGCAACCGATGGAAGCGATGCACACGGCCTTTTCCCGCAGGTTCATTTCATCCAGCAGCTCGGCCACAATACGGTGGACGATGCCGTGATGGCAGCCGGGGCAGAAGTGCGTGGCCCGCTCAAGCAGCGAACGCGGATGCGTGTTGACGGCCCGTTCGCCCGGCAGGGGCGCGCAGGTCAAATCGCAGGCCGCGACGTCTTCCGGGGCGGCGAATTCGTCAAGATCCGGGGTCATTTTGTCCTCCCGCCGGAGCCGGCAATGCGTTGCAGCTCTTCCAGAATGGGGCCGGTATAGTCGTCCGAGGCGGGCAGATCCCCCGGCATCCAGCCGAAAAAGGTAGAATCCGCGTGCTTGCGCACAGCCAGACGCACGTCGTCGACCATCTGGCCGGTGTTGTGCTCAATGGTCAAAAAGCGTTTGCCCGCGGTGGCCAAATCGGCCAGCACTTTGTCCGGGAACGGATACAGGGTGATCGGCCGGACCAGCCCAACCTTGTACCCCTTGGCCCGCAACGACCGGACCGCGCTCTTGGCGATGCGCCCGGATGACCCGAAGGCCACCACGATCAGGTCCGCGTCTTCGGTCTCAAAGCTTTCGGCTCTCGCTTCCGCGCTCATGGAGGCATACTTGGCCGCCAGGTGCCGGTTGTGTTTGCCCAGCGCGCCTTCTTCCAGGCGCAGGGATTTGATCAGCCGGGCCTGTCTGCCTTTACAGCCCGAAAGTTCCCAATCGGCCGCGTCGGCGTTGTCCGGCTTGCCGGGTTTCCACAGGGTCACGGCCTCCTTCATGGTGCCGATGATCCCGTCGCCGTGCAAAATGACCGGGGTATGGTAGCGGTAGGCCAGATCCAGGGCCAGGATGGTCAAATCATAGGCCTCCTGGCAGCCCGAGGGCGCGAGCACCAACGTGCGGTAGTCGCCGTGGCCGCCTCCCCGCGTAGACTGATAATAGTCGCCCTGGCCGGTACAGATGTCGCCCAGGCCCGGGCCGCCCCGGTTCATGTTCACGATCAGGCAGGGCAGTTCGCTCCCGGCCATGTACGAGATGGATTCCTGCATCAGCGAGATGCCGGGACTGGACGACGAGGTCGCCGCGCGGATGCCCGCTCCGGCCGCGCCGAGCAGCATGTTTCCGGCCGCGACTTCGCTTTCGGCCTGGACAAACCGGCCGCCGATTTTGGGCAGCTCAACCGAAAGGTATTCCGGAATGTCGTTCTGGGGCGTGATCGGGTAGCCGAAGTAACAGCGTACCCCGGCCGCGAGCATGCCGCGGGCCACGGCCTCGTTGCCCTTGAGCAGGAGCTTGTCGCCCGCGGGCCGGGCCGGAGCGCCGGTAAGGGTCGCGTTCGCGGTCATGGCTGTTCCTTTTTCATTTTTGTGGTGAAAACCCGAATGGCCATGTCCGGGCAAATCAGGGCGCAGGAGCCGCAGCCCGTGCATTTGCCCATGTCCGAGATCCCGGCGACCTTGTAGCCCTGCCGGTTCAGCGTCTCGGTCTGGATGATGATGCTCTTGGGGCAGACCGTGGAGCAGAGCATGCAGCCCTTGCAGCGGTCCGCGAGAAATATGGTGCGCGAAGACATACGGTATCCTTGGGGCGGTTTGCTTGGCGGCCCGTAACGCAAAAGCGGAATATAGCCCCTTTCGCCGTAAAAGCAAATTGGCGGGGTGGGAGCGGGGGCCGGGGGACGGGCGGATGGAGGAGCGAAGAGGTGGGAAGAAGAGAGGGGGAAAAGGGAGAGTATTTTTGTTGGGAGCGTTGCCCCGGTTTCCTCGGGGGAAATGATTTCCCCCGAACCCCCTCGATTGGAGAGAGAGACGCTTGGCAAGGTGGAAGCAGTGCGCGCTTATAAGCTGTCCTGCATGAAGATTTTTAGTGTCCTATTGGTGCGGGTACGAAACTGTGACTCGCGCCTTGCCGGCGCATTCCGGCCCGGCCGGGTACCCGGAACGTCTCTGCACTGGGCCGGAATGCTCCCAAATGTCTCAAGACCGGCCGCATGCCTTTATAGAAGGAGTACCGGTAAGAAGGGTGGCGCCGGGAAGCTTCTTTGGCTCGACCATATACCTTTGCGGGGTGAAGGATATGAGCGGTATTGCGCAGGGGAATCGCCTTCGGCTTGGCCGAGTCTTTTGGACCGGCGACCGCCGTTGTATAGTGCAAAAGATTTGTTGAGACGCAAAGGATTGATGTGGCCGCGAGAGCGCGGCGGCATTCAGGCAGGGCGCGCAGGGAGACCCCGGACCGAGCGGAGCGAAGGAGGAGGCTCCCGAAGCCCCGAGGAGCTTTTTCCCGACTGTAAGGAGGGGAAAGAGCTCCTCGGGAGCTAAGCCCTGCCGCCAGGAAACGTCAAGCGGGTCCAGGGGTGCAACCCCTGGCGTGTGGGGGGGCAGGGGGGGTATCACGAGATACCCCCCCACTGCCCACGCGGAGCGGACAACGTGAAATTGAAAGAAAAAGAGCTTTCGGTCGCAGGACCGAGAAGGAGCGACGGGAGCTGTTCGTCGGTCTCTTCCTTTCAGGTTTTCAGTTACCATAATGAGATGTCGCCACCTACCGATTACACCCCAACTCAGGACAAAATTCCAACGCTTGAGGAGTGAGGCCGGCTCGCCCGGCGACAATCTGATGCAGAACAAGAGCGGGCTCGACGCAAGGCTCGGCCGGGCCGCAGGACCCGTTCGGGCGGGCTTCGGCCAGAACGAGGGTATCCGGTGCATCCGCGAAGGAACGCACGGGCCTCAGGCGCGATAGGCCGAGGCGGGCGGATTCCAAAGCCGCTCGCAGATCGGTCAGGCGCTCGGCAGGGTAGACCGCGACGAACCGGCCTTCCGGGCGCAGGCAAAAGGCCGCCGCTCGGCAGAAATCCGGCAGGGTGTGGGGTCCGTCTTCAAACAGGGCGCGGGCGCGTAAACCGCTGGGCGGCAAACGGCCGTGGCCTCTGCGCCGATACGGCGGGTTGGCCAGAACCACGGCCATGCTTGCCCGGAGATCTTCCGGCAGCACCCCCCCCAGGTCGGCTTCCACCACCCGGATCCGCTCCGTCAGGCCCAAGAGTGCGGCATTGCGGCGGATGGATTCACAAAGAACGGGTTCTCGCTCGACCGCCGTCACCTGAAGCCCCGGCAAACGGAGCAGGGCGGCGAATCCGGCCACACCGCAGCCCGCTCCTAAATCGGCAAGCTTATCGTCAACTTGCTGAAGCTGCGCGAAAGCCGCAGGCAAAAGGGAGGCAAGGGAAAAACGGAAACTGCCTTCCGGTTGGAACAACCCGCGCGGAAAGAATCGTCGCGCTTCGGCGATATGATCCGCATCGAGATTGGCGGAGAAGGGCGTGGGTTGATTTCGCCGTGATATCATTTCATTTATAATTCGCTGTGTTGGAGTCCACGATCTTGCCGGTCTCGCGGGTTTTTGCTACTTTGCACCCATGACGAACGTCACGCACTCTCTGCCCATTTCCGAAGAACAAAGCCCCCAATCCTTGTACAGCGCCGAAGAGGTGCTTCGCAACTTTGAAGGGCTGCTCGATTCCTTTGACTTCAAAGCCGAGCTGCCGGGCCTCGGCATCGGCGGCGGACCGCTGCAAATGGTGCGCCGCAAGCGGGCGATACGCGAGCTGAATGCTTTGACCGTCGGGCTGTGGCACTTGGCTTTGCTGCGCTCGTTCCCCAACGATGCGGATGACTTCCTCAAGCGCTATCTGGAAACGTCCCCGCGCTTCGCCGGCACAGATAAAGAATCCGCCAAATTACGCGCCCGGATCGGCATTTACGTGGATTTGCTCAAAGACAAACGCGATACGGACTTTCTGCCGGTCGCCTCATACCTTGCGGAAGTGCTGGCCCTGAACGCCGAGGATTCCGCCTCCCTGCGCCTGAAAGTTTCCCTGCTGACCCGCTCGCTCTACACCTGGATTTTCGACCGCCTGGTTTAGGGGCCGTTTCCAAATAAATCTTTCGCCCAATTACTGCGTCAAACGGCCCTTTTGCTCCGGTCGAGTGGCGTAAGAGTACACTCCCTTCATAAAAAAGCGTTCCTCCTTGGCAGAAAACGAAACTCCTCGTAGCGTACCCGCCGCCGGGGGTCTGCCGGTGTTTCGTCCTGCAAAAATCCCGATGTCTGTTGCGACTCTGTCCTCTCCCCTTAGTCCAGCTTTCGGACAATCCGGGCCGGGTTGCCCGCCACGAGCGCGTTCGCCGGTACATCACGCGTGACCACGGCCCCGGCCGCGATTACCGCACCGTCTCCAATGCTCACGCCCGGCAGGACAATCGCCCCGCCGCCGATCCAGACAGTATGACCCAGCCGCACCGGACGGGCGTATTCCACGCCTTGGGCGCGGCGGGCGGCACCCAGAGGATGGTTGACCGTATAGATGTGTGCGCCGGGGCCGATCAGGCAGTCGTCGCCGATCTCGAGCCTGCCCACGTCGAGGAACACGCAGTTGTAGTTGGCGTAAAAACGTTTTCCGATGTGGATGTTGTAGCCATAGTCGCAGAAGAAGGGCGGCTCGATGTAGGCGCGGTCGTCGCCCACGGCGGCGAAAAGTTCCCGCAGCAGGGCGAGCCGGGCCGGAAAGTCGTCGTCGTCGGAGGTGTTGTATCGGCGCTGCAGTTGCCTGGCGCGCAGGCGATCCGCCGCGAGTTCCGGGTCGGCGGACGAAAAAAGCTCCCCGGCGAGCATTTTTTCCTTTTCCGAGAGCGTATTCATTCGGCAATTGTCCGGTAAGTTTTCAAAATGAAACGGCGCGGCCTTCACAGGAAAGCCGCGCCGTTATGGGAGTATTTACATGGACAGTCGTTCTTGCGTCGGAACGGCGACAAGAGCGGGGTATTGCCGGGCCGGGCGCTTGGCGCGCGGGTCCACGGTCATGGGTTTCCCTGGTCGCGGCATTATAGGTTTTCGGCGTACCAGCGGCCAGCCTCGTCCAGGCCTTGGCGGACCGAATGCGTGGGGGCGTAACCCAGCAGGTTCGCGGCTTTGGAGATGTCCGCCAGCGAGTGGCGGATGTCGCCCGCCCGGAAGTCGCGGTGCATGGCCTGAACCCCGGCGGCCTTGGGGTTGAACTTGGCGGCTTCGTCACGAATAATCGTGAACAGTTCGTTCAGCGTGGTGCGTTCACCCACGGCCACGTTGTAGATTTGGTTCCAGGCCTCGTCTTTGGCGCAGGCGGCCAGGATGTTGGCCTGCACGCAGTTGTCGATGTAGCAGAAGTCGCGCGAGGTTTCGCCGTCGCCGTTGATGTACAGGGTCTCTTCACGCATGACCGCGGCGAACCACTGGGGAATCACGGCGGCATACGCGCCGTCCGGGTCCTGCCGACGGCCGAAGATGTTGAAATAGCGCAAGCCGATGGTCTTCACGCCGTAAGCCGTGGCAAACACGTCCGCGTACAGTTCGTTGACATACTTGGTCACCGCGTACGGCGAAAGCGGCTTGCCGATGCGGTCCTCGCGCTTGGGCAGGGTGGGCTCGTCACCGTAGGTGGAGCTGGAGGCCGCGTAGACAAAGCCCTTCACGCCGGCGTCGCGGGCCGCGACCAGCATGTTCAGGAATCCGTCGATGTTGTTGGCGTTGCTGAAGATGGGGTCTTCGATCGAGCGCGGCACAGAGCCGATGGCCGCCTCATGCAGCACTTTTTCCACGCCCGCGCAAGCCTTGTGGCAGGTGGGCAGATCGCGAATGTCGCCTTCAATAAAGGAGAAGCGGCCCCAAGCCTCTTCTCCCACGGCTTCACGGACCATGTCGAAGTTCTTTTGGTATCCGGTGCAGAAGTTGTCCAGGCCGCGCACGGTTTGGCCAAGAGAGAGCAGGGTCTCGACCAGGTTGGAGCCGATGAAGCCGGCCGCGCCGGTGACCAGCCACACCTTGGGAGAAGCCTGCAACGAACGGCGAAGTTCCTGATAGGTCGTCATAGAATATCCTTTGCGTGGAAGCATTTTCGCGCTCTATGGACGATTTTTGACGTTTTGGCAAGGTAAGGTGGGGTAGGGTGGGGCTCAAACAGGGCCGCGAAGATCAGCCGATCTCCAAGGCTCCCGCGATATGAAGCGGCTGTCTCACGATGCTGCAAGCGGCACCCACACCCCCGGCAGGGGGTTGAACCCCCTGCACCCCCAATTGCCGAAAGCCCGCGCGCAGCGCGGGCTTTCGGCATTGAAGGGTTCACGCGCATTCCCCTTCCCGGCGGGTATGTTCCTCGATCTTGTATAACAGTGTCATACCGACCTCACCCTTGTATTCCTCGGGCATAAGCGCGTAGCCGGTCTGGGGGGCGCTTGCGAGCATTCCGGGCCGGTGCAGAGACGCTTCGGGTACCCGGCCGGGCTGGAATGCGGTTGAACGGCGCGAGTTCCGGTTTTGCATCCCGCGCCAAAAGGGCTTAAAATTCTGTATTTATCTGTCGCTTATAGTTTCCTCTCTATCAAGGTCTCCCCAATCGGGGGGTGCAGGCGCCGCCCGCGTTGCGGTGAGATAAACATTTCACATCGCGGGAGTGGTGAGGACCGGTTGACCTCGGCAGCCCTGGCTCAATCCCCCTGCCGGGGGTGTGGGGGCAGCGCCCCCGGTTCCCCACCTCAGAGATTTTACTTGACTTATTTGCCGCTTTTGCCAACGATTTCGGCGCAACCACCGAAACATTCCTCATCCTGTGAAGGAGTTCCTTATGAAGAAATGGACCCCGCTTTTCCTGCTGTGTTTTGTCATTGTGCTTGGCGGCTGCGGCAAAGACGGCTCGTTGGTCAATCCCTTTGCGGAAGACACCTCCACGCCTCCCCCGCCGACGTTTGTGGCCGAGTTCCCGGATATTCCGATTCCCCGCGAGATGAGCGAACCCATCGTTTCGAGCAACACATTCGTTACCTTCACTTCCAGCGGCGCCAAGTGCGGCGTGCAGAAATTCTCCGGCCGGGTCGAGTTGGTTTCTCTGATGAACTCCATGCGCAAGAACATGGCCGCCAACGGCTGGAGCCTGCGTTCGTTGCTGCGCTCCAAAGATTCCATCCTGGTGTTTGAAAAGCCCGACCGCATGGCCACCTTGGTCTTCACCGACGGCATGGTCTTTACCGACATGGAAATCTTTGTCTCGCCCCGGATGCAGGGCGATTCGGCCAACCTGGACATCACGGCCTACAGCACGCCGGGCGTGAAGTCCTCTTCCGACGGCAAACAAAAGCTGAGCCAATAATGCCCGCGTTTCGTTTTTCCGCCTTGGCCGGACGCCGGCTGCACCTGGTCGTATGCGGCTCCATCGCCGCGTATAAGGCCGTGGAGTTGATGCGCATGGCCATGAAAGCCGGGTTGGGGGTCGGGGTGACGGTTACCCCGGCCGCAGCCCGCTTTATCACGCCTCTGACCTTCGCCTCGCTGGGCGCGGACGTGGTCTATGAAGGCATGTTCGGGCAGGAAGACGGTACGGTTTACGGCCACCTGAACCCCGGCGCCGCCGCCCACGCCTTTGTGGTCGCGCCGGCCACGGCGGACTTTTTATTCCGCGCGGCCCACGGCGCGGCGGACACCTTGGCCGCGGCCCAGGCCCTGGCTTTTCCCGGCCCCATGGTCATAGCTCCGGCCATGAACCCGCGCATGTGGACCAACGCAGCCACCCGCGAGAATGTCGCCGTGCTGCGTCGCCGGGGGCATACGATTTTGACCCCGGAATGCGGCGCGGTGGCTTGCGGCGACGAAGGGCAGGGCAGACTGGTTCGGCTGGAGGAAATTCTGCTCCACGCTTTGAAGACCTGCGCGGCCGGGCTTTCAGACGCCTCGTTGGAAGGGCGCAAAATTGTGGTTACGCTCGGCCCCACGCGGGAAGCCTGGGACGGCGTGCGTTTTTGGACCAACCGCTCCACCGGTTTGATGGGCGCGGCCCTGGTCACGGCAGCCTGGCTGCGCGGGGCGGAAGTCCACGCCGTGGCCGGTCCGGGTGTGCCGGATCTGCCCGAAGGCGTGCACAGACATGACGTGGAGTCCGCCCGGCAAATGTACGAGCGGGCCATGGAACTGTGGCCGGAAATGGACGCCGGCATCTGTACGGCGGCGGTGGCGGACTTCTCTCCCGAGCCGCACGGGCCGGAAAAATTCAAGAAGAGCGGGGCGGCCGACGGCTTCAGCCTGCGCTTTACGCCCAACCCCGACATTTTGGCCGACCTCGCCTCGGCGCGCGGCGCGGACGACCACCGGCGCCTGCTCGGCTTCGCGGCCGAGACCGGCAACCTGGAAGCCGCCGTCAGGGGTAAGCTGACCCGTAAAAAAGTCGACATGATCGCCGGCAACCTTGTGGGCCGGCCCGACTCCGGGTTCGGTTCCCCCACCAACACCCTGTTCACGGCCGACCGCTCCGGGCGTTCCGAGCACTGGCCCTCGCAAAGCAAGGCGGACGTGGCCTGGAGGCTGCTCGATTGGCTGTTCTCCCTGTAACTTTGAACGAGATGCTGCGCCCCTGGTATGCCGCCGGGGTTCTGCACCTGTGGCCCGACCCGGAAGCTCCGGGCCTTGATCCGGAAATCGCCGCGCTCCTGCAAACCGGTCTCCCGGCATCTTCCCCCGCAACCTCGACTGTTTCGCCCTCTTCGGCCGCCCCGAACCTTTCGGGAGCCGCCCCGGCTTCCCCCGAGGCCTCCTCTTCCTTTGGTTTTGCGGGAAGCCCCCAAGCTTCCTCCGCTCCTTCCGCGCGGCCCGCTGTCGCCCCCTCGGTGGGGGAGAGGCGTTCTGCGCCTGCCAAGTCCGCCGCGCGCCCGGCCGATGCCCACGTTTCCCGCCCGGCTCCGTCCGCCGCTGCGGCCAAAAAGCCGCTTCCGGCCTTGACCCCGGCCCGGCAGGCTCTTGTCGACCGCACCTCGCCCGCGCCGGTGCTCTGGACCTACCCCGAGCTTGGTGTCGACCTTGGCGGCAAGGGCGACCCCGAACGCT
This sequence comes from Desulfovibrio sp., assembly GCA_031551885.1. GTDB lineage: Bacteria > Desulfobacterota > Desulfovibrionia > Desulfovibrionales > Desulfovibrionaceae > Frigididesulfovibrio. Next base: position 11,827 of record JAVBMX010000022.1, read on the forward strand.
CCACCCGTCTGCGAGGTCTTATCGGCGCTCTGCGGCTGCCAAAGGGTACGAGCTGCTTCTGGCCCCTGCAGTTGCCCGAAGAGCGTCCTGAAGACGCCCCAGGGCAGTTTCTCGCGGGTCTTGGGCGTCTGCGCCCCCGCGCGGTGATTCTGCTGGGGGGCGAGTCCGTGCCCATGTGCGGGGCGCCGGTCGCGCTGACCACGCCGTTTACCCAAGTTATCCATGCAGGCCGTCTGTTCCTGCTTCTGCCGGGCATGGCCCAATTGGTCGCCGAGCCCGGTCTGTGCGCCCCCTGCGTCGAATTTTTGGCTGCGCAGTTCTCCGGCCTTCCCGGCATCGTCCCGGGAGGGAGAGGATAAGGTGGGGAGATGTTGGGGGACTCCGCCCCTCAAGCCCCCGGCAGGGGTTGAGCCAGGGCTGCCGAGGTCAACCGGTCCTCACCACTCCCGCGATGTGAAATGTTCATCTCAGCGCAACGCGGGCGACGCCTGCACCCCCTTTGTCGGCCGGCCCACGCGTTGCGTGGACCGGCCGACACATGAGGGGGTCTGGGGGAAATCATTTCCCCCAGGTGGGTTTGGGCGACAGCCCAAGCCCATTATAAAATTAAAGATTTCACAGGAGCTTTGGTGTGAATATTTTGGTTACCGGAGCGGCCGGGTTTATCGGCTTTCATGTGTGTTTGCGTTTGCTGCGCGACGGGCACGCGGTCACAGGCATCGACAACCTGAACGACTACTACGACCCGCGCTTGAAACGCGACCGCCTGGACATTCTGCGGCGCGAGGGGGCCTTCGCCTTCCTTCCGTTGGATCTGGCCGACGATGACGGCATGGATCGGCTCTTTGCCGACAACGCCTTCACGCACGTGATCAACCTGGCCGCCCAGGCCGGGGTTCGCTACAGTCTGGAAAACCCCCGTTCATATGTGCGTTCCAACCTTGTGGGCTTTGCCAATGTGCTTGAAGGCTGCCGGCGGAGCGGAGTGGGGCATCTTGTCTTTGCCTCTTCGAGTTCCGTTTACGGCTTGAACGAGTCCTTGCCGTTTTCGGAAACGGACAACGTGGACCACCCCGTCAGTCTGTATGCGGCAAGCAAAAAATCCAACGAACTGATGGCTCACAGCTACAGCGTGCTGTACGGCATTCCCAGCACGGGGCTGCGCTTTTTCACCGTGTATGGCCCGTGGGGCCGGCCGGACATGGCCCTGTATATCTTCACCAAAGCCATCTTGGCCGGGGAGCCTATTCCGGTGTTCAACGGCGGTTTGATGCGGCGCGACTTCACCTACATCGACGATGTGGTGGAAGGTGTGGTCCGGCTGTTGCCGCTTCCTCCCACGCCGAACCCGGACTGGAACCCCGCAAAGCCCGACCCGGCTTCCGGTCCCTGCCCCTATGCCGTATACAACATCGGCAACAACAACGCCGTCACTCTTGATGTGTTTATCTCCACCTTGGAAGACGCGCTGGGGAAAAAAGCGATTCGTAACCTTTTGCCCATGCAGCCCGGCGACGTACGGGCCACCTATGCCGATATTGATCGATTGCGCGCCAAAGTCGGATTTTCTCCGGCAACCCCCCTGGAAGAGGGCATCCGACGTTTCACGGAGTGGTATACAAAATATCACACGGTGTGATGAAGCACGCGTGGAATATCCCGGCATGAGCACTTTTTGCTCAGAAAGGGCGCTGGGCGATTTCCTCTTCGCCGTAAAGCTATTGCCTCCGTTCGGTACGGCGAATCTGAATCAGGGGTAAACAAATAGTGGAAAAATGCGTTTCACATGAAACAAAAGAGCGGCTTCGGCCGTTTTTTTTATATGAAATCATATAGTTATGGTTTTGTTGGTTTTTTTGCGAAACAATTGACCCCTGTGCAGTTTTTCAGATATACAATTTGGGCGCATTCAAGTGCGTCTGTTTCACATGAAACGTTCACCAAAGGAGCCGTCGTGGCACGAATAATCGCCATCGCCAACCAAAAAGGCGGAGTAGGGAAGACCACGACTGCCATCAATCTGGCCGCCTCGTTGGCCGTGATGGAAAAGCGGGTCTTGCTGGTGGATTGCGATCCTCAGGCCAACAGCACCAGCGGCTTGGACGTCCAGCCGGGAGAACTGTCCCTGTATCAGGTCTTCTCCCACCCGGATCAGGCGGAAAAGGCCATCCACCGAACGGCTTCACCCTTCCTCTGGGTGCTTCCCGCCACCACCGATCTTGTGGCCGTTGAAATGGAACTGGTGGATAAAATCGGCCGCGAATACTACTTGGCCGACGTGCTGAAGGCCGTGGAGTCCCAATTCGACTATCTGGTTCTCGATTGCCCGCCCTCGCTCGGTCTGCTTACGCTCAACGCCCTGTGCGCGGCCAAAGAGCTGCTTATCCCTCTGCAGTGCGAGTTTTTCGCCCTGGAGGGCATCGTGAAGCTGCTGCATACCTACGAGTTGGTGAAGAGGCGTCTGAACCCCAACCTGAACCTGCTCGGCGTGGTTTTGACCATGTACGACACGCGCAACCGCTTGACCCGGCAGGTCAAGAGCGAAGTGCGCAAGTGCTTCCCGGATCAGCTGTTCGAGACCGTGGTGCCGCGTAATGTGCGCCTTTCCGAAGCCCCCAGCCACGGCAAGTCGATCATCCATTACGACATCAAGTCCAAGGGCGCGGAAGCCTATCTGGCTCTGGCCAAAGAAGCCATCATGCGCAAGCCTCGGCCCCAGGGCGATATGGTGCAGTAAATTTTGCGAAGGATGCCGCCCTTGGAAAAACACGGGGCGGCATCCTTCGGCGTTTGCCGCGTGGACGCCGCCCCGCCCGAGGGGAGGGGAAATGCAGTACTCTTATCCGGCAGGGGAGTGGGAAGCGTTTGACGTCAGGCAAGGAAGGTAAGTTTTTTGCTGAGGGAGTGTACGCTTCTGGCACTCGGCCAAAGCAAAAAACGAAGCCGGACGCGGTATCACGTCAAACCGGCTCCTACCGGGCAGGTTCAAGGGGCGAAGCCTCATAGCAGATATGATCCTTGAAATGCTTTTTGCGCACCGTGGCCCTGCAGGCCGAGCAGGTGAACACCGCCAGGCCGCCGAGCTGGGCGCTGCGCAGGCGAAAGGGCTTGGCCGGGTCGGTCGTCCAGTCCGGGGTTTTGGCCCCGCAGTGCGGGCATTCGACCTCGGCATTGTACGGATACTGAAAATCCCAGTATTGGCGGAACATTTCCCACTCATCGAGCGGTTCCGGCCGTTCGACGGGTTGCATGGATTCCAGCAGGGAATCAACGAGCGGCTGCAGGCGTTTTGCCCCGCGCCGCCACAGTTCGGCACTCAAGAGAACGGTGTGGAGGTTGCCCTCGGCGTCGTATAAAGGAAGAAAGTGATCGGAATGAGCCATACATCCTCCGATGGTGTCGCGTTCGGCCTGGGCCGCGCTTCACATTGGAGTCTGGACTCAAGGATGTCAAGGCCGCCGGCCTTGCAAGCGTAAAGGAGCCGTTGATGGCGAACAATCCCCTTGGTCTGGGCAAAGGCCTGGACGCACTGATCAGAGATACCGGGGCGACGAAAGGCGAGATTTCCGCCCACTCCCTGCCCGTGGCCGATATAGAGCCCAACCCTGAACAACCCCGCCGGCAGTTCGACCCCAAAGCCCTGAACGAACTTGCCGACTCCATCAGAAGCCAAGGGCTGCTCCAGCCCATTCTGGTTCGCCCCCTGACCGGTGGCCGCAAAGGCAAATACGGCATCGTAGCCGGTGAACGCCGCTGGCGGGCCGCCCAACTGGCCGGTTTGACCGAAATTCCCGTGCTGGTGCGCACGCTTTCCCCCCAGGAAACCCTCCTGGCCGCCTTGATCGAAAACCTCCAGCGTGAAGACCTGAACCCGGTGGAAGAAGCCCTGGGCATCCAAACCCTCAGGGACGAATTCGGCCTGAACCAGGAAGAACTCGCCCGGCAGCTGGGCAAAAGCCGTTCCGCCGTGGCCAACTCGCTGCGTCTGCTTTCCCTGTCCGACGCCGTGCAGGAGGACTTGGTCGCCGGCAGCCTTTCGGCCGGACATGCCCGCGCCCTGTTGAGCGTCACGGATGAAAAGGCCCGCGACCGCCTGCGCGACATGATTCTTGAAGAAGGGCTTTCCGTGCGTGAAGCCGAAGGTCTGGCCGCCCGCTGGAAAGAAACCGGTTCCTTCCGCGCCGGGGCGGCCGCCAAAAAACCGCTCAAGGCCGCGGACGCGAAGCCGAAACCCCAGAGCGCCCGCTTGTTCGACGTGCAGACCCGGCTCGGCGCGGCCCTCAATTTGAACGTCAAAGTGACCGGCCGAGAGAGCAAAGGGCGGATCAGCCTGTGCTACAACAGCAAGGCCGAGTTGGAAACGTTGCTGGGCCGTCTGGGTCTTGATGCCTCTTCGAACGGGAACGCGGGAGTCGCCGGCGAATGAGCGCCCTGATTATTCCCCGGGCTCCGGAAGAGCAGGGGGCTCCCGCGCTGCTCGCGGCATCGGTCGGTTCTTTGGCCGGAAAATCCGTGCTCATCGTCGGGGACGTGATGCTCGATGTGTATCTTTCCGGCGATGCCGAGCGCATTTCGCCCGAAGCGCCGGTGCCCGTCGTTTTGGTTGAAGGTGAAAAGCATCTGCTCGGCGGGGCCGGGAACGTGGCCCGCAACATCGTCTCCCTGGGCGGCAAAGCCCGTCTTGTGGGGGTGTGCGGGCCGGATGAGGCCGGGCAAAACCTCTCGCGGCTTTTGGCCGGCGAAGGCATTCAGGCCGATCTGCCGGCCGTCGATCGTCCCACCACAACCAAAACTCGGATTGTGGCCCGGCGGCAGCAGATGCTGCGCATCGACCGCGAAGACCCCAGAACCCACGATTTCCATCTGACCAAACTGGTTTTGGACGCCGTCGCGGCGGCTCTGCCGGAATGCGGCGCGGTGGTCGTTTCCGACTACGGTAAAGGGCTGGTCACCCGCGACTTCATGGAGTCGTTGGAAGGCCTCAACCGCGCCCTGTCCACGCCCGTGCCCGTTCTGGTGGATCCCAAACCCCAGAACGCGGGCCGTTACGTCGGCGCGACCCTGATGACCCCCAACGCCAAAGAGACGTCCGAAACGGCCGGTCTGCCCACCCGGACCAAGATTGAGATTCTCGCGGCGGGCAGGGCGGTCATGCAACGCGTCGGCTGCCCCCAGCTGCTGGTGACTTTGGGGCCGGACGGCATGGCCATGTTTCTTTCTCCCGACGAAGTGCTGCATATTCCCACGACGGCCAGAAAGGTCTTCGACGTCACCGGCGCGGGCGATACGGTCATCGCGGCCACGGCCCTCGGGCTCGCCGCCGGAGTGGACCTGGTCACGGCCGCCGTTCTCGCCAACCATGCGGCCGGCATCGTCGTGGGAGAAGTGGGCGCGGCCGTCGTCTCCGCCGAGCAGCTTCTTGCCGAAATCTCCACCCAGCCCCGCATTCCTGTGGAACGTTGGGTTTAAGAGCCACGGGGGGAGGTGACCTCCCCCAGACCCCCACGATTCGACGATACTTTGCCGGGGCAAAGTATCGTCGCGCCGTTTGGGGCTCATAGGCGTTACCCTTACCTCACGGATAGGTGGCAGTTTTTTATCGATAGGTGTCGGCGCGGGGCCGAAAGCGGCCTTGCAGGGGGTCAGACAAGGAAGGCGAAGTTTTGCGCGATGGGGCTGACCATTCCGCAGGAAAGCGGAATGAGACGCGGGAACGTAGTGACCGCGCCCGAAGGGCGAGCCGCAGGACGCGGCGAGTCAACTCTTTGGTCCTGCCCCGGAGCGCAAAGCGAACCTGACGCGGTACCACGCCCTGCAAGGTCGCTTTCAACGGTCTTGCGCTTTGGCCCAAGGTATGGCAAAAAGCTGGTTCGCACGGCCGGGTGGCGAAAGGGTATACGCAGCGCACTCAAAATGCGCCGTCCTACGGACATGAGAGTTCGAATCTCTCCCCGGCTACCAGAGCAATAAACGGTCGGAACCCACGAGTACAGAGGGTTCCGACCGTGTCTTTTCTTGCCAAGAAAAAAAAATCATACTAATTTGTTCCCCGCCGCGCGAAATACCTTTCGGGGATGCACGGCAACCTCTTTTTCGACGGCTCTCGGGGCGGATTCAAGGTGAAACCGCCGGGGCCGTCATTTCCATCCGGCTTTTCCGGCCTTGGAGGCATCATGTCTTACACCGCGCGCATCATTGACGATCTCAAGCTTACCAGCCCCGGTCAGCCGGAGTTTTATCAGGCCGTGCAGGAGGTTCTCCACTCCCTTGCCCCCCTGCTGGAAAGCGAACCCAAGTACATGAAACATAAAATCCTGGAGCGCATGGTCGAGCCCGAACGGCAGATCATGTTTCGGGTCGCCTGGGTCGACGACAAAGGCGAAGTCCAGGTGAACAAGGGCTACCGCATCCAGTTCAACTCGGCCTGCGGCCCGTACAAGGGCGGCATTCGTTTTCATCCCAGCGTCAACGCCGGAATCATCAAGTTCCTCGGCTTTGAGCAGATTTTTAAAAACGCCCTGACCGGCTTGGCCCTCGGCGGCGGCAAAGGCGGCGCGAATTTCGATCCCAAAGGAAAGTCCGACAACGAGATTATGCGCTTCTGTCAAGCCTTCATGACCGAACTGACCCGCCACCTCGGCCCCACCATCGACGTTCCGGCCGGCGACATCGGCGTGGGCGCGCGCGAAATCGGCTATATGTACGGTCAGTACAAGCGCCTGACCAAATCCCACGACGGCGTGCTTACCGGCAAAGGCATCCCTTACGGCGGCTCCCGCGCCCGCAAAGAAGCCACCGGCTATGGCGCGGCCTACTTCGCCGAACACATGCTCGCGGCGCGCGGCGCCGGGTTGGAAGGCAAAACCTGCGTCGTCTCGGGCGCGGGCAACGTGGCCATTTATTTGATTGAGAAGCTGTACCAACTGGGCGCCAAGCCCGTGACCGTTTGCGACTCGCGCGGGCTGATCCGCCACGACGCGGGCATCGATCTGGCCCTGCTCAAGCAGGTCAAGGAAGTGGAACGCGCCTCTCTCGAGCGCTACAAAGAACTGTGCCCGGCCGCCGAGTACACTCCGGTCTCCGCCTACCCGGCCGGCCGCAACCTGGTCTGGAGCGTGCCCTGCGACGTGGCCTTCCCCTGCGCCACCCAGAACGAGCTGAACGAAGCCGACGCCCGCGAGCTGCTCAAGAACGGCTGCATCGGCGTTTGCGAAGGGGCGAACATGCCTTCGACCCTGGATGCGGTGAAGCTCTTCCTCGAAGGCGGCATCGCCTTTGGCCCGGCCAAGTGCGCCAATGCAGGCGGCGTGGCCACCAGCCAACTGGAAATGGCCCAGAACGCGAGCATGCAGCAGTGGACTTTTGAGGAAGTCGACGGCAAGCTGAAAGACATCATGCGCGGCATCTTCACCGCGGCCCACGAAACCGCTCTGGACTTCAAGCAGCCCGGCAACCTGGTCATGGGCGGCAACATCGCCGGTTTCCGAAAGGTAGCCGACAACATGATTTCCCTGGGCGTGATGTAGGGCAAGGGGACTTTTTCAAAGTTTCCCCGCTTTGTCGGAGCGCTCTCGCCCGCATCAGCTTGGAAGATTCAATCGATCGCCGGGGGCGTTTCCCCGCTCCCGTTTTTCAAAGAACCCGCGCTTGGCGCGGGTTCTTTTTTCGGCGCACCTCGGTCAGGGCGTGAAGCATTCACGGCAAAAACATCGCGTGTGTGGGAATTCCGAAGAAAAACCATGCGTGGCTTGGGGCAAGGTACGCTTTACGTTATGGCGAAGCCGGAGCGATGCGCACTACGGGGAATGCGGCCGGCGGGCGTTTGGCGTATAATTTGTCGAGCTTCTTGGGGAAAAAACAAAGACGGGGGCTTTGCGCCCCCGTCTTATCATTCGCGGTTACTTTTCAGAGAACGTTTTTTGAGGAGGCAGACCGTCTGAGCCCAAGGCCATCTGCGGCGGCGCCGCATATACCGGCAAGCTTGAACCGGCGGCCGGGCCTTCAATGATGTCTTTGACCTTTACCGTTGCATCGACCTGACGCACGGCCTCTTCAGCCGCATTGAACGAGTCGAAGGGGCCGACGCAGACTTCAAAATTTGTGTAGGGCGCGTCGTTCGCCGTCAACACCCGAATCTCACGGTTGAGCCGGTTTTTGTAAGCCGAGCTCAGGCTGTGGGCGTCCGACGCGGTCTGGGCGTGCTCCAAGCGCAGATAATAGCCGCTCTTGGGGTTGATCATGCCGCCGTCTTCGGTCTCGACCACTTCCATGACGACGGGGGCGATCCCCTGGCCGGTCATCTGCAGGCGCTTGGCCGCGCGTTGGGAGAGATCGAGAATTCTGCCCTTGGTGAAGGGACCGCGATCCGTGACCACGACCAGCACGTGGCGATCGTTCGTCTGGTTGTAAACGCGCAGAACCGTGCCGAAGGGCAGGGAAGGGTGGGCGGTGGTGAAGTCGTTGGCCTTATAGGGCCTGCCGCTGGCGGTGCGGTTGCCTTCCACCGAGGGGCTGTACCACGAGGCACGGCCGGAGTTGGAGAGCTCTCCGCGTTGCGGCTTCGCGGGCTTGGGTTTGAGGGTTTGGGTCGGCGCATCGATGGGGGCGACGGAAACCGCGGGATTGGCCCAAATGGGGGTTGCCGTGAGGACAAGGGCCGCGATGAGGCCTGCCGTCACAGCGGTAGGAAGAAGGAATCGCAAGTGCCCTCCTTGGTTGATGTTGCGGTGCAACCTTTTTAAAAACGACTTCACAGGGAAACCGCTCTGCAACATACGCCGGCTGCGCGGAAAACCAGATGCGCGGTTGGCGTACGCCGGGTGTTTTCCACACAAAAACACCCTAAAGGAATAACCGATTGTTGCAGTCTGGATGATAATGGCGGTTCTGTCAACCCATAGAGAACGGTACAATATGCGGAAAAGGACATCGGAAATCCGAATTCGGCAGGCTTGGGCATGTCACGCCGGCGATGATATCTAGACTTTTTCTGTGTAAGGCAGGATGTATAATGGTGAAGTTATCGGATGGTGTGCGCATAGAATGAGCGAAAATAAAAAGAGGAGCGCTCATTTTTATCACGAGAAAAATATTTTTGCCGGCCTCGTGTCACAGGGCAGGAATGTTTCCGAGTGCACCTGTGCCGTGGAACATCCGCTGAATGGAAGTGAGCGGCTGCTCACTCGAGCATTTTCATTTTGAAAATGTTTGTGAAACCATATTACCGACGGCTTTCGAACGAGCCCGCAAGCGAACATCCGCTTGCGCGGCCGCCGGAGCAAATCAACCCTTCAGAGTTAATTTGCTCTCGGCCGTCCATCCAAAGTGCCGGCTGCGGAATACTCCCAGCGGTTCGTATCCGGTCGGCGGGGGCGGCCACCCCGGTGGAGAAAGAACATTTTGGCGGTGTCGCGCAAATGCATTCTCTTGCAAGGGATTCTTTGATGATATGCTGAGAATGCCCGGACAGAAGCGAAAAAGTTTTTTCCGGATGCTGAGATCAGATCGGATAAAAACGCGCCCCTCCAGCCATCTGGGAAGGCGTGCGTTTTTATCCGTTGCAAGACAGGGTGTTTATTTGACTATTGCTTTGGCCAAACGCTCCAGGGCTTCGACGGAGAGCAGTCCGGGGCGTTTGGCGCAAAAAGTTCGCAAGGCGGTCAGGTGGGCGTGGGCATCCGGCTTCAGATCAAAGTGCAGTTCCGGGTGCTCGGGGTCGTCGCAAAGTCCCCACGGGTTCAGGCCGGCTTGGATGATGTAGAGGAAAATCTCCAGGGTGTCCGTCACCGGGTCTTCGGCTATGGCGACGAGGAAAGGACGCAGGGCTTCGGCCTCTGGGGCGAGCGCGGCCCGGTGCAGGTCGCGCGCGGCTTCCATCAGGGCGAAGATGGGGTCGGCCAGCTCTTCCACGGCGTCTTCCACATCATCGGCGGCAATGCCGCTCAAGGCCGCCACAGCTTCACGCAGGTCGGGCAGCGCTTCGGCGTGGAGCTCGGCCAACTCGAGGGCAAGGCTCTCCGCCGTGGTCGGCTCGGCTTCCGGGTCGGGAAGCGGCCTGCGCAGCAGCCCGGCCGCGAGTTCTTTGGCCGGAGCGGCCAGGGCTTCGGCCAGGGCTTGCAGGGCTTCAGGGGTGAAGACGGCCATTTGGAACTCCCAAGAGCAATTGCGGAAATTTTTTGAAAAAGGCCTTGGCGGCAGTCTTTCAAAGCGTGAATGTTCAGCATCACATGGATGGCACTCGCGGTCAATCTTGCGTCACATGGCGAAACAGGGATTTTGGGGGGCGAACAGTGCGGGCATGGTTTGCCGTTCAGCACGCTCGCACTATGAAAAGTCAGTCCTGCAGTCTCGTGGGCGGCATCCCGGGCTATCGAAACTTGTCGATAAGCGCACTGTTCTGCGGGAGAGGGGAAGCCGCCGGATTTTCCTACAGGCGGGACAAAATGAAGCGTACCAGAAGATCGGCGCAGGCATCTTCCGGAGTTTGGGCGGTTTCCAGGATCAGTTCCGGATTTTCCGGCGCTTCATAGGGAGAGGAAACGCCGGTGTAGTTTTTGATCACCCCTTTGCGCGCCAGTTTATAGAAGCCCTTGGCGTCGCGTTCTTCGCAGACTTCCAGGGGGCAGGAGACATAGATTTCGTGAAAGTCGGCCTGGCCGATGATGTCTCTGGCGTTTTCCCGGTCGGCTGAGGCGGGGCTGATGAACGAGCACAGGCACACGATGCCCTGCTCGAGGAAAATCTTGGCGGCATGGGCGATGCGCCGCAGGTTTTCGTGCCGGGCCACCGGCGAAAAACCCAGGTCGCCGCACAGACCGGAGCGGATGCGGTCGCCGTCCAGGACAACCACCTGCATCCCCCTGTCGAAGAGGATTTTTTCCGCCGCGTGGGCCAAGGTGGATTTGCCCGCGCCTGAAGGTCCGGTGAGCCAGAACACACCGCTGCGGTGCCCCTGGCGCTGTTCCCGATCCCGGCGACTTACCCGAACGGGCGGCGGCATGATGTGGTTTTGGTTGTTTTTTGTCATAGCATCACCTTTTTGGGGGGAATGATTCCCCCCAAACCCCCTCATTTTCCGCGCAATGCGCGGAAAAGAGCTTTGAGCGCCATTGCCTTCTGCCAACATACGGATGTTACTTCATAAAATATAGCCGGTCAGGGGTCGACTTGTATGACACCCTGTAACATGTTTGCGGTGGGTGGTCGACGTTTGGGTACATTCCGGCCTGCCGGAATACGGCGGCAGGCCGAGAGCGTGGGGCAGTGCGTGTAGGGGGAAGGCCGAGAAAAATTTTTAGGAGAAACAATGGCCCGGCATATACTTTTATGTTGCCGGGCCGTTGTGTTTTTTACCGAGGGGGCTTGGGGTGCCGCCCGCGATAGAGTGAGGCAACATTCTCATATCGCGGGAGTTCCAATGACCGGCCAACCTTCGCAGCCCTGGCTCATTCCCCCCACCTGCCGGAAGCAAAAAGAATTTATTCTTTTTCCTCTTCAGTCTTCCTTCCCCGCCCCGGCGAACAGGGGTGCGGCGGCGGCGGCTTCGGCCGGGCTGGAGAACAGGTACACGAGGTCGCCGGCGGCAAAGCGGAAGTCGCCGCCGGGGTGGGCGAAGAGTTCTTCGCCTCTGGTCACGGCGACCACGGTCACTCCGGCTTTTTGGCGCAGTTCGGCATCCAGAAGGGAAACGGCATCCAGGGGGCTGTCTTTTTCCACGGTGTACACGGTCACGGCGAGATCGGGCATTTGCTTTTGCAGGGAAGCCAGCGAGGCCCCGGCCGGTCGGGTGGAACGGAGCATCTCGTAGTTTTCCGCGCGGACCTCGTGGGTGAAGCGGTTGATGTCGCCTACCGGCACCAGATACTTGGACAACACCCGGTTGAAGATCTCGATGCTGGTTTCGAATTCTTCGGGGATTACGTCTGACGCGCCCAGATCCTTGAGGGCGGAGATTTCGCCAAGGAACCGGGTGCGCACAAGAATATGCAACTGCGGGTTGAGATGTCGGGCGATTTCCGTAACCGCGCGCACGGAGGTGGGGTCCGAAACCACCACGGCCAGCACTCTGGCCCGTTGAACACCCAACTGTTGGAGCAACGCCGGGTGAATGGCGTCGCCGTGGAAGATGGGTTCACCCTCGGCGGCATAGTGGCGCACCGTATCCGGGTTCATCTCCAGGATCACGTAAGGAATGCCCGCCATGCGCGCGGCTCGGGCCATCAGCTTGCCGCCCACGCCGTAGCCCAAAATGATTAAGTGGTCGGTAAGTTCTTTGTCTGACGTGTCTTCTTCCGGTTCGATCGGCAGGTTCCGTTTACGGCCCACGCGCGCGGCCACGGTCGGGGCAGCGTTGAGCAAGAAGGGCGTGGCCGCCATGGTCAGAATGCTTGCGGCCAGGAACAGTTGGTAGTTCTCGGGCGAGAGCAGTTTGAAATCCAGGCCGCTTTTGGCCAGCACAAAGGAAAATTCGCCGACCTGGCAAACGGCCATGCCCACGATGATTGCCGGCCGGATGGGGTAGCCCAGGAGCAGGGCGTCGCCCCCGGCAATGAGGCCCTTGACCCCCAGAACCAGGAGGGTGATCACCAGCACCTCGGGCAGGTTGGACAAGAAAAAGCTCATGTCCAGCAACATGCCTACGGAAATGAAAAACACGCTGGTGAACACGTCCCTGAAGGGCAGAATGCCTTCAAGCGCGCTGTGGCTGTATTCCGACTCCGCCACCACCAGACCGGCGATGAACGCGCCGAGGGAAAGCGAAAGCCCGAGCTGGGCCGTCAGCCAGGCGGTTCCCAGGCAGACGCCGATGATGCTGATCAGGAACAGTTCACGGCTTTTGGTGCGCACCACGCGGGCCAGCAGCCAGGGCACGCCTTTACGGGCCAAAAGAAAAATTCCCCCGATCAGGCACAGGGTACGCCCGGCGGTCAAAGCCACGCCGGTCAGGTCGGCTTCCATGCGGCCGGCCAGCAGAGGGATGGCCAGCATCATGGGGACGATGACCAAGTCTTGGTAAATAAGGATGGATAGGCTGATCCGCCCGGCCGGGCTTTCCATCTGGGCCTTCTGCTGCAAAATCTTCAGCACGATGGCCGTGGACGACAGGGCCATGAGAAAGCCGATGAACACGGCCGGCCCCATGGGCATGTGCCAGAACACCTGAGTGAGCAGCCAAAACACGCCGATGGTCAGAAAAACCTGGGCCGTGCCGCCCAAGAATACCGGTTTGCGCAGGCGGATGAGTTCGCTGATGGAAAGCTCCATGCCGATGGAAAAGAGCAGGAACACCACCCCGACTTCGGCCAGGGTGTCCACGGTGTGCAGGTCTTTCACCAGCCCCAGCGAAGAGGGGCCGAGCGCCGCGCCGGTGATCAGAAAGCCCACGATGGGAGGAATCTTGACCTTGGAGCAGGCGAAGATGACCACGGTGGACAACAGAGCAATGATGAACAGTTCGCGAAGCAGTGATTCCATGGAGCGTCGTGTGTTGAGGGTGGAAGGAAATCAGTTTTTTTAATTCCGGGCCTGAAACGGAGGAGCGGGGGAAATGTTCCCCCGCTTCCGGAAGTGTCGATCCGAACGGACCTATTCGAACAGGTAACTGTACCTCGTGCCGATGCCCGAGGTGCGCTCCAGCAGCCGAGCGACCAAGGCGGGCACATCCGCCTCGGTTACGGTGCCCACCTCGCGGGTCAGCAGGCTGGCAAACGATGTGGACCGCTCATAGTACACCCAGGTCACGGAGTAGGCCGAACCCACGGCCGGGCGCTCGGAAAATTCCGGAACGCTGGAGATCAACAGTTTGATCTTGGGTTGTTCCTTATCCGTCAACGTGAACAACGAGCCGGCATTGAAGGCCTCTTTCAGCTGATACGAGATCTTCGAGCCGACCGTGTCCGTGCCCTCAAGCTCAACGGCGACAGGCAACGGTTTGGCTTTGGCCGTCGACGGGGAATCTTCGATTTTGGTCTGTACGGGTTTTCCCGGCTCGGCGGCAACGGCTGCGCCGCCAAGGAGAAACAAAAATACCGGCACAACAACAAGGGCGGCAAATCGTTTAAGCATATGAATCTCCGAAGTGGCGTTTCAGATGAAAGGGTTTACTGCGTTATGAAAAATTGTAGGGTAGGGCCGGCCAAACGTCAAGATTCTCCGAAAGCCGCCTGATTCATCGTGATGCGGCGTCAGACTTGCGTTGTGCTCCGGGGCAGGACCAAAGAGTCCAGCCCCATCGCCCAACCCTTCGTCTTCCTTGCCTGACGATAAATCAGGCGGCTTTCGGGAATGCTGAAACGGGCCGGAATGCTACAAAATGCCCCAAGACCGGCAACCCGTCATAATATACGAGATGGTGGAGTAGAAGGACGACAATCGTGTCCGACCTTTGTTTGTTCGCATCCCCCAGAAGCAACGTGGCGTTGCAACAGCGGGTATTCCTTAAGCAATACTCGCCCGGCTGTTCGCACTCCCCTGAAGTCCATGCATCCCCCAGGGCGGCGGAGGTCGCGCCCGCGCGGCCTTCGCCGCCAAAGGGGAGTGCAGAGGGGCTCAGCCCCTTTGCCCGCCGGAGGCTCCCCAAACCTCTTTATTTTTCTCTTCCTTTTTCCGCTTTCCGCTAAAACGCGACCAGCTCCACGTTTGCCGGGAGCAGGGGGCGGCCCAGGAAGATGCCTCCCACTTTGGCGAAGCGCTCGGGGGCGTCTGTGGTCAGGAAGACCGGAGCGTCGGGCGTGACATCGGGCCGGCGGAGGCCCCGTTCATCCAGGATTTTTTCCACGGCCGTCGCGGTGGTGGCGGCGGAGTCGACCAGGCGGACCGCAGGGCCAAGGGCTTTTTGGATGGCTCCGGCCATGGGGGGAAAATGGGTGCAGGCCAGAACGGCCGTATCCGGAAACTCGGCGGGCGGCACGTTGCGAAGAGGCTCCAGGTAGCGGGCGGCGGCGGCTTCGGTGATCGGGCCGTCCACCCAGCCTTCCTCGGCCAGGGCGACGAACAGCGAACAGGCGATGCCCGTTACCCGCGCTTCCGGCAGCCGGGCGTGGATGGCACGGGTGTAGGCCCCGTTGCGGATGGTCGATTCCGTGGCGAGGATCAGAATGGAGTTGTTGCGGGTGACCCGGCAGGCGGCCTCGGCCCCCGGCTCGACCACGCCGACAACGGGGATATCCGGGTAGGCGGCCTCAAGGGCGGGCAGGGCGGCGGCGGTGGCCGTGTTGCAGGCCACGACCAGCAGCTTGACCCGGCGTTCGACCAGTTTGCCCACGGTTTGCAGGGCGTAGCGGGTGACGGTCTCGGTGCTTTTGGTACCATAAGGCAGACGCGCGGTGTCGCCCAGATAGATCAGAGATTCGTTCGGCAGGCGCTCGCATAAGGCGCGCAGCACGGTCAGGCCGCCCACACCGGAGTCGAACACGCCGATGGGCAGAGAAGCGTCGTGGGTATGGATCATTGATCGCCGTCCAGAAGGGTGTAGCTTGCGACCGTGAGGGGCGCGGTCAGGGCGTGGAGAACCCGCTCGAGAAAGACCCCTTCGCGGTGCGGTGTATCGTGCCCGAAGGCGGCCCGAATGGCCAGGGTGACGAACTGCACGGCCCGATCCATGGCCAGGGGCAGGCTGTCGCCCTGAAGCATCGCGCCGGTCAGCACGCTGGTGAAGGTGTCGCCCGTGCCGGGGTAAAAAGCGGGCAGGTATTGGCATTCCACCTTCCAGAACGTGTCGCGGTTTTTTTGGTGCGCGGCCGTGAAAGTGCGGTGTTTGTCGTTTCCGGCGGGCACGCTGGTGATCACCGCCGCTTCCGGCCCCATGTCGGTCAGGCGGCGCAGCCAGTCTTTCAGCCGGGCCGGGTCGAAGCCCTCGGCTTCGGCCTCGTAGGGGTAGGGTTCGTTCAGGAGCAGGGCGGCTTCGGTCAGGTTCGGGGTGATGCAGCCGGCCCGGGTGACGAGAAAACGCATGGCCTCGACCATCTCGGGAGTCATGGTCGGGTCGAGCTTGCCGTTGTCGCCGAGCACGGGATCCACCATCACCAGGCCGCCGGGCGCGAGGCATCCTTCGATGCAGCGGATGACCGTGTCCACCTGCCGGGGCGAGCCGAGAAACCCGCTGTACACCGCGTCAAAGCGCAGGTTCATGGAGATCCAGTGGTCCAGAAAGTCGTTCATGGCATCGGAAAGATCCACGAAGCGAAAATCGTCGAACCCGCTGGTATGGGTGGAAAGCACCGCCGTGGGTAACGGACAGACCTGAATGCCCAAGGCGGAAAAGATCGGGATCACCACCGTCAGAGAGGTGCGCCCGAACCCGGAAAGGTCGTGGACGGCGGCGATGCGGGGAATGCTGCGCTGCACGGGGAGTTCTTCCTGGAGCATTTTCACTTTGAAAGTGTTTGTGGAGTCATATTGCCGATAAACATTCAAACGAATTCGCAAGCTGGTGGCCGCTCGCGCGGCCACCAGAGTAGAGCAACTTTTCAAAGTTGATCTACTCTATAACAGGGGAGGAACGCTGAATTCCTGCACCCGCACCCGGCGCTGGTCAAACCAAAGGCTGCTGGTGTAGCCGAACGACGCCGCGTAGCGGGCCAGATCGGTGAAGCCATAGGCCGGGGTGTTGGCGCAGTGGGCGTCGGAGCCGAAGGTGATGGGCAGTTCCAGCTCGGCCGCGATGCGCATAATGATCGGGCCGGGGTAGATCTCCCTGCACGGCTTGCGCAGGCCGGCGGACGACACCTCAATGGCGGTTCCGGTTTCCTTGGCCGCCGTGAGCGCGGCGCGAACGAAAATTTCGCCTCTCGGGCCGGTCAGCCAACGCTCGAACGAGTCGCGGCTGAAAATCTTGACCAGATCCGGATGCGCGGCCACGGCAAACAGCCGGGTGCGGCACATGCGGGCGAAATCCTGGTAGTAGCGCTCGTACACGGCGAAGCGTTCAGGGTCCGAGAGCTTGTCCCAGTCGGCCTGATCGGCGTCGAAGCCCCAAGTGTCCTGAAAATGCAGGCCGCCGATGACATAGTCATAGGGATAATCGCGGCACAGGGCCTGCACGTATTCCTCGCGCCCGGCAATGTAGTCGGCCTCAAGGCCGAGCAGAACCCTGACCCCTCGCTGGCGGCCGAGCTCGGTGGCCTCGCGCACTTCCCGGACATAGCCGGGGAAGTCACTGCGCAGTTTGTCCTGGTAATCCTTGGGGTAAACGTACCCGGCGGGTCGCGGAGAGTGTTCGGAAAATCCCACCACCTTCAGGCCGGCCGCGCAGGCGGCGTCGAACATGGCCGCAGTGCCGGCTTCGCCGTGAGAGTGCGAAGTGTGGATATGCAGGTCGACAACAATGGGCGGTTCAGCCGGATTGTTCACTATGATCCCTTCAAGACGGCGGGGTGAAGCCGTTTACGGTTTTGGATTCGCCAGGGCCCGGTGCAGAGATTTTTCCACTGCGGCGGTGATGTCTTCTTTACGTACCGGTTCGCGCAGCACAATCGTGCCGCTTTGAGCGTAACGGGCCGGCAACTGATTCAGGGCCAGGGCGAATGCATCTTGCAGGACTTTTGTTTCCAAGGTCGGGTTGCCGAGCTCTTCCAACACTTCCCGCAGACATGCGGCCACGCGCGTTTCATTGCGGTTGCATACGCACGCGAGGTCTACACCGGCAACAATATAAGCTTGCTTTGCCGACTGCATACGTCCTCCGACCACATCGTTTTTTCAAGTATAGACTTCCAGTAGGCTGGAGGCAAGCCGGAATAACTTGGGGCTTTGCCCCAAACCCCACCGGGGGGAATGAGCCAGGGCTGCCAAGGTCGGCCGGTTACTGAACCTTCCGTGATATAAGAATGCTGCCTCACTCCATCGCGGGCGGCGCCCCGGACCCCCGCATATCGGCAAGCCGGTGCTTCGCGCCGGCTTGCCGCCAATGGGGGTGCAGGGGATTGAATCCCCTGCCGGGGCAGGGGGGCGGAGCCCCTCGACCTCCAACGCTCTTGCGGATGAGCGGGAAACGTGCCATGACGGCGTGATCGGCATCACCATCAACAACGAGTTACAATATATGAGTCCCGTCCGTTTCCCCAAGCCGGTTTCCGGCCGCATCGACCCCAAGGCGTCTTCGGAGCGCAGACCTTCCGAACGTAAGACTTCCGCGCCCCGGCCCGCTTCTCGGCCCAAGCCCCCGGCCCGGGCTTCCGAAAGACGTCCGCCCGCTCCCAAGGATCGCCCGGCCGACTCCGAAGCCCCGCAGGACGAAGACGACGGTTTCATTCCGCTGGTTTCCGGCGTGCCCGGCGTGCTCGAGCTGCTGGAAAGCGCCCCCGAGCGCGTGGACGCGGTGTTCCTGCGCAAAGGCCGGCACGGCAAAGACATGGAGCGCGTGGTCGACCTGTGCCGGAACGCGGGGGTTCGGTTTTCCCTGCTTGAGGCGGAAGCCTTCGTCCGCACCTGCCCCGGCGCGCGCGGCGCGGCCGCCCGCGTGTTCCAGGCCGGGTTCGTTTCCCTGGAGCAGATGCTGGACTCGATTATGGACGCGCCTCTGCCCTTGATTGTCGCCCTTGACCAGGTGCAGGACCCCGGCAACGCCGGCACCCTGGCCCGCACCATTTATGCCATGGGCGGAGCCGGCATGCTGGTTCCCCGGCACAACGGGGTCTATCTGGGCGCGGCGGCCTTCAAAGCGGCGGCCGGGGCCTTGGCTCTTCTGCCCGTCGCCAAGTGCGCCAACCTGGGCCAAGCTCTGGACCAGGCCCGGAAGCTCGGGATCACCGTCTACGGCGCTGCCGTGGAAGCCGAAGGCGATACGCCGGTTCACGATATCTTTGAGTTCTCGCCGCGTCTGCCCGCCATCCTCGTTCTGGGCGGGGAAGACAGCGGGCTGCGTCCCGGTGTGGAAAAACGTTGCGATGCCCTGTTGCGCATTCCTATGCTCCGTAGCTTCAACTCCTTGAACGTGGCCCAGGCCGGCGCTATTGTAATCGCGCAATTCGTCCAAGGAGTGGGGAAGAAGAAATAAGGAAGATGGAAGAGGGGGGAGGAGAAGCCTCCGGCGGCCGGGGGGTATGAGCCCTGGCTCATTTCCCCGGGCGGGGCTCGGGGTGGAACCCCGAGAGAAACCTTTCCCTCATTTTTCCTCTCCCCCCTCTTCTACCCCCGCTGAATGAACGTGCCGTCTTCCAGTTCTTGGAAGGCTTGGCGCAGTTCGTCGTCGGTGTTCATGACGATGGGTCCGCCCCAGGCGATGGGTTCGCGCAGAGGACTGCCGCAGGCGGCGACGAGCAAGGCTCCGGTGGCTCCGGCTTTCAGGCGCAGGCCGTCGCCCTGGCCGAAGAGCAGGGCCCGATGGGAGCCGTGTTCTTCCGAATCGTCGGCCGCGTACACCGAACCGGCCAGAATATAGATGAACACTGTGTCGTCGGGCGGCAGGGGCCACTCCCAGACCGCGCCGGGTTCCAGGCGCAGATCGATGAACCGGGCGGGGGTGTTGTCCGGCATGACCGTGCCGGTTTTCCCCTTGTAGTCGCCGGCAATGATGCGGACAACCGCGCCGGGCTCGTTGA
Source organism: Desulfovibrio sp. (assembly GCA_031551885.1). GTDB lineage: Bacteria > Desulfobacterota > Desulfovibrionia > Desulfovibrionales > Desulfovibrionaceae > Frigididesulfovibrio. The sequence continues at coordinate 31,365 of JAVBMX010000022.1, forward strand.
CGACCGGCAGGCCGGCGGCCGTGATGTCGCGGTATTTGGGCGGGACCATTTTCCGTTCCCGGGAAAGGTTGAGCCAAAACTGCAGACCCAGCATGCGCGGCGATGGCTTGGGCATTTCCTGGTGCAGAATGCCGCGCCCGGCGGTCATCCACTGACAGTCGCCGGAGCGGATGGCGCCTTTGTTGCCGAGGGAATCCTCGTGCTCGATGAGGCCTTCGGCCAGGTAGGTAATGGTTTCGATGCCCCGGTGCGGGTGCAGGGGGAACCCCCGGACATAATCGTCGGGGTTGGTGGAATCAAAGGCGTCCAGGAGCAAGAACGGGTCGAAGTCTCTCACATCGCGGTGGCCCACAACGCGCACCAGGCGCACTCCGGCCCCGTCCACGGCGTTTTGCCCTCGGACCGTGCGTTTGACTGTGCGTGGATTCATGGTGTCCTCCTTTGACTGTGTTGTCCGGAGCCTGAGGGTGGGGTACGCCGGGGGCAAGCGCATGAAGCGCCCGGCGTCGATTTCACATGCCTTCGGGGCCAAGGCGTTCGGTCCCGACGGGGCTGCCGGGCCGGCGCATGGGGCTTTCGCAAAAGCCGACGCGCCCGGCGGCCGCGCGAGCGACGGCCCGTTTGCGGGTTCGCCCTCGCTTTTCAGCGTACCATATTCTCTCGGCATATGGCTTTATAAACAATGGTGGCGGGAAGTCGTTTACGAGAGGCCGTCGAGCGTTTCTTTGAGCGCAAGCAGGACCGGCTTCAGATCTTCGAGGGCGGCGGCGGCCCGGACTTTGTCGGCGGCGCGACCGGCCTGCTCCAGGGTCAGACAGCGGGCCCGCACGTCTTCGGCCCCCATGGCGGCGCAGTTGCTTTTGCAGGAGTGCGCCAACCGCGTGAGAGCTTCCAGATCTCCGGAGGAAAGGGCATTTTCCATGTCCTGCACGGTTTTTGGCAGGCCGGAGGCGAAGAACCGGGAGATTTCGAGAAAAATCTCTTTATCGCCCATCCGTTCAATCGCGGCCTCCAAATCAAGATGTATGCTTACAGCACCCACATGCGCCTTCCTTTCCCCGCCAGTGGGGAGGTTGAAAATCATCGGACTTTTCCGTGAGCCGATTGAGAGCGGTTTCGCGACTTGGAATGGGTGGATTATTCACAAGTCGACAATAATTTCAAGATGTTGATATAATAAGCTACGAAGGGGTTTTCATTTCTCGATAAATTGCGTACCATGCGCTTATACCAAAGGCGGTAAAGTTCCAAGGCCCTAGAGCCTTTTTTTACCGCCCTCCGACAGTTTCCCGTGCGATGGTCCGAATCTTTCGGTTTGCGGGGGTCCGTCGCGCGTAGGCTCATGGAGGCCCTCCTATGAAATTATCCGCGCGCTCACGATATGCAGCCCGTATTCTTCTGGAGCTTGCCAGAAACAAGTCCGCCGGTCCGATGTCCGCGGCCTTGCTTTCGCAACATACCGGAGTTTCCGTGCAGTTCGTCGAGCAAATTCTCAAACCCCTGAAACAGAAGGGGTTGACTAAAAGTGTCCGCGGCGCGGCCGGCGGACACCGTTTGGCCAAAAAACCCGAAGACATCACCCTTGGCGAAGTGGTGCACCTGATGGAAGGCGGCATCCAACTCACGGTCTGTTGCGGGGAAAAAAGCGGCGACTGCCCGAGAAAGGACGGCTGTCTTACCCGAAAAGCCTGGTTGCAGGTTTCACGTTCGCTTGAACGTGAGCTGGATTCCATCACTCTGGCTTCGCTTCTCCACGGGGATCAGGTCTGTCCGGAAACGCAAAGGCCCGATGCCGAGCGTGCGGGGCGCCTGAAAAAAAATGTGATCGAAGAGCCCCCCGTGGTACGGCCGGTTCGCCAAGTGGTCCGCCGGGTAAAGGGCTTACGCCCGCGCTGATATTCTTCCCTGTACGGCAATGGAAGGCGGCCGACGCTTGTTGGGGCGTTCTTCCATCGCTACGGCCTTTCAACGGTGCGCTGTGCCCTTGGGCATTGCGCGCCGTTCCGTTTTGAAGCGGCAAGAGAACGTGTCGACGTTCTTCCCAAAGGAAGCGCCGCCGCCATCTGGAACTGGAAGGTGTCGGCCTTCTTGCCCGTGGGCAACCTTTGGGGCCCGCGGGGACGCACATCGGTCTTGGCGTGTGGATATGACCGCGCCCGTGGCAAGAACATTGTCATGGAAAAGGTCGCCGAGCGCAAGCCGGGATTCCGGCCCTGCTCAGCGACGGAAGAAAGGGGAACGCGAAGAGTGCGCGGGAAAGAAGCGCCGCGGCGTATGGCGCTCTTTTTTCGGAAGGGTGCCCGCCCGGCCGACAATCAGGCCTGGAGTTCCTGAAAGGCTTTGTCCACCAGCTTGCCCAGAGCCAGGCACAGATCTTCGTCGGCATTGACGAAGCTGAGACCCATCAGGTGCGCGCCGGCTTCGGAGCGAACCCAGGAAACTTCCGCGATGGCTTGAAAATATTGCTCCGCATCGTTTTCATAGACTTTGAAAAAGGAGTTGGAGAACTTGTTGAGCAGCGGAATATGCACGGTTACATGCAGTCGCGTGCCGACGGCAAGGGGGGTCGGCGCTTCAACGCACAGGCCGCCTTTGCTGATATCGTTGCAGGTGCTGTCGATCAGCGGATCTTTGGCGATGGGGAAGACAAGTTCCCTGGCCTGAACACGATACGGCCGGGGCAGGCGGACCCAGCGTCTTTTGTTTTGGACGTCGGCATGGTTGCTCATACTCGCGCTCCTTTCCCGGCGGGATTCCGCTTGGACGGGCTCCTGTACCGGCAGATTTTAGAATATGTTTACACCTTTTCCTAAGGATATTGCAACCCTTTGTCCCAACGGATCATATCAGAGCATTTTCACTTTGAAAATGTTTGTGAAACCATATCGCCGGCGGATTTATAAACGAGATCACAAGCGGGGGGCCGCTTGCGCAGCCACCAGAGCAAACCAACTTTTTTAAAGCTGATTTGCTCTGGCGCGATTATATTATTGCGGCCTCCGGGCCGTATTTTTTCATGTAACCGCGCGGGGTCAGCAATCTGGCCCCGTGGCTCCAGGCGAGGGGGCGGCCTGTATCGCCCGGCACGATGCGGGTTTCCGAATTGCCGACGATCAGAATGCTGAACATGTCCGTGTCCCGGGCCGGGTTGTCGCCGAGGCGAGCGATGCGGACATCTTGCTCGGGGCGGAAGGCGTTGCGCACGACGCCCACGGGCGCGTCCGGCCCCCTGTGGCGTGCGGCCAGGCCAAGGGCCTCTTCAAGCAGGGCGGTGCGCCGTTTGGAGCGCGGGTTGTACAGCGCGACCACGAAATCGCCGGCAAAGGCGCATTCCAGGCGTTTGCGGATAAGATCCGGGGGCGTGAGCAGGTCCGAGAGGCTGATGCAGGCGAAATCGTGCATCAGGGGCGCGCCCAAAAGCGCGGCGGCCGCGCATACGGCGGGCACGCCGGGCACGACGTTGAGGAGCTCGCCGGGGTTCAGCCCGCGTTGCTCGATCAGCTCCAGGGCCAGACCGGCCAACGCGTAAACGCCGGGGTCGCCCGAGCAGACCATGGCGGTTTCGCGCTCGGCCAGGGCGGAGGCCAAGGCGGCTTCGGTGCGCTCCATCTCCCCCATCATGCCGGTGGACACGATTTCTTTGCCCTGCAACAGTCCGGGCTCGACAAGTGCGATATAGCCGGAATAACCGACCACGGTGTGGGCGCGGTGCAAGCAGGCCAAGGCTTCCGGGGCAAGCAGCGCCGGAGAGCCGGGGCCGAGACCGATCACATGAAGAAGCGGAGAGGACATGAAGTGCTCGTGATAAGGCTTGAGGGAGGTGGGCTCCCGGTTTGGGAAACGGAAGGGCCGTTTTCGGGCCGGAGGTCATGAATCGGGTGGGGCTCGCTCGGGTTTTCCTGCCGGCGTCCCGCGGCACGGTCCACGCCGGCCGGCATCACTTGCCGGTGCCGCTTTTGGCCTGCCGGGCCGTGACGACATCAAGGCAGACCTGCCGCGACAACACGTCGCCGGCGCAGATATTTTCGGCCGCCGCCCCTTCGGGCGCGGCGTTCATCAGCAGCAGGGCGTCCAGCATTTCGCCGTATTCCCGTTCTATTGCCGTCTTGACGGCCGGCACCCGGTCGAAAGAGTTCCGGCACCAATAGTCCCGGTGAGACGAGGAGGAGGGAGCGGTGGGGTGTTCCCACACCTTGTCTTCGAGACCCGGCGTGTTGAAAAACGTATGCAGGACGGTATCGCCGTCCGGCAGAACCCGCGAGGCATCAGCTCCGGCCAGAAGCAACAGAGTCGTGGTCTGTGTCTTACGGGCCTGAATCGCCCGCCAGCGTTCCAAGGCCGGCCCGTCTTCCTGCCGGGAGGCGTACGAACGCGTCAGGGGGGTCAGGCCGTACGCGTGTTCTGAAAAATCCGTCCCGGACGGGTCCAGCGCGTCGCACAGCTTATAAAACGGAATTCCTTTCGCCGCCGCCCGCAGCACGGTGGATTCGCCATCGCGGCCCTGGGCGGCGGGATTCGGGCGGCGCTCCTCCGGCATGCGCAGCAGGCGATCAAGGGTCTGGGGGCCGCCCCCCTGCACGGCGTAAAACAAGGGAGTCGGGAATTCGGACGGTGTATCCGCGTCGGCCGGCACGCCTCGGGCCAGCAGGCGCTCCACCATGCCGGAATTGCCGAACCAGGCGGCCCAGTGCAAGGGGGTAAGGCCGGCTTTGTCTCGCCGGGAGAGGTTCGGGCATGCGTCCAGAAAGCGCGGGAAGAAGGCTTCACGGTTGAAAATGATCGCGTAGAACAACGCGTCGCGTCCTTCGCCGTCCGGCAGACAGGGATCCACTCCGGCGGAGAGAAGCAGGCGGGCCGCGTCATCGTTGCCGTCACGCAGGGCAAGCAGCAGCGCGCTTCGCTCGTAATAATCCACGGCGTTGGGATCGGCGCCCGCCGACAGGAGTTGGGTGAACATCTCCGGATCGGGCAGGAAGTCATACAGGCGTATGCCGTCCCGCACTTTTTGCGGGAGCTTGCCTGAATCGCCCCGCGCAAGCTCCCGGCCGAGGAGCTCGCGGGCCACATCGTAGCGTTCGGATTGTGCCAGAGAGGAAAATACCCACTGCGGATCGGCGGTCTGGAGGATGAGGTCAAATGTTTCCCAATCCTTCTGGTCATACAGGGCCAGGAGGCTGTCGATGGAAACGTTGTGCCCCCGGCGTTGCAACGCGCGGGCGACTTCCAGGCGTTCCGGGCCGGACGGTTGGCGGACCAGAAGATCCCAGGACCCGCCGAAATAATAGGAATAACCGTCCTCGCGGGCCGAGAGCAGAGCGGCCATCAGGCGCAGGGTTTCCGGGCCGGGTTCGCGCTCTTCCAGGGCGTTCCAGGCGGGGTAATCGTTGTCCCAGGTTTTCAGGCACCAGGTCAGCAGGGCGGTATTGCCGTTTGCCACGGCCCGGCGGTAAGCCCGTTCGCCGATATCGTCCCAGTGGACCAAGACGACGCAGGCCGCAAGGCAGAGCGCGCCGGCGAACGCGGCCAGCCGGCGGGAGCCGGAGGGGAGGGTCGCCTTTTTCTTTGCGTCTTTTCCAAACTGCGAGCGCACAAGGTGCCAGATGAACACCACAAGGCCGATGCCTATGACCACCGGGATGAGCAGTAGAGCCCCCCAGCCCATGTTGCCCGCCTCGGCGATAAGGAGAGCCAAACCGGCGCTGAGGCCGAAGGCGAGCAGGCCCCAGACGGCGGAGAGGAACACGCGGGTGTTGCCGAAAGCCGCGCACAACAGCAGGAGCACACCGGCTGCGGGCAGAAAGATGTAGGTCAGAAATTCCATGCGGGCCAAAACCTTTCGAGGTGGTGTGCATGCCGGGGCGGCGGCGCGCGGCGCGAACCGCTTTGTCGTTTCTTACCCCGGAGCTCTCGGGTGTGTCGAGGCCCAAAATGGTGACGGAGGATGCGGATTGAACTTCAGTGCCGGAGAGGAGCCGGTTGGTTTGGAGTGACCTCCAGCGTTGGTTTTCTCTGCAGGAGTCGTTCAAACGTCGATGCCCCGCGCAAAGCGCGGAGGCATCGACATTGAGGGGGTCTGGGGGGAATCATTCCCCCCAGCATATTTACTATTTACTCGTCTTCAGCACTTCCCAGTACTTTTCATAGGTGCCGAGGGCCTGGCCCAGATTGCCGATGTACTCACCGTTTTTGAGCTCTTTGTCCCCGGGGTTGAGTACCGGATTGTCGCGCAACTCGGCCGGGAGCAGGGGCAGGGCCTTCATGTTCGGGGTGGAGTACTTGTACTCCTGCACGCAACGGACGGCGACGTCCGGGCGCAGCATATAGTTGATGAAGATGTGGGCGTTTTCCACGTTCTTCGAGCCCTTGGGAATGGCGAAACAGTCCACCCAAAGAATCACCCCTTCTTCCGGGAAGGCGAAGGCGAGGTTCGGGCTTTCTTCCTGGGCCACGAGGAAATCACCGCTCCAGATGGGGCCGATCCAGACTTCTTCACCGATCAGGGCCTGCTTGATGGCCGTGACGTCGAAGATGCGCACAGAGGATTTCAGCTGCTTCAGGAATTCATAGGCGGTCTTGATGTGCGACTCGTCGGCGGAATTGAGGGAGCCGCCGGAAGCCTTGAGGGCGATGGCGAAGGCGTCGCGCAGGTCGTCGGTGAGAATGACCTTGCCCTCGTATTCGGGGCGCAGCAGATCCGCCCATTTGGTCACGGAACCGGCCGGGATATGCTTGGTGTTGTAGCCGATACCCACGGTTCCCCACATATAGGGCACGCTGTAGATGTTGTCCGGGTCATAGGCCTGGTTCAGGGTCTTGGGGTCGAGGTTGACCAGGTTGGGCAGCTTGGACTTATCCAGGGGCGCCAGGAGTTTTTCCTTGTGCATCTGCTCGACGAAGTAGCTGGAAGGCACCACCACGTCATAGCCTTTGCCCTGCAAGAGCTTGACCTTGGCGTACATGGCCTCGTTGGCTTCAAAGGTGGAGTAGACCACCTTGATGCCGGTCTCTTTGGTGAAGTTGTCGAGCACATCTTGGGGAATGTATTCGGACCAGTTGTAGACCACCACTTCGCCGGCATTTTTATCGGCCGCGTGGGCGACGGGGGCGCAGGCGAGCAGCAGGGCCAAGGCCCTAAAGACGAGGGTTCTCATCGTATTCTCCAGCGGGGTAAAATCGACCGCATCGCCGGCAAGGGGCCGGGGACGCTCAAGAGGTTTTGGTTCGTCAGCGTTTCTTTGCTTGTAAGATACTTTGGGCCGCAAGGACAAGGGCCAGGGTAAGGACGAACATGACGGCGGAAAGGGCGTTCACGTCCGGCTTCACGCCCAGCTTGACCATGGAATAGATCCGTACCGGAAGCACTTCAAAGCCCGGTCCGGTCACGAAAGTGCTGATCAGCACGTCGTCCATGGAAAGCGTAAAGCTCAGCAGCCAGCCCGCGACGACGGCGGGCAGGGTGAGGGGCAGGAGCACGTGGCGGAAGGCGACGGCCTCCGAGGCGCCCAGATCGCGGGCGGCCTCGATGAGATGCTCGTCGAACTCGGCCAGACGCGAAAGCACGGTCACGGTCACAAAGGGCGCGCACAGGGTGGTGTGGGCCACAAGCAAGGTGAAGAACCCAAGCGGTACCTTGAGGGCGATAAACATGATTAAAAGCGAGATGCCCATGATGATGTCGGGTGAAACCGTGAGCAGAAAGATGCTTACGTACAGAGCGCGATGCCCCACAAAGCGGTAACGCTTCAGGCACAGGGCCGTCAGCGAACCCAGCACCGTGGCGCAGGTGGCCGAACACACGGCCACAAGCAAGGAGTTGAAGGCCGCGTCGAGAATGGCCGTGTTGTTGAACAGGGTTTCATACCACTTGAGGGAAAACCCGGTCCAATTTGTGGTGTACTTGCCGCTGTTGAACGAATAGACGAACACCAGCAGCAGCGGCACGTAGAAAAAGGCATAAACCAGCCAGACGTACAGGCGTTTGCAGAAGCCGGCGAGCATCAGACGCCCCCCGTTTCGCCGGGTTTTTCCCCGGCCCGGAGCGAAACCAGACGGTACAGGCAGGCCATGAGCACGAGCATCAGGGTGAGCACCGAGCCGGAAGCCGCGCCCAGGGGCCAGTTGCCGGCGATCAGGAATTGGTTCTTGATGAAGGTGCCGAGCAGCATGTTGGTGGCTCCGCCCAAAATTTCCGGCACGTAAAAGCAGCCCAGCGAGGGCAGAAAGACCAGAATGCACCCGGCCACGATGCCCGGCAGGGTCAGGGGCAGGGTCACGTGCCAGAACGTGCGCAACGAACCCGCGCCCAGGTCTTTGGCCGCGTCGGCCAGGCGCGGGTCGAGTTTTTCGATGGAAGAATACAGGGGCAGCACCATGAAGGGCAGCAGGGTATAAGCCAGGCCCACGAACACGGCGAAATCGTTGTACATCATCTCAAGCGGGGGAATGCCCAGGACCATGAGGCCCTTGTTGATCAGCCCCTGAGCGCCGAGGAGCAGGATCAGGGCGTAGGTGCGGATCAACGAGTTGGTCCAGAACGGGATGATGACCAGAAGCAGCAGCCAGGGCCGGTACTGGGGCTTGGCCTTGGCGATGCGGTAGGCGAAAGGGTAGCCGATGATCAGGCAGACCAGGGTGGCGGCCACGGCCAGGCGCAGCGAATCCCACATGACCGTCAAAAAGGCCGGGCCGAAGAGTTCCTCAAAGTTCGCGGTGGTCAGAACGGGAATGAAAAAGTCCACATCGCCCTTGTCCAGAAGGGCGACCAGCATCAAGGCGATGGTGGGCACAACCGCGAAGGCCCCCAGCCACAGCCAGGTCACGCCGATGCTGAAGCCGCGGAACACTCCGCCTTTCATTGATCTTCCTCGGCGGGCAGGACCACTTCCCAGCCTTCGACCCAGGAAACCGCGACCCGTTCGCCGGGGCGGTAACTGATGTCGGCGTCGTCTTCGTTGAAGAACTCCGCCGCCTGGATACGCTTGCCGTTGTCCAGGGTCAGCAGAATGTCCACCGTGGCGCCCTTGTAAACCGTTTCTTCGATCTTGCCGGTGAAGAACGGCGGGATCAGCGGGTTTTCGTGCTCCAGGTAGACCTTGAGGTCTTCGGGGCGCAGCAGCACCCTGGCCCGGTCGCCGGGTTCGAATTCCTTGCGGGTGCGCAGCATGTAGGGCACGCCTTCCACGTCGGCCCGCAGGCTGCCGTTTTCGCCCACCTCGGTGATCACGGCCTCGAGCACGTTGATCTCGCCCACAAATCGGGCCACGAAGAAGTTCTCCGGCTCTTCGTAAATCTCCTGCGAGGTGCCGGTCTGCATGATCACCCCGTCGTTCATGACCACCACCCGATCGGACATGGCAAAGGCCTCTTCCTGATCATGGGTGACGAACACGAAGGTGATGCCGAGCTGGCGCTGCAAGTGCTTGATTTCAAGCTGCATCTGTTTGCGCAGCTTGAAATCGAGGGCGCTGAACGGTTCATCCAGAAGCAGCACCAGGGGGTTGTTCACAATGGCCCGGGCAATGGCCACGCGCTGCTGCTGCCCGCCGGAAAGCCGGCCCGGCACGCGGTCGGCCAGAGCGTCCAGGTGCACGCGGCGCAGCACCTCGGCCACGCGTTGCTTGATTTCGTCTTTGGGGCGGCGCTGCATTTTCAGGCCAAAGGCCACGTTGTCCCACACGGTCATGTGCGGGAAGAGCGCGTAGTTCTGAAACACCGTGTTGACCCGGCGTTTTTCCGGGGGCAGGTCGTTGACGCTGACCCCGTTCAGCAGAACCTCGCCTTTGCTGACCCGCTCAAAGCCGGAAAGAAGCCGCAGGATGGTGGTTTTTCCACAGCCCGAGGGCCCCAGCAGGGTGAGGAACTCGCCGTTGGCGATGCTCAGATTGATGTTGTGCAGAGCGCAGGTGTTGCCGAAGTATTTGGTCACACCGCGAAGCTCAAAGATGGGGGGCGTTTCCATGTTTTCGCGAACAGCTCCCGGGTCGAATGGAAAAAAGGCGCAGGCCATGACAAACGGCCCGCGCGGACGAACCCTCTCTTTGCCACGGTTTGACCTGGGGAACAAGGGAAATTTTCTTTCGGAAGCAAAAAAATCAGCCCTAGTCCCGCAGGGGGAAAGGGGTGCCGGCCGGCATTTTTCACGCGGTGTCTGCCGGCCGGCGACAAGGGGTCGGCGTTATTTGTGAACCTGTTCCGGCAAGCCGGCAGGAGGAGCCGCGAGCGGGCCCGGGCGGGCATCTTCCGGATTGCCGGATTGCCCACCATCGGCTTTATCCGCCTTATGCCAGCCCACAAGACGATAGACCGCGACCAGAAGCGCCAGCCAGACCGGTCCCACGATAACGGCCACATACGCTTTGGGGTCCAAGGCCAGAACGACCACGACCATGCCCAAAAAGGCCAGGGCGAGCCAACTGCTCAGCGGGTACAGGGGCATGGGATACAGCAGGGCGCGGCGCTCTTCGGGGCTCATGCGCGAGCGCGATTTCATCTGCACCACCAGGATGGTGCCCCAGATCCACAGGGCGGCGAACGAGGCCACGCTGGTCACGTACTTGAACACATCGTCCGGAACCACGTAGTTCAGGCCCACGCCGAACAACAGGCACACCCCGGAAAAGATGATGGCGTTGGCCGGAACCTTGCCGGCGTTGACCTTGGCGAATATTTGCGGGCCGCGCCGCTGCAGGGCCTGGGTGTAAAGCATGCGCCCGGTGCTGAACAGGCCGCTGTTGCACGAAGAAAGAGCGGCCGTGAGAACCACGAAGTTGATCACCCCCGCCGCGCTGCGGATGCCGAGATCCTGAAACACCAGCACAAAGGGGCTGCCCTTGGTGCCGATCTCATCCCAAGGGAAGAGGGCCATGGTCACGAACAGGGTTCCGATGTAAAAGATCAGGATTCGCCAGAAAACCTTGTCGATGGCCGATGGAATGCTTTTTTGCGGGTCGGCCGCCTCCCCCGCCGTCACCCCGATCAGCTCCGTGCCCACGTAGGCAAACATGACGATGCCCATGGCCTTGAGTACGCCGGAAAACCCCTTGGGCATAAAGCCGCCGTAGTTCCACAGGTTGCCCAGGCCGACGGCTTCGCCGCCGCGGCCGATACCCGCGACGATCATCAGCAGACCCATGCCGATCATGGCCACTATGGTCACGATCTTCAGCATGGCAAACCAGAATTCGAACTCTCCGTAAGCTTTTACAGCCGTCAGGTTGACCATGGTCATGCATACGAGGGCGCCCAGGGCCGGAATCCATTGAGGAATATCGGGAAACCAAAAATTGGTGTACACGCCCACGGCGGTAATTTCGGCCATGCAGGTGATCACCCAGAGGAACCAGTATGTCCAGCCGGTGATATAGCCCATCATGGGGCCGAGATACATGCCCGCGTAAGCGCTGAAAGAGCCGGACACGGGATGGGCCACGGCTATTTCGCCGAGGGCGCGCATAACCACGAAAATGGCCAACCCGCCCATAAAATACGAGATGATCAGGGCGGGGCCGGCCTGTTGAATGGCTTCGTTGGCGCCGAGAAACAACCCCACGCCGATGGCTCCGCCGATGGCGATCAATTGGATGTGACGCTCCTGAAGACTACGCTGCAAATCTTCTTTTGCCGGTTTCGTTGCGTCCATAAAATACTCCATGGTGGTTGGGGGGTGATGCGATATTTTATAAAAGTTCGGCGCTGTGAATATGATTTTTCGATACCTCCCGTCGCAGCGCGATCATCTTTGGCCCGGTATCGGCCGGAAGGTTTGACCGGCGCTGCGGAAGAGCTTAAAACTCGGTATTCCGAACCCGCCGACCCTTCGGCCGGGCCATATCCCCCAGAGTGGAGGTTTTTGGTTATGCGTAGAGTCTTCCGGCTGCTTTCTCCGATGATGTGCATCGCTCTGTTCGCCGGTTTCGCCGCTCCGGCCCTGGCTCTTTCACCCAAGCAGATGGAATCGCTGCTTGAGGAATCCTCAAGCTACGCCAGAGACGCGCTGGGCAAAGCCGAAGAGGCTCCGGCGGGCAAACGCCGGGAGATGTACGACGCGATCATCGCGCGCATCGATCAGGATATGGCCCTCTGCACGGACGCCAAGGCCGAGCTCCTGGCCGACTGGGGCGATCTCTATGTGGATCTGGCCAAAGAAACGTCGAACGACATCGCTTTCGTCTTCCTGGACAAAGCCCTGCCGATTTTTGAAAAGGCCCGCGACCGCGACCGCAAAGAAGAACATGCCTGGACGGGGTTGGCCGAAGTGCACCACGTGCGGGCCGAAAAGCTCTTTGAAGCCGGGCAGGAGGAAGAAGCCCGCAAGCAGGCCGAGCAGGGGTTCGCCATGTTCAAGGAAGGCGAGAAGTACTGCCCGAACAGCAACTTCCTCCATTACATGTGGGGCAGCAATCTGGTCCTGCGCGCCTATGACGTGGAGGGGGCCGAGCGTATCGCCCTGCGTGTGGAGGGCATCGCCAAGTTCGCCCGCGCGGCTGAGATCGAACCGGACGACCAATACGCCCTGCGCATGGCCGGCACGGCCAACCTGCGCATGGCCGAAGACATGTCCGGCGAATCCGCCGAGCGCACCCGTCTGCTGCGCGAAGCCGAATCCTGGTATAAGAAAGCGTTTGTCCACGACCCCGACGGCACCTGTCGTCCCCTTGCCGAAGCCCAAGCCCTGCTTCAGGACGAGAACTCCCTGCGCGCCACCCTGGAACAATGCGTCCGGCGCGATCGGTTGCCGGATCTGGATAAGGAGCCTTTTAACTTCGTGCGCACCAAAGACTGGTTCCGTAAGTTGACGGCTGCGGAGAACGGACAATAGGTTGATGGATTGGAGAAAGATTTGTGTTGTTGGGGCTCAAACAGGACTGCGTAGGGCATCACTTTCCCTGGCTCGCGATGTGATAAACTCAATGCCGCATCACACCGGGCGGCACCGAACCCCGCCGGGGGAAATGATTTCCCCCGGACCCCCTCGTAGGGTATGACGGTCCGCGCTTGGGATATCAGGGGAGCGGGTTAGGTCAGAATACGAGAGAAAGATTTTTTCGGGTCCTAACGGCGCGAAGTGCGGCAACGCATCTCGCGCCGTTTTGTCGCATTCCGGCCCGGCCGGGTGCCCGCAACGTCTCTGCACCGGGCCGGAATGCTTTCAAGTGTCCCTGGAGCGACAGCCCCGCCGAAGCCTCGCCGCGCGAAATTTTAAGGGAGGAACAAGCGCTTTCCGCGGGGTATGGTTTTTTGCGCCGAAGAAAGAAGAAATACGGCCGGGGCGATTCATTGGCAGACCGCGCGTTCCGCCGGAGTTTGCGATATGTGAGGGAATCCGCCGGGAGTCGGGCCGCCGGGCCGCGCCCAGCCTTCGGCCTTTGTTGGGGAATGCAGGGCAGCGCTGCACGAGGTCTGTTCTGAAAGAAATGAATCCAGACAGTGTTCGATAAGCGTCTCGATGTGACAGTGCGCCGGGCGGTCGGAGGGAAGGTTCCCCCGGCTGCCCGGCGCGTTGTTCCGAGATGAATTGCCTCGACCATCCTGCGGTGGTTTTACCCCGATACCGGTTACTCTCGCGGAGTGTTGTCTTCCAGTTCCTTGGCGAAGTGGATATCGGCCGCCGCCTTGAAGGCGGCAAACGCGGGCGGCGCGTTGTTTTCTTGATAAAATGCCGTTTTGTTCCGGGAGATTTCCATGATCACGTCACAGCCGGGATCCCAGAGGTAGGGGTAAATGACCACGAAGTCCGGGCCGTCGGTGTCTTTGAAGTCGGCCAGGGAGCGCAGCGCCGCGAGGGAAAGCATGTAATTGATGAAGTTTTCATCAAACAGCAGTTGGGCATAGGTCAGGGTGCCGCTTTCGGCGTCGTACTCGTAGTAGGGTGGGGAGGTCCAGCCGTCACCCTTGGAGGCGGCTTCCTTGCGGATGCTTTCCACCAGTTCGCGGACGGTGCGAAAGTCCATGTGGTAGTAGTGCTCTTTCCAGCCTTCTTCCCACTGGTCGGTCATCTGATTCCAGTCGGTATACTCCTCCATGCGGCGCACGGGGGAGTCGAGCCATTTTTCATACTGGACCGGAGAAATGTGGACCTGAAGATAGAAGGAACTCATTTCCGTGGCTTTGGCCTGAGAAGGCGAGAACGCAAAGGCGCATAAAAGCGCAAGCAGCAAAACCCCTACGGGCAAACAGGACATGGGGGGTTCCTCCGTAAAACGGGGACGGTGTGTATGTGGTGCTGAAGGAGACGTCGCCGGCCGACATGCGGCTCGCGTCGACATGCTGTTATACCAAGGTGAGCGCCGATTCAATCCCCCGATGGGCATGGTGTCCCAGTAGCCGCCAAGTGTGGAAAAACCCGCGTCTTGCGCGGGTTTTTCCACAAAGAGGGGGGGGACTCAGTCCCCCCAAAACCTACTCCGTCTCTTTATCCAGATCTCCGCGTTGGAACCCGCCGCCCAGGGCTTTGATCAGGTTGACCGACGAAGCCAAACGCTGGCCCTGGATCTCAATGGCCTGCCGCCGGGCGGTCAGGGCGGCGGTCTGGGTGGAGACCACCTGCAGGTACGTGGTCATGCCGCCCCGGTATTGGGAAAGAGAAAGGCGCAGGGCGGTTTCGGAAGCGGCCACGGCCCGGTCTTGGGCTTCGGCCTGCCGGGCCAGCCAGGCGAGGGAGGAGAGAGAATCTTCCACGTCCTTGAAGGCGTCCAGCACGGTCTGGCGATAAGTGGCCACGGTGCCTTCGTACTCGGCCCAGGCCACGTCGGATTGAGCCAGGCGCTTGCCGCCGTCGAACAGGGAAAGCGCCGCCTGCGGCCCCAGGCTCCAGGTGGTCAGAGGGGCGGAAAGCCAGTCGCCGGAAAGAATGCCGCTCGCGCCCAGGGTCACGGTGGGGAACCAGGCGGCCCGGGCCACGCCGATCATCTCGTTGGCGGCGGCCACCCGGCGTTCGGCCCCGGCGATGTCGGGCCGGCGCTCCAGCAGGGTTCCGGGCAGGCCCGTGGGGGTGTTGGGCAGGGTCGCGGTCAGTTCGCCGCGTTCCAAGGTGAAGTTGGAGGGCAGCTTGCCGACGAGAACGGCCAGGCTGTGTTCCAGGGTGGCCCGTTGGCCGTCCAGGGCGGCGAGCTGGGCCTCGGCCGAGGCGAGCTGGGCTTCGGCCTGAGCCACGTCGGCGGCGGTGACCATGCCTTCGCGGAACTGGCTGCGGGTGAGCTGCACGGCTTTGGCATAAGCGGCGATGGTCGACTCGTAGAGGTCGTGCTGCATGTCCAGAGTGCGCAGTTGGAAATAGTTCTGGGCGACTTCGGCGCGGATCAGCAGCTGCATCGAAGCGTAGTCCGCCGCCGTGGCCTGCAGGCCGGCCTTGGCCGACTCATAGGCCGGAATGGCGTTCCAGAAGCCGATTTCCCACTGGGCCGAGACGCCGCCGGAATAGGTGGCCTTGGTGGGGCCGTCGGCGTTGCTGCCCCGCAGAGCCGAGCCGGTCGCCCCGAGGGTGGGGAAGAAGGCCGCGCGGGCGGTGGCCGCCTGGGCTCTGGCCCGGCGCAGGTTGGCCGCGGCCGAGGCGATGTTCTGGTTGGCCGCGTCGGCTTCGGCGA
This sequence comes from Desulfovibrio sp., assembly GCA_031551885.1. GTDB lineage: Bacteria > Desulfobacterota > Desulfovibrionia > Desulfovibrionales > Desulfovibrionaceae > Frigididesulfovibrio. The sequence goes on from JAVBMX010000022.1 coordinate 46,946, forward strand.
TCAGCCCGTTCAGGGTGGGATCGTTGAAGGTGAGCCACCAATCCCCTTTGGGGGCGTCGTCCGCCGGGCGGGCGGACCGGCCGCCGTCTTCCTCTTTGTAGGCGTGAGGAATGGCGTCGGAAGGCGCGGGCGTCGTATAGGTCGGGCTGAGGCAGCCCGCCAGGGAAAGAACAAGAGGGATGATGCAACACAAACGCTTCATGATGGATTACCTATGTGTTGTTGGAGGAGCGTTGCGCCTCCACACTTCCCCGCAAGGGGATGGAACCCCCCTGACCCCGTATCGGGAATGGATTTTTCGCAACGCGGAAAATCCATTCCCACCGGGGGTGCAGGGGCATCATGCCCCTGCCGGGGTTTGGGGCGGAGCCCCAAGAAAACTCACAAAATCTTCGCCTACGACTCAAGCGCTTTGGGGTCTTCGCCGAGCAGCCGGGCCAGACGGGAGGCCCGTTCCGACTCGCGGGAAAACCGGTCGAGATACAAGTAGACCACCGGCGTGGTATACAGCGTGAGCAACTGGCTGACAAGCAGCCCGCCCACGATGGTGATGCCCAGGGGGGTGCGCAGTTCCGCGCCGTCGCCCCGGCCGAGCAGCAGGGGAACGGCCCCGAAAATGGTGGTCATGGTGGTCATCATGATCGGACGAAAACGCAACAGACAGGCCTGATAGATGGCGGCTTCGGCCGTAAGGCCTTGGCTTCGCCGGGCTTCGATGGCGAAATCGATCATCATGATCGCGTTCTTTTTGACGATGCCCGCCAACAGCAAGACCCCGATGAAGGCCACGAGGGAAAACTCCGCGCCGAAGAGCAAAAGCCCCAGAATGGCCCCCACCCCGGCCGAGGGCAGGGTGGAAAGAATGGTCAGGGGATGGATGAGGCTTTCGTAGAGTATGCCAAGCACAATATAGAGCGTGACCAGAGCCGCGACGATCAGCAACGCCCGGCCGCCCTGGCTCTGGGCGTAGAGTTTGGCCGTGCCTTCAAAACTGCCGTAGACGGATTGGGGCAGATGCATTTCGGCGAGCTTGGCCTGGATGCGTTCCTGAGCCGTGGAGAGAGACACCCCCGGCTCAAGGTTGAACGAAACGGTGACGGCGGAGAACTGCCCCTGGTGCGAGACGGTCAAGGGGCCGAGCCCCTGCCGGACTTCGGCGATGGACCCCAGGGGCACAAGGGGGCCGGTGCCCGCCGAGGAAACCAGTGAACTGGAGATGTTGCCGCCCAGGCCGGTGCCGAGCCCGCCGCCGCCCGTGGGCAGCGCGCCGGGCTTGCTCGAGCCGGTGGGCACATACAGTTGGGCCAGACCGTCCATTCCCTGGGTGTAGCGGTCGGCAAAGGCCAGGACCACCCGGTACTGGTTTTTTTCGGTGTAGATGGTCGAGGCGATGGACGAGCCAAACCCCAGCCCCAGGGCCGTGTCGGCCTGCTGCATGCTCATGCCCAGGCGGGCCATGTCGTCGCGGCGCAGGGTGAGCTGGATTTCCAGCCCCCGGTTGTTCTGGTCCGAGTCCACTCCGGTGATCCCGGGAATGGTCCGGAAGGCCTCGGTCACGCGCGGCCCCCACTCGCGCAGGGCGCCCAGGTCGTCGCTGCGCAGGGTATACTGGTACATGGCGTTGCTGCGTCGGCCGCCCATGCGCACGTCCTGCATGGGCTGGAGCATCAGATCCGTGCCGGGCACGACCTTGAGCCGCTCTGAAAGCTCGTCGAGCACCTGCATGGTGCTTTTCGTGCGCACGCCCATGGGCTTCATGCCCAGGAAGAGGAAGCCGGAGTTGTTTTCGACGAAACCGCTGATCCGGTCCACATCGGGGTGGCCCCGAACGATCTCCATCAGCCGGTCCATTTTTTTACGCACGGACTGGAACGAGGCGCTCTGGTCGGTCTTGACCATCCCGAAGGCCTGGCCGGTATCCTGGATCGGGAAAAAACCCTTGGGCACAATCACGTACAGGTAGACGTTCAGCACAATAACCGCGATCAGGCTGAGCAGGGTCAGGCGCGGGTGGCGCAACACCACGGCCAGGGTGCGGGCATAGTGCTCGTTGAGGGAGTCCATGAAATCGGACCAGACCCGCATGACCCGGTTGAACGAGCGCTTGAACAGGGGCCAGAGGCCGGGGCGGACGTCCGGCTTGTCGTCGTGCTCCCTTTTGAGCACCTGGGAACACATCATGGGCGAGGTGACCAGGGAAACGACCAGGGAAATCAGCACGGCCAGGGAAAGGGTCACGGCGAATTCCTGGAACAGCCTGCCCTCCAGCCCGCCCATGAACAGGATGGGAATGAACACCGCGATCAGCGAAAAGCTGATCGAAACCACGGTGAAGGCCACTTCGCGGCTGCCCTGCAAGGATGCCGCCCGTGGTCGCCGGCCGTCTTCCACATGGCGGACGATGTTTTCCGTGACCACGATGGCGTCGTCGACCACAAAGCCCACGGCGATGGTTAAGGCCATGAGGGAGAGGTGATTGAGACTGAACCCGGCCAGATACATGCCCGCGAAGGTGCCGAGCAGCGAGACGGGCACGGCCGCCGCCGGAATCAGGGTGGCCCGGCCGTTGCGCAGGAAAAGAAAGACCACCAGCACCACCAGGCCCATGGAAATGACCAGGGTTTTTTCCACCTCGCGCACGGAGTTTGAGATGGAGGGCGAGCGGTCCATGACCACTTTCATTTGCGCCTCTTTGGGCAGACGGGCTTCCAAAAGGGGCAGGACGTCGTAGATGCGCCCCACAGTGTCGATGATGTTCGAGCCGGGCCGGCGGTAGATGACCAAAACTACGGCCGGCTTGCCGTCGGCGAACCCGGCGGTCTTTTCGTTCTCCATGCCGTCGCGCACCTTGGCCACGTCGGAAAGACGCAGAATTCTGCCGTCTTCCTCTTTGATGATCAGCGGGGCGAAGTCTTTGGGGGTGCGCAGGCTGTCGTTGGCGCCCACGAACAGGCGGGCGCGGTCGTTTTCCAGGCTGCCTTTGGGCAGATTGGCGTTGGTGCGCTGGATGGCCGAGCGGACCTCGCTCAAGGAAATGCCCAGGTTGTTGAGTTGCGGGGCGTTGATGTCCACGCGCACGGCCGGCAGGGTCGAACCGCCCAGGGTCACCCGGCCCACGCCGACGACCTGGGAAATCTTCTGGGCCATGATCACCGAGGCCGCTTCGTACAATTCCCCTTGAGGCAGGGACGGCGAGTTGAGGGCCAGGATCATGATCGGCGCGTCGGCCGGGTTCATTTTTCGGTAAGTGGGGTTCGAGGGCAGCACCGGCAGGGTGGAGCGGGCCGCGTTGATGGCCGCCTGCACGTCTCTGGCGGCCGCATCGATGTCTTTGTTCAGATCGAACTGAAGAACGATCCGGGTTTCGCCTTGGGAGCTTTCCGAGGTCATTTCCGTGACCCCGTCGATACGCCCGAGGGTGCGCTCCAGAGGGGTGGCCACGGTGGAGGCCATGGTCTCCGGGTTGGCTCCGGGCAGGTTGGCCCAGACGATGACCGTGGCGAAGTCGACCTGGGGCAGGGGCGAGACGGGCAAGAGCGCATAGGCGGCCATCCCGGCCAAGGCCACGGCGATGGTCAGGAGGCTTGCGGCGATGGGCCGCCGTATGAACGGGGCCGAGAGGTTCATGCGCGCTTCCGCCGGCGGCTGATGCGGTCAAAGAAAAGGTAAATCACCGGAGTGGTGTACAGGGTGAGAATCTGGCTGAAAATCAGCCCGCCCACCATGGTCACCCCGAGGGGACGGCGCAGTTCCGCGCCCATGCCCGTGCCGAGCATCATGGGCAGGGCCGAGAAAAGCGCGGCCATGGTGGTCATGAGGATGGGCCGCAGGCGCAGCAGACAGGCCCGGCGGATGGCCTCGCGCGGGGTTCTGCCTTCTTTGCGTTCGGCCTCAAGGGCGAAGTCGATCATCATGATCGCGTTCTTTTTGACGATGCCGATGAGCAGAATGATCCCGATGATCCCTACAATGCCCAGGTCCATGCGGAAGATCATCAAAGCCAGCAACGCCCCCACCCCGGCCGAGGGCAGGGTGGAAAGAATGGTCACCGGGTGGATGTAATGCTCGTACAGCACGCCCAGCACAATATACATGCAGGCCAGGGCGGCCAGAATCAGCCACAGGGTGCCGGAGAGCGACGAGGAGAAAGCCTTGGCCGCGCCCAAAAAACTGTAGGGCATGACGATGGGCAGTCCGGTGTCTTTGACGGCCCGATCCACCGCCGCCACGGCCTGGCCCAAGCTGGCGCCGTTCCCCAGGTTGAACGAGACGGACGTGGCCGGGAACTGCCCCTGCCGGGTGATCACGAGGGGGGTGCGGCCTTTTTCCACCCGGACCACGGCCGTGAGCGGCACCATGGAGCCGTCCGGCGCGGTCAGGTGGATGTGCTCAAAGGCTGAAACGTCCGTGCGGTATTCCGGTTTGACCTCAAGAATGACCCGGTACTGGTTGGTCTGGGTGAAGATGGTCGAGATCATCCGCCGGCCGAAAGCGTTGTACAAGGCGTTGTCGATGTCGGAAACCGACACGCCGTAACGCGCGGCCGCGTCGCGGTCGATGCGCAGAAAGGCCTGTTCCGCGCCGCTTTGCAGGTCCGAGGCCACGTCGGCGATTTCAGGCTGTTTGCGCAACTGGGCCATGAGCTTGGGAATCCATTCCTCCAGCTCTTCGCGGGTCATGGCTTCCACGCTGAATTGGAACTGGGTGCGCGAAACCTGGTCTTCAATGGTCAGGTCCTGTACGGGCTGCAAATACAATTTCAGGGCGGGCAGGGCCTCAGCCCGTTGGTGCAGCCGGCGGATGATTTCCGGGGCCCGGTCCTTGCGCTCGGCGATGGGCTTCAGGTTGATGTACATGCGCCCGCTGTTCAGCGCCGGGTTCTGGCCGTCCACCCCGATGAAGGACGAAAGGCTCTCCACATCCGGGTCTTCCAGGATGATTTCGGCCATTTTCTTTTGCAGTTCGTCCATGGCCGGGTAGGAAACGTTCGGCCCGGCCTCGGTGATGCCCGCGAGCAGGCCGGTATCCTGCACCGGGAAGAAGCCTTTGGGAATGAAAACATAGAGCAGCGCGGTCAACACCAGGGTCGCCAAAGCCACCAGCAGGGTGGGGGTCTGGTGGTCCAGAACCACATTCAGGGTGCGGTCGTAAAAGGCCACCAGTTTGCCCCGGAAGCCTTCCATGGTGGGCAGATCCGGCAGGGCGTCGTCGGGGGTGTGCCCGGCCGCGCCGGGGTGCAGGGGCTTGAGCAGATACGCGCACATCATGGGTGTGAGCGTTAAGGAAATCACGGCTGAAATCAGGATGGACACGGCCAGGGTGACCGCGAATTCCCGAAACAGCCGGCCCGTGACGTCGCCCATGAACAGCAGGGGAATCAACACCGCCACCAGGGACACGGTCAGGGAGATGATCGTGAAGGCGATCTGCCCGGAGCCCTTGATGGCCGCCGTGAGGGGCGGTTCGCCCATTTCGAGGTAGCGGCTGATGTTTTCCGTGACCACGATGGCGTCGTCGACCACAAAGCCCGTGGCGATGATCAGGGCCATGAGGGTCAGGTTGTTGATCGAATAGCCGAGAAAGTACATGGCCGCGAACGACCCGACCAGGGAAAGGGGCACGGCCGTGCCGGGAATGATCGTGGCCCGGGTGTTGCGCAAAAACAGGTAGATGACCCCGATGACCAAACCCACGGCCATGAACAGCTCTTTGAGCACCGATTCGACCGTGGCCCGGGTGGTTACGGTACGGTCGGTGAGCAGGGTCAGGTCCACGGTGTCCGGCAGGGTGCTTCGCAGTTCGGGCAGCAGGCGTTTGATGTCGTCGGCCGTTTTGATCACGTTGGCGCCGGGTTTACGCTGCACGTTCAGGATGATCGCGGGCGTGACGTCGTGCCGCGCGCCCAGGCGCAGATCCTCGGCGGAGTCGACCACGTCGGCCACGCTCGAAAGGTACACCGGAGCGTCGTTTTTCCAGCCGACGATCAGTTTGCGGTACTCGTCGGCGGTCATCAACTGGTCGTTGGCCGTGATGGTCGAGGCCCGCTCCGGCCCGTCGAACCCGCCCTTGGCGATGTTCACGTTGGCCGCGGCCACCGCGCTGCGCACGGTTTCCATGGACATGCCGTACGAGGCCAGCAGGCGCGGGTTGACCTGGATGCGCACGGCCGGTCTTCTGCCGCCCGAAAGGGTCACCAGGCCCACGCCGGTGATCCGGGAAATTTTCTGGGCCAGGCGGGTGTCGATGAGATCCTGCAGTTCCGTCAGCGGCATGCCCTTGGAAGAGGCCGCCAGGGTGACGATGGGCGGGTCGGCCGGGTTGACCTTGCTGTAGATGGGCGGGTTGGGCAGATCCGAGGGCAGGTAGTTGGAGGCCGAGTTGATCGAGGCCTGGACCTCTTGCTCGGCGGAATCCAGCTCGATGTCTTCGGTGAACTGCAGGGTGATCACTGAAACGCCTTCGGAGCTTTGCGAGCTCATGCGATTCAGGCCCGACATGGAGCCGAAGCTGCGCTCGAGCGGGGCGGTGATCGAAGTGGTCACCACCTGCGGGCCCGCGCCGGGGTACAGAGTGATGACCTGAATGGTTGGGTAGTCGATCTGCGGCAGGGCCGAAACCGGCAACGACCGGTAAGCCAGGAATCCGGCGAACAGCAGCGCCGCCATGAGCAACGAAGTCGCTACGGGCCGGAGGATAAAAATTCGGGATGGGTTCGCCATGAGGAAGTCGCCGGGGAGGATGAGTTCGGACCGCTCACCCTATACTCAGCCCGTCCGTCCGTCCAGTATCTTTGTGGCGGGAACGATTTGGCGTGATACCGCGTCAGGCGTCGTTTTTCTTCCGAAAACAGGGCTGCGAAGATCGGCCGGTCGCCGGCGCTTCCGGAGGAACAAGTGTCTGTTCCACAACAACGCGGGCCGCAAGGGCCGAAGAGCCCAGCCCCCATCAGGAAAACTTGCCTTCCTTGTCTGACGCCAAACCGTTCCCGCCACCTTGCGACTCAAACTCGATCGGCCTGTGGAGGTGCTTCGCCGACACCCGAAGGGAGAGCCGCTCGATGCGCCGAGTCGGTTATTTCCCTCGGCATTTCCCGATGGGGGGTGCCGCTTGTCAAGGCTATTGGCGCAGCGTCGCATCCAGGCTTTCGCCGCGACCTTCCACCGGGCTGAAGTCCTTGATGTCGTTGCCGCGGGTATACGCCGTGGTCAGCTCAAGGAGTCTGCGCAGGGCTTCGACGCTGGTCACGCGGTTGTCGCGCAGTGAAAGTTCGCGCAATTCCACCAGGCCCGACAACGACGAGATGCTGCTTACCCGGTTGCCGTCGATGTTCAATCGCCGCAAATGGACCATATTCCGCAGGGAACCGATCTCGGCGATGTTGTTGTGGGAAATGTCCAACTCACGCAGGTTCGTCAGCTTGGTCAAAGGGGTGAGGTCGGTGATCCGGTTGTTGCGCAGGTCCAGCTTGGTCAGGTTCTTTAAACCGGTCAGGGGGGTAAGGTCGGTGATTCCGTTGTCCGCGAGGTTGAGCGATTCCAGGTTTTCGAGCGCCGCAAGGGGCGTGGCGTCGTTCAGACGGTTGTCGGAAAGATCCAGTTCCCGCAGCTCGGTCAGGCGGGTCAGCGCCTGGGTGTTGAAGGCGGACGCCGAGGCGCGCTCGACATTCGGAACGTTGCCGCCGAGGTGCAGGACGCGCAGGCCGCTCAATTCCGTGATGGGCGAGATGTCGTCGATGCGGTTACCGTTCAGGCGCAACTCCCGCAGGTGGGTGAGGCCGCGCAGGGGACGCGGATCCGAGATCCGGTTCTGCGACAGGCCAAGGCATTCCAACCCGGAAAGTTCCCGAACCGTGGAAATGTCGCGCAGGTCGTTGTTGTCCAGGGAAAGCGCGCGCAGCCCTTCCAGCCCGGCCAAGGGGCGGATGTCGTCGATCTGGTTGCCGCCCAGGTTGAGTTCGCGCACTTTTGTCAAACGCGCCAGCGGCGTCAGGTCGCGAACTTCGTTGGCGAACAAGTCGACCGTCTCCAAAGCGGCGAGCCTGCCCAGCGGCCGAATATCGCGCACTTTGTTGTGACCGGCCAGAAGCACGCGCAGGTTTTTCAGGTCGGCCAGGGGTTCCAGGTCGCCGGCGAAGTTGTAGACGCAAGAAAGTTCCTCCAGGGCGGCCAGCCCTTTGACGGCATTGAGATCCTGCAACTGGTTGAAGCCGATGTCGAGGGTCTTCAGGGCGGTGAGGCTTTCCAGAGAAGGCAGCCCCTCCGGCTTGGTGGAGGTAAGCGAGAGCTCGCGCAGGTTCACAAGCGCAAGCAGCGGGCGCGGGTTGCGGATTCGGTTGCCGGAAAGATCCAGCCGCTCCAGTCCGACAAGTCCCTCAAGAGGCTTCACGTCAATGATCGCGTTGCGCGAGATGTTCAGCTCTTTGAGGGCGGCGAGCCCTTTGAAGGCGGTCAGGTCCGTCACTTTGTTGTTGCGCAGGTTGAGGCGTTCCAGGTTTTTCATTCCGGCCAGGCCGTCGACGATTGCCACTTCGCCGTCGGTCAGGCGGAATTCGCGCACCGTCTCGAGATCGCTCAGATTACGCAGATCCTGAATGGGGTTGCGAGAAAGATCGATGCGGCGCAGCATCTTGCAGCCGGCGATCTCCACCCCGGTCAAGGCGTTGTCGGCCGCGTCGAGCTCCCACAGTTTTTCCATGTCGCGCAGAACCAGCACGCCCGTGAGCCGCTCCCGGGCCAGCGAGAGTTCTTTGATGTATTTTTTGCCGTCCTCTTCGCGCTGCACGGCAAGACCGGCCGTCCAGGTGCCCTGGTTCGTCGCGTCCCAGCCCAGCTGGCCGTCTTTGGGAAGGTTGTTCGTGATGATGCCGGTGACGGTCGTCGCGTCACCGGGCATGAACGGCTCGAGCGCAGAGGCCGGGCCGGCCGCGAACAAAAGGGTGAAAACCAGCGGCGAGAGGATTTTTTTCATACGCATACCTTGGCGATAAGCTCTACAATGTATTGATTGTTTCATTGGAGGAGCGCTGCCCCAATAAAAGTTAATAGGACCTGATCTTAAGCGTTTTTACGCTTAAACGGGGCGAAAATTTTACGGGCACAAACAACGACGGCAACCACCATCGCGCCGGCCGCCACCCCGAACAGAGCGGTCACGGCCGCTTCCAAAATAACAGCAGCGGGGAGCGCCGCCAAGGTGTCGGAAACGACGTGAAAAAACGGCAGCCCGTGGGCCAGAATTCCCCCGCCCACCGTGAACATGGCCAAAGTACCCGCCACGCCCAAAAAGCGCATCAGCTTGGGCGACGCGCCCACCAGAATGCTCCCCAACTTTTTTAATGCCGGGCTTTTCGTGTCGAGCAGCCGGAATCCGGCGTCGTCCAGTTTTACGATGCCGGCCACCAGTCCGTAAACCCCCACGGTCATGACCAGCCCGATGGCCGAAACAACCATCGCCGTCACCGCGAACGAAGCGCCTTCCGGCACCGTGCCCAGAGCGATGACGATGATCTCGGCCGAAAGAATGAAGTCCGTGCGCACGGCGGCTCGAATCTTGGTTTTTTCGGCGGCCGGGTCCACGCAGATCTCCAGGGCGTCTTCCTTGACGTCGGTTTTCTTACACGCATCATGCCCGTCATCATGCGGAAGAAAGCGGTGCAGCAGTTTTTCCGCACCCTCGTAGCACAGGTACGCGCCGCCCAGCATGAGCAGCGGGGTGATCAGGGCCGGTACCAACGCGCTGATGGCCAACGCGGCCGGAATAAGTATGAGTTTGTTGACAAAGGAGCCCTTGGCCACGCTCAACACGACCGGGATCTCCCGCTCGGCCGCCACCCCGGCAACCTGCCGCGCGTTCAAGGCCAAATCGTCGCCCAACACCCCGGCGGTCTTTTTGGCCGCGACCTTGGTCATCAAGGCCACATCGTCCAGCACGGTCGCAATATCATCCAACAACGCCAACAGGCCAACTGCGGCCATCTTTTTCTCCTTATGCTGCGGCATTGGGGCTGCCGCCCCAAACCCCGCCGGGGGGAATGATTCCCCCAGACCCCTCATATGTCGACAAACCCGCGCACAGCGCGGATTTGTCGACAATGGGGGTGCAGGGGATTCAATCCCTTGCCAGGGGGATTGGGGGACAGCGTCCCCCAAAATTCAGCCAATTATCTTTACTCCCACAACGGCGGTGGGGTTTCTTCTTTCAGGCGTGCGGCCAGGTCGACGATGACCAGGTCCACGCCCGCGGTACGGTCTTCGGCATCCAGCAGGGATATCCTATGCTTGCCGGGCAGGGGCGGGCAATACAGGGGATTGCCGGGTTCCTCTTGCGCACCCAGGTATTCGCCGTCCATGTACCAGTGCACGGGGTAGGCCACGCCGTCGGCCTTGAGGGGCAACGGCTCGGCCCGCACTCCGGGGGGCAGCAGGTACTCCGCCCCGGCCAAGGGCGAGACGATGAAGGCCGGGCGGCTCAAATCTTCGCGTACACGCCGCAGACGTTGAAAATCTTCAAGCTCGGGGGGCCAGACCACCTCCAGGCGTCCGTCGCGGAGTTTGTGCATATCACATACCATCGTACGGCGCACTGATTCAATGACATATCCCTTGCGAACAGTAGGGCAATAGGGCGAAGGCGGTTGCCCCGACAGGGCGCAGACCGGGACCAGGGCCACGTCCGGGGGCATGGGATACCACCCCTTGGCCGGATTGACGCCCGCGTTCAGGCGGCGCAGAACCCGCAGGGCGGCCGGGGCGGCCAGGGAGATGCCGAGCAGGGAGTTGTCCGGCCCGCCCGAGGCTTTGCCGAACCAGACCACCACGGTGTGCCGGGGGGTGTAGGCGGCGGTCCAGGCGTCGCGCAGACCGTAAGAGGTGCCGGTTTTGAAGGCGATGGGCGCGTTGTCCCTGGCCTGGGTCAGCTGCATGATGAAGGGCAGCCGGGCGGGATCTTTGAGGATCTCCGCGATGAGGAAGGCCCCGGCCTGACTGTAAAGCTGTCGGGCGGGCAGACCGGCGGCCAACTCGTCACGCTTGGCAAGACCGGAGGGAGGAACGGCGGCGGCCGGAAGCGGATTCGTTCCGGAAACGTCGGAGCCGGGCGCGAGCAGGGTCAGGGGGCGGTCCAGACCCAGGTTGGCCAGGGTGGTGTAGGCTCTGGCCAGTTCCAGCAGCGAGGCTTCGCCCGCGCCCAGAACCAGGGAATCGCCGTAGGCTTCGTCGTCTCGGGTCAGGAACGAGAACCCGGCTTTGCGCAGCAAAGAGAGCGAGGTCCGCAGGCCGACCATGCGCTGGACGCGCACGGCCGGGATGTTCAGGGAATCGGCCAGGGCGGTGTGGGCCGAGACCGGGCCGCGCCGACGGCGGTCGAAATTGCGCGGAGCGTCGCCGCCCAGGCGGATGGGGGTGTCGGCCAGGAGCGAGGCCGGGATGAGCAGCCCTTTGTCCATGGCGGCGAGATAGATGAAGGGCTTGATGGTCGAGCCGGGGGAACGCGCGGCCAGGGCGCAGTCGACCCACTCCCGGCCCGCCAGTGGATCGAAACGAACGTTGCCCACATAGGCGATGATCGCGCCTTTGCGGTTGTCGACCACGATGCCGGCTGCCGTGGTGTCCGGGGCGCTGTGGGCGAGTTCTTCGCGCAGGGTGCGCTCCAGCAGATCCTGCACGTCGCTGTTCAGGGTGCTGCGCACCGTGCCGCCCATACCGGTGGGGTCCACGCTTGAAGGCGTGACGCCGGCAGCCTGGACAGAGGGGCGGTATGCCAGGGTTCTGTACGCCAGATCCGCGAAATGGCGGGCTTCGGAGGGCATGACCGGGCGGAAATCCGGCAGGGGTTCTTTCAGGGCCAGCTCCCGGAGTTCGGGCGGGAACCCGGTCTGCTCGGCCACTTTGGCGATGATTTGCCGGCGGCGTTTTTGGGCCGCGACGGGGTTTCTGTCCGGGCGGTAGGCGGTGGGGCCTTTGAGCAGGCCGACCAGCAGGGCGGCTTCCCCGAGGGAGAGTTCCTCGGCCCGTTTGCCGAAGTACAGACGCGAGGCCGCCTCGACCCCCCGGATGGGTCCGCCGAAGGGGGCTTGGTTCAGGTATTGCTCAAGGATTTCGTCCTTGGTCAGGGCGCGTTCCAGTTTCCAGGCCCCGAAAAATTCCAGGACCTTGGTCTCGAAAGTACGTTCCCGAGGGGTGCTCAGGCGGACCAGTTGGGTGGAGATGGTCGACGCGCCGGAAACCACGCGGCCGTGTTTGAGGTTCAGGTAGGCGGAACGGCCAAGGGCCAGGAAGTCGACCCCGCCGTGGTCGTAAAACCGTTTGTCTTCAACGGCCACCAAGACCTTGGGCAGCCATTGCCCCATCTTACTCAAGGGAATGGGGATGCACCATTCGCCTTTGGACGAAAGCCGGGCGTTGATCATCCGGCCTTTGTCGTCGAGCAGCACGGGCGAGACCGGACGGGACCGCACGGCCTCGGTCGGGTCCGGAGTGAGCAGCCAGAGCGCGACAAAAGCGATGCAGCACAAGACGAAAAATCCCGCCGTTCCAAGCAGGAGAAAACGCAGGGCGCGCCGGCGCGGCAGGTGAAAGCTGGGAATCATGGAAGACATAATTATTATGATTGTGGTTATTGGGGCTCCGCCCCAAACCCCGGCAGGGGAAATGATTTCCCCTGCACCCCTCATTTCTGCCGCTGCTGTGGCGTACAGTTGCACAACGCTGGTAGGGATGAAGCTCATGCTCTTTTTAGGAGATCGCCTCTGGAGCAAGCCGCCGGATTGGGGTTCTCCTGAAACCCGACGTGCGGAATACGCCTTGCAAAAGGCGTATTCCGCAAACGTGGGGGTTCGGGGGAGGTCACCTCCCCCGACGGGGTGTGGGGCGGAGCCCCACCTCACTTATTCAATAATCAACCTGCCGGAGGGCGCGATGTCGTTGCGTTCCGGGTTGTACATGCCTTCCACGGCGGTGGGGGGAATGGTGAACGAGCCTTTGCTCACGGCCCGCATGGAGTACGAGTACTTCACCGTGCCCGCCACCTGATCGAAGAACACGAGCACGCGGTCTTCGCGCAGATCCAGGTGGATGTCGGAGCCGGACCCGCCCGAGCCGTCGCCGTCGGACTCGTCGTCTTTGGCGGCGCTTTCCAGACGGGGGTTCTCCACTTCCATACCGCCGGGGGTGAGGTCGGAAAGGACCACGTCCGGGATGGCTGTCTGGGCGTTGATCTCAATGTTCACGGTGATCCGGTCGCCCTGCTTGAGGGAAACCGCGCCCTTGGAGAAGTCCAGGGCCTTGCCGTCGGGACCGAGCCACTCGCGGGCCACGGCCATGCCGGTATTTTCCGGGCGCTTCGGCTCCTGCATGGGCACGCCGCGCACGCTGTACACACAATAGGCCATGCCTTCCGTGGCGGTCACCTTGACGACGGCCGGGGTATCGCCCGCGCCGTGGGGAATCTCGGCGTCACCGAAGACCCGGCGCTTGGAGACCGTTTCAGGCGCGGCGTCGCCGAACCGCACCTGGGCGGTGAAGTCCTGCCGGGCCGAGGTTTTCTCCAGGAAGGCGCCGACGGCCAACGAGGCCATGCCGGACTCCTGGGTGGTGTACCAGCGGTGGGCGTTGATCGAGTCGGCCAGGCGCACGGCCGTTTCCAGGGTGTGCTTGTGGCCGGGGTCGACCAGGCTCCAGACGAACAGCTCCAGGGCGATGTTGCGCACGGGGCTTTCCAGGGTGGAGTTCCACTCGTCCGTGTTGGGGGTATAGATGAGGTCTTTGGGAGTCAGGGCTTCCAGGGCTTTGGAGTTGCCGGAGGCCAGCGACTTGGCGGCGGCCAGGAACAAGCGCCCGGAGGGGTGCATCTTGCCGGTTTGCTCGCTCAAGGTCTGCAGGCGGCTCAAGGGCGCCTTGCCCGCGCGGGTCAGCACGAAGGCGGCGTAAGCCTTGGTCGTGTAAGCCTGGGCGATGCCGTCAAAGCTGTCTTCCGGGGCCCCGAGCAGATACTCGAGGTAGTCCAGGGAGCGCTTCAGGGTGTTCGGGTTCACGGCCACGCGCGACTTGGCTTCCACCAGGATATGGATCGCGTTGACGCTCAGCCAGGGCCGGGGCGTGCCGCCGCCGGGCCACATGGCAAAGCCGCCGCTCGGGGTCTGCATGGAAGAGATGCGGTCCACCAGACCCCGCAGGACAACCTTGTTGTTGGCTTCAATGGCCTGGGTGTCTTTGGTTTTGGCCAGGGCGGTCTGGAGGCTTTCCAGGGTCAGATAGGGCCAGGCGCGCGAGGTGGTCTGCTCGAGGCAGCCGTAGGGATACTCGCGCAGATACTCGAGAACGGGCAGAATGCTCAGCACGGGCGTGGCGTCCACGCTGAAGGCCAGGGAGAAACCGCCCTTCAGCCAGTCGCCGGGCAGACGGATTTCTTTTTCTTCTCCTTCCTTGAGCAGGGTCGAAACCACGGCCGAGCTGCGGGGATACGGCGGACGCACGACCAACTCCACCCGGCGGGTGAAGCTCAGGTCTTCGCGGCCGGGCACGGTGACCACGGCCGTCACGGCGGCCACGCCGGCTTCGTTCAGGGCTTCGCCTTTGACCACGAAGTTCCGGGGTTTGGCGTCGCCCAGGGGGGCCTGGATCTTCACGTCGCCGGAGAGCTTGATCGGGCCTTCGGCCGTGACCGAGATGTCGGCCGTGCCGGAGGCCGCGCCTTCCACGCTGAAGACGTTCAAGGGAATTTCAAAGGCATCGCCGGGCGAAACCGCGCGCGGGGCGGTCACTTCCAGGGTCACGTCACGGGCGATGCGCAGGGGTTCCGCCTTGGAGGCGAAGGCCTGGGCGGAAGCACCCACGATCATCAGCCGGCCTTTGCCGGAGTACTCGGGCAGGTCAAAGACCGCTTCGGCCGTGCCGTCGGGGCCGGTAACCACCTTGGGCAGGTACGAGGTCAGGAAGACCTGCTGCGAGCTGAGGCTGCCCTGATAGTCTTCGGTGCCGTCACCGCCCGGAATAAGCGGGGCAGCGGCCGTGGTGTCGGGCTTGAGCAGCCGGTCATAGGCGTCGTAGCTCTGGCCCACGGCCCGGCGCAGGGCCAGGAAGAAGCCTTTGGGGTCGGGCGTGGCGAAGGTGGTCAGCGAGAGAATGCCTTCGTCGATCAGGGCCACGGAAAACTCGCCCTGAACCGGGTTGCCTTTGGAGTCGACGACCTTCAGGGGAATGCGCACGCTCTGCGAGGGTGTGGCGCGTTCCGGCAGGGTCGCTTCCACTTTCAGTTCACGAGCCGCCGTGGAAAGGCGTAGGTTCGCGGAGCCGAAGGCGCGGTGCGAGAACCAGTTCTTCTCGGCCTTTTCAACCGGGCGGTAGACCCAGGCCGTGACCACGGCGTTGGGGCTCATCTGGGCCGTGACGGGAATTTCCACCTGCACGGAGGGGGCTTCCATGTTCACAACCCGCATGGAGAGCTGTTCCGAGCGTTCGACGCCGAGCAGCAGGGTGCCGGCAAAGGGCGCTTTGATCGACAGCTTGGCGGTTTCGCCGGGCTCATAGCCGTTCGGCTTGTCGAAGGTCAGTTCGATTTGGTCGAGGCGGCCGGCGCCTTCGCCCGAAGGCGGCATGCCGTAGGAGCCCCAGACGTCGAAGCGCTGGGAGGCGACGATTTTGCCGTCGGCGGTCAGGCAACGCACCAGGTAGGTGCCGTAATTGGCCGGTTTGATCGGGAATTCGGCCTTGCCGTCGGCGCTCGGCACGTCGAAGCGGGCCTCGCGGGCCTTGCGTTCGTTCCAGACATACGCGGTGCGGCCTTCACGGTACACGGTGCTCCAGTAGCCGTGCAGGCGGTACAGTTCCACGGTCACATGCCCGATTTCGGCGGGCTTTTCGTCCGGGGTCAGGGCCACGGCCTGGACCGTGAAGGACGTGCCGGGGTCTTTGTCGCCCGAGGGCACCTTCAGGCCGAGCATCGTGCCCTGCGGGAACCAAGTGATGGTTTCGGTCCTGGTGGTCCAGCGGCCGCCGTCTTCCTGCACACCGCCGATGAGCATGACCCGGAGCATGGAGGGGGGCAGCCAATCGGACGGGGCGGTAAAGGACACGTCGGCCTTGCCGTCGTCATCCAGTTCGCCGGTCAGGTATTTCAGGCTGGTTTGGGAGTCGGCGGAGCGATCCAGATCCTTGAAGCTCCAGCCCTCGTAGCCCTTGGGGGCGAAGTCCACCGGAGTGATCTTCCAGCCCAGTTCATAGGGGCGGTTCGCGCCCGGCGCGCCGAAGAGGTAGCGGCCGGTCAGGGCGACCTTCATGGCCTCGGCGCCGACAAGCGCGGTTTTTTCAGGCGTGACGCCCACTTCCAGGCGCGGGGGCACAAAGTCCTCGACCTGGAAGGCCACGCTCCCGAGGGGTTCCTTTTCCTTGCCGGGCACAAAGACCACGGCCGAGTAATTGCCGGTGGGGGCGGAATGCGGCAGGTCGAAGCGGAAGTCCGCCGCGCCGTATTCCGAAAGCTCGGCCGAGCCGCGGGCCGTTTCCAGGCCGCGCGAAGAGGTCACGGCGAACATTACCGGGAAAGGCGCGGGCGCGGAGTGGTCGGCTTTGCGCACAAAAGCTTTCAGGTCCACGGTCTCGCCGGGGCGGAACACCCCGCGCGGCGTGTAGACGAACGCTTCATAGCCTTTATCCAGGTAATCGCGGGTGCCTTCGGCCGTCAGGGTCAGGCCGGTGCTTTCCTTCATGGGCAGGAAGGTGATGTCGTCGTTGATCGCGGCCGTGGCGATGTGCGGCATGAGATCTTCTTCCCAGGGGGTTTCCCGCTTGTAGAAGAAGATGCCGCCCGCGTCCGCCCGCCCCTCGCAGAGCAGTTGGTTGGAAGCGGAGTAAATCTTGATGTTCGTGCCCGGCAGGGGTTTGCCGGTGGAAAGCCCGGCCGCGAACACCGAAATGCCCGAGGGGAAAACCCGGGCCGTCAGGCCGATGTCGGAAACGACCACCACCCGTTCTTCGGTGCTGCTGTTGTAGTAGGCTTCCTCGCCGTTGTCGTATTCGCTTTTCTTGTAGCCTTCCAGGCGGAGGATGTAGACCCCGCGCGCGCCGCCGGCCATGGCCGCCGGATCGATGGAGCGGTGCAGGATCTGGTTGTGCTCGCCGGAGAGAGCCACTTCCTTGACCACGATTTTCTTGGTCGGGTCAAAGCCGGAAAGTTCGTTCTCAAAGCCGATCAGGGGCAGGTTGTTGTCGTAAACCCGGCGCAGAGAAACCACGACCTTGTCTACGTTGACCACATCCACGCCCATGCGGGAGCCGTAAACCGGGGTGAACAGCGCGCCCTGCTCGGAAAAACGCGCGGCCGAGTTTCTGTCGCCGATGCTGACCACATGCTCGCGGGTTTCGCGCAGCACGCGGCCGCTGCCGTCCACCAGGCCGGGAAGAAGGGAAATCTTTACGGTGCTTTGGGGCTCAAGCTTTTCAGACAGCAGAATGCGGGCGCCGCTGACCGTGAACGGCACCGGCGGGTCGGTCCGGATGACCTCGGAGAAGTCCTGATCCGCCACATCGCGTGAAAGATAGGCCACGGCCTGCATTTGGCCGTTGCCGTTGTCATAGTCGTAAGCGTAGTTGACGGAGATTTCCGAAGGCTTGGACTTGTCGTCGGCCGTGATTTGGGGTCGGCCGTCACCGTCGCGGGAGCTGGGGTCCGGAATCTTGATGTTCAGGGTGGTTTCGCTTTGCAGGGCCAAAGGCGCGGGGTCTTTGGCCGCGTCGGCGGTCAGGCGCAGGACGAGGGCCGGGCGGTACTTGCCCATTTCCACCTGCAGGCCCCAGTAGGAGGACTTTCTGTCGGCCGGCATATCCACCTGCAGGGCCTCACCGTTTTGCGGGTCGGTCAGGCGCAGGTGTTCCTTCAGTTGAGCCGTGGAGACAGGTCGTTCAAACTCAAGGGAAAGCTCGAGGCGGTTCTTCTTGACGTCGAACGAGCCGACGTTGAAGTTGCGCACCGCGTTGCCCCGAGTGGTGAACGAGTCGTACCGGCGCACCGGGTTGCCCGCCGCGTCCTTCAGGTCTTTCTTAAAAATGACGTAGTATTGCGTGTTCCCCGTGTAGCCGCCTTCCGGCACAAAGGTAAACGAGGTGGTCGAAGACCAGTACCCTTTACCCTGCACCATCGGCATAAGCGCGAACGGCATAAGGGCCGGGTCGGTGATGTCTTTGCCCACCGCGTCGGCCTTCACCATGTCGGCGGAATAGAGCACCGTCAGCGGCCGTTGCAGGTCGGACAACTGTTTTCCATTGATGGAAACGTCCGTGGCTTTGGTGACCTTCGCGGGGTCGTCGGACTCGTTGCAGCCCGCCGCGACAAAGGAGAATAATACAAAAACACAGAGCGAAAGGCGATGGACGATGCTCATGATCGGACTCGTTGCGTGTTGGAGTGGGGGGACGCGTGAAGGCCGACTTTTGCGGGTCGGCCGAAAATATGCTATCCGCGAGTGCAGGGCTAAAGTCAAGATGGGAAATGCGTTTTTCCTGTAAGTATGAAGAGATAAAGGAGTCGACATGGGAGCGGGCCGGGTGGCACGAGGTATTCTTGTGGGAGGGTCCCTGGGGGCCTTCAGCGCTATTTTTGGGATCAGCGAGAATATGTTCATCGCCGTGGGCGTGGGCATGATCGCCGGCTGCCTGGCCGGCCTGACCATGATGTGGCTGGAAAATCGCCGGAAGTGAGATGAAATGAGGTTGGGGTTTCACCCCAAACCCCACCGGGGGAACTGAGTTCCCCCGGGCCCCCTCATATGTTGACGGCCCCACGCAAAGCGTGGGGCCGTCAACAATGGGGCTCAGGGCGCTCACTCCCGCCCGCAGAGGGTCGGCGTTGTCCAAGGTATGAATGCGGTCATCGGCGAGGCGGGTGGTTTTTTGAAGTGTTTCGGCGAAAAATGATTGCCCAACGCCTTCATGTCGAAAGCCCGTGCATTGCGCGGGCTTTCGACACATGAGGGGGTTTGGGGGGCATCATGCCCCCCAAAAAGAACACGCTATTTTCCCTTTTGCTGTAAACGTCTGTGCAGGGCGAAGCGGGAGATGCCGAGGTGGTCGGCGGCTTTGCTTTTGTTGCCGTCGAATCGGTCCAGGGTGGCTTGGACGACCGCGTCCATCATGGCTTCCAGGTTGATCGGCCCGTCGGGCAGCAGCGGCCGTGCGGGGTCGCGCAGGTCCGGGCCGGCGGGGGTATCCAGTCCGACAACCTGCTGTGGGATGGGGGCGGCGTACCCTTCGGGCGCGTCGCGCAGCAGAAACTCCAGGTGCGCGGGCTCAAGCAGCTCGCCGTCGTTCATAAGAACGGCCCGTTCCAGGGCGTTTTCCAACTCGCGCACGTTGCCCGCCCAAGGGTGCTCTTCCAGAACCGACATGGCGGCCGGAGAGATCTCGGAGAAATGCTTTTTCTTGCGCTGCGCTTCGCGATGGAGGAAATGCTCGGCCAAGGGACGGATATCTTCTTTGCGTTCGCGCAGCGGGGGAATAAGCAAATGCCCCACGCGCAGCCGGTGGTAGAGATCTCGGCGGAACGCTCCCTTCTCGACCATCTCGCGCATATTCCGGTTGCCGGCGCAGACGATGCGGGCTTCGAAACGGCGCTTCTTCACCCCGCCGACCCGGTAAAAGGTGCGGTCTTCCAGGACGCGCAAGAGCTTGGGCTGCAGCGAAAGAGGCATTTCGGCCACTTCGTCCAGAAACAGCGTGCCGGCGCCGGCCTGTTCAAGTTTGCCGGGTGCGCCCTCGGCCCGGCTGCCGGTGTAGGCTCCCGGTTCGTAGCCGAAGAGCTCGCTTTCAAACAGTTCGTGGGGAATGGCCGCGCAGTTGATGTCCATGAACGGCGAGTCGCCGCCGCCTTCGCCGTAGTGGATATAGCGGGCGAAAATTTCTTTGCCCGTGCCGGTCTCGCCTTCAATAAGCACCGGGACGGTCGGTTCGGAGTGCAGGATCAGGGCTTCGCCCATAAGCCGGCGCATGGACGGGGAGGCGGCGATGACCACGCCCACGCCGGCCACCTCGCGCAGCCGCCGGCGCACGTTGGCCAGATCGTCGCGAATCTCGGCCGTGGCCTCTTGGACAACGGCCTCGACATTGGCGCGGAGCAGGGCGTTTTCCCGCACCAAGGCCTGGCGCTCGGCGCAACGCTCCACCACGGCGGCCAGTTCACGGGCGTTGATGGGCTTGTTCAGGTAATCGTATGCGCCCCGGCGCAGGGCTTCGACGGCCGTGGTCATGTCGCCGTGGCCGGTGATCAGCACCACGTCGCCGGCGGCGGCGGTTTCATCGGCTTTGATGGCTGAAAGCAGACTCAATCCGTCCATGCCGGGCATGCGGATATCCGTGATGATCAAGGGCCAGCGTCCGGTCTTGGCTTCCAAAAGGGCTTCGGTCGGGTTTTGCAGCCCCTTGGGGCTGTGCCCCAGATCCTTCAGAACCAGACACAGGCTTTGCAGGCTGTTGGTGTTGTCATCCACCACCAGAATGTCCATCTTGACTCCTTGGAGCAATTTCACCGTGATATTGCGAAACGATCTTTCGGATGGGCCGGAAGCACATCAACGAGCCCTTGTCCGCCTTATTTCCGGAGGAAGCCCGCGATGCGCGGGCCGGGTGGGGAGCACGGGGGGAACGGGCAAATTTCACCGTTCCTCCTCAATAATCTCCCGCATTATATATGGAAACAGGTTTTTTCGGACTTTGTCAACCTTCTTTGGGCGGAATGCCGCCGGTCATGCGTTCAGCCGCCGAGCTTTGCGGCGAACCCGTCGAGGGGGACGCCGTGGTTTTATCACGGGCGGCTACTTGGGAAAATTCGCGAACACGCCCCGAGCCGTTTCGAGGGCGGCGGGTCCGCAGGGCTCGGCGCACATGCCCAGGGCGATCATCAGCAGGATGCGCGCCTTTTGGGCCCGCAGGCCGCCGCCCAGAATGACGCCCATATCCCGCAGCTTGCCGGCGCCGCCGGCGTACCCGTAAACCGGCCAAACCCCGCCTTCGATGCAGCGCGAGGTGATCACCACGGGAACCCCGGCTGCCGTGATGCGGCCCAACTCTTCCAGAGCGGCCGGGGGAATGTTGCCGGCCCCGAAGCCTTCCACCACCAACCCCTTGGCGCCGGCCTTCACGGCGCAGGCGGGCAGGGTGCCGTCCATGCCCGGCGCGAGGGCCACCAGGTCGACATGGGTTTCGATGCGTTCGGCCGGCAGCGGAGTATGCGGCAGGGGCAGGCGAAAGAGCTGCACGCCCCCGGCCACACAGGTGCCGAGGGGCCCGGCTCCGGGGGAGCCAAAGGCATCCACGCCCATGGAGTGGATTTTGGTGACCTCGCGCGCGGCGAAAATTTTGTCGGACATCAGCACAACCACCCCGGACCAAGCCGGCAGGGGCAGCAGGCAGGCCCGCACGGCGCAGGCCAGATTGCGCAGGCCGTCGTAGCCCGCCTCGTCGTGGGCGCGCATGGAGCCGGTGACGACCACGGGTTTTTCCGTGGGCACCAGCAGATCGAGCATAAAGGCGGTTTCTTCCATCACGTCGGTGCCGTGGGCCACGACGACTCCGGCGACGTCTTCGCGCTCCAGCATGCGGCGGACGTCGCCGGCCAGACGGAACATGAGCTCCGGGGTCATGTGGGGGCTGGGCAGATCGGCCCATTCCACAGGAAGGATGTCGACGGACGCGCTTTCGCCGGCTCGGAGGGCTTCCAGGATGTCGGCGGGGCGGACTCCCGGATGCAGTCCGCCAACGCCGGCCCGCATAACTATCGTTCCGCCTGTAAAGAATACCGCAATCGTCCCGTTTTTGGCCATGCCACTTCCTTCGGTGATGGAGGCTAGGATACGGCCAAATAGGTTCCTTCGCAAGGGATTCGCGCTGGGAAACGCAACGTTTTTGTAATGATTTTAGGTCGACAATGCGGGCCGCGCCGGAAAGGCTTCCCGCCGACCTTTGGGCGCGGCTTCCGAAAGAAGGAATCGGCGTGGTCCGAAATGTCGAAAACCCGCTTTACGCGGGTTTTCGACAAAAGGGCAAGGGGGGGAGAATCCCCGCTTTCATTAGAGCATTTTCACTTTGAAAATGTTTGTGAAACTATATTGCCGATGGACATTCAAACGAGCCCGCAAGCGTGCCGCCCGGCCGGCTGGACCAAGAGCTTTTTTCTCCGAAAGTGTTGCGACCCACACCATACGCAGCCTTGTCTTCCGCTTGCGCGATCGCCAGAGCAAATCAACTTTTCAAAGGTAATTTGCTCTAGCCGCACTTGGTATAGGCGCAGGCCGGGCACATCAGGCAGCCTTCCTGGAAGACCAGGGGCTCGTCGCAGTCCGGGCAGTGGGCCGCGCCCAGGCCGTTGGTGTCGTGCACGGAGAGCTTGGATTTGAGGTAGCGGTTCTCCAGCACCCAGGAGATGGCGTCCGGAATGGACTGGATTTGCCCCTGCTTGCCGGGCTGGAACATGGGGGCCTCACCGCCGATGCCCTTGATCTGGGCCACGATTTCCTTGACCCCTATCCCCGAGCGCAAGGCCAGGGAGACCAGGCGGCCGATGGCTTCGGCCTTGGCCGTGGTCGAGCGGCCGGACTTGCCGATGGTGGCGAACACCTCAAAGGGTTTGCCGTCCATTTCGTTGATGGTCACATACATCTCGCCGTGGCCGGTGCGGACCTTCTGGGTGAAGCCGTACACAATGTCCGGCCGGCCGCGCACGGAACGCCCGTTGGAGGACTTGCTCGGCTCTTCTTTCTTCTCGCTCTCGCCGGTGCAGAGCACCTGAGAGGTCTTGCAGCCGTCGCGGTACACGGTCACGCCTTTGCAGCCCAGTTCGTAGGCCATCCAGTAGATGCGGCGGATATCGTCGACCGAAGCGGAATTGGGCAGGTTGACGGTTTTGGACACGGCATTGTCGGTGAACATCTGGAAGGCGGCCTGCATCTTCAGATGCCAGACGGGCTCGATGTCCATGGACGTGACAAAGACTTCACGAAGTTCTTCGGGCAGATGATCCATGGCCGCGATGCTGCCCTTGGCGGCCACAGCTTCCATCAGCTTGGGGCTGTAACAGTCGGCTTGCTTGAGGGCTTCTTCGAACCAGGGGTTGACCTCGACCAGCTTTTCGCCGTCCATCACGTTGCGCGAGAAACACAACGCAAAGAGCGGCTCAATGCCCGAAGAACACCCCGCGATGATTGAGAGCGTACCCGTGGGCGCGATGGTCGTGACCGTGGCGTTGCGGTAGGGGCCAAGGCCGCGCTGCTCATACATGGAGCCTTTGTACGAGGTGAAGGCCCCACGCTCTTCGGCCAGGGTCTTGGAGGCGGCCCGGCCTTCTTCGCGCACGAATTCCATGAGCTTTTCGGCCAGGTTGATGGCCTCCTGGCTGTTGTAGGGAACGCGCAGGCGGTAGAGCAGGTCGGCGAAGCCCATGACCCCGAGGCCGATCTTGCGGTTTTTACGGACGTTTTCGGTAATTTGTTCCAAGGGGAAGCGCGAAGCGTCGATGACGTTGTCCAGGAAACGCACGGACAGATGCGTGCTCTTTTTCAGGTCTTCCCAGTCGATGGCGGCGTCGCCCTTTTGTCCGGGCCGGAAGAAGGCCGCCAAGTTGATGGAGCCCAGGTTGCAGGCTTCATAGGGCAGCAGGGGTTGTTCGCCGCAGGGGTTGGTGGATTCCATCTCGCCGAGCTGGGGCGTGGGGTTGTCGCGGTTGATCCGGTCCAGGAAGACGATACCGGGGTCGCCGCTTTCCCAGGCTTTTTGCACCAGGATTTCAAAAAGTTCGCGGGCTTTGAGGCGGCCGACCGTCTGTTTGGTCGCCGGGTCGATCAGGGGGTATTCCTCATCCTTCTCGACAGCCTTCATGAAGTTTTCGGTCAAGGCCACGGACAGGTTGAAGTTGTTGAATTCCCCTTCCCGTTCCTTGGCCCGGATGAAGTCCATGATGTCCGGGTGGTCCACCCGCAGGATGCCCATGTTGGCCCCGCGCCGGGTGCCGCCTTGCTTGATCTGCTCGGTGGCGGTGTTGAAGATGCGCAAAAACGAAAGCGGGCCGGAAGCGACGCCGCCGGTCGAGCCCACGCGGCTGTCTTTGGGGCGCAGACGCGAGAACGAAAAACCCGTGCCGCCGCCGGACTTATGGATCATCGCGGCGTGTTTGACCGCGTCGAAAATTTCTTCAATCGAGTCGCCCACGGGCAGCACGAAACAGGCCGAAAGCTGGCCGAGATCCGTGCCCGCGTTCATCAACGTGGGGGAGTTGGGCAGGAATTTCCAAGAGGTCATGAGCTCGTAAAACGCCCGCGCCAGGTCGTCCTGTTTCCAGGAAGAGTCGGCATACTTGCTCTCTTCCTTGGCCACGGCCTCGGCGACCCGGGTGAAGAGCCCACGGGCGTCTTCCTGGGGTGTGCCCTCAAGGTCTTTGCGATAGTAGCGCTTTCCAAGGACAATGGCGGCGTTGGCGTTGATGGCGACGTCAGGATACGAGGGGGAGTGTTTTTTTGCGCTCATAGGTCTCTGGAGATTGTTTAGAGTTTTTCCAGCAAAAAATGATATCTTTTCAACCAAGATTCTATCTTACACGAGCGGAAGAAAAAAAACCAGCCGTTGGAAACTTCCACCAGTCTAGGGCTGTTTTTGGAAGGCATAAAAAATCAGCAGGTTGGGCGGCATGAGAAATGTTATTTTTTCTGCAGAAAGTCGCCTATATTGCCTTTTCTCTTTGCGGGCGTAGCCAATGGGCGCAATTATAAAATCATGCGGGTGTATACGAAAAAATAGGGATTTTCTTTTTGGGGGAGGTTATCCCAACCAGGATCAGGGGAAATGAGCGGGAGGTCGGCCCAGCGCCTCCCCTGTCGCGCTTCTTGCATATCCATCATTATATATTCACCCGACGGGGAGTGCGGGCACAAGCCGCGATGCGCACCTCGGCGGCTCCGGCTTTGAGCAGGGCCAGGGTGGCGGCTTCCAAGGTTGCGCCGGTGGTCAGCACGTCGTCCACGAGCAGAATGCGCCGTCCGGCGGCCTGGGGGGCGGCGGCAAAGGCCTCGGTCAGGTTTTTGCGGCGCACGGCGCGGGGAAGTTTGGTCTGCGGCACTCCGGCGGTCAGACGGCGCAACAGGCCGTGTTGCGGGGCGCGGCCGGGGGTAAGGCGCTTGGCCATGGGACGGGCAAGTTCCATGGCCTAGTTGTACCCACGCCGGCGCAGGCGGTCGTCCGGCAGGGGAACGGGCACTACGGCGTCGACTGCAAGATTCGGGGGAATGCGCCCGACGAGCAGGCGGCCGAGCGGGCCGCCGAGGCCGGGTTCATGCCCGAACTTCAGGCGGATGAGCAGTTCCCGCAGCAGGCCGTCATGGGCGGCGAAAAAAGCGAAGCCGTTCCACGGCGGCGGCTTGCTCAGGCATTGCCCGCAGGGGGAAGGGGGCAGGGAAGGCCAGGAGGCAAGCTCGCCGCAGGTGGGGCAGTACCCGCCCGTTCGGGGTTGCAGGCGCGCGGCGCAGGGAGGGCAGGTTTCCTCGGCCCTTTCGGGAACAAAGGGCTCGTGACAGGCGGCGCAGCGGCGTTCGCGGATCAGGAGGCGAAGGATGTCGTGCATGCGGCGGCGTACTCCTGAATCGACTCGCCGACCGAGGGGTTGTGCGCCAAGGCCTTGGCTTCGTCCACATTCCGAAGCTCCAGGGGGTCGCGCAGGCGCAGGTTGAGCAGGCCCAGTGACCAGCGCAGGGTGAGCAGACTGCCTTCGAACAGGCGGTCTCCCTTGGGGCGGCCCGCGCAGAGAATCACCCCGCAGGAACGCGCGGGCAGGGCGGCAAGGGCGATGTTTCCGGCTTCGCGCAGGGCCCAGAAAGGCTGGAGCCGGTCGATGAGGGCCTTGAACCCGGCCGGCAGGTGGTAGAAGTAGACCGGCGACGTGAGCAGCACAAAAGGCGCGCGGGCAAGGGACGCCAGCAGGAAGGTGGAGTCGTCCTTCAGGCTCAGGGGGCAGCCGAGGTAGGGTTTGCCCTCTTCGGGTTCCAGGCTTGTGATGCGCGGGGCGGCCACGGAGCAGGCCCCGCAGCCGATACAGGCGGTGACGGCGTGGTCGCGCAGGCGCAGGACCGGCGCGTTCAGAACCCCGGCGGCGAGGTCGGCCGCGAAGTCGGAGTTGCCGCCCGCCCTCGGGCTGCACGACAGAACCAGCGCGGGCGGAGAAGCCATCGCCGGCCTACCGGGAGGTGAACTCGCCCACAAAGGGGTTGTTCAGGCGTTCGTCGCCGATGGTGGTTTTGGGGCCGTGGCCGGGGTAGACGATGGTGTCGTCCGGCAGGGTATAGAGCCCGTTGACGATCGAGTCCATAAGGGTTTCGAGGTTGCCGCCCGGAAAGTCCGTGCGCCCCACCGAGCGGGCGAACAGGGTGTCGCCGGCGCAGACCGAGGCGAGTTCCGGAAAATAGAAGGATACCCCCCCCGGCGTATGCCCCGGCGTGGCCAGCACCTTACATTCTCCAACAGGCAGCGTCAGATCGCCGGGGGCGAGGGGATCGTGCCGGAACGCCTCAACCTCGGGCAGGCCCCAAACGCCGCCGCGTCCCAGGTCGGTTTCCAGCATGTATTCATCGGCGGGCGAGGCCAGGACCTCGGCTCCGGTTTCCCGCGCCAGGGGCGCGACCCCGAACGTGTGGTCAAAGTGCAGGTGGGTGAGCAGAATGTGCGAAAGCGTGAGCCGGTTCTCGTTCAGGTACGCCAGCACCGGGGCCGGGTCCCCGCCGGGGTCGACCACCACGGCGTTCGTACCCGAGTCGACCACATAACAGTTGGTTTGCAGGGCCCCCAAGGGGAAAACGGCCATCCGCATATTCGGCTCCAAAGATAAAGTTGGCAATGTCAATCTCCATACATACCCGTGTGCGGAGAAAGACTCAAGTACGAACCGGAGGCAGATCTGTTTGACGTTTGGGGGTTCACCCCAAGCCCCACCGGGGGAAATGAACCAGGGCTGCCAAGGTCGGCCGGTCACTGAAACTCCCGCGATATAAGTAAAGCTGTCTCATTCTATCGCGGGCGGCACCCCGGACCCCCTCATATGGCGGGAACACGTCGGGTGGTGTGAGATTCTGCTCTGCAAAAAAGATTTAGAAAAATTTTAAGAGGTTAACGGCACCCATCATGAAGCCGAAGCGTGCGCCTTACCGCCGCATTCCGGCCCGGTCGGTTGCGCGAAGCCCCTCTGCACCGGGCCGGAATGCTTTCAAATGTCGGTGGATTGACTGCGTGCGTATCTTTTTAGGAGGCAAGGCTTTTGGGCGGCTGTTGATATAATCCGCTTGGCCCGCAGGTAGGGGAGATGATGTTCTTGCGTTCCACATATCGGCAACTCCGCGTGTAACGCGGAGTTGCCGATAATGGGGGTGCAGGGGATTCAATCCCCTGCCGGGGGTGTGGGGGCGGCGCCCCCACGCGTATCCGACAATCTGACAAACACGAAGCCTTTTTCCCGCAGGCGGGGCAGGGCTTCCATCAGGCCTTCGCGGGTGCCGGAGTCCGGGTGGTTCATGTGGGCGAGGAGGATGTCGCCGTTTTTGGCGGCCAGGGTTTTGGCGCGTACGCGGACGGCGGGCAGGGTGGCCCCTTCGTCCACGGCGATGGAGTACCCGGCGATGTTCAGGCCGAGATCGCGGATTACCGCGACCGCGACGTCGTCATAAAAGGCGGTGGCCGAACGGAACCAGCGCGGCCGGGGAGCTCCGGCGCGGTGCAGGTCGCGGGCGTTGCCCTCCACTTCCTGCACCAGGGCGGTCATGGAGGCCGTGCCTTTGATGCCGTAAACCTCTCGCCCGTTCACCGAGCAGGGTTTGTGGGCGTTGCCGTGGGCCGCGATTTCAAACAACGGGTCGGCGGCGAGATCTTTGAATATTTCGGGGTTGTGCCTGAGCCAGGGGCCGGCCACAAACAGAGTGGCCGGAATCTTTTGCGCCCGCAAAAAGGCGATGAGCTCCGCGTCGTAGGCCCCGGAACAGGCGTCCAAGGTCAGGGTGACCACGGGCGGGGCGGGTGGAACGGAGTTCTTGAGGGCCGTGGCCAAGTCCGTGGCGGGGGTGGGCTTTCCGGCCGACGGCTCCACGGCGAGCTGGCTGGTGATGCCGGGCATCTTTTCCGCCCACTTGGAGGGGGATTCCCCGTGCCGCTTGCGCATTTCGGCCGCGATGTCCTGGATCTCCCATCCGGCAAAGGGCACGACCTCGGGAGCCGGCCCGGCGATGGCCGAAGCGGCGGCCGGGTCGCCGGCGTCGGGCGCTTTGTCCGCATCCGTCGGCCGGGCCATGCCGAGAAACAACGGTGCGGGGCCGGCTGGACCGGAGGGGGAGGGAGCGCCCGGCTTGGGGCAAGAAGGGACGCCTTCCGCAATGGAATCGGGAAGCCGGCCGGCGAGGTCCGCGCTGAAGCGCAAGGTGGGGCTCAGGAACAGCAGGAGCAAAAAAGCCGGGAAGCAGAAGAACGGCTTGGGGCCGGAAAAGATGCGAGTCGTCCGGGCGAGCCGAAGCGTCCAGGCCGGGGTGAAAAGATAACGGCGTGTTGATTTTGCTGCGGCCGAACATCTTGCTCTAAACCACGCACGAAGAAGTTTGCCGGGAGTCGTGTCGTTTGTTCCGGCCGGCGCGGAACGAACCGGAACGGACGCCCACGAGACCGCAGCCGCGTGGGCGGGGTGCGGCCCGGCGGGGGCATGGCCGTTTGGGCTGAAAAGGGGCGGTGCGTGGAATTTCACTGGAGAGACCCATTCGCCGGTGGGTTGTCCACCGCGTCACGGGAAGGTGGTGTCGGGTCGTGAGGCGGCGGGTGCTTCTTATTCGTTCTCGGAGCGGTGCTGGTCGGTCCAGGCTTTCAAAACGTACTCCAGAAATACCCTGGCCGCGCCGGTGGGCAGCATCAAGCCGGTCCAGAGGCGGAACTGCTCCAACCCCTGGGCGACAAAGAAATCCAGTCCGTCCTGAAGATGCAGCCCGGCGGCCGAGGCGTCGCGGAGAAAACGGGTGATCAAGGGGTTGTACACCAAGTCAAAGGCCGTGCAGGACATGGACACCCGTCGCCAGGCTTCGGTGGGCACGGGGCTTTCATCGGGCGAATGGCCGGCCATGCCGATGGGCGTGGTGTTGAGCACCAAGTCCAATGATTCGTCCATGTACGAGACGCGATCGTCCCACGGCACAAGCTCCACGTTGGGACGAACGGCGATTTGGGGGAACTTGGCGGGATCGCGCAACGCCACGATGATGTGCTTGGCGTTCAGCTCTTCCAAAGCGCTGAGCACGGCCAAAGCCGCGCCGCCGGCCCCGAGCATCAGGATTTTGCGCAGCGGCTTGCCGTGCAAAGGCGTGAGAACGCCCAGAATATCCGTGTTCTCTCCGATCAGCCGCCCTTCTTTCCAGTACAGGGTGTTGACCGCGCCGATGCGGGCCGCGCGCTCCGAGACCTCATCCAGGTGCGGGATGATCGTGGATTTGTGCGGCAACGTGACGCTGACCCCGTGAAAGGGCAGGGTACGTATGGCCGTGACGAAGCCGGGCAATTCCGCCGCGTTTTTGGCAAAGGGCATGTATACCCCGGGGATTCTGCCCAGGGAAAATCCCCAGTTGTGCAGGGCCGGGCTCAGGCTGTGCCCGAGAGGGTCGCCGACAACGCCGTACAGGCGTTCAAAGCGGCGCGGCTCGGACGGCATGTTACACCACCTTGTTCAGAGGGTACTCGATGATGCCTTCGGCTCCCGCCTTGACCAGGGCGGGGATCAAATCCCGCACCACGTCGGTACCGACGACAATTTCCAGCGAGACCCAGTTTTTGTCCTGCAGATGGGCGATGGTCGGCGAGTTCAGGGCCGGCACGGCGGCCAGAATGGCGTCCAGGCCCGCGACCGGAGCGTTCATTTTCAGGCCCACCAGGGATTCCGCCCGCAGCGCGCCCTGCAGGAGCATGGTGATCTGCTCGATTTTGGCGCGTTTGGCCGGATCGGCCCAGGCGGCGGGGCCGGCGATGAACTGGGTGTTGGTGACCAGCACCTCGTCAATGATCCGCAAGCCATGGGCGCGAATGGTGGTGCCGGTTTCGGTCACTTCCACAATGGCGTCGGTCAGGCCTTCCACCACTTTGGCCTCGGTGGCACCCCATGAATATTCCACTTTGACGGGGATGTTCCGTTCTTTGAAATACCGCTCGGTCAGGCCCATGATCTCCGTGGCCACGCGTTTGCCGGCCAGGTCTTCGGGCTTGTGGTAGGGCGAATCGCCCGCAACGGCCAGGACCCAGCGGGCCGGACGGTTGCTGAGCTTGGAATACACGAGGTCCGTGACCAGTTGCACGCTCACGTTGTTTTCCATGATCCAGTCTTTGCCCGTGAGGCCGGCGTCGAGCACGCCGTCGCTGACGTAGCGGGGCATTTCCTGGGGACGGCACAGGCGGATGGCCAGTTCCGGATCGTTGACCTCGGGGAAGTAGTTGCGGTGCCGCATGGAAATTTTCCAGCCCGCCCGAGCGAAGAGGTTCAGGGTGGCTTCTTCCAGCGAACCCTTGGGGATGCCGAGTTTGAGGACGGTACCGGACATTATTTATAGACCTCCTTGGGGTCGAACACTTTGGGGCAGCATTCGGCGACGTCGCCGTTTTTCAGTTCACGGTAAAAACAGGAGCGAAAGCCCGTATGGCAGGCCGCGTCGCCGATTTGTTCCACCAAGGCCACCAGGGCATCGGCATCGCAATCCAAACGCAGGGAATGCACCCTTTGCACATGGCCGGACGTTCCGCCTTTGTGCCAAAGGCTGTTTCTGCTTCTGCTCCAGTAATGCATTTCGCCGGTGCGCAGGGTTTCGGCAAAGGCCTGTTCGTTCATGTAGGCCAGCATGAGCACTTCGCCCGTGTTCGCGCACTGGGCGACGACGGGCAACAGCCCGCCCGCTTTGGCGAAATCGGGTTTGAAATCGGAAGGGCAGGTCATCCGGATATTCCTTCATAGAAAAATAAAATAATGAACAGCCCAAAGACATGCCATAACATCCCCCTTGCCGGCAAGCCTGGTCGGCAACGGGTCTGGGGTGGCGTGATACGGCGTCAGGTTCGCTTTGGGCAATGGGACAGGACCGAAGAGTCCAGCCCCATTGTCCAAAGCTTCGCCTTCCTTGTCTGACGCCACCCCAGACCCGTTGCCGGTCGCGCCGGCTCAATCAAGCCGTTGGAGGGAATGATTGATTCGACGCATTGTGCGTCTCACCCTTCGGGTTCCGCCGAAAGACCTCCGACATCCATACGTCTTTCCGCCGTATGAGTCGGCTGGGCTCCCTTGTATGTCATAAGCCCCGCGTTACGCGGGGCTTATGACAATGGGGGTGCAGGGGATTCAATCCCCTGCCGGGGGTATGGGGGCAGCGCCCCCATTTCATCAATTCTCCGCGCGATCGAGGGTGCGGCAGTTGACGGCTTCGGCTAGGTGGGGAACGGTGAGGAGGGGGGTGTTTTCGAGATCCGCGATGGTTCTGGCGATGCGCAGAATGCGGGTATAGGCGCGGGCCGAGAGGTTCAGGCTGGTGACCGCCTGGCCCAGAAAGTCGTGCGAGGCCCGGTCGAGCCGGCAGTGTTCGTCCAGGGCTTTGCCGGACAAATCCGCGTTGCAGCGGAAGGGAGTTCCGGTATAGCGCCCGGCTTGCACGGCTCTGGCCTCGGCCACGGCTTCGCGCATCTGGGCCGAAGATTTGCCGGGCGTGGGCAGGCGTAGGTCTTCGTAGGCCACGGCGGGCACTTCCACGTGCAGATCGATGCGATCGAGAAGCGGGCCGGAAAGCCTGGCCCGGTAGCGGCGCACGTCGTCCGGCTTGCAGACGCAGCGCTTGTGCGCGTCGCCCAGAAATCCGCAGGGACAGGGGTTCATGGCCGCCACGAGCATGACGTCGGCCGGGAAGCGCAGGGATTGGGTCGCCCGGGCGATGTGGACCATGCCGTCTTCCAGGGGTTGGCGCAGCACTTCAAGGGTTTGTTTGCGGAATTCCAAAATTTCGTCGAGGAAGAGCACGCCCCGGTGGGAAAGAGAAATCTCGCCCGGCTTGGGGTAAACCCCGCCGCCGATGAGCCCGTATTCGGAAATGGTGTGGTGCGGGCTGCGGAAAGGGCGTTCCTCGATCAGTCCCACGCCGGAGGGCAACAGCCCGGCCACGCTGTAAATGCGGGTCACTTCCAAGGCCTCGTCGAAGGAAAGAGGCGGCAGGACCGAGGCCATCCGTTGGGCCAGCATGGTTTTGCCGCTGCCGGGAGGGCCGAGAAACAGCAGGTTGTGCCCGCCGGCCGCGGCGATTTCGATGGCCCGCTTGGCGTGCTCCTGGCCTTTGACGTCCGCGAAGTCACGGGCAAAGGCGGCATGGGTCGGAAGGTCGGGGCGCGGCGCGGGCGCGGCGGCGGGAAGGGTGTCCGTTCCGGCCAGATGCGCGGCCACCTGCCCCAGGGAAAGGGCTCCGTGAACGGTAAGACCCTCGACCACGGCGGCTTCGGCCGCGTTGCCCAGAGGTACGAACAGGCCTTTCAGGCCCAGGTCGGCGGCCATGGCGGCCACGGGCAACACACCGTGCACCGGTCGAACTTCGCCGGTAAGGGAAAGCTCGCCGTAAAAGGCCCAGCCCTCGGCCGCATCGGGGGAAAGGATGCCGGAGGCGCAGAGCAGCCCCACAGCGAGGGGAAGATCGTAGGAACTGCCGCCCTTTTTGCGGTCCGCCGGGGCGAGGTTCACGGTGATTCGGGCGGCGGGCAGGCGAAAGCCGGAGCTTTTCAGGGCCGCGAAGACCCGGTCGCGCGACTCGCGCACCGCGCCTTCGGCCAGCCCGACCATGGTGAAGGCGGGCATGCCGGTGCGCGAGAAGTCCACCTCCAGTTCCACCTTGAAGGCGTCGACTCCGTGCAAAGCGCCGCAGACAACCCGTGTGATCACCTCGGTTTTCTCCCGGTTGCGTGGTTTCCGGCCGGGCCGGAGGAAAACAAAAACGCCGATACGGACCGACGGTCCGACTCGCTTGTAGCACGGGTTTCCTCGGGTTGGCAAAACCGGGAGTGGAGGCGGTGGACTGGGGAGTGAGAATAAAGTCGATTTGGAGTCCGGGGGAAATGAAAACAGGGCTGCCAAGGCAGGCCGGTCATCAACGTCCGCGGCGTGAGGATATTGTCATTCCTCGCTGCGGGCGGCACCCCCGCCCCCCCTCGTTTGGGATGCGGCGCGCGCGGCAACATGATGGGGGAACTGGGGCGAAAAGTTCCCGAGAGAAGATTTTTGGGGATTCCAACAATGCGATGTGCTGCAACCCAAGTTTGCGCCTTACCGCCGCATTCCGGCCCGGCCGGGTATCCGGAGCATCTCTGCACCGGGCCGGAATGCTTGCAAATGTCCCGGAAGCGGCCGCCCGCTCTTTATAGAGCAATTTCATTTTGAAATTTTCTCATGGAACCATAGTGCCGACAGGCTTCCGAACGAGCCCGCAAGCGGGAAACAGGAACGCGTAAGTTGTTTGTTGTCACACTTTCGAAGAAAGGCACTCTACGGTCCAGCCGGCCGGGCGGCACGCTTACGCGTCCACCGGAGCAGATGAACATTTTCAATGTTCATCTGCTCCGGGAGGTGTTCGGGTTCCCGATGCGAGCGGAGGAAAGAGGGAGCGTGAGCACAGCAGCGTGAGACGGCGCCGGAATCCGCCGGGGGAAAATGGTACGGCGCTTTTCCGAAGGCCGTCTTTCGAGCCCGTCAGGTGGCGGTCTTACGCCGACCGGAGGAAAAAGACTTCCGTATCGCAACATGTCGAAACCCCCGCGTCACGCGGGGGTTTCGACATTGAGGGGTCCGGGGGGACTCAGTCCCCCCGGCGGGGTTTGGGGTGGAACTCCAATTCTATTTCCCGCGCAGGCGCTGGATGATGGTTTTCAGGTTCTGGGCCACTTGGGAAAGATCCTGCACGGCGGCGGAGGCCTGGGTCATGCCGTCGGAGGTCTCCGCAACGATGCGGCTGACGTCGGCAAGGGCGTGGTTGATCTCTTCCGAGGCGGCGCTTTGTTGCTCCGCCGCTGTGGCGATGGAGGCCACAATGGAGGAGTTGGCGCCGGCGAGATCCACGATTTCGCCCAGGGCCCGGCCGGAGGCGTTGGCCAGATCGGTGGCTTCGGCGATATTCTTCACCGCGCCGGTGACCTCGTTGATGTTGGTGCGGGCGGAGTGCTGGATGGCCTGGATGTTGCCGCCGACCTCGTGGGTGGCGCTCATGGTTTTTTCGGCCAGCTTGCGCACTTCGTCGGCCACCACGGCGAACCCGCGCCCGGCTTCGCCCGCCCGGGCGGCTTCAATGGCGGCGTTCAGGGCCAGGAGATTGGTTTGGTCGGCGATGTCGGAAATGACGTTCATCACGCCGCCGATGCTTTCGGCCTGCCGGCCGAGCTCCTGCATGTTTTCCTGCAGGCCGAGGGCCACAGTGTTGACGCCGTTGATGGACTTGACGACCTTGTTCACCAAATCCGCGCCGCCGTCGGCCTTGCGTCGGGTTTCCTCGCTTTGTTCCGAAGCGTTGCCGGCGTTGCGGGCGACTTCAAGCACGGTGGCGTTCATCTCGTTCATGGCGGCGGCGGTGGATTCCACGCGCTCGCGCTGCATTTCGGCCCCGCGACCGACCTGCTCCACTTGGGCGGAAAGCTGTTCCGAGGCGGCGGCCACGCGGTCGGCGTTTTCAAGGGCCTGCTCGGCGACGGACACGATGGTGCGTTCGGTCTCTTTGATTTGGGTCAGGTCGACGATGAACTGCAGCACGGAAGAGAGCTTGCCCTGGGCGTCCTTCAGGGGGGTGGCCGTGTAGCGGATGTCCATCCGCTTGCCTCTGGGGCGGGCGACCGTTTCACCGGTGGAGATTTCTCCGGTTCTCACGGCGCGCAGCAGGCCGCAGGCGGACGAGCCGTAGTCTTCGCGGGCGAACATTTCTTCGCAGGTCTTACCCTGGTAACCGGCTCCGGCCAGATCCTGGGCGATTCTGTTCAGGTAGGCGGCTTTCAGGTCTTTGTTCAGCATGACCATGGGGGCAGGAATATTGTCGAAGATGACGCCCACGCGCTTCAGGATATTGTTGGTGCCCTGGAGCAGATCGGCAAAGCCGCCGGAGAACTTGCCGGTATCGGCCTGGATGTCGAGCCGGCCGCCTTCTATGCCTTGTTCCACTCGGTGGTATTCGGCGGCCATCTCGTTGAGCGTGGTGGGAATTCCGAGAATGGACTTGACCATGGAACCGATTTCCCCTCCTTCGGTCACGGAAAGACGGGCATTGAAATTGCCTTGGGCCACTTCTCCGGCAAAGCCGGCCACGCGATGCAGCACGCGTACGACGCCTATGATGATCCACGCCGCAAGCAGCAGGCCGAGAACAAAGCCGCCGGACCCGACCGAAAGCATGAGCGCCTGCGCGCCCGCGTTGGCGTCGCTTGTGGATACTCCCAGCCTGTTCATATTTTTTTGCGAGTCCTCGGTGTAGTGGTCGAAGAAGGTGGAGACTTCCACCACCGTATCGATCATCCGTTGTCTGGCCTGGGAAGCATCCTGAATGGCGACGTCCAGTTCTTTGAAAGTGGTGGAGTAGGTGTCGAACGCCTGGGTCAACGCGGCATGCGCCCGGCGGGTGGTGTCCATCCGGATGGCCGCTTCCATGCGCGGCAGCAGGGCGGCAAAGTTTTGAAATGTTTTGACGGCCGCTTTCGCGTCCTCGGGCTGGTAGCTCGTGCTGTAAAGGCGGACGGCGACGCGCAGGTCCGAAAATACGCTGTAGGCGTCGTCGACCAGGGCGAGCACTTCGGCGTTGTTCGCCTCGCGGGCGGCAGTGTTGATGTCGGTAAGGCGCTGGTTGATCGTGTTCGCGGCCGGGGCCATTTTTTCATTGATGGAGGCGTCCGCGCGGAGGAGTTTTTCTTCCACGGACCGCACCAGGCCTTCCACCGCCGCGATGCGGGTCGCCTGGACGTCCAGTTCGCGCTGCTGAGACGGATTCGTCTCGAATCCGCGGGCCTCTTTCACATGCCCGACGCTTGTCGTGAGGGCGTTCCGCGCTTGGGTGATGAACTCAGGGCGCAGAGTCATCACGAAGTTGTTGATTCTGTCTTTGGCTTCGCGCAGGTACGCATCGGCCGCGTTGGCGTGAACCGCTGCGTTGGCGCTTACGCTGTAGCCGTCGAAGCCCTTGGAGGCATTGTTCAGGCTGAACCAGCCGAAGGCCGCCAAGCCTGCCTGCAATGTGACCATGAAAAGAAAACCGATAATTATTTTCTGTTTTGTTGTCATGACACTCTCCACATTTTTCTGTTTATGTTATATGATATTGAATAATTGCGTTCTATGATGTGTTCTTTATCGGTAGATTTTTCTGTTCATATATGGCTGTGAAAATTTAATAGAAACATTTTATTTATGAGTATTTGCCTGTTTCTATTTTGTTCAAATAATATTTATACTCATTATCTTATTTTATATGCATGAATATTCTATTTAAATACTTTTTGCGGGTATTGGTGCATGGTGATGTAGAGATGTACAGACGAGATACTGTTTTTGTAGACAGTATTTCCAGCGAAATGTTTCCGTGCGACGTGACGCGCGCTGCGCGGCTTGCGGGCAGGCATGCGCCCGGAAGGGGGGGGAAGGACGAGGCGTTGCCGGCACCCATGGGGCCGGAGTGGAGGGGGGCGTGATTTCCCTTCTTCCGGCCCTTTGGGGGGGAGGAAGAGGCAGTGCGCCGCGTGGGCGATACAACGTCGATCTGCCGGAGTACCGGTGAACGGGGTAAAATGGCCGTCAGGATACAAGAAGCCGGCGTTGGAGGGAGGATGGCAGGGTAAAACGGCGCGGAGGGGGAACTCGGGGCGCAAAAAAACCCCGCCGTCGGGAAAGCCGGCGGCGGGGTTCGGGGTGGGAGAGAGCCCGGGTTTACTTGGTGCGCAGGCGCCGGATGACGGTTTTCAGTTCCTGGGCCACGTGCGAGAGGTCCTGCACGGCGGCGGAAGCCTGGGTCATGCCCTCGGACGTCTCCGCGACGATGCGGCTGACGTCGGCAAGGGCGTGGTTGATCTCTTCCGAGGTGGCGCTTTGCTCTTCGGCGGCCGTGGCGATGGAGGCCACGACGGAGGAGTTGGCGCCCGCGAGATCCACGATTTCGCCCAGGGCCCGGCCGGAGGCGTTGGCCAGATCGGTGGCCTCGTTGATGTTCTTCACCGCGCCGGTGACCTCGTTAATGTTGGTGCGGGCGGAGTTCTGGATGGCCTGGATGTTGCTGCCCACCTCCTGGGTGGCGCTCATGGTCTTTTCCGCGAGTTTGCGCACTTCGTCCGCGACCACGGCGAACCCGCGCCCGGCTTCGCCCGCCCTGGCGGCTTCAATGGCGGCGTTCAGGGCCAGGAGGTTGGTCTGGTCGGCGATGTCGGAAATCACGTTCATCACGCCGCCGATGCTTTCGGCCTGCCGACCCAGTTCCGTCATGTTTTCCTGCAGGCCGACGGCCACGGTGTTGACGCCGTTGATGGCCTTGACGACCTTGTTGACCAGTTCCGCGCCGCCGTCGGCCTTGCGCCGGGTTTCCTCGCTCTGTTCCGAGGCGTTGCCGGCGCTGCGGGCGACTTCAAGCACGGTAGCGTTCATTTCGTTCATGGCGGCGGCGGTCGATTCCACGCGCTCGCGCTGCATGTCGGCCCCGCGGCTGACCTGCTCCACTTGGGCGGAGAGCTGTTCCGAGGCGGCGGCCACGCGGTCGGCGTTTTCAAGGGCTTGGTCGGCAACGGCCACCATGGTGCGCTCGGTGTCTTTGATTTGGGTCAGGTCGACGATGAGCTGGAGCACGGCGGCAAGCTTGCCTTGGGCATCCTTCATGGGAATGGCCGTGTAGCGGACGTCCATCCGCTTGCCTCTGGGGCGGGCGACCGTTTCGGCGGTGTGGCTGTTGCCGTCCTTCACCGCGTTGGTCAGGCCGCAGGCGGAAGTGCCGAAGTCTTCGCGGCCGAACAGCTGTTCGCAGGTTTTGCCGTGGTAGTCGGTGCCGGCCAGATCCTGGGCGGTCTTGTTCAGGAAGGCGGCCTTCAGATCCCTGTTCAGCACGACCACCGGGGAGGGAAGGCTGTTGTAAATCATGCACATGCGGCCAAGAATGTTGTTGGTGCCCCGGAGCAGATCGGCGAAGCCGCCGGAGAACTTGCCGACGTCGGCCTGTACGTCGAGGTAGCCCTCTACAATACGATGCTCCACGCGGCCGTATTCACCGGCCATCTCATTGAGGGTGCCGGGAATCGCCCTGATGGCCTGGACCATGGCTCCGATTTCTCCGCCTTCGGTCACGGCGAGGTTGGCGTCGAATTTGCCTCGGGCGACTTCTCCGGCAAAGATCGAAACCCGGCTCAGCACGCCGGCCACGCCCAGGACGATCCAGGCCGCCAGCAGCAGGCCGACCACAAGGCCGCCGATGCCGGCCGAGACCATGAGCGTTTGCGCGCCGTCGTTGCTTTCACGCGTGGCCGCGCCCACGGTGTCCATGGTCTTTTGGGCGTCGCCGGTATAGCCGTCGAAAAATTTGGAAAGCGCCGTAGCCGTATCGTTTAGTGTTGCTCTGGCTTGAGAGGCGTCTTCAATGGCCGCGTTCAAGGCTTTGAAGCTGCCGGAGTAAATCGCGAACGCGTCCATCAGATGCTTGTGGGCGGCACGAGTCCGCTCGGCGACAATGGCGGGTTCGATTTTTACCAGCGCGGTATGGAAGTCTTCCATCTGCTTGGCTACCTTGGTGCCATCCTCGGGTAGATAGGTGGCGTTGTACACACCGATGGAGACCTCCAGCCGGGTGAACATGGTGTAAGCGTCGTCGACCATGGCGAGCACGACGTCGTTGTTCGCTTCGCGGGCGGCGGTGTTGATCTCCGAAAGCATCTCGTTGATCTTTTCGCCCGCGGGCTGAAGCTTGTCGTGCTCAATTTTAGCGGCGGTAAGCAGCTTGTCTTCGACCTGTTTGGTCAGGTCGGACATGGACGAGATTTGGGCGATCTGCTTATCCAGAAGCTGCTGT
This sequence comes from Desulfovibrio sp., assembly GCA_031551885.1. Lineage (GTDB taxonomy): Bacteria > Desulfobacterota > Desulfovibrionia > Desulfovibrionales > Desulfovibrionaceae > Frigididesulfovibrio. The sequence continues at coordinate 86,004 of JAVBMX010000022.1, forward strand.
TGATCCGCGGTGGTCTCGGCCTCGCGGGCTTTTTTCACGAACTCAATGCTTTGCGCCAGCATCGTGCGGGCGCGCGAGGCCCATTCGGGCTTCAGCGTGAGAACGAAATTGCTCATGTCGTCTTTGGCTTCGCGCATGAGCGAGTCGGCGGCGTTGCCGTTGACTGCGGTGCGGGCTTCATTCCGGTAGTCGTCAAAGGCGTGTGAGGCGTCGTTCAAGCGCAGCCAGCCAAAGACGGCCATGCCCGCCAGCAGCAGGACCATAAGTGAGAAGCCTAAAATAATTTTAAATTTTGTGGTCATAATTTACTCCGAGAGACGAGTGAGATCGCCAACGAAAATGTTGAGCGATATTCCTGTATATCGGATATGTTTTCTTTTTGCATATAGCATTTGGAAAAAAATATTTCTAAAGCGATTATTTTTTTATTCACCTCCCTCCGGGAGCGGCAATAGCGGGCTCGACATCAGAGGCCTCCGCGTCTTGGGGGCCCAGGGGGCCTTGGCGGGCGGAAAAAGATCCATGTGAAACGGGGCTCTCCGGCCGGCCAGGCCAAGAAAAAGAAGGAAAACGCGAAAAAACCCGAGGATGGACGGGCGGGGACGGGCACTGGGAAGATGGGAGAAGGAAAGGAGAAAAAAGGCAACAAAAAACCCCCGAGGCGGGGGTTTTTTGTTCTTGCGCAAACGGTAAGCTTACACGCAGCCGGTGGGCTTGGGCAGGCCGGCCATCTTACAGGCGCCTTTGCCGGGGCCGGAGGGGAAGAGTTCGTAGACTTCCTTCAGTTTGAAGCCGGTGTTCTTGGAAAGAATGCGCACCATCGGGGCGATGCCGTTCTTTTTGTAGTAATCCTGCAGGAAGTCGAGGATCTTCTGGTGGTCGGGGGTGATGTCGGTAATCCCTTCGGAGTCCTTCACATATTCCATCCACTCCGGGCACCAGTCGTCGAAGCGCAGCAGGAAACCGTCTTCATCCACCTCGAAGCTTTTACCCTTGTAGCTAACTTCAGCCATTGCGTCCTCCTTGGACTCTTCGTGTGTGTCTCGCCATAATTGCGAAAGACATGCTCTCGCGCCGATCGCTGCAGTGCAACACTGCCTGCTCAATCAAAATTCGCCGGATTTTTTATCCGCTGTGAACAGTACGAAGGGACAACGACCCCTCGGCACATCACCAAATCATCACTATCCTAGAATGGTGAAAAACTCAAGCCGGGAATCGCTGTTTGTTCCACGCCTCGCCGGTCTATGCGTCGGCGTCCTTTTTCAGGGCGGGTTCCCAATAGAGCAGGGGGAACCCGGCTTTCATGCTTTCCACGACCTTGGCCTGCATCGCTTCATCCAGGGGCCGCAGGCGAATGTATACCCGGCGGGTTTCCGGAGAGTTTCCTTTCTGCGAGGTCAGAACGGAGATCACCCCGGCGTTCAACGCGCGCAGCCCATCGAGGATGGGCCGCAGGCTGCCGGGCGTGGCGGGAATTTCAAAGGCCAGCTGGATGCCGCCGCGATCCGCGCCGGTGATGTCCACCAGAACCTTAAAAATATCGCTGTCGGTGATGATCCCGACCACGCGCTTGGCGTCGTCCACAACGGGCACCCCGCCGATGCGCTTGGCCATCATCAGTCGGGCGATACCCTCGACCGAGTCCGTCTCGCGCGCGCAGATGGGGTTTTTATTCATCACGTCCTTGGTTTTCAATTCGGACAAAAGATAGTAAAGTTCGTGCATCTCCAGGGTCGTCGCCTTGGAGGGCGAGGCGCTGCGGATGTCGCGGTCGGTGAGGATCCCGACGATGCGGCCGTCCTCATCCACCACCGGCAGACGGCCCACGCGTTTGTCTTTCATGAGGCGCGCGGCCTTCATAATGGAAATGTCGGCGGTGATGGTCACCACTTCCTTGGTCATCCATTCCTGAACCAGCATAAAAAACCTCCCTAAGGCAGTGGCATTGAGCGGCCGAACGCAGTATAGAGCGTTTGGCCCAATGAAACAACCCCCGACCGTCCGGACCCGGAGTTCGACATGTCTTCCGATAATTTACGGCGCATTTCCATGGGTATGCCCTGGAACATCTTTCTGTTGACCGCCAGCGCGTTCATCTCTTCTTTCGCCCTGGTCTGCATCGCCAAGCCGCACGGATTCGTTTCCGGCGGTTTGTACGGCACGGCCATGCTCGTCGAGTACGCGGGCGGGTTGCTGAGCCTGGCCGTCTGGTACGCGCTGCTCAACATTCCCGTGCTTATCGCCGGCTGGCGTTTTTTGAGCCGGCGGTTCATGCTCTATACCATATACTGCATCGGTATGACCACCCTGTTCACCCAATTCATGCCGTGGACCAACGCGGGCATCACCGACCGCACCCTGGCCGCCGTGGCCACCGGGGTGCTCTGCGGAGCGGGTTCGGGTATTGCGCTGCGTTCGCTCGGCAGCGACGGCGGTCTGAACATCATCTCGCAGATTCTGAACCACAAGTTCGGCATCCGGATGGGCACCCTGAGCATGGTTTACAACGTCGCGCTCTTTCTCTGCGCCCTGCCGATCATCGGCGTGGACAACGTGCTGTACTCCATGATCATAACCTACCTGACCTCGTCGCTCATGAACTACTTCATGGGCCTGTTCAACGAGCGCAAGATGGTACTGATCGTTTCCGAGCGGTATCGCGAAATCGGCGAGAGCATTCTGCGCAACCTCGGCCGAGGCTGCACGGTGCTGCACGGCGAAGGAGCCTACACGCGCAGCCCGCGTGAAGTCATTTTGACCGTGGTGCACAATATCCAGCTTAAGCGCCTGGAAGAACTGGTATACAACGAAGACCCGGCCGCCTTCATGATTATTGAAAACACCCACCAGGTGCTGGGGAAGGGATTTTCGCAGCGGCGGGCGTATTGACGCCGCGCTCGGCCGGATGTGGAGCGGATCGCGCATCTTGCGAATATCATTGCACGGGCGACGGAATGGCCGGATTTTCGGAAAAGGAATGGCGCGCCGCGAACACACTTCGAGCGGGCCGCGCCCGTGGAGCGCCATAGGAGGACGCCGTGAAAGCCTTGATCGCCGCACTGGTTCTCTGTTTTATTTCGGCGGGGTGCGCTTCTCGGCCGGCCACGCGCACCGAAGCGATCTTGACCCAGATTTCCGATCTCACCGCCGCCGAGCAGATTTTCGGCCCGGCCACCGCAAAGAACTCCTTGCCCGACGGCGGCGTGCGGGCCGTGTGGAGCTTCTCCCGCGTATTCAACGCTCCGGCCCGAACCGTGGACCGCGATGTGTTCGTGGGTTACGACAGCGACGGCTACCCCGTGTACCGCACCGTGACCACGTATGTACCGCCGCACGGCGAGTTCCAAAATTGCCGCATCGACGTCACGACCGGGCCGGACGGTCGGATCCTCCAGTCCGCGGCTCAGGGCAACAGCTGTGACATCCTGCTGACCCCGCAGGGCCGGGAGGCCGTGATGGGGAGCGGTTCCACGCGCGGCGTCGAGTAAGGTTTTCCCCGTCAGGAGCGCACCTTGCCGGTTGTCCGTCCGAGTTCCCACCGGAACGGAGCACAACCACGCCGTCAAGGCCAAACAAAAGACGCGCACCCGGATCGTTCGATCCGGGTGCGCTTTTGCTATGAGAGGCACCGACGCATACCTACGCCGGGGTGACTCCGAAGCCCCTACTGGTGCGTGGCCTTCCGAGGCGCGGTGTTTTTCTGTTGGGTATGGGTTTTGTCGCCGGTGTGGGTGCCGGCGGCACGGGGCTTCGCCTGGCCGCTCCGGGTGGCGGAGGCATGCGTGGTGCTTTTGGTGTCGCCGTTACGCCCGGAAGCATGCGTGGTGGTTTTGTTGCCGCCGTTGCGGCCGGCATGGGCTGCACTTTTTGTGGCGTCGTTATGATTCACGGTGACGGCGGGGGGCTCGGTGGTTGCGGAACCGGCCTCTTCGGCGGCCTTGGCCGGGGTCACGCCGGCCGACATCATAAAGATTGAGAAAGCAAAGGGAAGAGCCAGGACGGAGAATATTTTCTTTTGCAGCTTGTTGCACATAATCGTTCTCGATGTATGCCGGGGCAAAAGCCCGGCGCGTCGCCGGCTTGCGGTGCGCCGGAATGAAAAAGGGACAAACCGGCTGTGTCTTGTGGGGATGCGCGTCGTCAAACGCGGGTGAATGGGGAACCTCTCCCTCCGGGGTGTGACTGGTTCGCAAGGTTGCGCCGGCTGCCGCAAGGCCTGAACCGGCATGGATGATCGCCTTGTAATCCCGAGTTTGGGGGAAGTCAAAAAAATCCGTGGTTTTTGTTTGTCGTAAGTTTCTTCTGAGACAGGATCTTCGCGTTATGCTGGCCGGGAAAGGGAAACTTTTTTCACCCCTCCCTCCGGACTCCGCCACAAAACCGGTTATTGCCGGCTGGAGCCTTGCTTGCGGGCGGAGCGCATCAAACGGCTTAAGCTGTAAAGAGTGCTGCGTAGGTTTTCCCCTTACAACATTTGCGACATAAGGGACTTGGCGGGGACCACACGTTGGCGGGGAATTAATTGACTCGGCGCGTCGTGCGCCTCGCTTTGTGAATGCCGGCTCGGCTTCGATGCCGAAAATCCGCGTAAACGCGGATTTTCGGCAATTGGGGGTGCAGGGGATTCAATCCCCTGCCGGGGGGGTGGGGGGGACGGAGTCCCCCATAAAGAGGCCGAGTCTACAACATATTCACCGGGTCGAGGTCCAGGCCGATGCGCAGGTTTTTGCCCTGGGCGCGGGCCAGGGCGTAAAGATCGCGCATGGGCTGCCAGTCCCCGGCCTTGAGCAGGCAGTGAAAGCGCCGCCTGCCCTTGAGCAGGGGCAAGGGAGCCGGGGCCGGGCCAAGGACGCTCACGCCCAAATCTCTGCCCGCCGGGCGCAGGGCCGCGCCCAGAGCCTCCACGGCCGCGAAGCCGCCCGAATCTTCCACGGCGAAACTGATCCGCAGCAACCCCAGGCGGACAAAGGGCGGGTAACGCCTGCGCCGGCGCACGTCCAATTCGCGTTCGTAGAACCCCGCGTAGTCCGCGCCGAGAACGTACTGCCAGCAGTAATGAGAAGGATCGCGGGTCTGGATGAGCACCCGGCCGGGGGCCTCCCCCCGCCCGGCCCGGCCCGAAGCCTGAACCAGGAGCTGAAAGGTCCGCTCGGCCGCGCGGTAATCCGGCAGGTTCAGGCCCAGATCCGCGTCGGCGGCCACAGCCAGAGTCACATCCGGAAAATGGTGCCCCTTGGAAAGCATCTGGGTGCCCACCAGCACCTGGGCTTCTTTGCGGGCGAAGGCTTCAAGAATTTCCTCCATCCGGCCCGGCCGGCGGGTGCTGTCGCGGTCCAGGCGCAGGATGCCCGCTCCGGGGGGCAAAGCGCCGGCCAGTTCTTCCTCGAGCTTTTCGGTGCCTTCGCCCATGGGCAGAAAGTTCAGACCGCCGCAGGCCGAGCAGGGGGAAGGGAACGGCGTGGAAAACCCGCAATAGTGGCAGACCAGGCGCTCGCGGCCCTTGTGGTAGGTGAGGCCGATTTCGCAGTGCGGGCATTTGACCGTGGCCCCGCAGCCCAGGCAGTACATGATCGGGGACCAGCCCCGGCGGTTGAGCAGAATGACCGCCTGCTCGCCCCGGCGCACGACGGCCGCGAGGGCTTCCATGCTTTGGGGGGCAAGCAGGTTGTTGTCCGCCCGGCCCTTGGGGAGCTGCACGAGCTCCACGCCGGGCAGGGTTCCGCCGCCGACCCGGTTCTCCAGCACATGCAGGGGAACGCGCCCCTCTTTGGCGGCATGGAAGCTTTTGACGTCCGGCGTGGCCGAACCCAGCAACAGCAGCGCCCCGGCCTGCCTGGCCCGGTACCAGGCCACTTCCTTGGCCTGATAGGTGAGGCCTTCGTCCTGCTTGAACGAGGCGTCGTGCTCTTCGTCCAGAATGATCAGGCCCGGACGCTCCACGGGCAGAAACAGGGCCGAGCGGGTGCCGATGATCATGCTTGGCGTCGGATTTCCGGAAAGTTCCCGAAAGGTTTTTTCTTTCGCGGTCGGGCTCTGGTAGCCGTGGAACAGGAAGCGTCGGGCCTCGGGCAGGTGGGTTGCCGCGTCCCGCCACAGCTTGAGGGCCAGGGCCACTTCCGGGGCCAGGAGCATGACCGACGCGCCGCCGGCCAGGACCGCGCGGGCAAGCTCCAGGTACACGGCGGTCTTGCCGCTGCCGGTGATGCCGAACAGCAGATGGGTGGACGGCGCGCCGGCAAGGGCCGCTTGGAGCAGCGGCTCAAAAACCCCCCGCTGTTCCGGGGTAAGATCGAAGCCGGGCGATTCCGCGCACTCCCCGGTCGGTTCGGCGCAGGGGGCGTCGTCGCCGGGGCGGACGGCCACCAGACCGCGTTCGCACAGGATGGGCAGAGCCCGGGCCCCCGGTGCGCCGAGGGCGGCCAGGAGCTTGTCGCGGCGAACCGCGCCGTTGGCCAAAAGGTATTCCAGCAGGGCGATCTGGGCGTGGGCGGCCGGGCGCACCGGCCAGGGGGGATCGACGGCCAGGGCGCAAAGGTCGGCTTCCGGTCCGGAGCCCCCGGCGGCGCAAACTTCGGCCCGCCCGGCAACCCACAAACGGCCGAGGGTGTCCAGGTCTTCGGGGGGCAGGCCGGGCAGGGCGTTGACCCGGCGTTCGACGGGTTTGCCTTCGCCAAAAAAGCGGATGCGGGTTTGGGTGGTGCGCAGCCCTTGGGGCAGAATGCCCGCCAGAATTTGCCCCAGGCCGGCACCCTGGCGTTTGGCGATCTGCATGGCCAAGTCCAGGTGGGAGAGGGGCAACAGGGGGGTATGCTCCAGCGGCCAGACCAGGGGTTTGACGGCAACGCCTTCCGGGGCCGGTTCGTTGAGGGCAAGCAGCACGCCCACCCGGCAGCCTTTGCCCAGAGGCACGACCACACGTTGGCCGAGCCGCCAGGCGTCGGCCGGAAGGTGGGCCGGCAAAGCGTAGGTAAGTTCCGCAAAGGGCGGGGAAAGTAGGACGATGCGGGCGTAAATCATGGATGTACCGGTTTGGGAGAGGGCGACAAGGCGCCGACCGATGCCGGCCCGCCGCGCACTCGCAGGAGCGCGTCCAGGCCGACGGCGTGGAGCAGTCAGATGAAAAATTCCGGATCCTGCAACAGGGGCTTTTCTTCCCAGATCGACAAGGCTTCAAGTCCGGTCGTCGCGCACCCGAGCAGGCTCAGAATGCAAATCGGCTTCCGCCGGGGTGTGGACGAGAAGGGCAAGGAAAACGGCCGTCAGGCCCACGAACAGGGTGTTCCGCATAGGATTCTCCCCGCCGCGCATCCGGGGTGCCGACCCCCCCGGCGGACTCAGCCGATGCCCGCCGCGCCGGCGTGACCGTTGTCGGGACAAGTCAAAGTTTTTTGGGGAAAGGGATGGGGGTACGGGGGAAGGGAAAACCCCTTTTGTCCACAAAAGGGGTTTTCCCTTCCCCCGATTCCTCTCCTATCTCGTCAACTTCCGGAATTTCGCCCGGTGCGGCTGGTCGGCGTCTTTGCCCAGGCGTTTTTTGCGGTCTTCCTCGTATTCCGAGTAGTTGCCGTCAAAGAACAGCACCTGCGAGTCGCCTTCAAAGGCCATGATGTGGGTGGCGATGCGGTCGAGGAACCAACGGTCGTGGCTGATGACGAAGACCGTGCCCGCGAAGTTTTCCAGGGCGTCTTCCAGGGCGCGCATGGTGTTCACGTCCAGGTCGTTGGTCGGTTCGTCGAGCAGCAGGACGTTGGCCCCGGACTTCAGGATCAAAGCCAGATAGGCCCGGTTGCGTTCGCCGCCCGAGAGCACGTCCACGGTCTTTTGCTGGTCCTGGCCCATGAAGTTGAAGCGCGAGCAGTAGGCCCGGCTGTTCACTTCCTTGCTGCCCAGCTTGAGGGTGTCGTAGCCGCCGGAAACCACCTCGTACAGCGTCTTGCCGGGGGTGAGGGCGTCGCGGTTCTGGTCGGCCCAGGCGATCTGCACGGTGTCGCCCACCTTCAGGCTGCCGGAGTCGGGTTTTTCCACGCCCGCGAGCATCTTGAAGAAGGTGGTTTTGCCCGCGCCGTTGGGGCCGATGATGCCCACAATGGCCCCCGGAGGCACAATAAAGCTCATGTCGTCGACCAGAAGCTTGTCGCCCATGCTCTTGGCAACCTTGTCGGCTTCGACCACGGTCTTGCCCAGACGGGGTCCCGGCGGGATGTAGATTTCCAGCTCCGCCGCCCTGCGCTCGGACTCATGCGAGAGCATGGCCTCGTATGCGTTGATCCGGGCCTTGCTTTTGGCGTGCCGGCCTTTGGGAGCCATGCGGATCCATTCCAGTTCCCGGGCCAGGGTCTTTTGGCGGTCGGCTTCGGCTTTTTCCTCATTGACCAGGCGTTTTTGCTTCTGTTCCAGCCAGGAAGAGTAGTTGCCCTTCCAGGGAATGCCTCGGCCGCGATCCAGTTCAAGAATCCAGCCGGCCACGTTGTCCAGAAAATACCGGTCGTGGGTCACGGCGATGACCGTGCCGGGGAAGGTTTGCAGGTAGCGCTCCAGCCAGCCTACGGACTCGGCGTCCAGGTGGTTGGTGGGTTCGTCGAGCAGGAGAATGTCCGGGTTTTGCAGCAGCAGCCGGCACAGGGCCACACGGCGCTTCTCCCCGCCGGAGATCACGTTCACCGGGGTGTCGCCGGGGGGGCAGCGCAGGGCGTCCATGGCCATTTCCAGCTTGGAGTCCAGATCCCACACGCCCTTGTTGTCCATGAGTTCCTGGACTTCTCCCTGGCGATTGATCAGGGCGTCCATCTCGTCCGGTTCCATGGGGTCGGCGAACTTGGCGTTGATGGCCTCGAACTCGTCGCGAATCTTGACCAGCTCGGCCGCGCCTTCCTCCACCACTTCGCGCACCGTGCGGGTCTCGTCCACCAGCGGTTCCTGCTCCAGGTAGCCGATGGTGAAGCCCGGAGCGACGGTCGTCTCGCCGTCAAAGTTTTTGTCGACCCCGGCCAGAATCTTCAGCAGCGAGCTTTTGCCCGACCCGTTCAAGCCGAGCACACCAATCTTGGCCCCGTAAAAATAGGACAGGGAGATGTCCTTGAGTACTTCTTTTTGCCCGTGTTTCTTGGAAACACGGTACATCGAATAAATAATCTTGTCCGGTTCGTTGCTCATCGCACCCTCGTGATGTGATTTTGGGAAACATGTCATTATGGCAGAGGGACAAGGGGTTGTCCAGCCGACAGGCGTCGCCTCTAAGACCTGTCGAGAAGGGAAGAATGTCTTCGGCGGGAGAGAAAGCATGCCTCCGGCGGGCAGGGGGATTGAATCCCCCTGCACCCCCCAGGTGGGAAGCGGCGGGGCAGGCGGGTAGGGAGGAGGGTGCTCCTGCGCTGGGCATGTGCCGGGAAGAGTTTTTTGTGTCCTCATGTTTTGTTGTGCGGGAACGGCTGGTTTTGCCCGACAACCGCATTCCGGCCCGGCCGGATGCGCGAAACATCTCTGCACCGGGCCGGAATGCTCGCACATGTCGCCGGACCGGCTGCGTACCTGGATGAGGAGAGGAGGGAAGCCGCGAGCGTTGCTTTCACCGAGAGAACCGTCCGAAACCGGCAGTTACGGGCTGCCGGCGATGCTTCTCTCTGTCTTCAGATCGAACGCGTGGAGTTCGCCGAAGCGATTGATGTTCACGAACGCCACGATGCGGCCGGGTTTTGCACCGCAAAACCCGGCCGCAATCGAGGGGGCTC
>JAVBMX010000054.1:0-19314 GCA_031551885.1 Desulfovibrio sp.
TGGAGGCGCGATTACAACCGGGAGCGTCCGCACAGTTCCCTGAATTGGATGACCCCTGAAGAATACAGAAAAATGTATCAACTCTGTAACCCGACGGGAAATACTAACTTATCCTTGGGATACCTTATGGGGTAGGGTCAGTACACCCACTCCTGCATGCCTTCGGTCTTTTTGTAGCCCTGCGCCGGGGTGCCGTGCAGCGCGGCCTGCTCGGCCATGTAGGCCCAAATTTCGTAGGGCATCTTCGCGTCCAGGTGCGGACGCTTGCTCATCCGTTGACCGGAGCCGAGGTTGGTGCCGATGGCCGTGTAATCCATGCCGTCGAAAACTTCATGGGTCGCGGTCGAGCCACCCAGATTCTCAAACAGATCGGCGTCGAGGCGGATGCTTCCGCCCAGGCTTTCGATCCCGGATTGCTCGTTGCGCACCAGGGCAACACGCTCGTTCGCGCCCACCCCGGTAATCAGGATGTCGCCCTGAGCCAAAATGTCCGCACCGCCCAGGTTCTTCAGGGAATCGGCCACCCGAAACTCCGCCGCCCCGCCCGAGTAAATCAGGCCCAGGTTTTCCAGGGAGGCCGCGCGCACCCGCACTCCGCCGTAGCCCAAGGCCGCCGAGCCGGCGTCCAGGGTCAGGGAGTCGCCCAGGTCCAGCCAGAGCACGTTCCCGGCCGCCAGCGAAGACTCCCGCAGGCTCACCGAATCGCCGTAAATTTCCAGGTTCCCGGCCCCGGCCAGGGAGGCTTTGTCGACCGTCAGGGACTTGACCGTAACCTTCAAGCTGCCGCCTTCCAGGGCGGCGCTCTCCGCCAGGGTCAGGGACTCGGTCGCGACTTCCGCACCGCGGCCGCCCACGGCCCAGGCTTCCCGGTCCAGGTTCAGGGCTTGCGCGGCTTCCAGGCGCAGGTCCAGACCGGCCGCCAACACCGCTTCGGAACGGATGTCGATGCGCTCCGCCTTGGCCGAAAGATTGCCCTCGGCCACGACCGCCTTTTTGACTTCCAGCGCGGAATTCTTGGCCTCCAGCTTCATGTTCCCGCCGGCCTGGGCCGCCTTCACAGCCAGTTTGCCGTCGGCGGTGATTTCCAGATCGCCCACGCTCTGGACCACGCCGTTCAGGTTCACGCCCACGCCTTTTTCCGTGGAGGTCAGGGTGATCCGCCCGGCATACATGCCGCCCAGGGCCGAGGAGTCGATGGCCACCGTGGGTGCGGCCGAGCCGTTCGGAGCCAGGGGGGTGGCCTGACGGGTCGCGGGGTCGTACGTGTTCCGGCCCGTGGTCACGCTCAAGTCGTTCGCGTGCACCTGGGCGTTGATTTCCGCCGCCCGGCTGACCACGTCGAACCCGGTGATGTTCGAGGCGTTGATCCCCGCGCCGTCGATGCGCACGTCGCCGCCTTCCACCCGCAAGAGCAGCTTGTCGCCGTCCATCTCCGGCCGGCCCGTGCTGATCGTGGCCCGGTCCACGTTGATGAACCCGCCGCCGTTCACGGTCACGCCGTAGGGGTTGGCCAGAATTACGTCGGCCTTTTGCCCGCCCACCTCGATGTAGCCTTCGATGTGCGAACGGTTCGCGCCCGTGACCTCGTTCAGGATGGTCCGGGCCGGGGCCTTGCCGCCCAAGTTCGGGTTGCCCCCGATAATGCCGCCCAACTGCGTGCTTACGGCCCGCTCGGAGTTGTTCAGAATCAAGCCGCGCGAATCCACGTCGAATTGCTTGTACTGGTTGTGCGACAATCCCGAAGCCGACGGCGCCGTGATGTTCACCAGCGGAACCCCGTTGGCCGCTTTGTCCATGGTCGGACGCTTGCCCGGCTGGGCCGCGGCGTCGGGGATCACCTCCGCGAATGCGGCGGGCGGGAAGGCCAGCAGAAGGATCAGAACCTGAATCAACAGACTACGGCAGAACGATCTCATGACTTGCTCCGTCTTGAGGAAAGGAAGTTTCCGGCAACCGGGAAAAGCCGGGAACCCCGCAACGGAACGAACCGCTGCGGGAAACCGTCTCTTCCGCCTGGAACGGCGCGGGAAACGATGTGCTGTTTGTGAGGCTGCGGGGAAAACACGAGGGGAGGCATTCCGCCGAAAGCGGAATGAATGTCGTCCTCGACCGAGGGCCGACAAAGGCAGCATATGCCGAGGTCCGTCACCATTCCCCCTGACGCCTCAAAGGCCGTCCACGCGAAATACGCTTCCGGCTGCGGGAAAGCGGGTCCCACCCCGCGCTCCTGCGGGATGCCGAGAGCTCGAAACTCACGGCGAATCCGGGGGCCCCCCCGGATTTTCATCCCAATTTTTTACGGAAACCGTTCCGAAGCAATACCCCCGACCGACTCCGCCTTCTTCAAAAAACCAGCGCCGTGAAGAGCTGCTGTCGCCCACGTGCGCGAACAAGCCACGCCGAAACAGTCGCCTCCCGGCTTAACCGACCTTGCGGCGCAGCCGAAAGGCCGACCCACGTGGGATTCCAGGGGAGGTCACCCCCTTGGCGGTGGGGTTTGGGGAGGTGGAGCCTCCCCAAAAAATCAACAAAATCCTGCTAAAACTTGTACCTAATCGCCGCGTACCACTCCATGTCCCTGTCCCGAACAAAGGCCGGGGCGTCCAGAGGCTTGGCGGCCGAAACATCGACACTCACGTCACCCAGGGAACGTACGCCCACGGCCGCGCCCTGCATGGTGCCCTGCTCATAGGGGTCATGGCTGTCCCGCACAAGAAAACCGGCATCGTAGGCGACGTAGAGTTGCCATCCGTTCAGCGGCCCGGCGTCGATCAGCGATTCAAACCAGGGAAGATTCCAGCCCAATTCGTTACGCGCGTATGCGCCGTTTTCGCCGGTAATGGAGTCTTCCAAAAAACCGCGCACGGACCACGGCCCACCAATCTGCAAACGCTCAGCCCCGTAGAGGGTTTCATCCGCGTACTGGCCACGGGCACCCAGACTCCAGTACAGATTTTGCTCCCCAACGGAGAAGGGCCGATACCAGTTGAGCGAAGCCACTACTTTGTTGAATTCGGTTTGCGGCACCAGGTAGCCTTCCTCCTCAACCTCTTTGGTTCCGAACCAAGGCACCCCGCGCACATACTCGGCCTCGCCCCCGAGCACCCCACCCCACAGCCGCCGGTTGTGCGAAAGCGACACGCCCACGGTGTTCTGTTTGTAGCTGCTCAGAACCAGGCGGGCATCCTCGATGTAGTTGTCCACATCGCGGTTGGTCAGGGCTACGGCCATGGCGGTTTTGCTGTCGGAATCGCGATGGATCACCCGTTCGGCACGGAGGCCGGTCGTCCGGGTCGTGCCCGAGGACGAATAATCGGTGTTCATGCCGAAAATCGTCGTGTCGTAGGCGGATCGGCTGAAGTCAAAGGAAAAGGTCCAATACCCGTAGGGCACGGAGGCAAAGGCCGAAATGCTCTGGTTGTGCCCGATGTTCGGCTTGGACTGGAAGATCTCTTCCACAAAGGGAGCGTCTTCGGACCAATACACGGCCCACTGATCGCCCAGGCCCATGAAATTGTCTTTTTCAAAGGACAACGAATACTGGTACTGGCCGGTGCCGTACTGGCCCAGGTTGTCGAACCCCGCGCCCACACGCCAGGTCCGCTCGGGTTTGTCGGTGACGCGCACCACCACGCCCCCCAATTCCTCGCCGGGGGTCAGCTCCATGGAGGCGTCGCTCGAAGGCAAACGGTTCATTTGATCCAGGCCCTGCTCGATGTCGCGCAGGTTCAGGGGCCTGCCTTCCAGACCGGGAAAGGCCATGCGGCCGCGATAGTAGCTGTTCTTGTCGCCGTCGTTGACGATGATCTTTTCGATCTTGCCCTCAACCACCATGACGGCCAAAACGCCGGGCTCCTGCCCGTCCGGGTTCACAAAGGCCCGGGCCGTCACCCAGCCGCGTTCGATATAGAGATTGGTGATGTCGCGCAACAGGTTGTTGATTTCGGGCAGAGTCAGACAGCGGTTTTCATACGGCGCGGCAAGCCGGGCCAGATCGGCGTCCGAAACCAGCGTCGCACCGGAAAAACGCACCGCGCGAACATCCAGGCAAGGGGCGCCCGCTTCACCCTGAACATGCGGCAAAGGCTGCACCCGCTCTTCCGGCGGCTGCTCGCCCCCACGCAGGAAGCCTTCTTCCAAAATCCGCCGGCGTTCTTCCATGCGTTGCTGCACGTGCTCGCCACGACGTTGCGCCTCGCGGAGATCTCCGGGCGACAGCGCCGCAACGGCCGATTCCGCGCTCAAAAGCAACATAATACAGGCCACAGCCCCCCACACGCTTCGGCGCAAAAAAGGGGAGGAAAAAGAAAAATGGCTGTAGATGGAAGACATGCGCTATTCACTATAGAAAGTGAAAACTTAAATCAATACCATGTCCCCCTCCGTTTTACAACAATTATTCGGTAACGGCCTTAATAAAATCAAAAAAATTATCATGCGATTCGTATAAAAAAATCAGCGGAGACTTCGACAGTCTCCGCTGATTCGGTTCGGGCATTCTCCGGCGCGAAAATGAAAATGCCTTGTTCCGGTTTACCCTTTTGAGTCGACGGCCGTGCCTTTGCCGAAGTAATACCCCTCGAGCACGGATTTATTGAAGTTGTAGCTGTCGCTGATGTTTTGCGAGCTCCCCTGGCCGCCGCACTTCGACGTCGAATAGGTGGGGCTGTTCAGCGCATCCAAAGTCTGACTGACGATTTCGCCGCCCAATTCAGCTTGGGTTATACCCAGGGCCGCGTTTGTGAAGTCGTCTTTTGCCATGTCGGCACCTCCTGTCATTCCGGTTGCTCGCTGTATCGGCACATCAAAGGAAGAACTTTAGGGCGACTTTCCCGAGAATATCTATAAAACGATATTGCTGCAGATAGCCATCCACCAATGACATCGTGAAGCACAGAATGTGCGACGGCCCGCACGCCTTCACTATGAAAAAGACGCGCGGGCCGACAAAGCGCGCCGCCGCAACGGCGACCGACAGGGAAAACCCGGTCTATTTTCCGGCCTTCATCTGCAGGGCGGTGTCGATGGCCAGGGCGAAAACTTCCTTGGGCACATAGCCCCGAACAATCAAGTCGTTGACCAGAAAGTACGGCGTGCCGGGAATCTCCAGAGAATCGGCCTCATCGGCGTCGGCCTCGAGTTGGGCTTTGACTTTGGGACCGGCCGCATCGGCGGTCAGACGCTTCATGTCCAGCCCTTCGCGCACGGCCAAGGCTTTGAGGAAGGTTTCCCCGTCGCGGTCCAGATCGGCCACGCCGGCGAACAAGGCCCGGTAGTAATTCCAGCCTTTTTCCTTGTCCTGCATGAAAGCGGCCAGCGAGTACTTGGCCGCGCTGAGGGAAAGCGCGGACTCCGTCTTTGGCAGGGGCTTGAAAAGAATGCGCACTTTATCTTTATATACCGGGTAGAGCTCTTCCAGAACCGCGTCGGCTTGCCGGCAGTAAGGGCAGGTGAAGTCGGAGTAAACCACGATGGTCACCGGGGCCTTGTCCGAGCCGCGCTGGGCCGGGGTGTCGGTCGAGTAGCGTTTGGGGGTTTTGGCGTCCTGCGCCCACTGGGCCTGGGCCGCTTTTTTACGGCGCACGTTGCTGCCTTCCTGGGCTGTTTCCAGCACCACTTCACTGTTGTTGCGCAGCACGTCGAGCACCAGATCCGGATCTTTTTGCAGCAATTCGCGGATGGCGTTGCGCAGCTCGGTTTTGTCGATGGGCTCGGCCGCATGGGTCAGGGAAACGACCCCCAAAGCGGCGGCAAACCCGGCAACAATCAGAACGGCGACGCGGATGGTCGAAAAACGAAAAGCCATATGCACTCCTTTCTTCCGGCAGGGCCTGCCGGGAACGTGTCACACGATGAGGCGCAGCAGAGCGAATGTGCTTATACCCACGCCCAAAGCCGCGAAAAAATTGCGCCGCCACACACCCACGAGCATCGCAGTCAAAACCGCCGGGGCCAGCGCGTACTTCAGACTCATCAGCAGCGGCGGGTCCTGCGCCAGACGAATCAAGGCCACCGCGAGCATCCCCGCGGCAACGGTGCCGAAAAAGTCGCGCCGAATCAGCCCCACCACCACAGTGGGCACGGCGGCCAGCAAAAAGGTGTTGTCCAGGCTCAAAAAAAGTTCCGGCGCCTGCGATGTGTTGCGCAGCAGCAGCTCCGGCGCGAGCAGCGCGGCCAAAACCGCCGGAGGAATCATTTCCAAAAAGCGCAAC
This sequence comes from Desulfovibrio sp., assembly GCA_031551885.1. Taxonomy (GTDB): domain Bacteria; phylum Desulfobacterota; class Desulfovibrionia; order Desulfovibrionales; family Desulfovibrionaceae; genus Frigididesulfovibrio. Next base: position 6,213 of record JAVBMX010000054.1, read on the forward strand.
AGACCCGGGTGCGGGCTGCGCGACGCCAAAGCCAGCAACGGGGCCACACGCGGGATATACGTAACCCCCGCCATACCCAGAATCAACAGAAGCTGTTCCCACACACTCATGCGGCCTCCCCAACCCCGGCCTTGGGCAGCGGCGCGAAGGCCGCGATGCCGGCGGCCGCCGGCGTGGCGAGCATCACACTCCACTGTCCAGCTCCCAAAAGGTAGGCCGTGATCGAAAACAGCCCTCCCAAAGCCAAGGCCAGGGTTTTGCGCGGAACGCGCACATGCGGCAGCAGCAGCGCGATGAACATGCCGGGCAGAGCGAAATCCAGACCATACGGCTTGATGTCGCCAATCAGGTCGCCGAACAATGCCCCGGCCACGCCGCTGATGGTCCAGCACAGGTGGGCGGACGTGTTGAGGGCCAATGCCGACGCCGGGCCTGCCGGGCCTTTGGCGAAACGGCTCATGTGCACGGCAAAGGTTTCGTCCGTCATTTCGTAGGCGAACCAGGCCTGCTTCGGCCGCGACCAGTCCCGCAGATGCGGGGCCACGGCGGCGGACATCAACAGGTGGCGCAGGTTGACCACGAAGGTGGTCAGGATGATCGAGGCCGCGCCGACGCCCGCGCCGATCAGGCCCACGGCGATAAGCTGGGCGGACCCGGCATACACGACATACGACATCAGCCCGGCGGTCAGGGGGGTCATGCCCGCCTGCACGGCCAGAATGCCGAAGGCGAACCCTACGGGAAGATAACCAAGCATAACCGGAAAGCTCAGGCGCAGGCCTTCCGCAATGTGCGACCGTTGTGATGGCGTCATGCGAATCGTTCCTCTGAAAAGAGGCACTATGCGTCTCTCATCAAGGAAAAGCAAGTCTATAGAGGGAGGTACGCCGGGGCGATTTCAACGGCAGGGAAGCGGGAGCGGCCCTTCAGAAGACGCGAAAGCGCGACGGTGACGCGTCACCCGTCCCCGCCGGTTTTCGCCGTACCAAGTTGGCTCAGGCCGACACCCAGGAAAATGGGCGCCAAAGCCAGGTACTGGATCAGGGTAAAACGCTCACCCAGCAGAACCATACCCATGATCAGGGTGATGCCGGGAATAAGGTTGTTCCAGGCCGAGGCCTGCCCGGCCGAAAGCCGGGCCACGCCCAGGTTGAAAAAGCCGTAGCCGAATACCGAGATGAACCCCAGCCCCACCAGCATGATCGTGGGCACAAGTTCCGGCGATTCGGGAATGCCTGCCCCGGGAACGGCGAAACTCAGCACGCCGAAGAAAACCGCTCCGGCCAGGGATTGGAAGGCCACTATGCAAAAGGCGGGAAACCCGGCCAGTTTGCGCACGCACAAAACATAGCCGGAGGCCATGAGCGCGGCCCCCACCTCCAGAAGATTACCCAAAAGCGGATTGGGAGAGGCCTCGGTGGGCTTTCCCCCAAAGGTCAGCACACCCACCCCGGCAACGGCGGTGAAAAAACCGACCCATACCATGAGACTCAGCCGTTCGCGCAAAAACACAAAGGCCCCCACCCCCACAAACAGCGGCAGGAGCGAGATGATCATGGCCGCCTCGGAAGCGCTGGTATAGCGCAGGGCGTAGCCTTCAAACATAAAGTACATACAGGGCTCGGCCAGCACCAGCAGAAGCAGCGGCTTCCAGTCGCCTTTTGTATAGCGCACGTTGCTCCATAGACGCAGGCTGAAAGGCGCGAGCAGCAGCATGCCCACGACCATGCGCACGAAAACCATGGCAAAGGGATGGTAAGCGGTCAGCACCACCTTCATCAGCACAAAGGTGGCGCTCCAAAGAATCATGGCGGCGGCCAGGGCCAGATAGGCCCACACCGGGGAAGACGCGGGCCTGCGGGAGGCGGAAAAGGAAACCTCCGGGCGCGGACCGCCATGGTCCGCCCCGGAGGGTCCGAGAGAGTGAGAAGCATCGGCTATTTTTTCTTGCGGCGTTTTTCCCACAGCTTCATATCTTTCATTTTTTTCCGGCGTTCACGTTGCAGGGACTTGCAGACCAACGGAAGATTTTCAGGGTAACCCCACTTTTCTCTATAAGAGTCAAGATCCAATCCGTGAGTGCCGAGGTGACGCCGCGTAAGCAATTTAAAACTTTTCCCGCACTCAAGGCAAGTAATGGATTTCTCCGTAATCTTGCCGGAAGGATTCTCCACCGCGGGAACGCCCGGCGCGTCTCCCTGCTGGGTCACTTCCTGTATAGTGGAGGCAAGCGCCTTGATCATGGACCCGATCTCGTCCTCTCCCATGCTTCGAAAGCCGGCCTGAGCCTTCACAATTTCCAGCGCCTGCTTGATATGCTCGTCCATACACATCCTCTTTTTTCCTATAGTGGAACCGCTCTCATGCTTTTGGCCCATCGGTTCGGACAGGCTAAATGCTCCGGTTTGTATAAGCATACACTTTTTGGAGACATTGTGCCAGCTGTTTTCACAAAATTTATAAAGAATGTGGAAAAAATGTCGCCGGCACATGCAACATATCTTTAATCGGCACATTTTAAAAGAAGTTAAATCACCATAATTCAAAAATCATGGAGGAAGAGATCCATGTTAAGGGGCACATAGGAATTTATGTAATGAACGATGGCATATAACGCGGGTTGATCGGCCTCTCGGATTGCGGAATACGGCATCGGGAAACGCTGTGTGCGTACAGCGGGACGTAACGATGACGTCGCCCGACGCGAGTCGGGGAAGAGTAACGGAAAAGGCGTCTTTGTCACCCATAACGCTTCTGGAAAAATTTCACTTCGCAATTGCCCAGGAAACCATATTGCCGACAGGCTTCCGGATGGACCCGCCGGCAAACAGGAATGCAAAGGTCGACATGTCGGCGGAGCTGCAAGAGAAACGATAGAATATTCCCTGCCGGCGGCCGGCTTGCGCGTCCGTCGGAGCAAAAAAATTTCAACGTACCTTGCTCTACAAAGGAAGTCGCGGCTGTTGCGGGCCGAAACGCATCTTTCACGGGCGCCGCTCCACCGCCACGCAGGAAAGCCGCCCAAGGGCGGCCTTCAACCGGCGCGAAACAACCGCGCAATGTTATGAAACAGACGTCACATCCGACGCGCCGGGGGCACAAGCAACAGCGAAAGATAGTGCGGCTGCTCCGGCATCCGTTCCAGGCCCTGGGCCATGGTCTCGCCTTCCAGCCCCAATCGGGAGGCGAACAACGTCTCACCGTTTTTTCCGGCTTTCAGCAAAGACCGCCTGATGATCGGAGCATTGCGGTACGCTTTCAGGATCACGGCGCTGTCGGCGCTTTCCAGGGCCTTGTCCAGATCTTCGGCCGTATTGATGCCGGGAATGACCATAAGGTTCTCTTCCCCCTCACAGAGGATGGTTCGGGTTTTGGCGGCCGCTTCCTGATACGAGGTGATTCCCGGAACGACCTCAACGTTCAGGTGCGGGGCCAAAGTCCGCAGCGTGCGCATGAGGTACCCGAAGGTGCTGTAAATGAGCGGGTCCCCCAAGGTGAGAAAGGCCGCGCTGCGCCCGGACTCCAGCACCCGTCGCACGGCCTCGGCATTGTCCGCCCAAGCCTTTTCCAGCACGGCCGCATCACGGGTCATGGGAAAATCCAGACGCTCGATATGCACGTTCTCGGGCAGATGCGGCGCGGCAATGGAAAGGGCCAGCGACTGTTCGTTGCGAGGTGAAGCGGCGGCCAGAACAACCTCGACCCGGCGCAAAACGTCGACGGCCCGCAGGGTGATCAGATCCGGCGAGCCGGGGCCGACGCCGATGCCGTACAGCGTGCCCGTTGTTCCGTTGTTCATGGGGTCTCCTTGAAGCAATCTCATTGTGAAACTGTTGATGGAACTCTGTGCCCAGAGAAGGGGGAACATGCCCGCGAACCGGCGGCCGTCGCGCGTTTGCGCTTTCTCAACGCCGCCCGCCCGCAAAACACTCTTCTGTTCCAATCGTCCGGGGATCGCTTCCTACATTATAAAAAAGTCATATGCATCACGCCGCCATGCGCAACACTTTTTTCCGGCAGGCCACGGGCTTCCGTTTACACGGTCGCAGCATGTGGCGAAAGGGTCATCGTGAAGCAGTTCCCGGCGGGAGATATTCTTTTGCCGCGTCCGCCTTATCCTGCTCCGCCAGACGTGTAAAGATCTCCACCAAAGCTTCGGCGGCCGTCACGCTGCCCGGGCCGGGCCGGGAAAACGTTTCTTCCGGAACCCGGCACACCCTCCCCTCCCGGACGGCGACAAGGGCCGCGTATCCCGGCCGCTCGGCCGGAGCGGAAGGGTTCTTGTTCATAGGGCCGACCTGCTGCAGGTAGACGTCCGGGTTCACCGCGATCACCGCTTCCTCGTTCAGGCGCAGGATCTTTCCCGGCCGGTCCGCGAACACGTTGCGCCCGCCGGCCGCCGCGATGATGGCCGTGGTCATGTTGTCGCCGCCCGCGCCCAACAAATTGGGATACCGAACCTCAAAAAACACCGAAGGCCCGGCGGGCAAGGCCTCGGCTTTCCGCCGGACCGCCTCCAACCTGTCGCGGTACGTCCGCGTCAGCGCTTCCGCCTCCCGCTCCCGCCCGGTCAGCACCCCCAGGCGCTGAATGCACGAGAACAGGTCTTCATAATTCGTAATCCGAAACCGCGCCGTGGGCACGCCGATTTTTTGCAGCGCCTCGGCGGCGGCCGCCGCTTCGTCCCTGCCCTCCACCTGCACGGCCAGATCCGGGCTCAAGGCCGCGATGCGCTCCAAGTCCGGACGCATATGCGTGCCGATGATCGGAGCCCCCGGCGCGGACTCGTCCCCCGGCGTGCGGCCCACGACGGAATCGCCCGCGCCCAAGGCCGCCAGCAGTTCGCCCAGCCCGGCATACAGCGGGACAACCCGTCGCGCCGGCTCGGCCAAGGTGATCGTCGCCCCGGAATCGTCGACTATCGCAACCGCTCCCCAGGCCGGAAGGAAAGAAGGGAGGAAGAGGAGGAGAAAAAGAGATATGAGTATGCCTCCGGCGGCCGAGGGGGATGAGCCAGGACTGCCGAGGTTGGCAGATCTCCGGGGGCTCCCGCGATGTGACAAGGTCGTCCTGCCGATATCGCGGGCGGCGCCCCGGACCCCCTCGTTTGCGGCGGCGGCTTGCTGCGCAAACCTCCGCCGCACGAGCGCACCGAGAGAGTCACTCTTCGACGCGCCGGCCACTCTTGCGGCTTTATCGCTTGTGTCTTTCATCATTCTTTCACTTCCTTAGAGCAATTTCTCTTTGAAATTGTCTATGAAACCATATTGCCGACGGACTTCTGAACAAGCCCGCAAGCGGACGTCCGCTTGCGCGACCGTCAGATTCAGATGAACATTTTCAATGTTCATCTGAATCTGAGCACAACCGCCGCAAACAAGTTCCCGCCGCCCCTTCAGTCCAGCCACCCTTTGGTGCCGGAGCTTTTGTAAGCATTCCGGCCCGGTGCAGGGACGTTTCGCGCACCCGGCCGGGCCGGAATGCGGCGAAAAGGCGCATGCTTCGATTCCGCCCTCCGCGCGGTTAAGACCCATAAAAAATTCTTCTCAAAAGCTCTTTCCGTGCCACACCGGTAACGGCTTCTCGCCTCATTCCACCGTCCACGCCGCTTCCTCATGAGGGGGTTCGGGGGAAATCATTTCCCCCGACCGCCGGAGGCGAGTCACTCCTTCTTCCGCTCTTCAAATCTTGCCTCTTCCCAAAAGCATCTGCGGCAACCCTGTTTCCGGGTGCTCCAGAATATGCACGGGCGTTTCATACACCCGTTCCAGCACCTCGCGGCGCATGACCTCGCGGGGCGACCCGTCGGCCGCGATCCGGCCTTCCTTCAAAAAGATCAACCGGTCAAAGCACAGAGCGGCCAAGTTCACGTCGTGCATGGCGGCCAGAAGGGTCAACCCGTGCCGCCGGCGTAAATCGGAAACCAGCGCAAACACCGTGGCCCGGCAGGCCGGGTCGAGCCCGGCTTCGGCTTCGTCCAGAAGCAGAAGCGGCGCTTCCTGGGCCAAGGCGCGGGCAAGCAATACCCGCCGCGCTTCGCCGCCGGAAAGATACTCCGCATCGCGGCCGGCCGTTTCCGCCAATCCTACCGACGTCAAAGCGCGCAGAGCAGCTGCTCGATCCGTCGCATCGTAGCCGTGGGGGAACCGTGTGTGGGCATAGCGCCCCATAAGAACGCTCCGGAAGACCGACACGCCCGGCAGATGCTCGCCCCGCTGGGGCAGCAGGGCCACAAGCCGGGCGCGCCGGCTGTCGGGCAGACCCGCCGGAGCGGACCCGGCCACGGCGATCTCGCCGGAAACGGGCCGCAACTCACCGGCCAGGCACGACAATAAGGTGCTTTTGCCGCTGCCGTTGGGGCCAAGCAGGGCCACTCCTTCACCGGGGGCCAGGGCGAACGAGACGCCGCGCAGAACCGGAGCCTGGGCATAGGAAAAATACGCATCACGGATATGGAGGGCCACGCCGGCGCGCCGGGGAGCGGACGACGACTCGACCACGCCGACGAACGGGCATACGCCGTCGGGTTCCGGACCGGAGGATGCCTTTTTTTCCCGTTGCAACAGAAAACAAAAAAACGGACCGCCCAAAAGAGCCGTCAACGCGCCCACGGGCAGCTCCACCCCACCGGCGGGCCAGGCACGGGCGGCGGTATCGGTCCAGATCAACAGCAACCCGCCGCCCACAAAACAGGCGGGCAGCAGCCGGGCGTGCAGCGGACCGACCAGACGCCGGAAAAGATGCGGCACAATCAGGCCCACAAACCCGATGATCCCGGAAACGGCCACGCACGAGGCCGCCACGAGGCTTGCCCCAACGAGCAAGAGCGGCACCACGCGATTCACCGGAACCCCGAGGGAACCGGCGGCGCGCCGGCCAAGACCGAGCAGATCCAACTCGCGATGCAGAAGCAGGGCCGCCGCCGTGCCGAGAACGACGCCGGGCAGGGCCGTGAACAGCTCCAGGCGGCCCCGGTTCTGCAGACTGCCCATGATCCAGTAAACGATGCCTGTGACCGAAGATTCGTCCAAGGCCTTGAGCAGAGTGATCAAAGCGGCAAGGACGGAGGAAACCACCACCCCGGCCAGAATCAGCCGGCCCTGCTCCAAACCCCGGCGCGCCAGAAGCAGCACGGCGACAAGCGCCGCCCCGGCCCCTGCAAAGGCCGCCAGAGGAAGCCCCAAACCGGCCGCGGCCCCGGCAAGGCCGAAACTGATGGCCACGGCCGCGCCGAGAGCCGCGCCGCCCGAGACCCCCAAGGTGAAGGGGTCGGCCAGGGGGTTGCGCAGAATGCCCTGAAACATGGCCCCGGAAACGGCCAACCCGCCGCCCGTGACCAGGGCCAGCAACACGCGGGGCAGACGCAGGTCGAGCACGACCAGGCGCACGGTGTCGGCCGCCGTGTCGCCGTGCGGTCCGGCTCCGAGCAGGGTGTGCAGCACGTCGCCCGCCGGAATGGGCAAAGGCCCGACCAGACAGGCGACCGGCACGCTCATAAGGCAGAGCGCGCAGGCCGCGGCGAATCCCGGCATGCCGAGAAGCCGCGCCCGCACCGTCATTTATTGTCCGCCTTTCGGGGCGAACCCGAGGGACTGCAGGGTCTCGACCGCGTGCTCCGCGTAAATGCCCGCCACGTCCGGCAGATCGGCCAGACTTTTTTGCATCGGCACCACCGTGAACCCGGCCGCCGCGATGCGGCTTTGCCTGCTGTCGGCCTCTTTGCCGAAAATATCGTTGTTGGCGTGGTCGCCCAAGGTGGTCAGCAGGGGCATCAGGTAGACGCGTTTGATGCCGGATTTCCGCAAAGAGGTCAGAATGGGCTCAAGTCCGCCCTCGCCTTCCAGGTTGTCCACAAAGTAATACGGGCTCCGGCGCTTCAGCGCGTTTTCCAGGGCCGGGTAGGCCAGGGAACCGCTCCCGTTGTGCGCCCCGTGCCCCACCAGAATCACGGCCTCTCCGGCTTTGACGGGGTTGGCCGCGACCAGGATGTCCGCCAGGGCATCGGCGTCGTGGAACGAACCGATGAGCGGCGCGCCGCAGGCCGTGCGCCCCATGAGCTTGGGCATGTTCGCAAAGCGTTCGGTAATTTCCTTGACCGAATCGTACTCGTAGCCCGGAACAACGTGCAGAGACTGCACCGCGACCACGGTGCACCCCTCCGCGCCAAGCCGCCCCAGAACAATGGCCGGATTCGGGGCTTTCTCGGGGTTTGATCGGGTCCTGCTGTAGTGTTTGGAAGTCCAGGCCCGCTCGATGCGCACATCCGGATACCGCAGGCGAACCTTTGCGGACACGGCCTCAAACAGCGTATCACGCTCATCCTGCGTGCTGCCGAAGCCGGCCAGAACGAGTACCGGCCCGGCGGTGTCGGGCGCGGCTTTTTCTCCGGCCCAGGCCGAAAAAGAGATGAGGATGAGCATGGTTGAAAGAAGAAAAACAGCCGATTTCCGCATGAAAAACCTCGTGTGTTCGTGGGCCGACAAGGCACAAAAAAAAAGCCTTTCCACACCCTATTCGGGCGGGAAAGGCTTCCGTTTGCATCCTCTCCTGGGCTCGCGCGCAAAGGCCCGTTACGCGCGGCCGGGACGGTGAAACCGTCCGGCATGGTCAGGCAGGTCTTCCGGCTCGCTCCGTCGGCTTCGGCCTTCCCGGAACAACCCGGTGGCCCTCGTGGAAACCGATTTTTGCCGCAAAGGGCAAAGAGCTTACGGCGGCGGGTCCGCTCCCGCTTTCCACGGGATTCCCTTCCGCATCCTCTCCAAGAAAATGCGGACCCGCGCGCGGCGCGGGACACCTGACCCATGAACGCTATCTCAGGCCCAGGTTCGAGTCAAGGGAAAGCCGGAGACATGGGGCTCCGCCCCAAACCCGGCCGGGGGAAGTGACTTCCCCCGGGCCCCCCTCATATGTGAACAGGCCCGCGTTTTACGCGGGCCTGTTCACAATAAAGGTACGAGTGATTCAATTTCCGGCACGAAGATGGTGAGCCGCCCGTGTCGATGTAAGACGGCATTTCTCTTACCGGAGGGAATCGCTTCTACTGGAAAGCCTGAATTTAAAACTCATAGCCCAGAGTCATGGAAATGATGTCGGTTCGGGTGCTTTTGGCTTTGGAGTCCAGCACATGCGTGTCCGCGTCGGCGGAATAGCTGCGTCCCTTGGCATCGATATAGGCGTAGGCAAGGTCGAGAGTCCAGGCGTCGTATTGGAAGCCCACGCCCACGCTGTAGATGTTCCGGCCGTCGGTGGGCACGAGGTAATCTTCGTATTCCTCGGTCATGGGCGACTGATCCCAGACATAGCCCGCCCGCAGGGTCAGCCAGTCCAGGGCTTTCCATTCCACGCCCGCGTTCAGCCGCCAGGAGTCGTCCCACATTTTCTTGGATTCGGAAATGCCTTCCGGGTTCCCTATGGTCTGGGGAATATGAATGCGCAAGCTGCGGAAGGTGCTCCAGCGGGTCCAGACGGCCCCGGCCTCAAAGGAAAGTTCGGGAATCGGCGCGAACGACACCCCGCCGGCGACGGAGTCGGGCAGAACCACCTCGGCGTGGGCGGTGCCGTCTTTCACCGCGCCGTTATAAATCGGCGCGGGAATGTTGCCGTTCACGTCGTTGAAGTCCACGTCGCCCCAGGCCCGCACTTTGGCCTGGCTGCGGTAGCTCAGGCCGGCGGCCCACTGCTCGTTGAACTGATAGTGGGCGGCCAGATTGAAACCCAGACCCACGTCGTTGGCGTCCTGGATGTCGCTGTCGATCTCCCAGGCGGGATTGGGCAGCACAACCCGCTTTTTCAGATCCATATTCACATAGACCGCTTCAACCCCGGCGGCCAAAGAGAGGCTGTCCGTGGCTTTCCAGGCGATGTTCGGGTTGATCGAAACCGAGTTCAGCTTGACTTGATAGACGTTCTGGCGGCCCGGCCAGTTGTGCGGATATTCAAACCCAAGGCCGTAGCGGGAAAACTCGCCCACGCCGATAAACCAGCGGTCGGAGAGCTGTTGCGTGTAGTACAGATGCGGCACGACCCAAGTGGAGGGCTTCAATGAGGTGGACTGCGTCACGCCGCCGGAGGTGGTCTGCATTTTCCCGTCGGGCGTGATGGCGCTGAAGCCGCCCTGAATATGAATGCCGTGAAGCTTCGTCATAAGAGCCGGGTTATACGCCACGGTGGAGGCATCCGGCTCGCGGGCCACGGTGGCCCCGCCGAGGGCGATGCCCCGCGCGCTCCATTCATAAAGGGCGAACCCTTCGGCCAAAACAGGCGCGGCGCTTGCCAGAACAAAACCGGCAACCGCCAGGAAAACGCGCAGAGTTCTCATCGGGACTCCTCAAGTGGGGGTTATGACATTTGCGCGGATATACGGCATTATCCTCGAAATATCAAGCGGGCCAAAGGCTTCTCCCCCAAACAAGACTGAAAAAATCAGATTCGGAGGCCGCCGCGAACCCGGAAGGGGTGGCGCTTCCCGCAAAAAATCTTATTTCCGATACAGACAGGTAAAGTTTCTTGAGAAAGATACGATTTATGGTATTCAGTGCATAAAACCTTAACCGGTTGACCTTCTCATTTTAAGGAGCTTCCATGCGCATCAAAGCGAAACTTTTGCTGCTGCTCATTCCCGCAATATTTCTGGTATTTTCCTTACTGGTGGGCATCAACTATCGCCAGTCGTCCCAGGCCGCCTATACGCACGCCTTAACCCTGGCGGAAACAACCGCCCGGGAATATGCCGCCGACATGACGAGCAAGCTCGACAGAGCCGTCACCGAGGCGGAAACCCTGGCCGCCACCGCCACCCGTTTGCGCGCCCAGGGAACCCAGCCCCGCCTGTTGCTGAATGAGGCCACCGCAGGCGTCGCCACGGCGGACAAGGATGCGTTCGGCGTTTGGGTGCTGTTCGCGGCCAACTCTTTTGACGGCCGCGACGCCGAGTTCGTCGATCATCCCGAGTTCGGCAACGCGCAAGGGCGGGCCAATACCTATTGGTATCGGGAAAAAGACGGCTCTTTGGCGTATGACCCCTCGGAAGACTATGACCTTGAGAACTATTTCTCCATACCCATGCGCGAGAAACACCCCATCATCATTGAGCCCTACCGGGACGAAGCCACCGACGGCAAAATCCTGATGACCTCGGCCACGGCCGTGATCATGGACAACGGCAAGCCCCTGGGGGTTGCCGGGGTCGACCTGGGCCTTGAAGATCTAAGCGATGCCGTTGCCGACATCAAACCCATGAAAACCGGATACGCGGTGTTTTTCAGCGGTTCGGGCATGATTGTGGCTGCTCCCGATAAATCTCTGGCCGGAAAGCCCCTTGCCGGTGTGGCCAAAGATCGCACACCGGAGATATTGGCCGGCATGGCCACGGGCAAACCCTTCCACTTGGAAGGGAAATCGCCGTTCTCAGGGGAAAAAGTGCTGGAGATGTTCATCCCACTGCGGCTGCCTTCGGCCTCGGGAGCTTGGTACTTTATGGTCGCCCTGCCCTATGACGGGGTAATGGCCGACGCCCAGAGCAGACTGATTTTCGACTTGGCCGTCGGCGTCGGCGCTTTGTGTTTTTTGATCCTTTTGGTTGTTTTTGTGGCCGGGGGCATCTCCAAGCCCTTGGGGCAGGTCTGTGCCTTCGCCTCCAAGGTTGCCGACGGCGACACCAAAATCCAGCTGGACCCGGCGCGGTTCGGCGGCGAACTGCGGGAGCTTGCCGAAGCCCTGCGCTCCATGCTGCAGAAACTGCTGGCGGGCATGCGTGAAGCCGAGGAAAAACAAGCCCTGGCAGCGGGCGAGGCCGAACGTGCCCACAAGGCCATGCGCGAGGCCGAAGCCGCCTGCACCACCGACGCGGAAAACCGCAAAGCCGCCGCCGCTGTGGCCCATAAAGTGGAAGCCGTGGCCCATCGCCTGCGCACCACGGCCGGTTCTCTGGCCAAAGATATGGCCGAAGCGGGCCGCCGAATCACGGAACAGTCTTCTCTCATGCGCGACACCGTCGACGCCGTGGGCCGCATCGAGCAGGCCACCTCGGGCGCTGCCCGTCGGGCCGAGGACGCCGCCGAGTTCGCCGGGCAAACCGGGGAACGCGCCCGTTCCGGTGCCGCCGGGGTGCGTGAAGCCATTGAAAGCGTCAACTTCATCGAGCGCGAGACCCAGGCCATCGGCAGCCAGATGTCCGATCTGCAGCAGCGTACCGCCGGCATCGGCGAAATCCTGGGCGTGATCAACGACATCGCCGATCAAACCAACCTGCTTGCTCTGAACGCGGCCATTGAAGCGGCCAGAGCCGGCGACGCCGGGCGCGGCTTCGCGGTGGTTGCCGACGAAGTGCGCAAGCTGGCCGAAAAAACCGTGCAGGCCACCAAGCAGGTGGATTCGGCCGTACTGGGCATCCGCGACAGCATGCGCCAAGGGGCCGAAGGCGTGGACCGCGCCGCCCGCACCGTGGCCCGCACCGTGGAGCTGAGCACCACGGCCGGTTCCACTTTGTCCGATATCGTCGGACTGGTGGATTCCGTCTCTTCCCAGATTCAGGAAGTGGCCGCCCTGTGCCGTGAACAATCGGCCGGGGCCTCCCAGGTGGCCGAAGTGGTCAAGCGCCTGGACGAGCTGAACATTCACGTGGAAAGCGACATGAGCCGCAGCAATACGGGCATCGCCGAGCTGGCGCCGCAGTCCAAGGAACTGGTCGACCTGGTGGACAAGCTCGCCTCCGAAGACTAGCCGGTTCCCGACCGAAACACCGACAAGAAAGCCCCACGCCGCAACATACTGCGGCGTGGGGCTTTCTTGTCGGCAACGTTGCCTCGTTCCATCGCGGGCGACGCACGCCGGCCGGGGCCTGAACCTAAGGTCAGACCGCATTCATTTTCATTTGGGCTCCACTCCAAACCTTTCCTGGGGGAACAATCCCCCCGGCCTCCCCCCTCATTTATCTCGAGCCTGGGTCAGCCCCCATTAATTTAAAGGCTCTAGACCATCAGGATAGCACCTGATAGGCTAGAAAAATGTTTGCAAACAGCAAGTTGAGTCGATACAAAGTTGGAAAAATTATTGAGTGCTTTTGCATCGACATTGATGCCACTAAAACCGCTCTGCTCCTGAA
>JAVBMX010000012.1:0-48212 GCA_031551885.1 Desulfovibrio sp.
TGGAGGCGCGATTACAACCGGGAGCGTCCGCACAGTTCCCTGAATTGGATGACCCCTGAAGAATACAGAAAAATGTATCAACTCTGTAACCCGACGGGAAATACTAACTTATCCTTGGGATACCTTATGGGGTAGGGTCAATGACTTGGACAGAAACGCCACGGTTATGGGCGTCAAGGAGGGCGGTAGCGATTGGTTTACTGGTAAAGGAATAGGCAGCGACCAGTATTGATTTTTCTGATTGCTGGATACCCTTCAAAATTATGTCCAAGGACGAACCATTGGGAGAGAATCCAATTTCATATTTTGTGTTGGGAGATAAGGATATTTGGTCTTGGGTATGACCGGAAGATGAACAGGCGACGAGAAGAGACAGGGCTAGGGTATAAGCCGTTATCTTCGTTACACGTCTCAAGATACCTGCTGGGGACATCATCTGCCTGAATACCCGTCTAATCTGGTTGTTCATCGAGAATTACCCTGTTTATCCAGCCAAAAGCTGTATATATACAGTCAATGACCGCAAGTAAACATTTTTAAATGGTTTCAATGTGACAAGACTCTCCCTAAACTTAAAAACTAGGAGAGTCCTATGATTGACCAGAAATTGTTGGGGAGTAGAATCAAGTCGTTACGAGTTCAGAAAGGCTTGTCTCAGGACAAACTCGGAGAACTCTCAGGGATGAATGGAAAATATCTTGGTGAGGTGGAGCGAGGTAACTCGAACATCTCGATTACCAACCTGTCCAAGTTGGCCGATGTCTTGGAAGTCCCGTTCCTTTCGCTGCTAAACATCGAACACGAACAGGACAGAGCGGAACTGGTGAAAGAACTCCACCAGATGATTGACGAGGCTGACGATACTCAGTTGAAGATTATCTACCGAGTTCTTGAGGCTGTTACTCGGTGACGACTTCGGAGTTTTCTGATAAAAGAATATCAGATATGATTATGAACTATGAGAGGAGTTATTTGAGAAAATGGTTTCTCTTGAAAATATTTTAGCATATATAAAACTTCCTGCACGATATTTATTTGGAATATCTTCTCTTGGTATTATTCTTTTATTTGCCCCTGATAGTTTTTTAGATAAAATGTCTGTTGTGAATATAAGGAATGAATACAAAAGTATTATTGGTATAGCGACTCTTGCTTGCTCAGTATTTTTTATTATTCAAATAATAATGAAAGTTATTAAGCAAATAAAATATATACAATTTAAAAATACAATATTAGATTCATTGGAACGCCTATCCCCAGAAGAAAAAGGATTGTTGTATTATTGCATAGAAAACAATCAACAAACTATTGTCACAATGTTCGATGATATGGCAGCACGTTCACTTGTTCACAAAAATATCGTCATAATGGACTCTGGAACAAATAATATACAAAAATGGCCTTTCTCTGTGTCTCCTGTTGTTTGGAAATATCTGAAGAGAAATACCCATCTATTAAATAACTATACACCATATCAGCCTCATAGGTCTGTACTTTGGTAGCGTTCTGACCCGCTGACAACTCCATCACCACCACGTCACCCCACGCTTTTACCACCCCAGCCAACGAATAGAACCATAGGCCCAAGAACAAAATGAGTTCTGGGCCTTTCTGGTGTTCAGGAATAGGTATCGGGATAAATCTCCTTTTTTTCTTACCCTTGCTTAACATTTTAGGGTTCCGTGATATAATAAAAGTAAAAGGAGACAGAAAATGACTTACGCCGAACTGGTTAACTTGATTAAGGAATCTCAAGACTCTTGGACTGTCAGTGAAGGTCAGGGACATCTTCCCGAATCCGAACAGGAAAAGGAGTTCTACCTTGAAGGTATTGAGTCTGTAGACGGATTTGATGCTGAGACATTGATGGATATGCTACAGGACGAATTTCCTGAGTATGACGGTTGTTGGTTTGTTTGGGCTTCGGAAGATAAAACAATCAGCGTGGAGTTTAATTCTCAGGCTACCGCCAAGGGTATTTACCTTGAGGGTCTGTCTATGGAGAAGAAATTTAATGACCTCTTGGGAATTAGCTCCAATCAATAGTTCCTCTCCTTCTCCCCGTCACCCTCCACGCCTTCCCAACTCCAAGACCAAAGTAACCAATAGCCCCCAGAGTTAAATGAGTTCTGGGGGCATTCTTGTGTCAAAAACAATGACAAGTCGGTAAGTACGGAGAGGTCAAGGACACCGAGCGACCAGAACTGCCCCAGATATCAAGATAGGTTGGTAGCCAATGATTCAGGGCGACAGGCAGCCTACGCGGGGACAGTCGGGTTTTTGGTCACGAATTGTGAGGTACTTGGGGGAGAAGGTAAATGTAGCCTATTAATAGGCTATTGATATTTCTAGCTAATATACAAAAAGTATCCAAATATACCGAAAAGTATGCTTTGTCTGGTCGCTAAAACGAGAAAAGGAACCAAGTTTCCTCGGTTCCTTTTGGGGTTATCTCTAACTATATCTTATAGTTATTTAAGTGGTCGGGATGAAAGGATTTGAACCTTCGACCCCCTGAACCCCATTCAGGTGCGCTCCCAGGCTGCGCTACATCCCGACAATTTGTAAAAATTCGTTCTGGGTTTGAGGTCTATTTTACCTCTGGTCGGTGATGGGCCATTAGTACCCCATTCAGGTGCGCTCCCAGGCTGCGCTACATCCCGACGCGAAGGAGATATCTACTCAGATTGGGCCTCGGCGTCAACCCTTGTTCCCGGATTTTTTCCGGAGAATTGCGGGCGGGCGGTCACGTTGCCGCTCTCTACGCGCTGTGTGTCGACGAGGGGCAAGTGCGTCGTGTCGGGAATGGAAAGCAAGAGAGCCCGCTCAACCCGGCGGGCTCTCTTGCTTTCCGCCCTCGCGCGGGCGGCGTGCGTGTGCTTGTCCGGCTCAGCCGGTGATGGAGAGCATGTCCAGGCGGATCTGCTCGTCGATATACACCGTGGTCGCGCCGTTGGAGGCCGCGTAATACGTGTGGCTCGAGCCGTCGGATTCCGTCAGGGTGACGGGGCTGCCGGTGTCGATGGTCCAGCCGGAACCGGTCAGGCGCACCGCATCATCCGCGTCGCCGCGAATGCGCAGGGCTTCGCCCAGCCCGACGCCGGAGGCGTCGTTGGTCAGGGCGTGTATATCGTCCAGGCCAAGGACGATTTCGTGCGCGCCGTCGGTCAGATCCAGGTGCTCCAGGCCGGAGACCCGCCCCGTGTGGGCGGTGAAGTCGAAGAAGTCCATACCGGCGTCGAATTTGAGCACGTCGATGCCCGTGCCGCCGGTGATTCGCGCTTGGCCGTCCAAGGAGAAGTTCGCTCCCAGAATGATCAGGTCGTCGTCGGCGCCCGCGTCGATCAGGGAAGCGCCGATGACGGCACCGTCGATATGCAGCATGTCTTTGCCGAGGCCCGCCAAGACGGTGGCGTTGTGGACGGCGCCGGCGATTTCCAGGGTGTCGTTCCCGGCGCCCAGGTCGATGCCGGAGCCCTCCACGGCCGTTCCCAGGCCCGTCGCGCCCGCCTTGATGGACAGGCAATCGTGGCCGTCGCCCATATCTATTTTGGACCCGAACACCCCCCAACTGCCTGCGGCGCCGTCCATGATGATTTCGACCCGATCGTCACCGCTTCCGGCCGAGAGGGTGGAGTTATAGATGCCGTAAGCATTGTGCCCGGCATGTACATCAATGGACAGGGAGTCGTTGCCGCCGCCGAGGTCCAGCACGGTGCCGCCGGTCACCCTGAGGCCGTTGGTTCCGTCGGTGAGGCCGTAAGCGTCGCCGTCCGAGCGGACGTCAAAGCGTGCCACGTCGTTGCCGTCGCCGAGGTCGACGCCGGCCTGCTGCAGCCCCATGGCCACAGCGTTGTTGCCGGTGGCCAGGATGGAGACGTCCAGAGTGTCGTCGCCTGTTCCGGCCAGAAGGGTGGCGTTGCCCACGCCCACGGCCAGAGAGGAGAGCGTTCCGGCCGCCGTGGCGGACAGGTGGATGGAGTCGTTCCCGGCGCCGCCGTCCACGGTATTCTGGTAGTACAGCGAGTAAATGTCGCGCGCTATGGCGTTCGTCCCGGAGGCCGACGCTTCGATGATCAGGGTGTCGTCGCCGGCACCCATGTCGATGGCCGCGGAGTTCATGCCGTCGGCTTCGGCCGTGCCCGTGGCCGCGCTGGTAGAGGCCGAGGCGCGCAGCCGCACGTCGTCGTTGCCGTTTCCGGCCGCAATGCGGGCGCTTGCCATCCCATAGGCGAACACATTGACGGCCGTGCTGTTTACCGTTGCATCCATCCGCATGGTGTCGTTGCCGTCGCCCAGTTCCACCAGAGAACTGTTGTGCATGCCGAAGGCCAGATATCCCGAGTTGCGTGTGGTGGCCGAAATGGTCAAGAGATCGTCGCCCGCGCCCATGTAAAGCCGGGCCGAGTCGTTCAGACCTCCTGCCGAGGAGTAGGCGGTGCCGGTCACCTGGAAGGAAACCGTGTCATTGCCGGCGCCCATATCCAGGCCACTTCCGCGCAGGGCTTCGGCGCTGCCGCCGGACAAGCGGATCTCCACCAGATCGTCACCCGAGCCCATGTCGACGTTGCTGGACCCAAATATGCCGTATTTGCCGAGGGAGGTGGAGGAGCCCGTGTCGTCGATCAGCAGGGAATCGTTGCCGGACCCCATCACGACCGTGCCCAAGATGGCGCCGTCCGCACCGGCGACGGTGAGCAGATTGTCGCCGTTGCCCATTTTCACCGTGCTGGAGTAAATGCCGTATCCGCCGGTCATGGTGATGGCCAGGGTGTCGTTGCCCGAGCCGTTGATGACTTCACTCCGCTCCAGGCCATAGAGAGATGCCCCGCTTATGCCCCGGACGTTCAGCTCAGTCAGGTTGTCGCCGTCGCCCAGATTGATGAGCGAATTGGTCACGGTCGAGCCGTACGAGCCCGGCTGCACGCTGATGCGCAAGGTGTCGTTGCCGTTGCCCGCGACGACGGATGAACGGGGGCCGTTGACGTCGCTATATATGCCGTACGCATACCGACTTTGGCTGTCGCTGGAGATGTTCACGGCGTTATCGCCGTCGCCGAGGCCGATTTTGGCGCCGCCGGCCACGGCATAGGCCGAAGCGTTGTAGCCCAGGGCCGAGGTGGTGAGCTGCAGCACGTCGTCGCCGCTTCCCAGGTCCAACAGGCCGCCGGAGATACCGAAGGCATTGCCGCTTTTCGTGGATACGGAGATATGGACCGAGTCGTCGCCCTCGCCCATGCGCACGGTGGATCTGTCCGCCCCGTAAGCCGCGCCGCCGGAAGTTCCGGCAGCCTGGATAAGCAGGGTATCGTCGCCCGCGCCCATGTCGAGAGTGGAACCCGCAGCCAGACCCACGGAGCCCGTCCGACGAGCGAAGACATCGTCGTGGGCCGTGGCGGTGACGGTGTAGACACCATCAACCAGGCCCTCATGCCGCTCGCCGCCAAGATCGGTGTGCCCGGCCGCGTCATAGGTCGTGCCGTCGACCAGAAGCACTTCGATGACCCGCGTGCTTCCGTCGCTCAAGGTAATCACAATGCGGTCCACAAGGGGACCGCCGTCTTTGGGCCAATCGGCCGCGCCAAGAGCGGGGATATATTTGATGGAGCCGTCGGGCAACAGGTGGGCCGTGCCGTATGCGCCGTCGCCCACAGAGGCGATGCCGGCCGTGCCGCCGTTTGCCGGCGGAACGGCACGGATGCCGGAAGTCCACGAAGCCCGGTCGGCGGCATTGCCGTACAGGACGAAACGGCAGTCCGGGTCCTGCAGGGGTTGCGGGCCGGCGGGAGAGTCCTCGGCGTCGCCGGAATCGGAGCTCGGCAGGCCGGCAACCTGCGACACGGGAGTCTCAAGGTGCGACGCGCGAAGGTTCGACGCATCGGCAACCGCGCCGGCAGCACCGAACCTGTCGACGCCGCCGATAAGCAGGCCGGCGTCATCGTCATAGGCGCCGCCGCCGCTCGAAGAAGGCGCGGCGGCGGGACCCATGGCGGTGACCAGATTGGGACTATAAGCTTGGAAGAACTCTTTGCCGTTCAGTGTGGTGCCGTCGGCCAAAATGAATTCGGTATCGCCGCCGGAGCGGACAGAGGAGAAAAACGCCTCGATGACTGTCGGGGTTCCTCCCGCAGGCTGAATAACCAAAGCTTCCCCCTCTTTCACAAAGAGAGCTTTTGACGGGTCAATATCAAAGATGAGGCTTTTGACGGAAGAGGGGGAGGCTGGAAACCGGCCCCCTTGAAGCGTGATATGCTGAGACATGGAATCCTCTGTGCGAAGAGCGGTTTTTTTGTGTGATACGGGAGGATAATAAAACAAGACTTGTTATGTCTGATATATCCATTTTTTTACACTGGTCAACACTTTCGCGCCATAGAGAGTAAAAAAATAATATGACGACGTAATATGCCGTATGCAAAAAATGGGCTTATTCTCACAAATTTCGGAGTTGATTGCTCCGAGTAATTTTCAATGTTGCGAGGAGCGGAAGGAAACGCGTCGGGAAATCGTCGCCCTGCGAATTTTGCCGAGAAGCCCTCATGACAAAAAAAGCCCCCTCGGTGGAGGGGGCCCAGAAAGAAGAAAAAAGGCGCAGCCGGTCTATTTGTTCATCACATTCAAGAAGTCGGCGTTGCTTTTGCTGCCGCGCATTTTGTCCAGCAGGAATTCCATGCTGTCGATGGGACTCATGGGGGCGAGAATCTTGCGCAGAATCCAGACCCGGTTGAGCACCTCTTCGGGAAGAAGAAGCTCTTCCTTGCGGGTGCCGGTACGGTTGATGTCGATGGCCGGGAACACGCGCTTTTCGGACAGGTGGCGGTCCAGGTAGATTTCCATGTTGCCCGTGCCCTTGAATTCTTCAAAGATCACTTCGTCCATGCGCGAGCCGGTGTCGATAAGGGCCGTGGCGATGATGGTCAGGCTGCCGCCTTCCTCGATGTTCCGGGCGGCGCCGAAAAAGCGCTTGGGGCGTTGCAGGGCGTTGGCGTCCAAACCGCCGGTGAGCACTCGGCCGGAAGAGGGCGTCACGGCGTTGTAAGCCCGGCCAAGACGGGTGATCGAGTCGAGCAGAATGACCACGTCGCGTTTGCGTTCAACCAGGCGTTTGGCCTTTTCCAGAACCATTTCACAGACCTGCACGTGACGCTGAGGCGGTTCGTCGAAGGTGGAGGAGATGACTTCCGCGTTTTTGACCGTGCGCTCCATGTCCGTGACTTCTTCGGGGCGTTCGTCGATCAGCAGCACGATGAGGTAGACGTCGGGATTGTTGGCGTTGATGGCGTTGGCCAGGGTCTGGAGCAGGATGGTTTTGCCGGTGCGCGGCGGGGCCACGATGATGCCGCGCTGCCCGCACCCGACCGGGGACATAAGGTCGATGACCCGGCCGGAGTATGACTTCTCGCCGTTTTCCATGAGCATTCGGCGATCGGGATAGATGGGGGTAAGGTTGTCGAAGAGGACGAGGTTCTTGGCGTTGGCGGGGGGCTCGAAGCCGATTTCGTTGACCTTCAGCAGGGCGAAGTAGCGTTCGCCTTCCTTGGGGGGCCGTATTTGCCCGGAAACCACATCACCTTTGCGGAGGGAAAAGCGCCGAATCTGTGAGGGGGAGACGTAGATGTCGTCCGGGCCGGGCATATAGCTGCACAGCGGGGAGCGGAGAAAGCCGAAGCCGTCGGGCAAAATTTCGAGCACGCCGTCGCCGTAAATGGCTCCATTTTGCGAGGCGCAGTTCTGCAGCAGGGCGAAAATCAACTCCTGCTTGCGCATGGAACTTGCGTTTTCCACATTGTAGGAATCCGCGAGAGCCATGAGGTCGACCATGCTTTTGGTCTTTAATTCTGAGAGGTTCATTCCTTCCTGGTCGGGGAGGGAGGCGGCGGGGGCTTCCGGGGCGGCTTCCGCGGTGGGGGCGCTTTTCTTTTTTCGCATAAAGGGGGGATGGTAAGGGTTGCGCGTCCGCCCGCCGCGCACAATACGCGGAAGGGCATCTTGAAAAGACGCGTGGGGGCCGGCGACGGCCTGCGGTATACAGATGTTTCGGGATATATGTAAGCGGAAAGTGGACTCTCCGCAGGAAAGCCTTTGGCTGATTAGCGCAAGTTTCCGTCGAAGGCAAGGGGTTTATTCGTTTTTTTCACTTTTATCAAGAAGATCGGCAAAAAACGATTCGATTTCGCGTTTGATGTCGTCCGCATCCCGCTGCAACACACACGACAATTCGGAACATACCAGACTCATGGCCTGCTCCAGAAGGCGTCGCTCGCCGAAAGAAAGATCTTTTTCCGCGCTGATCAGAAAAAGTTCCTTGAGCACATGCCCCACGTCAAAGAGCGAAGGGCTTTTCAGACGCTCGGTGTATTCGCGGTAGCGGCGGTTCCAGTTTTGCCCGGTATGACCGGAGACCTTGCTCCGGTCCCGCATGAAGGCGAGCACCTCTTCGGCTTCCTGCCGCGAGCAGAGGGTCCGCAGGCCGATTGCGGCGGCGTTGTTCACCGGCACCATGACCGTAATATTGTTGGTCAGGATGCGGATAATGTAGAACTCCGCGTTCATACCGCCGATATCCCGCCTTTCCAGGCGTTCGACCGTGCCGACGCCCTGGGCCGGATAGACGACGATTTGATCGGGGGTAAACACCGGGACGCTCCTGAACCGATTGTGCGGGGAATTTTTTCGGGAAGGACTGCCGGCCCGAAATACGGGCGCACGGCGAAACTTCCTTGGGTTCAAAGACCATACAGGAAATGAACGGGGGAGTCCAGTATGCGCCGGCTTGGTGCGCCGCAGGGTGATGGGTGAAATCAGCCCGAAATTCTCGCCGAGGCGGAAGGCGTGAACCCGTTGCAGAGTTGCTGCGCGGCGGTGAAGTCGCCCCGGAGCAGAAGCTCCACACCGGAGATCACCGCTTGAAGCACTTCATCCACCAGGGGACGCTCAAAAGAGGCGAAACGGCCGAGCACAAACGAGGCGCCCTCAAACCCGGCGGGCTTGCCGATGCCGAGCCGCAGACGATGGTAATCCGGGGTTCCGGCATGCAGATCTATGGATTTCAAGCCGTTATGCCCGGCGTTGCCGCCGCCTTTCTTCAGGCGCATGCGCCCCAGGGGCAGATCCATTTCATCGTGCAGCACCAGCAGGTTGCCGGCGTCGAGGTGGTAATAGTCCAAAACCCGGCGCACGGCTTCTCCGCTCTTGTTCATATAGGTCAAAGGCTTGAGCAGGAACATCCGCTGCGGGCCGGGGGCCGTGGCTTTGAACAGCTCAAAGGGATCTTTGCGGGAGGAAACGAGCGTTGGAGCTCCCAAAGGCGTCCAAGCCCGCAGCAGGGCATCGACGCCGAGAAAGCCGAAATTGTGGCGGGTCGCTTCATATTCCCGGCCCGGGTTGCCGAGGCCGGCAATGAGATCAAGCGTAGGCATACGCTGTCCTTGCGCCGTGTTGTGAACGCCGTGTTACGCCGGTCGGCGAACCGTGCCGGGGCCAGCGGCGCTTGCCACGTCGCGCTTCGCCCCGAAGGGCTCTTTGTTGAACAAAGCGGCCCCGAAAAACGGGGCCGCTGCAATGGTCGGTCGGGAAAAAGCGATTAGATGTCGCCTTCTTCGCCCTTGTCGCTGCCCGGAGCCAGCACGGTGATGATGGCGTAGTTGGTGGTGTAGGCGGCGCGGACGCCTTCGGGCATGGCCAGATCCGCCACCCGCAGGCCCTGGTTCACATCCAGGTTGGAGATGTCCACCACGATTTTCTTGGGCAGGCTCTCAGGCTTGCTGAGCACTTCAATGATTTCGCGGTAGGTTTCCAGCTTGCCGCCCAGCTTGGTGCCCTTGGCCGTGCCGACGAATTCGAGGGCGACCTTGAGCTTCAGTTCCTTATTCAGATCCACGCCGTAGAAGTCCACGTGCTGGAAGCGCTTCTTGGTGGGGAAGTATTCCGCGTCCCAAATCAGGCAGGGATGGGTGGTCTTTTTGCCGTTGTCGTCGATGACCAAATCGAACACCGTGGTCCGTCCGGCCGTGGCGTAGAGTTTGTTCAGGGCGGGTTCTTCCACCTGCAGGGCATGGCTTTCGCCCTTGGCGTTGTAGAAGACGGCCGGAATAAGACCGGCGGCGCGCAGTTTGCGGCCGACGCCTTTGCCGGTTTTGGCGCGCACGGTGGCAGCAAGCGTAAGACGGGACATGTTCGTTCTCCTTTTGATCCTCAGCCATGACCTATGCCGTTGCTGACGGATGTACTTTCGCATCGGGCGCTTTTACTTTCATGCCGCGTCAAAAAGCTTTTTTGTTCGGGGCGAGCACCAAAAGAGTACACTTCCCTCACAAAAAAATCTTTTTTCCTTGCCTGAAAGCAAAATCGTTCCGATGCGGACGACTGCCCCCAGGTCGCGTAAAAGGCTTAAACGAAAAGCACACTCACGGAGGATTCGGTATGAATGTTGTGAATGGCCTTTGCCAAAAGACCGGCCACGGAAAGGACCTTGATCTTCGGGCATTTGGTCGCCTTATCCCCCAGCGGGATGGTGTCGGTGACCAAAATTTGGGTGAAAACCGATTCCTGCAACCGCTCCAGAGCGGGGCCGGACAAAACGGCATGGGTGGCGCAGGCCATGACCTCTTTGGCGCCGTTGTCCAAAAGAACCTTGCCCGCCGCGACCATGGTGCCGGCCGTATCGATCATGTCGTCGACCACCACGGCGGTCTTGCCGGTGACGTCGCCGATGACGTGCATGGCCGAGGCCTGGTTGGGACGATCCCGGCGCTTGTCGATGATCGCCAGCCCGGCGTCCAAGCGTTTGGCGTACGAGCGGGCGCGCTCCACGCCGCCCGCGTCGGGCGACACGATGACCACGTCCTTGGCCTCGCGACGGATGGCTTCCAGCAGCACGGGTTGGGCAAAGAGGTTGTCCACGGGCACGTCGAAGAAGCCCTGGATTTGGCCGGCATGCAGATCCACGGTGACCACGCGGTCGACGCCAGCGGCCACAAGAAAGTCGGCCACCAGTTTGGCGCTGATGGGCGCGCGCGGGCTGACTTTGCGGTCTTGGCGCGAATAGCCGTAGTAGGGAACCACGGCCGTCACCCGTCCGGCGCTGGCGCGCTTCAGGGCGTCGAGCATCAGGCAGAGCTGCATGAGGGTAAAGTTGGCCGGCGCGCAGGTGGGTTGAATGACGAACACGTCGTCGCCGCGCACGTTGTCGCCGATTTCAATGCGGATTTCCCCGTCGCTGAACGTTTCGCACAGAGAGGGGGTGAGCCGGCAGCCCAGATGGTTGCAGATGGCGGTCGCCAGTTCGGGGTTGGACGTGCCGGTGAGAATTTTCAGATTGCCGTACATGCTCGGGACCGCCCTTTGGTGGTTTCGGGGCAAATGGACCGCATGGAAAAGCGCCGCCCCCGCAGCATATGCGGCGGCGGCGCCGTGTCGTCCTAATGGCAGGGGCGGGAGGACTCGAACCCACGAATGACGGGACCAAAACCCGTTGCCTTACCAACTTGGCTACACCCCTGCAAGGTGGCCGGTTTTACGCTCCGGCAAAGCTTGCGACATATGCCCGACAGGGTATTGCCGCCACGGCCCGTTCCGCTTGCCCGATTTCGGCAAAGATGCCGAAAATGGTCGAACCCGAACCGCTCATGCGTGCCGCCGTCGCCCCATGTTCCAACAGCCCGTCGCGAATGCTGACAAGCTCCGGAAAGGCGCGGAAGACGACCTCTTGAAAGTCGTTTTCCTGGTTGGCCCCGCAAGAGAAGGAGGTAGTACTCCTTGGGCCGCTCCTTGTCAAGTTGTTGGTTGCAAAATTTTCTTTTTTTTCCCATTCCGCATCCAGAGTCGCAAAGGCCCAGGCCGTGGACACCGGAATCGGCGGGCAGACCGTGACGACAACCCGGTCGGCCGCGGGGTTGGGAACTTCCCGCAGGCGTTCGCCGATGCCTTCGGCCAGCGCGGGTCTGTTCAGCAAAAAGAACGGCACATCGGCGCCCACTTTCGCGGCCAGGGCGTTGAGCGCCTGGGGGGCGAGCGGGGCGCGCCCGTTTCTTCCCGCCCATTCCTGAAGGTGAAGCAGCAGCCCGGCCGCGTCGGCGCTGCCCCCGCCGAGCCCCGCGCCGTGGGGCACGCCCTTGAACAGGGTGAGTTCCAGGTCCGGGGCCGTACCCACGGCTTCGCGCCAGAGCCGGTACGCCGTGGTCAAGGTGTTGCGTTCGGGATCGATGCCGGGTTCGGCGCAGATGACCCGCAGGCCCGGCGCCGTTCCGGGGCGGAGGCGCAGCTCGTCGTGGGGCTCGTTCAAAGGAATGAACAGGGTTTCCAGATCATGGTAGCCGTCGGGCCGCTTGGGGCCGATGCGCAGGAACCAGTTTATTTTACAGCCGGTACGGATCACGGTGGGCGCGGTCACGAAAACTTCCTACTGCGGGGCGAACGGCTGTTTGCCGACGTGGGCCATGCGCTGCGGTTCGTCGTGCCCCGGGAACAGGGCGTCGAAGGTGCAATCCCAGACAATGGCGACGGGGGGTGAAGGAAGGGAGGAAACATCGGCGCGCAGCCGAATCGGCAGTGATTTGCCTCCGGGGGCAATCTTCTGATTTCGCGCCGCGTCGTCGCCGGTGCTGACGGGCGTCAATTCCACCCCGGTGTCGGAGGCGTCGCGCAGTTCGGCCGAGATGTGCGGCGCCGTCGGCAGAACCACAGCCTCGGTGCCGACGTTGCAGAGGAAAAACTCCACTTCGACGGCGGAACGTTTGGACGTGACCCGGCCGACCTCGACCTTCAAACCGACCACCGGCGTGCCCGCGAGCAGTTTGGCCCGGACGGCGTCCAGTCGGGCGTAAATCTTTTCCAGGTGGGCTCTGGTCTGCGGCGAGGCCGGCCGGGCAAAGGTCTTGGTCACATAGAGTTTGGAATCACGGAACGTCAGGGTGCGGAACACGGCGTCCGTTCGGCTGGAGTCGGTTTCCTTGGCCTGAAGAAAGAGGGGATCGCGGAAGAGCGCTTCAAGGGTCGCGAGCTCCTGTGGGTCGATGCTTCCTCGAAAGAACCCCACACAGGGCGGGTTGTCCGTCGCGTAGCGGTTGCCGCCCAGGTACATTTCGGCCACGCCGTCTCCGGCGATATCCAGGAGCGTTTCGCAGCCGAAGTCGCAGTCCCCGCTGTGGTTGTAGCCGATATATTCCACCGCTCCCCACGCGAATCCGGCGGAGAGCAGCAGGCTCAGGGCGGCGACAAGCAGGAGCGGCAGCCGGCGCATACTTAATCCCCGAGGGTTTCCACGGTCAGGTTGTCGTTGGTGTAGACGCAGATCTCCGCCGCGATGCCCATGGCCGCGCGGACCACGGACTCGGCGTCGAGCTTGTCGTTGTGGCGCAACAGGGCGCGGGCCGCGGAAAGGGCGTAGGCCCCGCCGCTGCCGATGGCCGCCGCGCCGTCATCCGGCTCGATGACATCGCCGGTGCCGGAAAGAATGAGGGTGTGTTCTTTGTCGGCCACCAGCAGCATGGCCTCAAGCCGGCGCAGGTATTTGTCCTTGCGCCAATCTTTGGCCAGCTCGACGGCCGCGCGCATGAGCTGCCCGCCGTGTTCCTCAAGTTTGGCTTCAAACCGTTCGAACAGAGTGAAGGCGTCGGCCGTGGAGCCGGCGAATCCGGCCAGGATGCCGCCCTTATAGAGCCGGCGGACTTTTTTGGCCGTGTGCTTCATGACGATGGCCTGTCCCATGGTGACTTGGCCGTCGCCCGCCAGGCAGACGGAATTGCCCCGGCGTACGGCCAGAATGGTGGTGCCTTTGAGTTCCATATGCGTATCCGTTATTTCCAGTATTGTTTGCGTTCTTTATAGATGGTGTCGAAGCGATCCAGTTCGCGTTTGTCGTCCGCGCCCTGGGCGGCGGTTTTGGCCTTTTCCAGGAACTGCTCCGTGCGGTCCGCATTGTTCAGGTACAGCGCGGAGTACGCCATGTGCAGGTTGGCCAGGAACATTTGGCGCTGCTGAGCCAGGTAACGGGCCAGATAGTCGTGCAGTTCCGGATCTTCCGGCTCGTCGCGCAGCACCCGGCGGATGGCCCGAACGGCTTCGTCGGTTCTGCCGGCGTCGGCCAGAATGCGGGAATAATAGAACTGGGCCATGATGTCGTCGGCGTCCATGCGCACGGCTTTTTCCAGAAGCTGGACGCCCTTGTCGCGGTCGCCTTTGGTGTAGTGGAAAATGCCCGCCTCGCGGATGATCAGCTCGTCTTGGGGGGAGCAGGCCATGGCGTCGTCAAAGGCCTTGCGGGCGTCGTTGATCCGGTTTTGCTTGGCCGCCAGGATGCCCTGGCCCATCAGGGCCACGCAGCGATTCGGGCCTTCCAGTTGTTTGGCGAAGGCCTGGGCCGAAACGTTCGGATCGCCGTAGCGGGCGCGCACCAACGCCTGAACCCGCAGAAAGCGGGAGTCGTCGTCCTTGCGGTTTTGTATGGCCGCCGGCATTTGCCGCGTGCGCGCGGCCATGTCATGCATCCGATCCGTGAGTCCGGGGTGGGTGGAGAGATAGGAGGGAATTTTGCTGCCCATGAGCCATTGTTTGCGGCTCATTTTGGCGAAGGCCCCTTCCATGCCCGTGGGCGCGTAACCGGCTTTGACCAGATAGTTCATCCCCACCTGGTCGGCTTCATTTTCATCCGTGCGGCTGTAATCGAGCATGAGGCTTTGCGAGGCGGCCATCGAGCCGGCCATGGCCGCCTCGCCCCCTTCGCCGCCCAGAAATGCCCCGGCCAAAACCCCGAGAAGGGAGAGAATGCTTATCCACTGGGACTTCTCAATCCGCGAGGCGATGTGCCGTTGGGTCACGTGGGCCAGTTCGTGCCCCAGCACGCCGGCCAGTTCCGACTCGTGTTCCAGGGTCATGATCAGACCGGTGTGCACGAACACGTAACCGCCGGGAACGGCGAAAGCGTTGAGGGAGTTGTCGCGCAGCACGCTCACCGTAAAGGGGAAGGGGCGGGGCGGCATGGTTTTGACCAGCCGCTGCACGACGTCGTCGACATAGCGGACCACTTCCGGGTCCTGCACCAGCGGCAGGCGGGAGCGGATCAGCACGTTGAACTTGCGGCCGAGTTCCATTTCGTCCTTCAGGGTAAAGTCCCCAAAGGCGGCGGCCGAAAGCGGCGCGAACACCTGACCGGTCAGAAATGCCGCGAGAATGACGAAGGCCTGGAGCGTGTGCCGAAAACTCAGGCGATGTCCCATATGACCCCTTCGGGCGTGTCTCTTACTTCCACGCCCAGGGCGGCCAGCTCGGCGCGTACGGCGTCGGCCGCGGCGAAATCTTTGGCCGCCTTGGCTTGGTTTCGTGTATCCAGAAGGCTTTGCACCCGCGTCGTGTCGATATGCCTGCGCTCGATTCGGCAGGCGCGCAGATCGGTCAGGAAGGCGGCGGGCTCCCGTTGCCACAGGCCGAGCACCGAGCCCAGGGAAAGAATCTCGTTGTGGATGTCGTGCAGCAACTCCCGGCCGCCGGCGTTTTTGCGCAGGGCTTTGTCGTCCAGAATGCGCCCGGCGAGGCGGAAGAGCCCGCTGGCATGCCCCAAGGCGGCGGCGGTGTTCAGGTCGTCGTCCAAAGCCTCGTTGCGGGCCTTGGCCAAGGTCTCGAATTCTCCGCGCGTTTCCGGAGCGACTTTCCCGCCGCTCGGGGCGGGCAGGGCGAACTCGGCGACCATCCGGGCCAGGGTCTCATACTGCCGCTTGTAATTCTTTTCGACTTCCTCCATGCCGTCCACGGTAAAGTCGATGGGGCTGCGGTAGTGCCGGCTGAGCAGGAACAGGCGCAACACTTCCGGGTCCCAGCTGTGCAGGATGTCCCGAATGGTCTTGAAGTTGCCGAGCGACTTGGACATCTTTTCCGAGTCGATCTGCACGAACCCGTTGTGCACCCAGTACTTGGCGAAGTCTTTGCCCGTGGCCGCCTCGGTCTGGGCGATTTCGTTCTCGTGGTGGGGAAAAATCAGGTCCTGGCCGCCGCCGTGGATGTCCAGGGGCAGGGGCAGGTGCTTTTCGCTCATGGCCGAGCACTCGATGTGCCAGCCGGGCCGACCCGGTCCCCACGGGCTTTCCCAGGAGGGCTCGCCGGGTTTGGCCCCTTTCCAGAGGGCGAAATCGAGCGGATCTTCCTTTTCCTCGCCGGGCGCGACCCGGGCCCCGGCCAGCAACTCGTCGAGGCTGCGCCCCGAGAGCTTGCCGTAGGTGGGGAAGCTGCGCACCCGGAAATACACGTCGCCCGACGGGGTGGAGTAGGCGTGCCCTTTGGCGATCAGGTTTTCGCACAGGGCGATCATGTCCGGAATGTGTTCCGTCGCCTTGGGCTCGATATTCGCGCGCAGCACGTTCAGGCGGTCCATGTCTTCATGGAAGGCCGCGATGTAGCGCTCGGCGATTTCTTCGCTCGGTACGCCGTCTTTGTTGGCCCGGTTGATGATCTTGTCGTCCACGTCGGTGAAGTTGCGCACGAAGGTGACGTCCAGGCCGAGGTCGCGCAGCCTGCGCACCAGCACGTCAAAGACCACGGCCGAGCGGGCGTGGCCGATATGGCACAGGTCGTAGGCGGTAATGCCGCAGGCATACAGGCCGACTTTGCCGGGCGTGATCGGGGTAAAGGGCTCTTTTTTGCGGGTCAGGGTATTGTACAGCTGCATCGGAGCTCCGAAGGGATTTTTCACGGGGAAGGGCGCACGGGGAGGAGTCTCTTCAGAGGTGATCGCGACGACTCCCGAACGGGGAATTCCGTCCGGCGCGGGGAAACGGGCATCTTACTCGGCGGCGTTGATGCGCTCGATCCGGCGCTGGTGCCGGCCGCCCTCAAAGGGAGTGGACAGAAAAATTTCCGCCAGCCGGCAGGCCAGGCCCGGCGCGGTGACGCGTTCGCCCAAACAGAGCACGTTGGCGTTGTTGTGGGCTCGGGTGGCTTCGGCATGGAACTCGTGCGTGCACAGCGCCGCGCGGATGCCCGCGTGCCGGTTGGCCGTGATCGACATGCCGATGCCCGTGCCGCAAATCAGAATCCCGTACCCGTCGGTCGCCGTCACTTCGGCGCAGAGGCGGTGGGCGAAATCGGGGTAGTCGCAGCTTTCCTGGTCGTGCGCTCCCAGGTCCACGGCCTCCAGGCCCAGTGAAGCCACGTGCGTGAGCAAGGCCTGCTTGAGGGTGAACCCTGCATGGTCCGAGGCCAGATATACGCGGCGGGTGATCATGGGCATCCTCACAGTCCCTCTTCGGGAAGTTCTTTGGTCTGGGTGCCCGGAGGCAGGGGCAGTTCAAGCTGCGCCCCGGCAAAGGGCATGGGCGGAAAATCCAGGCTGCGGACGACGATCAGGGCTTCCTGGCCTTTGTTGTCGGAGATCCGTACCCGGTGCGGACGCATGGGGTCGTCGGACTCCGGCTCAAAAGCGAGGGTCCAGCCGCCCTGGCGCCAGGAAACGGGAACCCCTTGGGGAGAAAGTTCCAAAAGACCGGCCAGGGGGGCGTTCTGAATGCGGAACACATAGCCGCCCGGCCCGGTCTCGGCCGGAGGCGTTTCGCCCACCGGCGGCAGGAACAGCGTACCGCCCCGGCCCGTGAGGATCAGCGACAAATCCAGCAGGGTCAGGGGAATGGGCACCCCAAAGGCGCTGAGGGCGCGGTTTTCCCGGGTGTGGAAGTACGCGGTTTTTTCGTCCGGGTTGTAGGCCGTGAAGTTGTCGTCGTTTTCGCGGATTTTGGCCACCACCGTGCCCACTCCGGCGGTCAGATCCAGGCGCAGGGGGTAGGGGGTGCGCCCGTTGCCCCAAAGCAGCGAAGACACCCGCGTGCTCTCGCCTTTGTTGTCGGTGTAGCGCAGGCTCGCGCTCAGCCGGAAGGGGCGGGCCGTGGCTTCTTCCATCCGGGCTCGGGCGGTATAAGCGTTCCAGGCGTCGGCCGCGTCGCCGGTCGCGCCAGCGGCAGGACTGGGAACCTGCTTGGGGGTACAGGCAGACAGGGAAAGGATCAACAACGCGAACAACAAAAGGCGGCGCATGGTCGGCTCGGTCTATTTCAAAATGTTGGCTATTTTTTTGCGGATTTCGTCGGCGTTTTCCGGAGAGCGCTTCAGCGCCTCGTTCCAACCTTTCAAGGCCTCGGTCCGCTTGTTCAGGGCTATGGCGATGTCGCCGTAGTGGTCCCAAATGGTCGGGTCGTCGCCGCCCAGTTCCATGCAACGGCGGATGGACCGCCAGGCGTCTTCGAAGTGACCCATGCGGTACTGCACCCAAGCCAAAGAGTCGACGATGTAGTCTTCATCCGGGGTCACGGCCAGGGCTCTGTTGATCAGTTCCAGGGCGCGGGGCAGGTCTTTGTTGTCTTCGGCCAGGCTGTAACCCACGTAGTTGAGGGCTTTGGCGTTCCTGGGGTTAAGCTTGATGACCCGCTCCATGGTGATCATGGCGGCGTCTTTTTTGCCCGCTTCGCTTTGAATGTGCCCGAGAGAGAAAAGGATTTCTTCGTCGTTCGGGTGCTCGGCCAGGGCCTGCTCCATAAGTTTTTCAGCTTCGGGAACGCGCTTCTGCCGGACCAGGGCGTAGGCCTGAATTCCCCAGAACTCTTTGGCGTTCGGGCTGTGGGTGCGGGCGTCGGCCGCGACCTTCGCCGCCTCGGCGAAGCGTTCGCCGTCAAGCAGGATGTTCGTTTCGCGCAGCTTGGCGCGGATATACAGCGGACTCTGCGGCGGAATGGAGCGCAACTGCTTGAGGGCTCCTTCCTTGTCCCCGGTGATCCGGAATTCCAGAATGGAACGGTAATAGGAAGTCTCGTCCGGGTCCGCGCCGTTTTCCGTCGCGCTTTGCAGCAGGCCCAGAGCTTCCTTGTTGTAGCCCTCGTCGGCGAAAAGCAGAGCGACCTGCAGACGGAAGGCCCCCTGGTCCGGGGCTTTGTCCAGGGTTTGGACGGCGGCCCGGGGCTTTTTGTCTTTCAGTTGCAGGGCGATGATCCGGTACCAGAGGTCCAGGTTCTCCGGTATGAGCCCCACGGCCTTTTTATACGCGTCGAGAGCCTCGTTGAGGCGGCCGTTTTTCTCCGCCAGCAGGGCGGTCTCTATCCAGCCTTGAGGAAATTCGGGGTAGGCGCGCACAAGATTTCTGAGTTCTCCGGCGGCCTCGCGAGGTTTGTCGGCGCTGATCAGCACCCTGGCCCGGAAAAGCATGGCCTGGGCGGACTGGTCCTCGGATTTGCCTTTGCCGAGCAGGTTCAGGGCTTTTTCGGGCGAGCCGGTTTTCAGGTACAGCCGAATCAGCTCCTGGCGGGCATCGTCGTGGCCGGGCTTTTGCTTCAGGTGGTCTTCCAGCAGGGCGATGGCCTCGGCATCCTTGCCGGATTCACCGAGGGCGCCGGCCAAAAGCACCGAAAGCTGTTCATCGTTGGGGTACAGGGCTAGACCGCGTCGGCAGACGTCGATGGCCGCCGCAAAATCGCCGCCGGCCAGCAGGATGGTCGCGCCGTCCTGAAAGACGGGCAGGGAGGTGTCCCGCTTGAGCAGGCCTTGCAGAGCTTCGCCCGCGAGGCGTTCATCGTTCTGGAACATGGCTTCGGAGAGCAGCAGATAATAATACGTGTGCTCGGCTTCCGGGCTCAGATTCCACTTCACTTCTTGCCGCGCAGCCGGCACTCCGGTGGAAGGATACAGGCAGCCAACCAGCGCAAGAAGGCAAATCGGCGCGACGACGTTGCGGGCGGTACGCCATAGGCCGTCCGTCGAGCCGGTGGAAAAAGGAAAAAAACGAACTGCGCGCGGACGAGAGAAAATCTTCATGGTTGTTCTATCCAGTCGCGGGAAAAGTCTTTGATGTTGCCGATCAAGTGGTCGCGCACCTTCTGCAGGAGCCGGGCTTCAAGCTGACGCACCCGTTCCCGCGTGACCGCGAACATATCACCGATTTCCCGCAAGGTCACGGGTTCTTCCGTCAGGAGCCTGTGTTCCAGAATATATTGTTCTTTATCGGAAAGCAAAGGAACCAGGGTTTTGAGCCTTTCTCGAACCATGTGGGCAATTTCGTTGTTGCCGAGCACTTCCTCAATGCCGGGGCCGAGGGCGGGCAGATAGTCCATGCGGCTGGCCCCGCCCGCGTCGTCTTCATTGACCGGGGCGTCCAGCGACATATCCGAAGCGTCCAGGCGCTGTTCCATCTCGACGATCTGCTCTTCGGAAACGTTGAAGCGCTCCGCCAGCATGGCGGTGCTTGGGTCGAACCCCTGGGCGATCAGGGCGCGGCGTTCTTTGTTCAGGTTGTAGAAGAGCTTGCGCTGGGTTTGGGTGGTGCCTATCTTCACCAGGCGCCAGTTGTCCATGATGAACTTAAGAATGTAGGCCTTGATCCAGAACGTCGCGTAATAGGAAAACTTGATGCCCTTGTCCGGGTCGAATTTGTCCACGGCCCGCATCAGGCCCACGTTCCCTTCCTGCACGAGATCAAGGATGTTCTGCATCCAGCGGCGTTGGAAGTCCATGGCGATGCGCACCACCAGCCGCAGATGCGAGGAGACGAGCCGAAAGGCCGCGTCCGGGTCGCCGGTTTCCTTGACCCGGTGGGCCAGCATGCTTTCCTCTTCGGGCTTCAGGAGAGGGAACCGGTTGATTTCACGCAGGTAGAGATGCAGGGCGTCGCGGGCGCGCTCCGGCGGATGGTGGGCGAAAGGCACCGGCACGGCGTGGCGGTGGTCCTGCTGCGCGGGCGGCAGGGCGCTTTCGCCGAAGTCGAGGCCGTCGCCGTCGGGAGCGGAGTCCAGCGAGAGCTCATCCAGCTCCGGCTCTTCGTCCGGTTCCCCGTTGGCGTCTTCGGTATCGATGAATTCCGTTTCGCGTTCCGGCCCGCCGGAAGACGGGGGATCGGCGGCGAAAGTGGGGGAGGGGTGTTTTTTCGTCATGTCCGTACCGCCCTATATCAGAAGGTGGAGGAACAGGGAAGGGGGAGCCGCCGACCGAGCTCCGCGCTTTGGTTCCGGGCGGACCGAGGGCCGCGGTGCGGTATTCCGCCAGCTTGCATGATTGTTTTTTTGTTTGTTTTTTTCAATGATTTTCAGTAAGCCCAGGCAAATGTGTATACGCGCAAAAAAGGAGCGACGGTGAGGAATTTTCGGGTCGAACTTGGACAAGGCCGGCGGATCATCTTTGATGGAGCCATGGGAACGGTGTTGCAGCAGCGCGGTCTGCTGCCCGGCATGAGTCCGGAACTGTTTTGCCTGGAGCGCCCAGACGTGCTGCGCGGCGTTCATGCCGATTATGCGGCCGCCGGAGCCGATGTGCTGACCACCAACACCTTCGGCGGTACCCATTTTAAGTTGCCTGCCGAACTGGACCCCGTGGACTTCAACCGGCGCATGGCCGAAATCGCCCGCCAAGCCGCGGATGCCGCCGGGCGGCGCGTTTTTGTGGCCGGCAGCATCGGACCCACCGGAAAATTTCTCAAGCCGCTGGGTGAGCTTGATTTTGAGACCCTGGTCGCGGCCTTTCGGGAGCAAATCCGAGGTCTGACCCTGGGCGGCACGGATCTGCTGATCATCGAAACCCAGTTCGACATCGCCGAAGCCCGGGCCGCCGTGGTCGCCGCCCGTCGGGAAGGAAACCTGCCCCTGGCCGTTTCCATGACCTACGAGGCCGGCACGACCCTGACCGGGTCTTCCACGGCCGTCTGCGCCGCCGTGCTGGCGAACCTGGGCGTGGATTTGATCGGCATGAACTGCAGCGCCGGTCCCCTGGAAATGGCCGACGCGGCCGAGGATCTGTTTGCTCAAAGCCCGTTGCCGGTTTTGATCCAGCCCAACGCCGGCCTGCCGCGCCTGGAAGGTGAGCGCACGGTGTTCCCTCTCGGGCCGGAAGCCTTTGCCGAAGCGACGGCTGCTTTTGCCGAAGCCGGAGCCCAGGCCGTGGGCGGCTGTTGCGGCACCACTCCGGACCACATCGCCGCTCTGGTCGCCAGGGTGCGAAGTCTCGGCCCGGTGCGGGCGCGGCCCGTCTTCCCCGGCGTTGCTCTGACCTCGCGTTCCGAGCTGGTGCGCCTGGGCGCGGGGCATCCGTTCATCTGCATCGGCGAACGCATCAACCCCACGGGGAAGAAGCAACTGTCGGCGGAACTGCGGGCCGGCGAGTTTTCCACGGCTCTGCGTTTTGCCGAAGAGCAAATCCAGGCCGGGGCCCCGGTGCTGGATGTGAACGTCGGCGCGCCTATGGTCGATGAGACGATTCTGCTGCCCGACCTGGTGCGGCGTCTGGCCTCGGCTCATGCCTGCCCGCTGTGCATCGACTCGGCCAATCCGGAAGCCGTGGCCGCCGCTTTGGCCGCGTACCCGGCTTCTCCGCTGGTGAACTCGATCAGCGGCGAGGAAGGCCGCATGGACCGCCTTGGGCCGCTGTGCCGCGACTTCGGCGCGCCCTTCATTCTTTTGCCGTTGAAGGGGGGCGATCTGCCCGAGCGTGCCGCCGAACGCATCGCCATCGTGGAAAGTCTGCTGGCCCGGATGGATGCGCTGAGCATTCCGCGCCGGTTGGCCGTGGTGGACATCCTGGCGCTGACCGTGTCCTCCACGCCCACGGCCGCGCGCGAATGCCTGGAGTTCACCCGCTGGTGCGCCGGCATGGGCCTGCCCACGGTCTGCGGTCTCTCCAACATCTCGTTCGGCCTGCCCGCCCGCGAGCTTTTGAACTCGGCCTTCGCGGCGGCGGCCGCCGGAGCCGGGCTGAGCGGCTGCATCGCCAACCCGTCCAACCGCCGGTTGATGGAAACCGTGGATGCGCTCAACGTGCTGTTGGCCCACGACCCCGGCGCGGAAGCCTTCATCGCGGCCCACGCCGACCGCGCTCCGGGCGCCGCCCCGGCCTCCGGCCAAGGTTCCGGTCCGGTTTCGGCCGGACGCAAGGCGGCGGCTTCGGCCGCAACACTGGAAGAAGCGGTCGTTCTGGGCCGGCGTGAAGCCGTCGGGCCGCTGGTGGAAGCCGCTCTCGCGGCGGGCGAGGAACCTTACGCCCTGGTCAACAACCGGCTGATCCCGGCCATCAACGAAGTCGGGATGAAGTACGAGCGTCGGGAATACTTTCTGCCCCAGTTGATCCGTTCGGCCGAAACCCTCCAGGCGGCCTTCGCCATCGTGCGTCCTTTGCTGGAAAAAGCGGGTGACGTCGCCGAACGCCCGGTGGTGGTCATGGCCACGGTGCAGGGCGACATCCACGACATCGGCAAAAACATCGTCAACCTGATGCTGGAAAACCACGGATTCGAAGTGGTCGACCTGGGCAAGGATGTCTCGGCGGAAACCATCGTGAGCGCGGCGATTGAGAAAAAGGCCCGGGTCATCGGGCTTTCGGCCCTGATGACCACCACCATGGTACGCATGCGCGACACGGTGGCGCTGCTTCCCGAGAAAAACCTTTCCATCCCGGTGATGGTGGGCGGGGCGGTGGTTACGCCGGCCTTCGCCGCCGAAATCGGCGCGCACTACGCCGGCGATGCCGTGGAGGCCGTTCGCCTGGCCGGTCGGCTCGTGGGCGGGAACGCGTAAGCGAAAACCGGCCAGCAACGCGGTTCGCGCATACACGCCCGGAACGGTTTGCGCAGGCGTGTATGCGTCGTCCGCATGCTTCGCCGGCACAGTACGCCGCGATATGCCCGTTTTCGGCCGGAAGGCCGGGCCGGCTGCGGGCCGCGGGGAGAGTGAACGGCCCGTCGTGTCCGCCGGCTACTGGACGGAACGGCGGATGTAGGCTACATATGATGGTCGGCGGTATTGCCGGTATCGGCGTTCACGCCCGGAGACCTTGAGAAAAAAGGAGACGCATATGACGCGCCGTATCGGTGTTGCACTTTTGAGCCTGTGCCTGTTCCTGGGAGCTTTCGCCCAGGCCGGAGCGGGAGAAATCGCCCCCGGATCCATTCAGGGTATCGACGCCAAGGGACTGGTCAAGCTGGTTGCCCAGGCAAAAAATAAAGTGGTGGTGGTCAACGTGTTCGCCTCGTGGTGCCCGCCCTGCCGCAAAGAAGTTCCCGGTCTGGTGGAAGTGCGCAAAGCCTTCCCCGAGAGCGAAGTGACCCTCATCGGCGTGTCGGTCGACAAGACTCCCAAGGCTCTTTACAACTTTTTGGACGGCATGGGGATAAACTATCCCATCTATTTGGCCGAAAACAAATTTGAAGAAGCCGTAGGCGTCACCGCGGTGCCGTTGCTGCTTATTTACGACAAGCGTGGGGAATTGGTCACCACCCACGAAGGCTATGTCGAGAAAGAAGACCTGATCGAGGCGATTAAAAAAATCGCCGCCAAATAGACTCATGAATGTGAAGGTGCGCAAGGCCTTGACGGCTGACGTCAAGTCCATCCACATGGCCTTGCTGAGCGCCGCCGGGGCCGGGCTTCTGTTGCCGCGCTCCCTCTCGGATTTATACGGCCACATGCGGGATTTCATTGTTCTGGAAGGCCCGGACGGCAGCATCTACGGTTTCTGCGCCTTGGCCGTGCTCTGGGAGGATACCAGCGAAATCCGTTCGCTGTTGCTTGAGGAACGTTTCCGGGGCCAAGGTCTGGGGCGGATTTTGGTTGAAGCCTGCCTTGAAGAGGCGCGGGCGCTTGGCACGCCCAAGGTTTTTACCCTGACCTACCAGACGGAGTTCTTTACCCGCCTGGGCTTTGCGGAAATGAGCAAAGACAGCCTGTCGCAAAAAATATGGGTGGACTGTGTCCACTGCCCCAAATTCCCGGACGCCTGCGATGAAACCGCCATGGTCCGCCGGGTCTGAGCATTGCCGAAGGATGTTGGATGGAAAAGATTAAGGCGCTGAACTTGTTGTATTCTCCGGAGGTCATTCAGGACCGAGTCCGGGATATGGCGAATGAAATCAACGCCCTGTATGAAGGCGAGCCCCTGGTGATCATCTGCGTGCTCAAAGGTGCCTTCATGTTTTTTTCGGACCTGCTGAAGCATATCACCGTGCGGCCTGAAATCGACTTTGTGCGTGTGGCCAGCTACGGGTCGGGCACGTCGTCGTCGCGCACGATCAGTTTTTCCAAAGACGTGGAGATCTCCCTCGACGGCAAACACGTGCTTTTGGTGGAAGATGTGGTGGATTCCGGGCACACCATGGATTTTCTTTTCCGCCAGCTTGCCGCGCGCGGGGCCAAGTCGTTGCGCCTTGCCGCCCTGGTGGACAAACGGGAGCGCCGGGAGGCCGACGTGATCGTCGATTTCCCCGGCTTTGTGCTGAACGACGGGTTTATTCTGGGCTACGGCCTGGATTACGCCGAACGGTATCGTGAGCTGCCGGCTGTGTATGTGGCCGAACTGGAAGAACAGCAGGCTTAAGGCGAAGACGTCATGCTGATATCCTGCCCCAAATGTGATACGACATTCTCCCTGCCGGACGAGAATTTCCGGCCGGGTCGTAAGGCGCGTTGCTCGCAGTGCGGCTCCGTATTCGTCATGACCCCGCGCGAGGAGGCCGCTCCGCCCGCGCCTGAGCCACCGGCCCCCGAGTCCGCCCCTGCACCTCCGCCGCCGCCTCCTTCCGCGCCGCCGGCCCCGGAGCCCGCTCCCACACCTCCGCCGCCTCCGGGCCCCACGCCTTCGGCCGCTTCCGCATCGCCTTTGGATGTGGAAATTCCGAAGGTCGAAAAGAAGAAAAAGAAATTTGGGCGCAAAACCCTGCTGATCGTTCTTGCCGCATGCGTTTGCCTGATCGGGGCCGGCGTGGGGGGCTGGATGGTTTTCTCGGCGGGCACCGAACCCGACAAGCCTGTGACCCCCGTCGCCGAAAACGAAGAGGGCGCCGCCAAGGTTGCCCGCATCACTTTGATGGATACCCGCCAGTTCATCGTGAAGAACGACAAGCTTGGCGACATGGTGGTAATCAAGGGCAGAGCGGTGAACAACTTCGACGTGCCCAAGCGCTTCATTGCCGTGGAGGCCAGGCTTTTGGCCAAGAACGGCACCGAGATCGCCAGGCAGACGCGGCTGTGCGGGCCGGACCCGTTCCTGACCCAGTTGCAGGTGCTTTCGCCCGAAGCGCTGGAAGAGGCGCTTTCCAGCCGGGTGGAAATTCTGCTCAACAACAGCAATGTGCAGCCGGGACAGGATACGCCTTTCTGGTTCGTGTTCGCGCCGCCCGCGGCGTCCGAAGCGTCGGGGGAAGGCGAAGCCGCGAAGCCGGCGGACCCCTGGCAGGAGTTGTGGGAATTTGAGGTCCACCCCGTGGACGCTCAGGATGTTCCCGCCGCCGAATCCGTTCCCGGCGGGGGTGCCCCTTCCGGAGGCGGCTCCTCGACCGGCAGCCCTCCGGCCGGCAATGGCTAAATCCCGCGAAATATATGTCTGTTCCTCATGCGGCGGACGTTCCTCCCAATGGAAGGGGCAGTGCCCCACCTGTGGGGAGTGGAACAGTCTTGAGCCGCAAACCCTGAGCGTTTCCGCCGCTTCCCGCAATACGCCCCTTGCCGGGCGCGCCGAACCGGTCATGCGCCTGCGTGATGTGCCGGACGCGACCTCGGCCGTGTTCAGCACCGGTTTGGAAGCCCTGGACCGCATCCTCGGCAAAGGTTTGGTGCCGGGTGCGGCCGTCCTGGTGGGCGGCGAACCGGGCATCGGCAAATCCACCCTGCTGTTGCAGGTGGCCGGGCAGGTGGCGGCTTCCGGCAGGCGGGCCGTGTACGTGAGCGGAGAGGAATCCCTGGCCCAAATCCGAGGCCGGGCCTCCCGTCTGGGGCTTTTGCACGACAATCTTTTCGCTCTGGCCACCTCGCAGGCCGAGGACGTGCATCCCATCCTGGAAGGGCCGGAACCGCCGGCTCTTGTGATCCTCGATTCGGTCCAAACCCTGACCAGCCTGCGGGCCGAAGGTCTGCCCGGCAATGTCAACCAGGTGCGGGCCGTGGCCGTCGACTTGGCCGAGCGCTGCAAAAAAAGCGGCACCGCGGTGATTTTTGTGGGGCATGTGACCAAAGAGGGCGCCCTGGCCGGGCCGCGCCTTTTGGAGCACATGGTGGATACGGTGATCGCCCTGGAAGGCGACCGCCGGCAGGCCTTCCGCCTGCTGCGGGTGCTGAAGAACCGCTTCGGGCCCAACCAGGAACTGCTGGTTTTTCAAATGGCCGAACGCGGTCTTGAGTTGGTGGACGATCCCTCCACCTACTTTCTCGGCGCGCGCGATCCGTCGCTTTCCGGCACGGCCGTGGTCATGGCCCTGGATGGGCAGCGCCCGTTGGCCGTGGAAGTGCAGGCCCTGGTCACCAAAAGTTTTCTGGCCATGCCCCGGCGGGCAGGGCTGGGTTTCGACGTCAACCGTCTGCACGTCTTGTTGGCCGTGCTGGAAAAGCGTTTGCGTCTGTCCTTCGCCCAGGCGGATATTTACGCCAAGGTCGGCGGCGGCCTCAAACTCGCGGAGCCGGGCATGGACCTGGCCCTGGTGGCCGCGCTGCTGTCGTCCTTTTATGACGTGCCTCTGCCGGAGCGGGCCGTGTTTTGGGGAGAAGTCGACCTGAACGGGCAGGTGCGCCCCGTTGCCGGGCACGCCGTGCGCGAAACCCAGGCCAAACGGCTCGGTTACAAGCCGTTGATTCATCCGGCCGACGGAGAATCCGGCTACGGCGTGCGCACCTTGGAAGAGGTGCAGCAGGCCCTGTTCGCCCGGGGAAGGGGTGGAGGGGGCAAAGGCGGGCGATCGCCTCAGGAGCCGAAGCCGTCGATTTCGCAGTAATCCTGGGGACGAGCGCTCAAGGCATCTCGTTTTTTGGCGGTGGAGATGGGACGGTTCGGCGCTGTTCCGAACGCAGCGGGGCCGGCGAGTTTTTGTGGGGGAACGACGATTCCGTCAATCGGCGGCATCGAATGGGGGAGCCTGCGCGACCCCTTTTTCTCATCGGCGAAAGCCGCCTCGGGAGGCTCTATGCCGCGCTTCCTGTCCCGGACGATCCTGTGTTGTTGCCTGTTGTTGCTTCCCATAGCCCAGACTTTCGCCGCGAACGCCGCCGGCGCGGGGTACCGGGGCAATGTGCAGTCGCGTATTTTTCATGTTGCGGGCTGCAGGTATTTTACCTGTAAAAACTGCACGGCCGAGTTCGCTTCCCGGGCGCAGGCGTTGAAAGCGGGTTTTCGACCCTGCAAAGTTTGTCGACCGTAATCATCATGAGCAAATCAACTTTTCAAAGTTGATTTGCTCTGCCGGCCGCGTAAGCGAATGCTCGCTTGCGGGCTCGTTCGGAAGCCCGTCGGTGATATGGTTTCACAAACATTTTCAAAATGAAAATGCTCATGTGAGGGGGGATTCGATGATTCGCAAGGTGTGTCTTGTTTTGGCCGTGGCCGCGTTGCTCGCGGTGGGCGGCTGGTGGTTCCTGCACAGAGACGGGAGCCCCGCGCCGGATATCGGCTTCTACCACTGGAAGACCGTGTATTCCCCCGGCCCGACCGCAGAAGCGACATTGCGCCTGCTGAAAACTCCTCGACTTTACGTGCGCTTTTTCGATGTCAAAGTGGAAGACGGACGTCCCGTTCCCGTGGCCACGGCGATTTTTTCGCAAACGCCGACCTTGCCGGTGGTTCCGGTGGTGTTTGTCGATGAGGAACTCATGCGTTTTCGCGCGGGCGGGCCGGAGTGGCTGGCTCCGCGCATCGTGGACCGGGTGAACGAGATGATCGCCCAGAACAAGCTGACCCCTGCCAAAGAACTGCAGCTCGACTGTGACTGGACGGCGGGGTCGCGCGAAAACTTTTTCGGCTTGGTGCGGGAGGTGAAAAAGATCCTGCCGGCCGACTGGGCCGTTTCCGTCACCCTGCGGCTTTCCCAGTATCGCGATTTTGCCGAAACCGGCGTGCCCCCGGCCGATCGCGCCGCCCTGATGCTTTACAACATGGGGCAGTTGCGGGCCTTCGGCGATCACAACTCCATTCTGGACGCCGCCGTGGCCGCCAATTACCTGAAGCCCGCCTCCTATCCTCTGCCGTTGGACGTGGCTCTGCCGCTTTTTTCCTGGGGCGTGGTGTTCGATCGGGACAAAAATTATCGGGGACTGGCCCGGGAGTTGCCGCCGAATCTGAGCGATCCGACCGCGTTCGAGCGCGTTTCGCCGGTCATGTACAAGGCGCTCAAGCCGGCGCGCTGGAACGGCAACGGGATGTACGCGGGCGAATACCTGCGCGTGGAACGGACCGAACCGGCCGAGCTCGACAAGATCGCGAAGCAGGCCGCGCGGGCGCTCGGCCCGGTGAAGACCGTGATTTTTTACCATTTGGATGAAGCGGTTCTGGCCCCGTACTCCAAGGACGTTTTGCAAAACGCGGCCGACGCGCTAAGGTAGAAGATGAAAAACATCCTGCGTTTGCTTGTTTTGGTCGGGGTGTGCCTCGCGTTTCCGTACGATTTTGCCGCCGCCTGCGGCGGCCCCTGGATTCCGCCCTGGCGTCCGAGTCTGTACAACCCCGCTCTGTCGGCCGAGCCCGGAACAAAAGTGGTTCCGAGCGACGATGATTTCGCGGCGGAGAACATTGCCGACTGGATGGCGTTTATCCCCGGAACCGATGAAGCCGACATTCGCGCCCTTGCGTATGAGTCCGCCCCGGCGGATCTCCGGCGCTTGCGCGACGGCTGCGACAAGGGCGAGCCGGTCGCCGGACTCACCCCGTCCGGAAAGGCCGAGGACTGGGTCTGCCGGACCAAAAACGCCGCCGTGCCGGAATACCTGCTGTTTGCCAAAGAATGCGAAGCCTGGCGCGGCGTGGACGCCGGCAGGGCGACGATCGACGAGCTGTGGAGCTACCGCAAGACCGACACGGAAGAGGGCCTGCGTCTGGCCGCGCTGGCCGAACAGCGCATGCAAACGGCCGCCACGGAGTTCCTGCGTTTGCGTTATGCCTTTCAAGCCTTGCGCCTGTATCACGGCCTGAGGTTCCATGACCGCGCGATCGCCTTGTTCCGCGAGCAAGTGGAAGGAATGGACACGAACGCGGTCACCAAAGACTGGTGCCGGGCCTGGTATGCCGGAGCCCTGTATTTTTCGCGCGACTACCCCGCCGCGTTTCGGGAGGCCGCCGCCGCGCGCCTGCACAGCCGCGCCTACGCCGGCGCAATGACCCTCACGGCTTCCTGGGCCTTGGGCAAAGACCCCGAGTGCTCCGACACGGCTCTGCAACTCTGCCGCACCCCCCGTGAACGTTTGGACGTTTTGGCCATGGCCTGTTTGGCGAAGTCGAATTCCGGCGCGGCCGTGACCCTGTTGCGGGAAATCGCCGCCTCCGGCCTTCCGGTCGATCAGCGACTGACGGAGGTGTTGGGAGGTATCGTCACCGGCGCGCAAGGCCCCTATGCCGAGCTTGGGTATGATTCCTCATACAAAAGCATGGACGTCTACCTGAAGGATCTGGAAGCCGGGTTCGCTGCGTTGCGCGACGCCAAACTGTTTCCGCAACCGGCCCGCCCGGCCCTCATGGCCGCCAATCTGGCTTTTTTGCGCCGCGATTTGCCGGCCGCCCGGGCTTGGCTGGACCTTGCCGAGCCGCATGTCTCGGACGTTGAAACAGGCCTGCAATTGTTTGTGCTGCGGCTTGCCCTGCTGGGCTCCGCCCCCGGAGGAGGGGAGAACGACGCCCACATCGCCGCGAAGCTTCGCCTGCTACGCTTTTTTGCCGGGTTCGCCGAAGTCGCGCCGAAGCCGGAGGAACTGTCTCCCGCCGATGCCGCTTTGCTGCGCCGGGTGACCGAGGCGGGCGGACCTGCCGACGGGTGGCGCGTATTCCTGGGCGCGTCCGGTCGAGAGATTCTCGGCGGTGTTTTCTCGGAAGGCTTCGCTCAAAACGGGCGGGCCTATCTCGGCGCCGCCTGCATTCCGGCCGGATACCTGTTCGGCAAGGACGAGGTTTCGTGGAGCTGGGATTACTATTTTGATTCCACCGCCGCCGGCGTCGAGGCGGCCGGCATGGAGCCGGAACAGATCGCCCGTTTGCGCAAGATGGTCGAGCGTCCGACCGGCCCGCTGGAAGTTTTTTTGACTTCCTCTCCGTTCATTTGGAAGCGGGAAGAACTGCTGGACATGGAAGGCGCCCGCTATGCGGCGCAGGAAAACTTCAGCGCCGCCGCCCGGTTGTTGGATCGGGAAAGGCGGGGGGAAGGGAAGTATTGGGCCGACGCGCCGGCCCGTTCCGCCTGGACCATTGAACCGTCCTTTTTCCCGGAAAGCGCGCGCGAACCCGAGGCCTTTGGCTATGAAATCTCCTTGGAAGAAGAGCCCGTGGCGGAAGGTGCGAAAGGCGGGCATCCGGCCGTCAGCGTCGTGAATACGTCCGGGCGGGAGCGGAGCGGGACCCCGCCGCGCCCGTTTGATGCCGTCCTGTTGCTTCGTCCGGTGGGCGTGTGGGATCTGCGCCTGCCGCAGGCATATGTCGATGTGGCGGTGACCGCCGCGCCCACCCCGATGGTTTGGGATTTGGCCGGCCGCCGGGTTCGTTCGAATGACGGAGCGCCGGCGGACGGCTCAGACCCGAAAGCCTCGCCTCCGTTGACCCCGGCCCAGCTCGCCGTGAACCGGAAGATCACCGAGCGTTGTCTGTGGGTCTTGTCGCAAAACGCGTCCGACACCCGCGCCCGGGCCGAGCATATGCTTGCGTTGGACTGGTTGATCCGGGTCGGCGACGCCTACGACGCGGAACTCGCCGATCGCGCCCGCTACATGCAGGCCAAGTATGTGTTCTCGTTCCATG
Organism: Desulfovibrio sp.; assembly: GCA_031551885.1. Classification (GTDB taxonomy): domain Bacteria; phylum Desulfobacterota; class Desulfovibrionia; order Desulfovibrionales; family Desulfovibrionaceae; genus Frigididesulfovibrio. Next base: position 31,699 of record JAVBMX010000012.1, read on the forward strand.
CTTCCCCGGCGCAGGACATCCTGCGTCGCTACGACTGGGCGAACAGCGAGCCGCCCGCGTTCAATCCGGCCTACGACCGTTTCTTGGCTGTGGCTCACGGCACAAAGGATTGCGAATTGGCCGCTCGGGCGTTGTTCATGGCCGCGCTTTGCCGGCAGACGGGGTACTTTGAGTACATTTATCGTTCCGGGGGACACGTCGGGGTGGGCTGGTCGAGCGACCCGTATTTTCGCGACAATCCGCCTTTTGCCGAGATGCATGCCAAATACCGGGACACGGAATTCTATAAGAATGCCGTCAATGCCTGCACCTACCTGCGGGACTTTGTCGCGTTGCAAAAATAGCACGGTGCGATTTTGGGCTTGACCCCGGCTCATTTCGGTCTATTTTCAGATAGAGCGATTTCATTTTGAAACCGCGTGTGAAATCATGCGCCCACAAGGATGCGACAAGCCCGTAATCGGCCTCTGAGCATGCGACCGTTGCGCGTTACATGTTCCCCGGCGACGAAAGGATGCCCCATGAGTTCGGACGATTTCCAAAGCGACGGCCGGCCGGATCTCGGCGCGGGTCTCGACGTGCGTGAGCCGCGCCGTTTTAAGGTGTTGCTGCATAACGACGACTACACCACCATGGAGTTCGTGGTGGATATTTTGCGCACCGTGTTTCGCAAAACCTCGGAGCAGGCCATGACGATCACGACGGCCGTGCACGAGAAAGGGCTCGGCGTCTGCGGCGTGTACACCGAAGAAGTGGCCGAAACCAAGGTCGTTCAGGTGCACGAAAAAGCCAGGGCCGCAGGGTACCCCTTGCGCTGCAGCCTGGAGGAGGCATAAGGTGCTGGATCCCAATCTGGAGCAAGCCCTGACCCTGGCCGTCAATGAAGTGCGCGGCCGGCATCACGAATACCTTTCGCTGGAGCACCTACTGTTCGGCATCGCCTCCATCGCGCCCGGACGCGCGTTTCTGGAAGATGCCGGGCTGGATGTCGGCGTGTTGCTGCGCAAGCTGGAAGGATTTTTTGCCGAACACATCACCCCCCTGGGCGACGGCACGGGCGAAGTGGTCCAGACCATAGCCCTGCAACGGGTCATGCAGCGCATTGTGCGCCGTATGCACAGCTCCGGCCGCGACAAAGCCGGTATCGGCGACGTGCTGGTGGCCATGCTGGAAGAAGAAAATTCCTACGCCGCCTACTTTATCCTGTCCCAGGGAATCTCCCGCATGGATGTCCTGGAGCGCACGGCCTACAATACGCCGGGGACCGAAGAGGACGCCTCGGACCAAGCCGCCGACGACAAAGCCCCGGACGCGGCCGGAGGCAACGACGCGGACGCCAAAGCTCTGGCCAAGTATACCGTGGAGTTGGTGGCCAAAGCCCAAAAAGGCGAATTGGATCCGTTGATCGGCCGGGAACGCGAAATCGAGCGCATCGTGCAGATTCTGGCCCGGCGGCGCAAAAACAACCCGCTTCTGGTCGGCGACCCCGGCGTGGGCAAAACCGCGCTGGCCGAGGGCTTGGCCCGGAGGGTCGCGGTCGGCGACGTGCCCGAGGATTTTCGAGATTTCCGCATCTACGCCCTGGATCTGGCCGGAATGATGGCCGGCACCAAGTACCGGGGTGATTTCGAAGGCAGGCTCAAATCCATTCTGGCCGCTTTGGAACGCATCCCCGGCGCGGTGTTGTTCGTGGATGAAATCCACACTCTGGTCGGGGCCGGAGCCGTCAGCGGCGGTTCTTTGGATGCCTCGAACATCCTCAAGCCGGCCCTGGGTTCGGGCAAGCTGCGCTGCATCGGTTCCACCACCTATGAAGAGCTGCGCAACCATTTTGAGAAAGATAAAGCCTTTACCCGGCGCTTCCAGAAAATCGACGTCAACGAACCGAGCCATGATGAAAGCGTGGCCATCCTCAAGGGCCTGAAGACGCACTACGAGAAACACCACAAGGTGCGCTACACCCCGGCCGCCCTGGAAGCCGCCGTCACCCTGGCGGCTCGGCACTTGCCCGATGCCCGCCTGCCCGACAAGGCCATCGATTTGATCGACGAAGCCGGCGCGCGCCGGCGGCTGAAGCCGGATGCCGCCGGCGATAAAAAAAGCCTCGGCGTGGGCGTGGCCGAAATCCAGGAGGTGGTCGAAAGCATGGCCCGCATTCCGGCGGTCAAAGCCACGGCCGGAGACAAGGCCGCCTTGAAACACCTTGAGCGTGATCTGAAAAACGTGGTTTTTGGGCAGGATGCCGCCGTTTCGGCCGTGACCCGCGCGGTACTGCGGGCCAGGGCCGGGTTCCGGGCCGAAGGCCGGCCGCAGGGAGCTTTTCTGTTTTACGGTCCCACGGGCGTGGGCAAGACCGAGCTGGCCCGGCAACTGGCCGCTTCTTTGGGTGTGGCTTTTTTGCGCTACGATATGTCGGAATATATGGAAAAGCACGCCGTTTCCCGCCTGATCGGCGCGCCCCCCGGCTATGTGGGCTTTGACCAGGGCGGGCTGTTGACCGAGGCGGTACGCAAAAATCCTCATGCCGTGCTGCTGTTGGACGAGATGGAAAAGGCCCATCCGGACGTCTTCAACGTCATGCTTCAGGTCATGGACTACGCCACGCTGACCGACAACACCGGGCGCAAGGCGGACTTCCGCAACGCGGTGATCATCATGACCACCAATGCCGGGGCCACCGAAATGGCCGGGCGGAGCATCGGCTTCAGTTCCCCCGTCGGGGCGCGTCACTCCGAGGAAAAGGGCAAGAAGGCCCTGGAGCGCCTCTTTACTCCGGAATTCCGCAACCGCCTGGACGCCATGATCGCCTTCGCGCCTCTTGCGCCCCTTGTCATGGAGCGTGTCGTGGATAAGTTCGCGGCCACGCTTTTCGCCTCGTTGGCGGAAAAAAAGGTCGAACTTGTCCTTACCCCGGCGGCGCGGGCGTATCTGGCCAAAACTGGCTACGATCCGGTCTTTGGGGCGCGCCCCTTGGCTCGGGTGATGCGCGAGGAATTGGAGGACGCCCTGGCTTCGGAAATTCTGTTCGGCAAGCTGCAACGCGGCGGTCGAGTCACGGTCGACGCGGCCGGGTCGAAATCGGCCGATTCACCAAAGACGCTTCGCTTCACCTTTACGTCGCCGGAGAAACGCTCCGAGCGGAAAAAAACATAAACCCCCATCGACAAATCCACTTTTTTGTGTTTTCGTATAGGGCCCCTCCGAATTTTCGGTGGGGCCTACATGTTTCCCGAGGGTAATTGTGTGAAAATTCGTTCCAAAATATTACTGGCCATTGTGGCGGCTGTGATCCTGTCGATTGCCGGGGTCACGGGCATGGTGTCGTATGAGCTGAACAAGGCGTTCATCAACAACTTCAAGGTGAACGCCAAAGCTCAGGTCGACCGTATGGACGCCTTTGTGGATAACTTTTTTAACGACGCCCTGTCCACGGCCAAACTGGTCGCGACGCTGCCCGCCGTGACGGCGAACTTGAACGCGTCGACTTCCTATGCGGCCAGGGAAGAAAAAGAGATTGTGATCGAGCGGGACTCCCTGGGGCCGCAGGAACGCGAGATTTATGACGAGTTGGCCCGCGTGCGGGCCGCCTATGATTCCTATTCCCTTGTGTATCTTGGGAACGACAAAGACGGCTTCACCCAGGCGCCGCCGTTGCCGGCGATATCCGGCGGGTATAAGCCCTCGACGCGCCCCTGGTTCCTTGACGCCGTCAAAAGCGGCAAACCCTTGGTTACGGAGTTTTATGCCTCCGACAACGGTGAGATGGTCTGCACCGTGGCCGCGCCGATCAAGGGGCAGGGTGTCGTCGGCGTGGTGGGTTTCGACATCGACCTGAAGACCCTGACCGAAGAAATCAGCAGCGTGCGTGTAGGCGACACCGGTTTCATGATGATGATCGATAACGTCGGCCAGGTCGTCAGCATTCCGAAAAAGAGCCGGGAAATGCCCGATGCACCCGAGGCCGATCTGCTGGGCACGACCGTCCAGGATGCCCCGGAAGCATACAAGGCCGCCTTTGTGAAGATCATCGCGGAAAAAAACGGCCATTTTGAGGTCGAGATGGAAGGCCGCACCCGCTTGGTGCAGGTTTCCACCAATCAATACGGGTGGCATCTGATCCTGATGCAGGACAAGGCGGAGGTTTTTTCCTCCGCCATGGATGTGACCTTGAGCATTTTGCTTGTCGGCGGCATCATCGTGATCCTGATGGCCGTTGTGGCCATGATTTTGGCCCGCTCCATTGCCGGACCGGTACAACGGCTGGCCGAGGCGGCGGAAAGCGTGGCCGGCGGGGACCTGAAGGCCATTCCTGAAGACGAAGGCCTCTTCAAAGGCGAACTGTCGGTTCTGCATGCCGGTTTGAAACGTATGGTCGCCAAACTGGGCGAACTGATCGACACGGCCAATGCAAAGATGCGTGAGGCTGAGGGCGCTTTGGAGCAATCCAAGAAATCTCTTGCCGAAGCCGAAGAAGCCAGGGCCGCCGGCGAGCGCGCCCGGCGTGAAGGGGTGCTGCAAACCGCCGAGCGAATCGGCGCGGTGCTGGGCGAGCTCTCGGCCGCGACCGAAAACTTGGCCCGCGAAGCGGAAAATACCGGCCGCCGCACCGAAGAGCAACGTGACCGGGTTGCCGGTACGGCCGCCGCACTGGAGCAAATGAACGTAGCCCAACGCGAGGTGGCCTCCGGCACGTCGCGTACCGCCATGCTGGCCGAAGACGCCCGCAACCGGGCGCGGGAGGGCGGCACCCTGGTGCTCGAGGTGGTCAAGAGCATGGGCGAGTTGGAACGTAAGAGTATGGAGATGAGCGGCGGCTTGGCCGAGCTGGGCAGGCACGCCGAGGGCATCGGCCGGATTATGAGTGTGATCAACGATATTGCGGATCAGACCAACCTGCTGGCCCTGAACGCGGCCATTGAAGCCGCCCGGGCGGGCGAAGCCGGGCGCGGCTTCGCCGTGGTTGCCGACGAAGTACGTAAGCTGGCGGAAAAAACCATGCTGGCCACCAAGGAAGTGGGCGACGCCATCGGGACCATTCAGCAGGGAACAACCCAGAACATCGCCGCCATGGAAGATACGGCGCGGTTCGTGGGCCGCTCGACCGAGGTGGCCGGAAAAGCCCGTGAAGCCTTGGAACAGATTGAAGGCATGGTGGAAAACACCGCCGGAGAAGTGCGTTCCATCGCCACGGCGGGTGAGGAACAGTCCGCGACGCTCGAAGAGATCAACCGGGCCACCGACGGCATCAACCGCATCACCGTGGAGGTTGCCGAAAGCGCCCAGCGTTCCAATGACGCCGTGCGTGAACTTTCCACCCTGTCGCACCGGCTGACGGATATTGTGGAATCGCTGAAGCGGGGATAGCCCAACCCGTACCAATAAAAAGCGCCTCTTCATTCCCGATGGAGAGGCGCTGTGCTTTTCTCGGCCCAGAAGGGCCGCCGTGACTCCCCGCTTGGGAATCGCCTTTGCCTGTGCGTGTCGTGGTTGCGGCTTTCCTTTGTGGCGCGGACGCGGGACGGACGGCTTGATGCGCCGGAGCATGGAGACACCTTGCCGCTCAAATGGACCCGACTTCGGTCGGCGGCCTTGCCGGCTGCGGGGTGACGGGAGTATACGGATTCTTTGCGTCACTCTTTTTCCGGAGCGGTTATGAAAATCCTGGTCCTGAACGGCCCGAATCTGAATTTGACCGGTTTGCGCGAGCCGGAAATCTACGGCACGCGCACGCTGGAGGATCTGATGGGTGAACTGGCCGAAGCCGGCAAAGCCGGCGGGCACGAACTGCATTTTTTTCAGAGCAACCACGAAGGCGCTCTGGTGGAGAAGCTGCATGAGGCGCTGTTGCGCGACTACGACGGCGTCATCTACAACCCCGGCGCGCACGCCCATTACAGCTATGCCCTGCGTGACGCCGTCACGGCCTGCGGACGCCCGGTGATTGAAGTGCATCTTTCCAACGTCCACGCCCGCGCCCAGGCCGAGCCGTTCCGAGGCGTGTCGGTCATTGCCCCGGTTTGCCGGGGCGTTGTCGCCGGTTTTGGTCCTTTGGGCTACCACTTGGCCCTGAGGGCTTTGGAATCGCTTGTGGTGCAGAAGTAGGCCGCGCCCGACCGGGTTTTTCCAGCCCGGCGGGGGAGGGAAGGCATGGACATCTCCCTGATTTTTTTGATCCTGGCGGCAGCTTTGCTGCACAGTGTCTGGAATGTGATCGTCAAAGGCGGCTCGGACAAGCTGGTGGAGATGGTTCTGAACACCAACGGCGGCGCTCTGGCCGCCGCGTGTTTTTTGCCGTTTTTGCCGTTGCCCGCTCCGGAATCGATTCCCTACCTCGTCACCTCGGCCTGCGTGCAGTGCGCCTATTGCGTGTTCGTGGCGTACGCCTATCGGGGAGGGGACTTCACCCTCACGTACACGTTGATGCGCGGCGCGGCTCCGTTGCTCACGGCCTTGGCCACGGCCTTTATTCCTTCCCAGGCGCTCTCGCCGGGGGGAAAACTGGGGGTGGCCGTGTTGAGCCTGGGGATCTTCGCCCTGGCTCTTGATGCCGTCCGGCGCGGCAAAGGGGCGGCGCCGGATGCGCGGACCGTCGGGTTCGTTTTGGCCGGAGCCGGCTCCATCATGGTCTACACCGTGTTGGACGGCACGGGCGTGCGTCTTGCCGGCAGCGCCCCGGCCTATATTTGCTGGGAGTTCTTTTTAACCACCTTGCCCATGTGCGCCTTCGCTTTTGCTCTTCGGGGCCGCGCCTGTCTCGCGTATGCGAAAACGCGCTGGAAGTACGGCGCCTTCGGCGGTGTATGCGGCTTTATGGCTTATGGGGCTTCGGTCTGGGCCATGAGTCGCGCGCCCATTGCCCTGGTTGCGGCTCTGCGGGAAACGTCCGTGATCTTCGGCATGCTTCTGGCGGTGTTCTTTCTGAAAGAACGCCTCACCCCGGTGAGGGCCACGGCCGTGGTCCTGGTCGCCTGCGGCGCGGCCGGCATGAAGATGTTGAGTTGAGCGGCTTGAAAACTTGGGGGCCCTCACGTCCTTGGTAGGCGATTGATTCGGCGTAGTTTGCGTTGGTACCCTTCGCCACCGCCGGAAAACCTCCGGGGTCTATCCGGCTTTCTACAAGATGAGCCTCTGTGCCTCAATAGTCAAAAACCCCGCGTTACGCGGGGTTTTTGACTATTGAGGGGATCTGGGGGAAATCATTTCCCCCAGAAATACTTCTACATCCGGTTCGGAAAAAGCCGGGCGAATGTTCCGCGGTACACCGCATCGGTTTTTTCGCGCATGGTTTCAAGGGAGAACTCGGCTTCGGCTTTTTTGCGGGCGCTGGCTTTCATGAGGTTGATGTCTTCCGGCGACATGGCCAGAATGTGCCGCAACGCGTCCCGGATGGCGGGTACGTCGCCGGTGGGCGTGACCCAGCCGCAGCCGGTGCCGACGTTGTCGGGCAGGTTGCCGCAAGTGCTGACGATCATCGGCAGACCCATGGCCATCATCTCCCGGCAGGCGAAGCTGATGGTTTCCGAGCGGGAAAGCACAAACCCCACGTCCGCGTTTTCCAGGTGAGGGCGCGGGTCCGGAGCGTAACCGGGGAAGGTGATGTCGCAGCGTTCCTTGGCCCAGGCCAGGGTGTCTTCCAGTTCCAGGGGGGCGGGCATGGTCACGCTCAGACGATTTTTTTCCTCTTCCGACAGGCCGGCGATGGCTTCCACCAAATTCGTCCAGCCCTTGTGCAGAGATATTCCGGCCGTGCTGACGAGGCGAATGCGCGAACCGGTGTGATAGGGCCCTTGCCTGCGCCAGTGGTCGAGGTCGATGCCGTTTTCGATGACGTGAACCGGCACGGTGATCCGGGGAATGCCGATGGTTTTGTAAATCGAGCTGCCCACGAAAATGACCGCGTCGTTGAAGTGGTTGAACCGCCACTGCGAGACCAGGCCGCTGATCCGAAACGGGTTGTGCTTGGTGAAGATCACGCCGAATTTGCGCCCGAATCCCAGGGAGGCATACAGGGCCAGGCGGTTGTCCGGCGAGTTGCTGGTGTGAACCAGATCGATGTTGTGCTCGCGGATGATCTCCTTGAGTCGGCGGACGGACGTGAGGATCTCCCGCCACTCTCGGGGCTTGGATGGGAAGGAGAGGTCGATCAGATTTTTGAAACCGCGTTCCTGCAGCTTGCGGTACAACGCGCTGGAAGCCGGGCAGGCCACGAATTTGTTCTGCCTGCCGTCCGTGCACAAGGACAGGATATAGGTGGTGTGCCCGCCGCCTTCCTGCTTGTGGCAGTTGGTATAAAGAATATTCATGAAGGGTGTTCCGTTGGAGGGGAGCCCGGCCGGCTCCGGCTAGAGCATTTTCATTTTGAAAATGTTTGGGAAACCATATTTCAAAAGACTTCTAAACGAATCCGCAAGCGGGTGTCAGCTTACGCTGCCACCAGAGCAAATCAACTTTGAAAAGTTGATTTGCTCTACATTCTGATTTTCGTGTACAAAGCGCCCAGCCAAGGGCGGGAATACAGGCGCACCCGTCCCGGCAGGCTTGAGATCCTGTCGTGCTTGGCCTTGAAACGGTTGACCGCCAAAGGCTTGCCGGCGGGGTTTACTCCGTAGGTAGTGGTGTAAAAGACCTCAAACCCGGCATCCTGCCCGGCCCGCAGGGCTTCTTGGCAGAATTTCCCCCACGGCCAGCAGAGGCTGCGGGATTCGTGCCCCAACTCGCGCCGGAAAATGCTCTGGTTTTCGGACAGAAGCGCGGCGTAGCGGGTCATTTGTTCGTCTCGGGTTTCCATCCGCCCCTGCGGGAAAGATTCCACCAGCTTGCGCAGGGCTTCGACCTTGCCGGCATCGGCGAAAAACTCGAGAACCGCCGGACCTTCCTGCGGCAACAGTTTTTTCACGGCCGCCTCCAGGTCGGGGTGCGGCAGATACGCCGGGCCGGAAAGTTCCGGAATACGTTTGTGGTTCGGCATGCCCCAGTAAAAAGACGGTTTGACGCAGCGGGCATAGTTGCAGCCCTGCGGTCCGGGAGTCATGAACCCGGAATGCTCGGGTCCGGCGAGTACGCTGTTGTGCCCCAAAGAGTGCCCGGCGATGTCGATGACGCCGCTTTGCTCCATGAGCCGGGCTTCGTCCCAGGTGAGGTAGGGATCGCGCCTGATGGTGTGCCCGAACTCGTCCGGGCCTTCGCCGGAGACGTCGGGAAGTTCCTCTTCCTTACGGCTTCCGGCCCACACCTCGGCCAAGGTGGGGCGCACGCCGCTTCCGGCGGCGGTCAGCCTGTCGGTCACGGCAAAAATGGTCGCTTTGTGCCCGTACTTTTGCAGGACCGGCCAAGCGTAGACGTAGTTGTCCAGGTAGCCGTCATCAAAGGTGATCAGCACGGAGTCGGGGGGCAGTTCTTCGCCGTTGACCAGAAACGCTTCCGCTTCGGCCAGGCCGACCCCGCGGATGCCGTTTTCGGCCAGCAACCGGCATTGCTCCTCAAAGATGGCCACGGACCGGGACATGGGCCCCGGCACGGCGCGAACGTAGTGGTACAAGAGCACCGGCAGGCTTTTCAGACGCCGTTTGAACATAAGGCGGCACCAAGAGTAGTGGAATTGCCCGGTAGGACCGGGCGGTGGGCAAAGGGCCGCCCCGCGTGGACGCGGGGCGGCGAACGGAGCGGGCCGGGAGTTACTCTTTTTCGTCCTTCCGGCGTTTTTCGTTCTCGTCCTTATACAGTTTGTACGTCACGGCATCCATGAGGGCTTGTCGGCTGGCTTCAATCACGTCGTAGGAAACACCCACCGTGACCCACTTGTTGGTGTGGTCGGCCGATTCGATCAGCACCCGCACCGTCGAGGCCGTGCCCTGGCCGGCCGTTCCGGCCGTAAGCACCCGGACCTTGAAGTCCACCAGGCGCATTTCCTTCAGGCGCGGGTAGAAGCCGGAAAGCGCCTTGCGCAGGGCTTTGTCCAGGGCGTTGACCGGGCCTTCGCCGAATGCGGCGGTGTGTTCCATGACGCCTTCGACTTCAAGCGTGACTGTGGCTTCGGAGGAAATCTCGCCGTCCGCGCCGATTTTCGATTCCAGAATGCGGAACTGGATGGGCTTGAAGAAGTCGCGCACCCCGCGCCGGGCCAGCTTGCGCAGCAGCAACAGCTCGACGGAGGCCTCGGCGGCCGCATAGTCGTAGCCGTCGGCGGCTTTTTGCTTGAGCTCGGCCAACAGGCCCTTGACCACGGGCTCGTCTTTGTCGAGGTGGAACCCGAAGCGCCGGGCCATGGAGACGATGTTGCTGCGCCCGGCCAGTTCGGTCAGCAGAATGCGCTGTTGGTTGCCGACCTGGGCGGGGTCGATGTGCTCGTACAGGGAAGAGTTGCGATTGACCGCGCTGACGTGGATGCCGCCCTTGTGGGCAAAGGCCGAGCGCCCCACAAAAGGCTGCCGGCTGAAGGGGGCCATATTGACGACTTCGGACACGTAGTTCGAAACCGAGCGCAGGTGCTCGAGGCTGCCCTCGGGCAAACAGCGGTACTTTTTGTCGTACTTCAGTTCCAGCACGGGCATGATCGAACAGAGGTTCGCGTTGCCGCAGCGTTCGCCCACGCCGTTGAACGTGCCCTGAACCATGGTCGCCCCGGCTTCCACGGCGGCCACGGCGTTGGCCACGGCCATTTCGCAGTCGTTGTGGGGGTGAATGCCGAGGGCAGCTTGGGGCAACTCCTTTCTCACATCTTTGACCGCCGCGGCGATATCGGCCGGCAGGCCGCCGCCGTTGGTGTCGCAGAGAACCAGGTAGGACGCGCCGGCTTCAAGGGCGATGCGCAGCACGGCCAAGGCATAGTCGCGGTTGCGCTTGTAACCGTCGAAAAAGTGCTCGGCGTCGAAAATGACTTCCGGCAGGTGCCGGCGAAGATGCGCCACGGAATCGCGCACCACCGGCAGGTAGGCTTCCGGAGCGATACGCAGGGCTTCGCGGGTATGGACTTCGCAGGTCTTGCCGAAAATGGTCGCAGCCTGGGGCTTGGCCTTGATCAGGGCCGCGAGGTTCGGGTCCGTCTCGGCCGTGCCGGAGGGGTGATAGGTCGAGCCGAAGGCCGCGATGCGGGCGTGCTTCAGGTCGTAGGCCGCGATTTCCTGGAAATAGGCGGTGTCCACCGGGCTTGCTCCGGGCCAGCCGCCTTCCACATAGGCGATGCCGAGTTCGTCCAGCTTGAGGGTGATTTTGATCTTGTCCTCAAGGCTTAAGTTGACGTCCTCGGCCTGGTTGCCGTCGCGCAGCGTGGTATCGTAGATGACGATGTTTTTCATGAGTCGGCTCGGTCCTCCATGTAGGATCGGCTGTCCAGGCCGAACACGTCGTGCAGGGTGCGCACGGCCAGTTCGGTGTAGCGTTCGTCCACCAGGCAGCTGATCTTGATTTCCGAGGTGCTGATCATGATGATGTTGATGTTCTCTTCTTTCAGGGCCGCGAAGGCCTTGGCCGCCACGCCGGAGTGGTTGCGCATGCCCACGCCCACGGCCGAGACCTTGGCCACGTATTCGTCGTGCAGCACTTCAAAGGCGCCGACGTTGTCCTTGATGCCTTCCACGACGGCCAGGGCCTTTTTCAGGTCTTTGCGGCCGACGGTGAAGTTCATGTCCGTGACCCCTTCGCGGCTGGGGTTCTGGACGATCATGTCCACGGAAACCTGGGCGTCGGCCAGGGGGCCGAAGATGGAGGCCGCGACGCCGGGTCTGTCGGGCACGGCGCGCAGGGTGATGCGGGCCTGATCCTTGTCGTAGGCGATACCGGAGACCATAATGTGTTCCATGCTTGCATCCTCTTGGGTAAGCAGGGTGCCCGGCGCGTCGCTGAAAGTGCTGCGGACCAGGACCGGGACTTTGTATTTTTTGGCGAACTCAACGGAACGGATTTCCAGGACCTTGGCGCCCATGCTGGCCAGTTCGAGCATCTCGTCGTATGAGATACGGTCGAGCTTGCGGGCTGTGGAACACAAATTGGGGTCGGTGGTGAACACGCCTTCCACATCGGTGTAAATTTCGCACAACTCGGCGTCGACTCCAGCGGCCAGAGCCACGGCCGAAGTATCCGAACCGCCGCGCCCCAGAGTGGTGATACGCCCGTCCGGAGTGACGCCCTGGAAACCGGTCACGACCAATACATCGTAGTCCTTGAAGAAATTGAGAATTCTTTCTTTGTCGATGTCTTTAATCCGGGCTTTGCCGAAGACGTCGTCGGTCTCGATGCCGATCTGCGAACCCAAAAAGGACCGCGCTCGGATGCCCCGATCGCGCAGCAGCATGGCGAACAGCGCCGTGGAGGTCTGCTCGCCGGTGGAAATCAGCGAGTCCAGTTCGGCCGGGTCCGGGTCTTCGGACCATTCCTTGGCCAAGGCCAGCAGGCGGTTGGTCTCGCCGGCCCGGGCCGAAAGCACGACCAGCATCTTACAGCCGTCGTCGAGGCCGCGTTTGACTTTGGCCAGCACCTGTTGTTCCTGCCGTTCGCGGTCGGCCACCGAAGTGCCGCCGAATTTCTGTACCATAATGCGCATGTGCGATCCTTATAACGTGAAAGACCCTTCGAGGGCTTTCGCCACAAGCGAAAGACACCGACCGCCCACAGGCCCGAGAACGGAAAGTTCCACCGGGCGCTCTTCTTCCGACGCGCCGTGAAAAAAGCGTACAACAAGCCCGTCCGCCGGAAGTCCGGCGGGGGACAGACGCTCGGGCCACTCAATGATCGTCAGTACGGAGGAATCGTCCAGCGACTCCTCCAAACTTTCATCCGGCAGGCCCGGTTCCAGGCGGTAGAGATCGAAATGATGAACAGTCGGCTCAGTACAATAAATATTGCAGAGCGTAAAGCTCGGACTTGAGGTCTCGGCCTCCGAGCCGCCGGGCAGAGCCTTGACCAGAGCGGCGGTGAAGGTTGTCTTGCCCGCGCCGAGATCTCCGTAAAGCAACAAAGCGCCGGGGTTCTCCCGGCGCACGGCCTCGGCCAGGCTCCCGGCCAGAAGCCGGGTCCCCCGAAGGCTTGTGAGCGTGAGGCGCAAATCAGCGGGCGGCGTTTGCGGGCTCATACAGCTCCGCCTGAGCGGCGGGCACCGCGCCGGCGATTTCCGAGGCCCGGTGCCCCAAGGGAGACTTGGCCTCAAGGAGCCGGCCCGCCCTGGCGTGCAGGTGCACCCCCAGGCAGGCGGCTTCCAGCGATTCATATCCGCCGGCGACAAGAGCCGCGATCACCCCGGCCAGCACGTCGCCGGAGCCGCCCACGCCAAGCGCCGATGAAGCGATGGGGCACAACGATGTCGGCGCACTCCGCCGGCCGATCAGGGTGCCCGGGCCTTTCAACACGAGCACGGCCGGGCTTTCTCGGGTGAAGGCCCGCATCGCGCCGCCGCGATCTTCCTGCACCCGCAGGATGCATTCTTTGCCGGTCGGATCTTCGGCCGCGCTTTTGGGATCGGGAAAATAGGAACAGGGCAGCAGACCGGCCATTTCGCCCGGATGCGGGGTGACGATGTCGTCTTCGCGCAACAACTGCGGCTGCAACGGATGGTGGCCTTTGCGCCCTTTGTCGTTTTCGGGTTTGGGTTCCTGCAGCCGGAAGAACGACAGGGCATCGGCATCCAGCACAAGGGGCGGCCGGCGTTTGACGGCCAAGACGTTTTTGACGGCGGCTCTGGCTCCGTCGCTTCGGCCGAGACCCGGCCCGACGACAATCACGTTCGGCCGAAGGCGTTCCACAAGCGCGGGCAGTTCCGCCGCCATGGCCGGGGCCCAGGTTTGGCCCGAACCCACGGTATGGGACATCAGCTCCGGAAAAGCGGCACAGGGCGCGGCCAAACCGCCGGGGTGGGCCACATGCACCAGACCCGCTCCGGCGCGCAACGCCCCCAGCCCCGCCAACACGGGCGCCCCGGCCATGCCGGCCGAGCCTCCGATGATCAGTACTCTGCCGCCGTCGCCTTTGTGGCGCAGGGGGGAGGGAAGGGGAAAGGTGCACGGCTTGGGGTTGAGCAAACGCCAGGACGGCGGCGCGGCCGTCTGCACGCCCGGGGGCATGCCGATGGGGCGGATCACGACCGTTCCGGTGTACGGGCGCGCTTCGGGGAAATACAGACCCGGCTTGGCCGCTTCAAAGGTCACGGTCGCGTCGGCGCGCACGGCTTCCGGCCGGGCTTGGCCGGTGTAGCCGCACAGACCGCTCGGAATGTCCAGGGAAAGAATGAAGGAGCGGTCATGAAATTCGTTCATCCAACGGACCAAAGCGAGTTCCGTCTCACGCAGATCGCCTCTGATGCCCGTGCCGGTCAGGGCGTCCACGATCAGTTCGGGAGCTCCCCAATCCGGAGGCAGAACGGGCGTCGGGCTCTCGGTTCTGGGCAAAAAGGGAATGCCGCAGGCCCGGGCCAAGCCGACGTGCTCGGCCGCCGCTCCGCGCAACGACTCCAGCGGGCGGGAGCAGTAGATCAGCACCCGGCAGCCCGCTTCATGCAGCCGGCGGGCCAGGGCCGCGCCGTCGCCGCCGTTGTTGCCGCCGCCCACAGCGATCAAAACCTTGGAGGGCGGATTCGGGGCGAAGGTCGCCTCAATGACGTTCCAGGCCTCTTGGGCCGCATTAATCATCAGCAGGAAGGAAGGCATGCCGAAGAGGTTTTGGGCCGCTTCATCCCAGGTGCGCATTTCTTCCGGTGTGGGCAGGGGCTCGAAAAGGGAGGTGGGTACGGGCATAAGAACTCCTTGTCGGGGCAAAGGAAATCGTGCCTTGGAAGAGTTGGCCCGTCAAGCGTAAAGTTGCTTCCGAAAAGGGGGTTGCTTGGCGTGATGACTTGCCGGCCGGGCTTTTGGTTTCGGCCGCGTGGCCTGCGCGAACGCTCTCGTGAAATTATTCGTCTATATCTTGTTATCGAATATATCGCCAGGCTGTTCCCGGCTTCCCGACCGATCCACCGTCGATTTTCGGCGCAGATTGACGGAGGAGTCGGCCGAGAGGTAATAAAGGCGGTTCCTGAAGGAATCATAAGGAGAAACGATGAAACTCTGCATAGTCGGAACAGGGTATGTGGGCTTGGTCGCCGCGGCCTGTTTCGCGGAAATGGGCAACCATGTCGTGTGCGTGGACGTCAATCCGCATGTGGTGAAGTCTCTCACGGCCGGCAAACTGCATATTTATGAGCCGGGCCTTGAGGAACTGGTCAAGCGCGGCGCGGCCGACGGCAGGCTGCGGTTCACCTGCGACCCAACCGAAGCGCTGGCCGGAGCGGACATAGCCTTTATCTGCGTGGGCACCCCGCCCGGCGAGGACGGTTCCTGCGATCTGCAATACGTAGTTCAGGCCGCCCGCGACATCGGCAAGGCCATGAGCGGCGACCTGGTCGTGGTGGATAAGTCCACCGTGCCCGTGGGCACCGCCGACAAGGTTCGGGAGGCCCTGCTGGAAACCTTGGCCGCTCGGGGCGCTTCCTGGCGGGTCGACGTGGTTTCCAACCCTGAATTTTTGAAAGAAGGCGACGCGATCAACGACTTCATGAAGCCCGACCGGGTCGTGGTGGGCACGGAGTCGGACGAGGCCGCCGAGAAAATGCGCGAACTCTACACGCCGTTCGCCCGCGCTCGTGACAAGTTTATCCGCATGGGCGTGCGCAGCGCGGAAATGACCAAATATGCCGCCAACTGTCTGCTGGCCGCGAAAATTTCCTTCATCAACGAAATCGCCGGAATCTGCGAGCAAGTCGGCGCGGACGTGCGCGAGGTGCGTGCGGGCATCGCGGCCGATCAGCGCATCGGGCATCACTTCATTTACCCCGGCATGGGCTACGGCGGTTCCTGCTTTCCCAAAGACGTGAAGGCCCTGATCCGCACCGCGCATGAAGCCGGGGCCGCGCCGAGGCTGCTGGAATCAATCGACGCTGTGAACGATCGGCAAAAACGACGCATGGGCGAGCGGATCGCCGCCTGGTTCGAGCCGCGCGGCGGCATGGCGGGCAAAACGCTGGCCGTCTGGGGGCTGGCCTTCAAAGCCAATACCGACGACGTGCGCGAGTCCGCCCCGCTGGTGGTCATCGACATGCTCAGCAAGGCGGGCATGCGCGTCCGGGCCTTTGACCCCGTGGCCGGAGCCAACGCCCGCGCGCTGTACAAAGACAACCCGCTGGTCGACATTGTGGACGAACAGTACGCTGCCGTCGCAGGCGCGGACGCCCTCCTGGTGGCCACGGAATGGAACCAGTTTCGGGCCCCGGATTTCGAGCGCCTGAAAACCGACATGCGCGCCCCTATTATTTTTGACGGGCGGAACCTGTATAACCCCCGGGATATGGCTCGCAGAAAGATCCGGTATTTTTGCGTCGGGCGCGAAACCCTCGCCCCAAGCTGATTTTTTTCGAAGGCTCTAGACCATCAGGATAGCACCTGATAGGCTAGAAAAATGTTTGCAAACAGCAAGTTGAGTCGATACAAAGTTGGAAAAATTATTGAGTGCTTTTGCATCGACATTGATGCCACTAAAACCGCTCTGCTCCTGAA
>JAVBMX010000100.1:0-33925 GCA_031551885.1 Desulfovibrio sp.
CTTCAGGAGCAGAGCGGTTCTAGTGGCATCAATGTCGATGCAAAAGCACTCAATAATTTTTCCAACTTTGTATCGACTCAACTTGCTGTTTTCAAACATTTTTCTAGCCTATCAGGTGCTATCATGATGGTCTAGAGCCAAGGGATTTCGAGCCAAGGGCAAGGCAAATGTGGCCTTTTTTGCTCCGGTCGAGTGCCAAAAGAATACACTTCCTGCGCAAAAAGGGCCATTTGGCGCCGTAGTGGTACAAAAAATGTATTGAGAAACCGTCCCGCCCCAAATGTGGGCGCACCCACACGGGAGCCCGCAACACGTCGCCGGAGCGGGCTGGTTGCATGTTCGAAAAATCCGGCTATGGGGGGGGCTTTGGCCACGGTCGGGACGGAGGGGAGAGGCCGCCGCCGAGCGACGATAAAAAGACAAGCGCCCCGTAGGGCGCTTGTCTGTAGGTAAGCAAAGGCGGGGGATTTCTCCCCCGCCTTTGCAGGTATACTGCGGAATCTTATTCTTCCGAGGCTTCAGCCTGCGCGGCTTTCAGCAGGTCGCCCAGAGTCTGGCCGCCGGCGTCGGAGGGGCCGGAACGGAATTCCTTGGGCTTTTTGCGCTCTTCGTCGTCCTTCATCTGTTTGATGGAGAGGCCGAGGCGGCGCTCTTCGGCGGAAACGTGGATGACTTTGGCTTGGATGCTCACGCCTTCCTTAAACATTTCAGCCGGGGTTTTGACTTTTTTGTTGCTGATTTCAGACACATGGATCAGGCCTTCGATGCCTTCTTCCACTTCCACGAACACGCCGAAGTCGGTGATGTTCGTGATCATGCCTTCAACCAGCGCGCCCACGGGGTATTTGTTCGGCACGTAGGACCAGGGGTCTTCGGTCAGCTGCTTGATGCCCAGAGTGAACTTTTCGTTCTCCTGGTCGACGGTCAGCACCTTGGCCTGCACCACGTCGCCCACTTGGTAGGCTTCGTTGGGGTGACGGATTTTTTTGGTCCAGCTGATGTCCGAGACATGAATGAGGCCGTCGATGCCGTCTTCGATGCCGATGAACATGCCGAATTCGGTGATGTTCTTGATGGCGCCTTCAAGGATGGTGCCCTCGGGGAACTTCTCGGCCACCACTTCCCAGGGATTGGGCTTGACCTGCTTCATGCCGAGGGAGATGCGCTTCTTGTCTTGGTCGACGCCGAGGATGATGACTTCCACTTCCTCGCCCACCTTGACCATCTGGGAAGGATGGCGCAGCTTGCGGGTCCAGGACATTTCGGAAATATGCACCAAGCCTTCGACGCCGGGCTCCAGCTCGACGAACGCGCCGTATTCCACCAGGTTGGTGACCTTGCCGGAAAGCTTTTTGCCGTCCGGGAACTTGGCCGTGATGTCTTGCCACGGATCCGGCACGAGCTGCTTCAGGCCAAGGGAAACCTTTTGGGTTTCGCGGTCAAAGGAAAGCACCTTGAGTTCCAGTTCCTGCCCGAGGGTGACCAGTTCCTTGGGATGGCGGATGCGCTTCCAGGACATGTCGGTGATGTGCAGGAGGCCGTCGAGGCCACCGAGGTCCACGAACACGCCGTATTCGGTGATGTTCTTGACCCGGCCTTTGACGATTTGCTCTTCGGCCAGGGTCGAGAGCAGATCCTGGCGCTTGGAATCGCGTTCTTCCTCCAGCAGCACCCGGCGGGAAACGATGACGTTGCTGCGCCGGCGGTTGATCTTCAATACGCGGAACTCGAACTCCTGATTAACCAGGGCGTCCATGTCGGGCACGGGGCGCAGGTCCACATGCGAACCGGGCAGGAAGGCTTCCACGCCGCCGAGGTCGACGGTGTAGCCACCCTTGATGCGGCGCATGATCCGACCTTTGCAGGTGCCGTTCTTTTCCTGCACTTCTTCGAGCTGATCGAAGAGTTGCATGCGTTTGGCTTTTTCGTAGGACAGGGTGATGGTGCCTTCCATTTCGTTCTTGCGCACCACAAACACGTCCACTCGATCGCCTACGCCGACCGTCAGGGCGCCCGAGACATCCCGGAATTCCGAGGCGGGGATTTGCCCCTCGGATTTGAAGTTTACATCGACGAGAATGTGATCGTCGTCAATGCGTACGATCTCACCTTTGACGATGGAGCCTTCTTCCAGATCTCCGAAATCGGGATTCAGATAGTTTTCCAGAGCGCTTTCGAAATTCATTTCCATTTCGGCGCCCATTTCCAGTTCCGCAGTTGTAGACATACACGTCCTCCGACAACATATTTGCCCGAAAAAATCAGGTCCGGTCTGTTTACCAAAGACCGTCCCGAAGCACAACAGCAAATCGGCCAGTTGCAAGGATTTTTGTGAAAAAGAGGAGTCTGGCCGGCAGAAATAGGCCAACACCCCGGAATGAAAAGAGGAACTTCATGGATGTGATATCCTTTTTCATCCACGCAGTATGAGCGGTATTTCGCCGTTCTCCCGCAATGTGATAATCTATTTTATATTATTATAGACTTATTCAGTCTTGTTTGTTTGTTCGCTGCGGCTCGGTCCTTTTCCTTGCCTGGCGGTACTTCCCGTGTTATGAAACAATGGGAGTTTTTTATCTCAACCTTTTGAGAGGTCGAGCGTGTGGTTTGTTCTTCACTTTGTTTTCCCTTTTCTTTCCTGGTTGAAGGGTTATTCCGTCACGTCGCTGAAAAAAGACGCGACGGCCGGCCTGACCGTCGCGCTTGTACTTGTTCCGCAATCCATGGCCAATGCCCAACTGGCCGGGTTGCCCGCCTGGCATGGTTTATACGCCGCGTTGCTGCCCGCTTTGGTCGGCGGGTTCTGGGGCTCGAGCAGGCAAATGGTCACCGGCACCGTGGCCGTGATTTCCTTGATGGCCGCCGCGGCTTTGGAGCCTTTGGCCATCACCGGGCCGGAGGGGTACATCGCCGCCATGGCGTTGCTCACCCTGCTGGTGGGCGCGTTGCAACTGGCCTGCGGTTCGCTGCGCCTGGGCATTGTGGTCAATTTTCTCTCGCTGCCGGTCTTGTGCGGGTTCACCAATGCGGCCGCGTTGATCATCGCGGCCTCGCAGCTGCCCAAACTTTTCGGCGTTTCCGTCGACTCCGCCGGGCGTCAGTATGAAACCGTGCTGCGCACCCTGGATTCCGCCCTCAACTATACGCACCTGCCGTCGGTGCTGCTGGCTCTGCTGGCCCTGGTGGTAATCTGGGTTTGCGCCCGCTTCGCCCCCAAGGTGCCGGCTGTGCTGGCGGCGGTTGTGCTGACCACCTTTCTTTCGTGGGCCTTGGATTTTTCGCGCGACGGCGAAGGTAAAATTCAGGATATCGCCTCAGAAGAGGTGCAGGTCTTGCTCCTTCGCCTGAAGCAGCTCGACGATGAGAGCAAAGTTCTCAACCACGCCCTGGCGATTCTCGCGTCCCGTCAGGCTTCCGGCAAGGTCGCGGAGTTGGAACACGCCTTCCACATGCAGGAACAGCGTCTGCTGAACGAACGCATTCTGCATCAGGCCGCTTTGGTGCGCGAACACCTGCGCCGCTGCACGTTTGTGGCCGAGGAAACTCCCGATGGGCGTCGGATTTTCCATCTCAAGCAAGACTCCGGCTATCTCTCGGGCGATACCTCCGAAGAGGCGGCGGAAGTCCGCCCGACTTTGCCCGCCGTGCCGAAGCTCGCGCCCGACGGAGAGCGCCTGGACGGCCGAACCTGGCGGCTGAAGCTTTCCGGCGGAGCACCGGATCTCGCCGCCCTGCATTTTTCCGCCGGCGGCGAAGTGGTGGGAAGCATCCCCTCCGGCCTGCCGCGCCTCGGATTGCCGGATTTCTCTTTCGGAACCCTGCTGCTGTTGCTGCCGCAAGCCGTGATCATCGCCTTCGTCGGCTTTGCCGAATCCATTTCCATCGCCAAGGCCGCCGCCACTCGGCACGGGTACCGCATCGACCCCAATCAAGAGTTGGTGGGGCAGGGGCTTGCCAACGTTGCCGGCGGTCTGACCGCCACCTGTCCGGTCTCCGGCTCGTTTTCCAACTCTGCGCTCAACCTCAATTCCGGGGCGGTCACCGGGGTTTCCTGTCTGTTCGTCTCGCTCGGCGCGCTGATCGTCCTGCAGTTTTTCACCGGCGCGCTGTATCACTTGCCTCAGCCGGTGCTGGCCATTGTCGTGATGCGGGCCACAACCTCGTTGATCAATGTCGGCGAGTTCCGGCGCATTTGGGCGGCCCGGCGTTTCGACGGGCTTATCGCCCTTGTGACGTTTGCCGTCACGCTGTTTTTCGCCCCGCATCTGGACTGGGGCATTGCCGTCGGCGTGGTCATTTCGTTGGCGGCCTTCTTTTTCCGTTCCATGTATCCGCAAATCACCGCCCTCACCTGCGGGCCGGACGGCACCCTGTGCGACACGGCGCTGCACCGCCGGACCGAATGCCGGCACATCGCCCTGGTACACTTCCAGGGACCGTTGTTCTTCGCCAACTCCGTCCTGCTGGAAGACCACGTCATCCGCCTCATCGAGAGCCGAAAGGAACTGCGTCATATTCATATGTTATGTTCCGGCATTACCCATATGGACGCTTCGGGCGAGGAATCCCTGGCCATGCTCGTGCAACGGGCCGGCAAGGCGGGAATCGAGATGAGTTTCAGCGGGGTCATGGGTTCGGTGGCGCAGGTCATGGGCCGCACCGGAATCTTGGCCTCCGTCGGGTTGCAGAACATTTTCCTGACTCCGCGCGAGGCCGTGTGCGCCGTTCACAAACGCCTTCGCCACGACGAAGGCTGCACGGAATGTCCTCTGGCGCAACTGTTCTGTCTACCGAAGGAGGGCAGCTGTATGGGGAACCCCGACGAGCCCGACGATCCACTTGCGGCCGGGAGCTCCGAACGCCCGGAAGGCAAGTGAAAAAGCGCCGGCGCAGGCATATCTTTCCCGTTGACTTTCCCCTTGCGTTTTCCTATTGCGGACCCGAAGATGAGCGGTCGTGTTGAACGACGCGTTTCGAGTCGCCGGAGCGGTGCGCCGAACCGCCCGCCGCAGTGTGTCTGATGCGCTTGAACCTGAACGCGCAAGCGGGCGTCCCGCCGAGGCACGGAGCTTTTTCACTCTGAAAATGCTCGAGAGAATTATAGTTTGAAAAACATCTCTCGAGACGCCCGGCAAAGCCGGAAACGAGTACGCAAGCGGGTGCCTGCTGCGCAGTCACCAGAGCATTTTGCTCATTTCATTCGTTACATGCTCTAAGGAGCCACCTATGACGGCATTTCGCAACATCAAGAATGTGCCTTACTATATGCCCGGTCCCGGCAGTTTCGCCGGTCTGGGAGATTTGCTTGAGGCCCGCCGGAGCCTGGGCGGCCCTGTGTTCTTCTACCTGGACGGCTTCTTCCAAAACAACGAGTTGGCCAAGAACCTGCCCGCCAAGGCCGGGGATAAGGTGTTCTTTATTGATACTTCGGCCGAACCCACGGTCGAGGCGGTGGACGCCCTGGCCGACGCGGCCAAGGCCGTGGGCGCGGCTCCCTGCTGCGTGGTGGGCATCGGCGGCGGCATCACCCTGGATACGGCCAAGGCCGTGGCCAACCTGCTGACCAACCCCGGCAAGGCCGAAGAATACCAAGGCTGGGAGCTGGTCAAGAACCCCGCGATCTATAAGATCGGCATTCCGACCATTGCCGGCACCGGGGCCGAAGCCTCGCGTACCTGCGTGCTGACCAACGATCGCAAAAAACTCAAGCTGGGCATGAACAGTGACTTCACCATGTTCGACCAGCTCATTCTCGACCCGGAACTCACCCGCAGCGTGCCGCGCCGGGCCTACTTCTTCACCGGCATCGACACCTTCATGCACTGCTTCGAATCCCGGCGCGGCTCGTACCGCAACGTCATCGTTGACGCCCTGGCCGGAGCGGCTCTGAATCTGTGCCACGACGTGTTCCTGGGCGACAGAGACATGATGGATCCGGAAAACCTGGAAAAGCTCATGGTCGCCTCGTATCTGGGCGGCATGGCCGCCGGCAACGTGGGCATCGTGCACCCCATTTCCGCCGGTCTCGGCGTTGTCCTGCATGTTCCCCACGGGTTGGCCGGCTGCTACGCCCTTTCCGTGCTCGGCGAGTTTTACCCCGAAGAGCAGGCCCAACTCATGGCCATGCTGAAAAAACAGGGCATCGTGCTGGAAAAAGGCCTGTGCAAGAACCTTACGGACGATCAGCTTGAAGCCCTGTATATGGGCTCCATCGTCCACGAAAAACCCCTGATCAATGCCCTTGGCCCGGATTTCAAAAAGATCCTGACCAAAGAAAAAGTCATCAGCCTGTTCAAGCAGATGTAAGAGAAGAGGGAGAAGTGTGAATCGGGGGAGGGAACCGCAAGGGGTCACCTCTTGAGGGTTCCTCCCCCGGCACCCCCTCCTTCCTTATCCGCGATTGTGTTTTTGCAATAAGGTCTTATTAATACGGCGGCACCGGTGAAACCTTGAGTTGGGCACGCGCGTCGTGATGCAAAACGAGGGGGTCCGGGGGAAATCATTTCCCCCGGTTGCCGAAGGCGAAAAACAGTTCTTCCCTATATTAAAAAAGAGATTCCTCCATGGACCTTCAAGTTAATTTCAGCGGCCGGGCTTTGGATTACACCGAAGAGGAAATCGCGGTCGTCATCGATGCGTTGAAAACCGCCGACCCCCTGACTCAGGGGCGTTTCCAGCAGGCTTTTGAGGCCAAGTTCCGCGAGTTCAATAAGGCACCCTATGCCTTTGCCATGATGAACGGCACCTGCGCCCTGGAAGTCGCGGCCCAGCTTTGCGCCTTCAAGCCCGGCGACGAGGTGATTATTCCGCTGCATACCTTCACGTCTTCGGCCTACCCCTTTGCCAAAAAGGGCGCGAAGCTTGTGTGGGCCGACGTGGATCTGCCCACCCGGGTCATCGACGCCAAATGCATCGAGGCCGTGCTCACCCCGCGCACCAAGGCCGTGGTGGTGGTGCACCTGTATGGCTACGTGGCCGATATGCCCTCGATTATGGCCCTGGCCAAGAAGCACAACTTCCTGGTCATTGAAGACGCCTGCCAGGCCATCGGCGCGGACATCAACGGCACGCGGGTCGGGGCTTTCGGCGACTTCGGCATCTTCTCTTTCCACTCGCACAAAAACCTGACCACCTTGGGCGAGGGCGGTATGCTCACGGTCAAGGATGAGAAGTACGCCAAGATCATCCCCATGCTGCGCCACAACGGCCATTGCGCCTTCCCCTACGAGCGGCCCGACTACTGGAAGCCGGCCATGGGCAACCTCGATTTCCCCGAGCTGGACGGCGAAATCGTGTGGCCCAACAACTACTGCCTGGGTGAAGTGGAATGCGCCTTGGGAGCCAAGCAGCTTGAGCGCATCGACGCCATCAACGCCGAAAAACGCGCCCGGGCCTTGCGTTTCATAGATGCCTTGGCCGACTACCCGGAACTGGAGTTCCACCGCGTGGACTCCACCCGACACAACTACCACCTGCTGCCGGCCCGCATGGTCGACACCGTGGAGCGCCGCGACGACTTCATCCGCCGCATGTTCACCGAAAAAGGCGTGAAGTGCGTGGTCCAGTACTACCCGCTGAACCGTTACCCGTTCTATCAGCGTCTGGGCTTGGGCGAGGCGAGCTGCCCCAATACGGATCTCTTCTACGACCATATGATTTCCTTCCCCTTCCAGCACAACCTGAAGGATTCGGAGTTCGATCATATGCTCAAGGCCACCAAGGATATCCTGAACGCCCAGCGCCAAGGTAAATAGTTAATCGGGGGACGCTGTCCCCCAATCCCCCTGGCAGGGGATTGAATCCCCTGCACCCCCAATTGTCGAAAGCCCCGCGCACGCGGGGCTTTCGACATCGAGGGGGTCTGGGGGGAATCATTCCCCCCAGGCGGGGTTTGGGGGCGGCAGCCCCCAATCACTTATTCCGCAAATTCAGCCGGGACATAGAGGACACGGGCGAAGTTTTTGGTCACCAACTCGCGTTCCAACATCCGGCCGTTGTGGCCTTTCTCGATTTTTTCGCGCCAGATTTCGTTTTTCCGATAGAACGCGCCGTCCTGTTTGAGGAAAGTGTGGTTCTCCTCTTTGACGTGGTAGCGGTAGGGGAGATCGGTGTCGCAGCGCAGTTCGCCTTCCAGGCACTTTTCGGAGAACCAGAGGCGCAACTGGAAGGTGTGCGGCGTGGCGTTGGTGAACTGGTAGTCGATGTAGTTGTAGAAAACCGTGGCCCCGCTGCCGAAGGGCAGAACGCGGCCCTCGTCGGGGAAGGGGTCGAAAGAGTGGTGCCGGCGCTCGGTGACGGTCAGGGGGCTGTGCAGGACCATCCAGTGGATGAGGTTGGATATCTGGCAGATGCCCCCGCCGACGCCCGCGCGGGCTTTGCCGAACGAGAGCTCCATGCCCGGCAGAAAACCGCGCCGGGCCGTGGGCGGACCGACCCGGCGGCAGAAGGAAAACACCTCGCCCGGCCGGATGATTAGCCCGTGGAGCGGCCGCATGGCGATGCCCAGGTTGACGACCTTATTGCGCTGCAGGTGCATGTCGCTTTCGCCAAGCTTTTTCAGCAGCACGGACTGATGCTTGATGACCCGGAAGGGCAATAGCTCGTCGCGCTGTTCGCGGGCATAGCGGCGGCCGTCCAGATGCCAGGTGAGCATGCGGTGCAGACGCCTGAGCCGGACGGAGAGGAAGTAGAGCGCGGGGTGGCGGCTGCTCAGCGGCGTGGACATAGGGCCTCGCGGAAGTGGAAGAAGCTTGACCCCAATAAGACTGAGCCCGGTACGGACGGCAAAGGAAAGTTCACAGGGACCTCGTGGGGGGAGCTGGGCTTCGTGGTCTGGGGCCGGGCTTTGCCCGCTCGGAGTGGGCGTAAGGGCACGGACACCGGACGCGGATTCTCTACCCAAAATCATGGGAAAAATCGAGAGGCGCACGCGAACGTAGCGGGACATACTGCTGAAAGGCTAAGGTCGGAGGGGTGGGGAGTGGCCGAGCTTTGAGCGGAGCAGAAAGCGGTCTTTGGGGTTGCCAAAGAAACCTACGTCGTCTATGAATAGGCTATTGTGTAAGTATTTTTCGTACCAGAAACGGAAAGAAGTCGGCAAAGCCCACGTGGGCGTGATAAATGCGCTGTGTCCGAATAAATTTTCGAAAAAAGGAAAGATACGCTTGACACCCCACCCCCATTGGACTACTTTCCGTTCTCCCGACAGGGACGTGCGCAACGGCTTCGAACGTAGCTTAAGCACCACTTGTCGGTCCATCGCGGGGTGGAGCAGCTTGGTAGCTCGTCGGGCTCATAACCCGAAGGCCAGAGGTTCAAATCCTCTCCCCGCAACCAGATAAATCAAGGGTTTACCGGAAACGGTAAGCCCTTTTTTCTTTGTTTTTCGCATTAAATGGACATTAGTGGGTCACAAGTGGGTCACGGCACCCCATTCCAGGTGGGTCACGGTGGGGCGCATTTTCGGAAAAATACCCCTGAATCTTTGCCGGTGGGTCACGCGGTGGGTCACGCTCAAAATTGAGCGATGATGAACCCCACCCCGGCGAAGAAACTCGCGACGCCGACAATCTTGGCCACGGCTTCCGCGATCCTCGTCACAACCATGTGTCCATAATTTCGAAATTCTTGCACGCCCATTGCGTTGCGCCGCATGAACTGGTGACGTTCGAAAAAGAAACCAAGGGCCACGGCGAAGCCGAGCAGGGCTATTCCGATAAATCCGTACATGATGTCCCTCCGTTTTTAGTAGTGGGTGAAGACGGCAAGATCGCCGTCGCTCGTCCGGACGCTGAAGATATCGCCGTTGATCTCGCAATCCCGCGCGTACCGCTCGCAATCGAAGTAATACCGCAAGGCCTGAGGGATCTCGTCCAGCAAGCCGGTTTCCTCGGCCCACGCCTCAGCCCACGCTTCCAGCGTGTCGAACGTCCCCTGATAAGCTTCCTGGAACTGTTCCAGGCAATCCGCGACGGACACGTCGGAAGCCGCATAACCGTAAAAGGCGGCGAATGCGGGGCCGTGTTCCTCGATGGCTTCTGCCAGGGCGCACAGGTCGGCCACGCTTTCGGTTTCCCGGATGCGGACGCCGTCAAAGCCTTCGGCGTCGTGAATGGCCCATTCTTCCGCCTGCCTGCCTTCCTGGGCGGCGGTTGGACTCGTGGCCAAAAGGTCGTTTATCGCGTCCTGTACGGCATCTTCGCCTTGGGCACAGGATATCCAAGCGCCGTGGTGGCGTCCGGCGTTGTAATCGGCGAGGACGGCGACGTATACGGAAGGGGTCACGGTTTGGGCTTGCATGGCTTGTCTCCTTGGATTTCAAAAACTAATGTTCTCCCCCGGTGGAGGGGGCCGGTCACCCGTGACTCCCGGCCCCGATCTCCGGGGGAGAACATTCATCATCATTGGGGCTGCCGGCCCCCTACCACCAAGTATTTGCGCCCATGGCGGGGTTTTCCGGGCATCCCACGGAACGGAAAGGTCTGCTTCCGTGCCAAACGTAGGCGAAGCCGAGGCTTGGAACGAGAAGATGCGCCTTGCGGCGCACCTTGGAGAGGAGGGGGATTGACCCGGTGGAGTCAAAAGGAATTCTTATGCCTCTACCAGTGATCTTACATACCTTAGGAGAGGGCCATCTCCACGTATTCACCGAGTCAGAGGTGAGAAACACTCAATAGTTGATGCCATGGCTTGCAAAGTCATCAAGCATCACACGCGGCGTGATGTCTATAATGTTCTTATTTTTTACAGAAATTGCATTATAGAAAAAAATTACATTATCTAAATCCATTGGGAAGCTGATACTGTGATCTGCCTTTGCTTTAATTACATTTTCTTTTTCCATTCTAAAGAATATTTTTGCAATATCGGGTTCTTTTGAAAAAATGTCTTCCAACTCTTTAGATAATGAGCAGCCGTCGAATCGGAGTCTCATTTTATTTTTGAGCATAGACTCCCACTCGCCAGATTTGTAGAACCTGTGGGCCAAATCATCGAATATTCGTTCAAGGCTCCATTCCGAGGCTACCAATGAGGCATTTATGCCATTCAGCATTCTAGAAAGATCCTTGTGATTTCTCCAACTGTCTTGGCGCTTGTAACGCAGATCGTGTTCAATCTCGTGCCACCCCTCAGAAAAAATGGTACGGATCTGAACTTCGTATGTGCTGTCTATGAACCCCTCATAATTTTTATGGTTGGCGAGAAGCGCACAGGCTCTTTTCTCTGGAAGCTTAAAAATGAGATTGCAGCGTGTGGGTGAAAACTCCTGCTCACACGGGGGATCAATCATCTCATCATGTTTTGTGAACTTTTTGTCCAACAGGTAGATGACGCTTTCGATATCTTCGGGAAAATACAAGATGACGCGGACACCGATGGCGTCCTGAAGCATTTTCCCATGCTTTGTGTATTCCTTGCTTTCAATCTTTTTTTGTATCTTTTTGTTGAGTGAATGTCGTTCCTTTGCCCGACTAAAACAACGAAAAAACAGGCCAAACCCCTCGAGATGATTCTCGATATCTTTATGCGTATCTGATGTGATGACAGCATCGGAAAACATTATTCATCTCCCATGAATTCGTTGATTTCCGCTAATCTTTCACGATTAATATAGGCGTTTTTCTCGTCAAAGGTAATGAATCCTCTTTTTTTGAGGCTTTCAATTGCATCTGGAATGTGGCGCTTTTGGTCGGGGCGGACTCCACGGTATAAGGTGCGGATGGGCCTTTTGATCGCCACATTAGGCCTTCCCTTGGGGGCAATATTTCTAAGCACAATTTTTTCGTATGGGTAGCTCTCCCCATTGGTGGGCAGGATCTGAGTCGGGGGGGTGAACGCGAGAAGAGTTTCGACGTTTTCGCCAATTTCCGAAATGCCAAAAAACCATGCCCCATTTTCGTCATCACCGTCTTCAATGACCGTGCAGTTGATGAAGGAGCAGGCAGTAAAAGACACTCTGGACAACGCTTTCTTATGGATAGTTAGGTCTTCAAAAGTACATTCATTAAAAACACACTCGATGAAGCAATCCTTTTTCTCGATGATCAGGCTGGCAAAATCCATTTTGTCAAAGGTTTGCCCCCTGTAGGAGCCCTCCAGGCTTGTTTTCATGGTTTTTTCAACCAGGAGTTGCGTAAGAGGAGGAAGATCAGCGAAGATGGCGGTAATTTTTTCGAGAAGCATAGTTGACTTCTCATTTTTGAGTATGCCAAATGCGAATGTCATCAGATTGACAAAAAATTCGTTCAGGAAAACCTCGCGAAGCCACCGGAGGTCTTCGTTCAACGCCTGCTCGCCAATTAGGTACCCGAAGACAAAGTCGTTCAAAAAACCGATATTGTCATCCTGACTCCCAATACGGTCCAGCAGTGCATGGTTGGAGAGTTTTTCGACAAGTTCATCCATTGTCGGACGTTGTGTTTGGGGGTATGTCAACAAAGTTTCTGTCAGCAGTAACTCGTTACCTTCACGAATAAAATCTGTTATGAGAATTTTTTGCTCTGATGTTATACCTAGTACTGCAAATATTCCAGCCAAGTTAGAAAGTATTTTTATTTGTTTCATGTTGTCAAGATGGAGATCTTGCCGTTCTTGTTCGCGATTAAGTATGCTATCAAAAAAATCGTTTATTAGTAGTTCAACCTTTTTGCATTTTTCTTTAAAGGTTCCTTCGGTCATACTGCGGATATGAGTAAGCAATACTGGGCTTGCAATACTGTGTATAGGAATGTCGGATCTTTCTAGATAGCTGACTTTATCATGCCCAATCCACTTCTTGATGTCGGGCTTATGAATTTCATATCGGGTAATCGAAAATTTTTCTTCATTTGTAAGCATCCATTCGTAAAATTCGTCACCTGCGAATAATGCAGTTTTTCTTGTTGTAAGAAGTATTTTTGCATTTCCTTCAAGGAGTTCGCCTATTGTCGCAAGCATGGAGCCTACTTCTTCAAAATTTTCTGACGAATCATCCTCTCTACTTTTCAAAAGAAGTTCATCGAAGCCGTCAATAATGACCGGAACTCTGCCGTTCTTGATTTCTTCAATTACTAAATCCGCTTTCAAGTGTGGAAAGAGGTGTTCTTTCTCATCTAAAAGAATATGCCGAAATATCCTAGCTTGTCTATTTTTGTATAACTCGGAAAAGAGGGGTGTTTTTTTGTCACCACAAGACAAAAATCTATTCAGAACTTGATATGCCGTCGCCGTTTTTCCATAACTTGCAGCCGCCTCAAGAATGACGAGCTGGGGTCCATCTTTTAAAAGTGTTTGTAAAATACTTTCGTCGATATCTATTTCGCTGTTGTCAACCGCAGCATGATCAATCATGGTATATGGACAAGGTATATAGATGTATTCGATTGCAAGTTTATCATTTCGAGTTTGCGTATAGTCATTATATCGTGAACGTAAAATATTAACTGTAGATTCGTAAGAGAAAAAACTTTCGAAGAGACTTAGGTCAATCTTCTCATAAGACAAATCTGAAATTTTGTTAACAGCATAGCCAGCTTTTTTATACTCCGATTCAATGCTCTCAGTATTAACTCCACTATGTAGTGGGATTATATCTACGCCATAATATCTTCCTTGCTGTATGCCGAAAACAGCGACATCGGGATTTGATTTTTTTGCTTCGAATCCGTACTTGCTGTACAACCGGACAAGTTCGTCTATCTTCATATCTGTAGTCCTTTCTGTAAATAAAAGAGCTTGATCCCTTAGTAAAAAAGCCTGAACATTTTTAAGATCAACTTATAGATGTCCTCTTGCCGATAACTAGAATAATCTTTGCATCTTTTTCGAAGAAAGTGAATACTCCATCGGCCTCTGGCTTCCTTGGATCTGGCTTCAGCTCTCTTCGCCTTCCAGCGCTGAGCAAGAAGCGAGGTCGCTGACGCTCTTGAAAGTTCCGATATCTTTCCCCCGAAGGCCAGCATCCTCATAAAATGAAGAAGGTCGCTTTCCCGATCGGCCTTCTTCACTACCCATTCCTGGGTTTTCACCATCTCTTTGCATAGCGGCCCGCTTTCATGTCTTTGGGCCTGCCTGCTTCTTAGCCAGTGGGGCGGCTCTGCCGCTGTCGATTCTCGCCGCAATCCTGTCCGTCATCTCGCCGGGCCTGACGCCCAAGGCCTGCGCCACGGCGATGAGCATTTCCAAGGATGGATACCGTTGGCCGCTCTCCAGATACGATATGTAATTACGGGCAACGTCCAGCCGTTCAGCTACTTCATCTTGCGATAAGCCTTTTTCCGTGCGGATTTCCCGGAGCACGACGCTGAAAGCGTCCGTCTTGATGCGCTTTTTTGCCATACGCGCATCATACGAAAGAAGCTTGCGCATTTGCGTAATCTTGTAGATTACGTTATCTTGTTGATTACCATATTCCGCATGAGGTAACCCTAACCCTGCCGCCGGGAATGGCGGCGAAGAGGACGTCATCATGGAAAATCCGCCGAAAGCAACCGTGGACAACAGCCGGCTCATCCGTTTCACCCTCTACCTTGTCATCGGCATTATCGTTGCCGGCCTCGGCTATCTTGCTTTCCAAGACGAGATAAACAAAGCGCGAGACCGAGCGCACATCGAAAGAAGCTTGCGTAACCGGAATTAAACCAGATGGTAACTTGAAAGGGCCGCTTTTGGAGCGGCCCTTTTCCATGCAGGCGGGCGTTGATGCGGATGCCTCTAGAAGTGTCGTTCCGAACCGATCCGCATCGGATTTGTCGGACGGGAAAAGGAGAGGACGTCCTTTCGGACGTCCCCGTTTCCCCATTCCCCGACCGGGCCGCTACCAGTAATAGATCCCGGCGGCGGTCAGGCACATTCCCGCAACGCCCGAGATCGTCCCGAGCGCCAGAAGCGCACCTTCGTCGATCCTGGCCTTGACCTTTTTGCCGTACGTCGCGAATTCCTCCACGCCTGCGCCGTTCCGGCGATAGAAGCGTTGGCGGTCAACATAGATGCCCGATGCCGCCGCGAGGCCGAAGCATACGATCCCGAGGAAGAGCATCATTGCGTCACCTCCCGGCGGTAGAAGGACTTGAGGTCTTCGGTCATCACGCGCAGGCGCTGCCAGAGCGCGATCAGGAAGCGGAACCACCCCACGATCGCGAGGCAGTAGCAGACGACGGCGGCAAGCACGCCGTGATCGTCCTGCAGGGTCAGGCCTGCGACGGCCAGGGCGAATTGTGACAAGTAATTCCCTGCAAGGATCGCGATGTAGAGGCCGAGACCCGCGCCCAGCACGACGGCCAGGGCGAAAAGGAGCTCCGCGCCCAGCCGGCAGATCGGACCGGCGACGACGACTGCCACGCGGCCGATCCTGGCCTTTGCGGGGTTGGTGGGGGCTTGTTCCATGGTTTCCGCGTTCGCGTTCATGTCTTTTTCCTTCCGCTGCTTGCGTTTTTGGGTTTCTTCGTTCAGGTAATCCATCGCCTTCCGTTCGGTATTCATATTGTCCTCCTGGGGGGCGGGAAATTCCCGCCCCCGTTGGCGTTTGCGGTTATTCGGCCGGAGCGATCTGCCCAGGCAGGTCGGCGGCCGGCGACTTTTTGCCCATCACGTTCCGCGCCGCTTGGTACATCTTGTTTCCGGCCCCGGCCGCGCCCTTTCCGGCGGCATGGGCTGCGCCGGTTGCGAAGCCCTCGGCCCCGAAAGCCTTACCGGCCATGCCTGCGCCGCTGCCCGCGACCGCGCCGGCCGTGGCGGTGATGTGCCCGCCGGCCGAACCGTCATCGCCGAAGATCGAAGCGCCGTGCTGGCCGATCCATTTCATGACCAGATCATGTAGGTCGTTGATGCAAAATTTGAAGATCTGGTAATAGATCCAGTAGTATATGATCATGACGATGACCGACAAAATCAGTTCGCTGATCACACTCTTGCCGCTTGACGCCGTGAACCCGTTGAGGAAGCTGGCAAGGAGCGTTGCGTACATGCCGGATGATGCTTGCCATAAGCCTACTGCCGCAACCGCACCGATGGTCATCATGACGGGCCTGATGGTCAGGCTCATCAGCATCACGTATCCCTGCCGGGCGCTCTGTCCCGCGAAGCCATCGCCCTCGGGCATTACGTGGGAACATGCCCAAAACGGCGCGGCACAGAGGGCGGCGAAGGTCGTGAGCAGCCATTTGCTGATCCCCCAGCACCACATGGCGAAGATCGTGAACGGCGCGACGTAGTGCAGGACAACGCCCACGGACCACAAGGCAGTCATGCCGCCGACCAGAAAGGGATTTGTCGCGATGGCTTGCAACGAATCGCCGATGAAAGGGATCCAGGCTCCGGCCGCGCCGACCAGGGAAGCGATTGCAGTAAGGCCGCCGATTTCCACGCACTTCTTGCCGAAGTTCGAGAGGACGACGATCGGGTCGGCCTTACTGAATTCGGCCAAGGTACCTGACAAAATGCCGTTGGACATATTGTCTCCGCCAAGGAAAACGCCCGTGATCAATTTATTGATCATTGATGGACCGTCGCCTTCTTCCGAAACCGGGTTGTAGACCCGATTTTGTGTCAGGACGGTCTGCGCGTAGCCCGGAGCCTCCCGCATAGCGTCTCTGATGTCTGGAGACAGAGTCCACGACTCGTAATCGATCGGATCGGCCGGAGCGCGATAAGCCGTTGTCGTGCCGAAAACGACATCGTCAAGCCTGGCTTGGGTTTGAGCGAGCTGGTACGTAAAAAGCCCGGCCGTCGCCCACCCGATCCTGGATTTTCCGTCGTGGTTATCGACGGCTCCTTCGAGCATTTTTTTGACGTTGTTTTCGGACTTGACGACCGCAATATGCTCCTGGGCGGCGGTCATGACGTCCAAGCGGTATTGTCTGGCGAGATAAAGAGCGTCTTCGGACTGCGGCATTGCACCGGGGTTTGCGATAAACGGAACCGTCTCCCTCCCTCCCCGCTGACTGCTGCCCAGGAACTGATTTGCATGCAGGCGCATGCCCTCCAGGAAATTAATCGTCGCCTGGACGCGGGCGCGGGTAATGCCGATGTGTGCGTCATATATGACTTTATCCTTCCCCTTCGGGAGGATGATATTTCCGTCTTCGATCTGAAACTTATAGGTTGGGATATGGATGCAACCCAAGCCGCCGAAGGGGATGGACTTGTCCTTGATCGGCATTGGGCATATCGCGACCGCGCCGTTGAGGGGCTCCGTCACAACGGCGTATCTCCCACCTGCCGCGCTTTGTATCTTGACGTAATTGCGCCGGGTGATCGAAGATGTCGGCAGCTCCTTGACCGGCACCGGCTGGAGCTCGTAACCGGCCGCCTGACCAATAGTTTGATGTACCGCAATCTGGAAAGCGGGCCAGATCAAGGCCAGGGACTCCTCTTCGATGAACGGCGGGCTGTTATCGATGATCCCTTGTTGCGCATGCTCAACAATGTACGCGCCGGCTGCATCCCAGATCGCGTTGGCCGAATTGATGCCCCAAGAGGTCGCGCTGAGGATGATGATCATCAGCAAGCTCACGCCATTGTAAACCGGTGTGACGCAACAGATGGCGAATGCATGCCGCACTGGCAGCCAAAGCGTATTGACGCGCCCGCCGATCTTGCCGCCGTAGTGTGCCGTCGAGACCGCCGCAATGCCCCAGATGTACAGGATCGCCATGGAAACAAAGCCCATTGCGATCAGGTTGAGGAATCCGAGGCACATAGTCACGACACCGCTGAATTTGCCGATGCCGCCGAGGCTGTCGGCTGCCGCGTCCCCGGCAACCGTGCGCCACACGGGGCCGAAGAGGTTGCTGAGCATAGCGGCGGTCAGATCGTTGTCTTTTTCGATCTCAATACCATCGGGGAGATCGTATTGCGGCTGGATGTCGGCCGTGGCGGCCTGCTGTGCCTGTGTCGCCGCGATCTGCTGGTTGTGGGCTGCGATCTTGGTGGAAATCAGCCCGCCCAGGAATTCCAGGTCGAACGGATTTTTTTCCTTCCCGTGGCTCTCCGAGATCCAGAGGATCAGAGCCGCCATGATGCTTACAGCGACAATGATGAGTCGCGATGTCGGGATGTGCTTTTTTCCCATGACTCTAATCCTCTCGGAAGTTGGTGGTTAGGCCGACGCGAATTCGCGTCCGGCCTTGCAGCACGGGCATTCGGCTGCTTCGGGGGCTTTGGTGACATGCCCGCACTGCATGCACGTCCATTCGCCGGATCGGGACCAATAGGAGCCGTCCAGGATCGCCCCGATGGTGCGGCCGTGGGCGTTCGCGCGGCCGATCGAAACGGCGGCAAGGGCCTCCAGACTCAAAGTTTCGGAAATTACCTGCCCGCCCGGCTGCTGCGCGGCGGCGGCAAAGACCTTTGCGGCATGGATCTCGATGGCCTGGGCGGACCGGAGGGCGGTGATGGCCTTTTCGTCGGCCTCGGCCTTGCCGTCCACGTGCGACTCGAAAGCGACGGGCTGGGCGATGGCCCTGGCCACGGCGAACGGCTCGACGTTTTCGACCTCGCCGGACAAGGCCGGATAGATGATTTCGCGCAGGATGCCCGCTGTTGCCGCATCGACTTCAGCAAGCCCGCTCATCGTCTTTGCGATTTGCTTGCTGAATGCGCCGATCACGGTCGAGAAGTTCGAGTACAACGCTGAGTTGTACTGCTTGGACATGCACAGCGAAGCTGTGATGGCCGAAGTTGCGGTGGTTCCCATGGCTTATTCCTTTGTTTGAAGGGTGTTGTCGATGCCGTTGGAAAAGGTGAAGCTGATGTCCTGATCCAGGGTTTCCGTGGCTTCCATGGCCTGGGTCGGCCGCAGTTGGAAATCGAGCATCTGCCCGGTCTCCGGGTCAGAAATCTGCCCGCACAGCTTGCATTGCAGCACATCCGCCCTGGTGCTGCGCCGGAACTTGCCGGCTTCGGCGGTCGTCCACATCACGCCCGCGCCGCCGTTTTCGTATGTGCGCCACACGGGGCGGGCCTTTTCTCGGACCGTCCACTTCACCGGATGGGCGGCATTTCGCCCGCAGGCGGTGCAGCGCTTGGGCGGCAACAGGTTTCGGGCGTAGGTGCTGTCGGTGGGGTGCGTGATCCCGCACTCCAGACACTCAAAAGAGTTTCTGCCGCTGCGCCAGGCGGCGTAGACGCCGCAGGTAGGACAAAGGGTCGCCGGGTGCGCTTTGCCGCCCGAGAAGCGGGTATGGCATCGATTGCATTGCAGCACGGAGCCGGACGTCAGATTGATGTGCGACATCATGTGCCAGCCGCAGGCGGGGCAAACAGGGGGATTCCGTACTTGTTTCATTGGCTTGCCGTTTTCGTGCAGGCAATCCAGGCAACGCACGCCGCCGTCTTCGGTCGGGGTCGCGTGATCGCTGCGGCAGTTGGGGCAAACGCAACATTCGTCTCCGTGTTCGTTTGCGAAAGTCAGATTGAAGATGTCCATATGTCCTCCGGGGCCGGGTCGTGCCCGGCCCCATTGCGTTTGCGGGTTGGTTATTGGCGCATGCCCTGACGCTGGGCTTGCTGGGTGGTCTGGCCGGTGGCCTGGGCCGTGCCGGCAACCGGGCCGGCACCGCTGACGATGGAAGCGCCCTTTTCGCGGGCGGCTGCGAGCTTTCGGGTCAACCAGTTGCCCTTGGGGGCCTCGGGTTCGGCCGGGGCCGGGGCCTGAACCGGCCCGAAGGCCGCATCGATCATCCCCGGATCTTCCGGGCCGGGATCGGGCTCGGCCGCGATCGCGGCACGCACGGTCCGCCGCTCATCGGTGGACATTTCCCGCCAATCTTTCCGCTCGGGCAATGCCGAAACGCTTTGCGAGAGAGCCTGTTGCAGGTTATCGAGCTTGCCCATAAGTGTGACGTGGTCGGCATCGGGCTGCCCGACCGCATGTGCCGTCTGCTCGCACTCCAGCGCGATCTTTGCCATATCCGCATAAGCCGGAGGTCTGGCGGAGTAAGTGTCGGCAAGTCGCTGCTCGTCCGAGATGGCGATTTTGGCCGGAAGCTCTGCGTAATCGTGCCATTGCCCGTCCCGGATTGTGTCCTTGAGCCGGGCGATGTCGTCCAGCAAGATCGCGAGGTCGCGCATGGCGTTGGCGCGATCACGCGCATATGCCAGGTTTTCTGCTTGCACTGCGGTGTCCCGCGCCGCATTGCCGATGTGCGTTTGCTTTTCGGTCATGATCGTTCCTTCCTTCTTGTTTTTGTGCTGTTTTAGGGCCTTTTCCGCTTTGGTTGCCCGTTCCTCCATCTCGCGGGCGCGTTGTGCGGCTTGTGCCGCTTGCTGCTTGGCTTTCCTGACCGCGTCCATGGCCATGGCCTGGGCGAGGGCATCGTCGATGGCTTCTGCGATGGAATTCGCCAGCGAGCCTTCCGCCGCAACCTCTGCGGCACGGCCTTCGGCGGAAGAAGCACGAGCCCCGGCCGCTTCGGCACGGGCCTTCAATGCGTCTTGCCTGGAAAATCCATTGACTTTTCCTTGACTATTATGCATTGTGCTTCCATCGTTTGAGACTTGAACATTGTATTTTTTATTGAGCGCGGAAAGGGAATACTTGCCGCCCAAGGCCGAAAGCTTGATCCTGCCCTCATCGCCTTCGCCGAAGCGAAGGTATCCGCCCGTTTTTCCTTGCCTTTCGATGCTCATGCCCTTGCCGACAAGGGCTTTTTCGGCTTCGGCCAAAGAGGTCGAGGCGTTGAAGATGCTGCGGGCGTGATATTTTGCCGAGTTGGCGGTCAGGGCCTTCGGGGCCGGGGTCTCGGTCTGGCCGTCGGTCCGGCCGGAGAAACGGCGATCCAGGGCCTTGTAGCCGCAATCGCGGGGCAAGGCGCTCAACTTGACCTTGTGCCCGTCATGGTCTTTGAGATATCCGCCCCACCGGACCTTGCCGTTGACATCCATAGGCGAGTCGGTGATCCGGAGCTTGATGCCGGCTTTGCCGAGCAGGTCGCGGGCCTCATCCCAGGATTTGGCTTGTCGCAAGGCTTCAACGCCTTTTTCGGCCATTTGCCGGAGGCCGGAGGGCTCGCCGGTACGGGCTTCGGCCGCTTCAACCTTCTGGCCCAGGCGAATTTTGTCCGAATCGACGGCGGCGCGGCGGCTGCCGTCGGGGTTAAAGATGTTCGCGGACGTATCCCAACCTTGCAGTTTACAGATTTCGGCTACGGCGCGGTGGCCGTTATTAATTTCGTGGTTGCGGCGCTTGCCGTCGCTGCCGAGACGGGTTTCGGTCCCGCCGTCGTGGCGGATCCTGAGCTTGCCGTCGGCATCAGCCTCAGGGCGGAGCCGGCAGACCAGGGCGTGGCTGTGGTAATTGTCCGTATTGCTATGTCCCACAAAGACCAGGGCGTGATCCTCCATCCCCTGGTGGCGGAGGAAGGTTTCCCAGGCCTCTTTTTCTTGGGCCGGGGTCGGGCGCTCGTCCCGGCCCCAGGCAATAACCCAATGGCTGACCGGATTTCCTTCGCCCTCATAGCTTTGCTCGGCGGTCGCAATTTCGGCGGCGGCTTGCTGCCAGTCGTCCGCGAAGCAGTTCAGGGAGCCGTGGGCGGCGTCTTGGGCCTTCGGCCCGAAAACTTCGCCGGGTTCGGCGTCGGCGGCATTACGGAGATAATCCGCGGTTGCCGCGCCGCGTCGGCGGGTATCGGATGCGATCTTTTTGATGATCATTTATTCCTCCGGGTCCGGCTTTGGCTCCGGAGCCGGGTCGTCAAAATCCGGGTACGCTGTATATGGATCGTCATCCGGCTCGTACACCTCGTCCATCAGAATTTCGACACTCGTCGGATCGCTCAAGTACAAAGAGAGCATCTCGGGATCCTCTTCGAAAAGATCCTCTTTCGAGCGCATTTTCTCCTCAAGCCGCGCCTCGAAATCGCGCTTGAGCACGTCGAGATCGACATCTTGCTTGACGGACAGCGGCATCGCGTCGAGTCCGGCGATCTGCGCCTGGATCCTCGCAATCTTGCTTATCCTGATCCTGTCCTCAAAATCCTTGCGTTGCTTGCGATAAGCGCGTTTCAGGCGCTCTTCGGCGTTTTGGGGCTTGGACTTGATGCGCTGCCTTTCCCGGCAATAATCCAAGACCACCGCCCCGCCGGATGGCGCGGTTGACGTGGAAATCGTGCTTGACCGAAAAGCGATAATAGACGTCCGGCCATGCCGGATCGCTTCGAGCCGCACGGCGAACTCGTCAAGATCTACGGATGCATCCAAGTCCCACGCGCCGATTAGATAATCGGCTCCGCGCTCCCAGTCTCCACCACCTCGTCGCGACATGATCCCCTCCCTATATATGCCGCCGGAGGTCTTCGGCAGCGGCCTGGACGGCGTTGATGGCCGGGCCGGTCTGGTGGCCTTCGGACCACATTTTCTTAAGCATCCGGCCGACGGCGTTGAGCTCCGCAAGGGTTTTGACGTCGATCTTGCCGCTGACGTGTCCT
The DNA here is from genome assembly GCA_031551885.1 of Desulfovibrio sp. Classification (GTDB taxonomy): domain Bacteria; phylum Desulfobacterota; class Desulfovibrionia; order Desulfovibrionales; family Desulfovibrionaceae; genus Frigididesulfovibrio. The sequence continues at coordinate 22,404 of JAVBMX010000100.1, forward strand.
CCGACCGCGCGGGTGCGGACATACTTGCAAATGCTCATCCCGGCGCGGGCGGCGTCATCCCGGATCTTTTCCATCTCCGCGTGCGATACGCGGGAGAAGATTTTGACGGGGTACTTTGCCCCTCGGGCGGCGGCGCGGCTGCTCATCTCAGCCCCCGATCTCTTGCTCATACCAGTCACCGGAGGTGGTCATGGCCCAGCCCTCCGAATTGAGCCACCCGTCCAGATCGAAACCGTCGCCAAGGTCAAAGTCTTCGTCGAGCATGTCGGCCTTGGCGGCAAGATTGCGCTCAAGGCGGCAAAACCGGTCCGCAAGCTCCTTCATGATCTGGCGCTCCTCGCTGAGCTCGTCGCATGCATCGAACGGCGAAGCGGGAACGAGCTGGATGTCATCGGTGGCCTCGGGGTTGTTTTCGAGTCTCAGATTTTCGTCCATGTCCTTTCTCCATGTCCCGCCCTGGCGGGGGTTGAGTGTCTTTTCCGAAGCTTTTGCGGGTCCAGGGGTGCAGCCCTTGGCAAGATGAATGGTGAAGAAAGAGCGAAGCGATGTCCGGCTCCGCCGGTCTGACCCGTTCAATCTTGCCTTTCCCAAATTCATCCGAACTCATTGCGAACACGGTAACATATAAAAAAGGATTGTCAACGCATCCAAATGGACGTTTTGACGAATTTTTAGGAGCAAAATCCCGAACCATAAGGCTGTACGCAGATGACGTTGATTGATAAGGCTTTGCGCCAAATACCGTAATTATTAACGGCTTTTGCTCGAAAAAAAGACGAAAATATTTCGAAAGAAAATCTTCGATTGAAGATGTATTGAAACGAATTGATGCGAATTATAAGCGAACTACTTGCGTACTCAATAAACGTGTGTTATCTGATATTGAAGACAATCAAGGAGGATCATTATGACTGCCGATAGCGAACCAAAAACGAAACAGCTCGAACTGAACGACAAGACGATCAAGCGTACCAGAGACGTACTTTCATCGATGCTCGAAGAGATTTCGAAGCGTCCTATAAAAAAACCTGCAGAAGAGCTCATCCGAATCCATATCGACACGATTAATGCGCTGACCGAAAAAGGCGCGACGCTTCCGCAGATTTTCGAGCGGATGGACAAGGCGGTCGGCCTTGGCATAAGCGCGAACTCTTTCGGGGCTTATGTACGCCGCGTGCGCAAGGAAATTGGAACCGGAAGCGAACCGAAAAAGACGCCAGAGCGAAAAGCAAAAGACAAGGTGGAAGCCGCGCCTGCGGCGCGGACCGAAACGGAAACGCCTGCGGCGTGGAACTGTCCGGAATGCGCCAGCAAGGCGAAACGCCACGAGTCCAAAAGGGAACCCGGCAAACATTATTGGCAATGCCCAGTTTGCGGCGCAAATTACAAAGATCTCGACGACAAACCCGGTGACAAGCTCTAACATCCTTCCCTGGCGGCTTGAGACGCCAGGGAAAAGAAAAGGCCCCGGAAGGGGCCTTGACGGGTCACTGTGCGTCTCCCTCTTGGATTTGGTTTTTGCTCGGCCTGCCGCGCCTCCGGGCTGGGATGCCCGCAATCCGACGCGCACGCACCAAGGTCGCGCCGAAGCTCTGCGCGGATCGACCGCAAACGACGCCGTTGGCCGTCAGCCCGGCATGGATCTGCGCAATGGTCAAGCCGCCGTCGAGCATCTGGTCGATCTGAGGCAAAAGCCGGACGACGGCCTGGATGATCGGGACGGAGGTTTGCGGCGTAACCGCAACCTGCTGCAGGGCTTGTTCCATTTCCGGGATGTTGATCATTGCCATGCTACATCTCCGGATTCGACCGCAATCTTTCGGGAAATTTGGGGAAACCCCATTCGTCGAGGTCGTCGAGATCCGGGATCTCGGTTGCGGGTGCCCAATTTGCCTTTTTTTGCAAATCGGCTTCCTTTTTTTGCAAATCGGCTTCGACGCATTCCAGCGCAAACAGGATCGATGTTTTCCAATCCTTCCACCACGGCTTGCGACGCAGTTTGTAGATCTTCCGGCGGGCTCGACCAAGATTATCGCGGATCTCGGCCTGGGTTTCAGCCCGAATTTCCGGGAAGTCAAGCCGCCGAAGGTCATCCTCGACGTACCACAGGTACAGCAGAAACCATACCAGATCGTCATCCGTCTCGTCATCCGGCCCCGGCAATTCGGGGAGTTTGCCCAATTCGGGGAACTTACCGTAGCGGACCTCAACCCCATCTGTGTAGCACGGTCGAAGCGCCCAGCATTTATCCATGTAGTCACCATCCATTTTGCGAGCCATCTCGATTTCCCAGTTCGTCAGTAGCTCGAATTTCGGGCCCATGGACCAAAATCCTTTGTCCATTTCCTTATCCATTATTCCAGCCTCCATTTGTATGTATATCTCACCATGCGTCGAGTGTTGCTACGCGGCCATTTGTTGCTTCTGGTGCTTCTTGCCGGGGGTCAAAGTGACTTCCCACTTTTTCGCCCGACCCCACCCCTTTTCGCGGGAAATTTCGGTCACGAACCAGCCGCAGGCGCTCCGCTCCAGGCGATAGCGGGTGAAGTCCGTGGAGCGCGGGCGGCGACTGTTGAATTCGACGAAATCGAACTCGCCGCGCAGTATCGCGCCGGTCTTGCGCATACCCTTTTCCTTGAGTTGGGCGTCGGCCTTGGCGCATTCCTCGACGAGTTCGTCGTAAGTCGCGAGGTTGGTGCTGCAACGGCGCTGGATGTTTTCCAAGTGAAATTTGATCAGGTCGTCGTTTTTGATGCTGACGCGGATCTTGCCGGTGGTGCGGATGACGGTGGATTTAAGCATGTATTTTCTCTCCTTTTTTTTGTGGCTAAAACGAAAAACCCGGCCACCCCCTTTCGGGGGTAGCCGGGTCGTCAGTGCCGGTCACGAACCAGAAATTCTCTTGGTTCCGAGGCCTTTGGTTTCAAGCTCAATTCTGAGCCCGTGCGTTTTCGCCTACACGGTCCGGTGCCTCTCACGCATTTGCTGGTGGGGGCCATCCCCAGTCCAGCCCGCTTTTTCGCGGTGCCCACGGCGTGGGCCGGTTTTGTATCATCTCGCTTCGCGGAACCGGATAACCGCCGTTCGTCAAATTCATGACGTGATTCGAATATACATCAGTTGGCCGAATAATGCAAGCTTTAAAACACATTTTTTGAAATATTTTTAAAATAAAAATTCAACCAATAAACCTGAACTGTGGCAACACTTTCCATTTATACAGAGAATTTCATTAAAAAGATCATAAATCATCAATGGAAAACATCAATACAAAATCAAGGAACGGCGTCATCCGTGCCTTGATGCTTTGGCTTTGCGGCGGCAGCCACCAGCATGCCTTTCCGAAGCCTGGGCCTCCCGGCCCCGAACCCGCTCCGTCCCCCGGAATCCCCGGCCGCGCCTTCTCCCTTCCTTGGGAACCTGGGTTTTGGGGAGTTTCCCGCCGTCCGGCGGCAAACCGGGGGAGCGAGACGGCCAAGGGCCGGGGAGCGGCTTTACTTCTTCGGCTTGCCAATCCGGCCCCAGAATTCCGGTCCCGCGATCGCCCGCCGTGCGGCGGGCAAAGGTAGGCCTGCTCCGTTCCCGTCGCGTTCGCGTCGAACACAATCGGGGCTCAGGTCCGGAGCGACGGCGGAACGCTCGCAACGCTCCCAGATCTCGAAATACCGGGCATCAGCCCGGATCTGCTGGTTGGTGGGCGCGCAACCTTCCTTGGCCCAGGCGGCGGCATCAGCCGGCGGGATCCCGGCTTCGGCCATAGTACGCTCGATGACGCTCCGACTGTGCTGCATATAAAACATGCGCCGGGCGGCGGCGCGGGCGCTTTTCCCGTGGCCCTGGAAGTAAGCCTGGGCGTTGCTGTAATGCGCATGGAAGGACGCGCCCTGTGTCGGCAGTGCGTCTCGATAGGCGTCGATGGCATTCTCCGTCCGGAGGTAGACATATAAGTTGGCTCGCTCCCGGTCTTTCAGGTAGCGCTGGGCGTCCTTGAATAGGTCGGTCCCCTGGTCGATATCTTCCAGGGAACCGGTCACGATAAGGCGTTGCAGGACGCGGAATTTCGATTGGCTGCGGCCGGGGGCGAGCTTCGGGTCGGCGGGGTCGAGAGCTTGGACCTCGGCGGCGTGGGCCATATATATCGGATTTTCCGGGTAGAAGTCGGGCTCGGCCCGTACTGGCGCTGTCGCGCCAGTCGGCCTCGGGGCGGGCCGGGCGTCAGGGGTCGCGGAGGCGTCCACGGGGAGGCTGTGCTGGTCGGGTCGACGGCCGACTGGACGGACGCGCCGGGCAGCTGTCTTTTCAAGCTCGGCGTGGCTCTCGTGGTACATGCCCTCGGCGACGGGGCATATGACATCTTCGGCGTGCTTGATGGTTACGATGTGGTAAATGCCTTTCGAGATGTACTTTTCCTTGAGTTGATAAAATCCAGGAAGGCGGAAATCTCGGGTGCAGGACGTGACGTCGGGGTCGCCGGCCAACAAGTTCAGGCGTTGGGCAAGAGCACGGATCGCCGGATCGTCAACGGGCTTCGGGAGATGCTGGGCAAAGTGGTCGATGAGGTTAAGGCCTTGCCGGAACTGGGGCAGCTTCGGGATCTTGAGGGTCCACTGTTGGTTTTCTTCTCCGGTTTTCGGGTCGATGGACGAGACGGTGACGAGAGCCGGCCGGATGCCCAGTTCCGTGAGCCTTGCCCTCTTCTCCTCCGTTTTTACATCGTCGATGCTCAGAAAATAGTACCTGGAATCAAGAGGGGTCACATAGACGTTGCTGGCGTGGTACGCGAGGTTCAAGGGGTCGTCCTTGATCTCGAACAGGACGAACCGGCGCTGCTGCTCCTGCATTCCGGCGAGGCAGGATGCGGCGTCCTCCGGCGAGATCGGCGGCTTGGGGCAATCTGGATCCGTGGGGTGCGGGACGGGGCGGAATTTCGGAAACAGGACGTGGATAGGATCCTTGGTATTCTTGAGCTTCCGGCCGGTCAGCGAGCCCCGAGGAATGTGGATCCCGGCGTCGAGGTACTTGATCCCGAGGCGGTAGCCTTCGGCCCCTAGGGCTCCATGGAAGGCCCGGAATATCGAGCGGATGTCCGCGACGGCCGGAAGGCTCTCGATTTGCCGCGCCAGCGGATGATCGATGGGAGCGACGGCAAGGCGGCGAGTGGTCTTTACGAGCATGGGCATGATAATTTTCCTTATTCTGCGGTCAGGAAGGGTTCGGTTGACCGCCGCCCGAAGCGGGCGGCCTGTGGTGTGGTGTTGTGGTGTGGTGGTCGATTTATTTATCGTATTGAAATTCAATATATATATTTGCCCCACCACCCAGCCCACCACCACAGGCTGGTGGCGGTCTTTCCGCCACCAGCGGTTAGCAGGGATGCGTTTTGATGTTTGGCGAAGCAAACACATAGGGAATTATCGTGCCAATTCAGCTGGTTACTGAATATGTTGCTGTTTGGTGTGTTTAGATCCCATCCATCTACGCAGGTGAGATTTTTGTGTTTTGGATATAATTCCATGGGATGCGTTTCAAACACGCCAAACATCATTTTTTTCGTTTTCATAAGTTGTTTCAACATGTTGTCGATGTGTGTTTGGTCGATGAAACATCATTCGCCGCTGTTGCCGATGGTGCTGGAAAGCTCGCCGGGCACTTCATGCTTGACGACGCGCCACTGGCAAGTCCGTTGCACCTCGCCGGACTTGGGCTTGTTGCCGATGCGGATTAGCTTGTAGCCGCCCTCGATCCGATTCTCGTACTGGGAGAACCAGTTGCCGACTGTTCGGCCGTTCAACCCGCGAGGGGAAGCCACGGCCGCCTCCATAACCTCCACGAGCTCAAGTCGCTGCTTCCACGCCGCCGAACCCATCTGGAGGCTTGGGGAGTTGGCCGATGCGCAGTCCTTGGCTAAGAAGGGTTTTTCTCCGAAACAGGCGATCAGCGCCTGAAGCACTTCCGCATGGATCTGGCGGACGGGATCCGAGCGCTCCACGATCTCCACCGTATCAAGCGGATCCGTTGCCCCCAACCATACTAGCGGCTCCCTGACGATCTCGCTCCAGGCCTCGAATCGGCCGAAGCGCCGGATTTTCACCTTCTCCACCGCCGCGCGGTAGGCGAGGACGATGGTCAGCACGTCGCGGATCATCTCCTTCCGGTGCCGGATCATGTACTCGGCCGGCTCCAGGTCGAATTCGCGCTCCTGCGGGCGCTCCACCTGGGCGTCGAGACTGCAGAGGATCACGCGGGTGGTCAGGTCGCCCCTGATGGTCAAGTTATTGCCGTTCGCCAGGAACAGACAGAGCGTGTACACGGTGCCGGTCTCGGAGACGCCGAGGATACGCGATTTATATGTCCGCTGGGTCAACATCGTGCATAGCGCGGATCCCCGAAGGTGGGACTCGATGTTGTCTATCGAGATGACCGTTGCGCCTTCGAGCAGCGCGGAGAAGAGGGTCTTCTCCATTTCCTTCTCCTCGAACTTGTACGATAGCGGCTGCGCGTAGTCGCCCGTAGCGAGTATCGCGCACATGTCCGTCAACTTGCTCTTGCCGGTACCCATTGTCGGTGCCGTGACGGCGAACAGGGGGGCGGCCGGCAGGCATCCGCGCACGACGGATGTGGCGAAGGCGGCAAGGATGGAGCTTTTCGCCGCGCCGTCGATGAAGGGGAAATCCTTTATCGGATGCTGTAGTCGCTCCAGGGCCTCCAAGGCATCCTCCTTGGTCGGGGCGTCAGGCACGGGTAGGAAATCGCCGTCATGCTCAAGGAAGAAGCCGGACGCCGGGTCGTACCCCTGGGCCTCGACGAGGGTGAAGTCTTCCCGGAGCGTCGGGGCTCCGATAATCCCGGTCAAGATCGGGATCGCGCTCTGCCCCTCCCATTCGAGGAAAGCCTTTGCGATGCCTGCAGGGCAAGCAAAGAGCTCGATCACGCTGTCATCATCGTCGATCTTATAGAAAATGATCTGATCGGAGACGTATACCGGGAGCGCCTCCTTGCTTACGATGGAGATCTTCGGCTTCGTGCGGCCGTGCTTCGCGGGAACTCGGACGACGATCACGAGCCTGCCATCTTGACGGAATAGTTCGGCCTTGCCCATCAACGTTCTTTCCGCGATTGCACGGTCCATTGCCTGGATGACTTCGTGGACGGGTTGCCCGGTGTTGATGCGCGGGAGCGACATCCGCTCATTTCTCCTCTTCGGGGAAGTAGGGGGCGTATCATCGAATTCCGGCTCGCCCACATCCAGGCATTCATCTTTGCTCATCTTTGCCGCGACAATGTCTTTCGGCTCGATCGCGGTTGTATTCTTCCGTGCCTTCCGGCTGGTCTTGGCTTTCATAACCATATATCACCTCTGACCCTTACAGGGCCTTGACTTTTTAGTCTGGAGGTGCTATAGATCTACCTGTCAAGAGGGATCCATGCACCCGATTTCCGCCGCTCCGTTATTCCAGTAACAGGGCGGTTTTCTATTGGGCTGCATGGGCCTTGTTGCGGGAGCCGACCGGACGGCCGCGCCGCGACTTGCGCGGAAGCGTGGGCGGGCTATCGAGATACTCGATGACGTCGGAGAGCTTGAATCGGTAGTCCGTAGGCGTCAGGGCGACGTTCTCGAACGGCAACCGACCGGACTTAATCATCAACCGGACGGTTTGGACATGGTGGCCGAAGATTTCGGCAATCTGGGCGGTGGAGATGACGGCGGGGTATTGCCGTGCAAGTAATTCGGTGGTTGTAGTACTCATTTTGGGCCTCTTTGAGGCCCCCTAAACACTAGGGGGGCGGCAGAATATAAGCGCTATGCGCTGACATTCTGCCGCCCCCGGATTCGTTCGGTACTACTATCCGCGTCGATTTGCTAGATCGTAAGGGTTAAGCAGAGCGAAACGGTTTGGACCCTGAAGCACCCCCTTATTGCCCTGTCTTATCCATCTCCTCTACCACGGCTTTGCCGTAGCGATGTGGCAGGGCGGGGACCGAAATACTGCCTTCGACTACAAGCCGCCGGCGAGTTACAGCACCAAGTAGATCCACCTATTAAGCTTCATTTCAAACTTAACTCAAGTTGTCTCCGATGTCAATACCATTTTTCTAATTATCTGCGATCTCGAAAATTTTTGTATCCAGGTCATGTTTTGCCCCTGTCTCGACGTACAAGAATTCCCCGTCCGACAACGCCTTTCTGTGATTCTGGGCGAAGCCTACGGCCATTTCCTCGACCGGTTGTCTTGTATACGCCGGATTAAGCCGGGCGTACCGTAGAGTCATTTGGATCGACTCATGCCCCATCAGGACCATAATTGTCTGCAAGCTCGTTCCACGCATTGCAAGCCAAGAAGCAAACGTGTGTCGGAGTGCATGAAAATCAATGCGTTCCAGCGGATTGCCGATGCGGCGCGGCGTAAAATTGAGCTCCAATTCCTCGACGACGTCTTCAAACGCCTGTGGCGCTTCCTTCCAAGGGTTTCCGCGACTGTCGCGGAATACGTATTCGTCCGGCCGGGCATGGGGAAACAGGGCTCGGCGCTCTGTAAGCATTTCGCGGACCGGGAGGATATCCAGGTGGATACCATATGCCCGGCCGCCCTTGGGCGTCCTGGCGTAGCCGAAAGCGGTTTCGACCTCTCTCCATGTCAGCCGACAGATATCGCCCAGCCTGAGCCCCGAGAAGAGGCTTAAAACGGCCATTCCGTATGCGTCCTTGGTATCCGGGCCTTTGTGATGGATACCGTGTCGGAGGCAGCATTCCCGCCAATTGCGCAAGGCGTAGAGTAGGGCGGCGGCTTCGCCATACTCCAGGTAACAAGTTTTTTGGTTGTTGAGCCTGGGGAGCTTGATCATTTTGCCCGGAAAAATGGGCAGATTGATCTTATTGTGCGCAGAAAGATAAATCATCGCATAATTCCAACACGCCTGAAGGGTCGTGTATGCGTGCCTGATAGTCTTTTCCTTCATCCCGGCCCGCTGCATCGCCTTCAATGCTGTGTCCACGTCGGAAAACGTAAGCTCTTCGAGCGGCACGGCCCCAAGGGTGGGGCGTATCCATTTGTTGAAGATCCCCAAGATCGAGGCGTTGTTGTGGGCGCTGCCGGTCTGCGACCGATGCGGCCAATAAACCTTGTCCCAGAATGTGCCGACGGTGTTTTCCTGGGCAAGCCTTTCTTCCGCAATGATCCTTTTTCGCTCCTGCTTTTCGACGATGGCCACATGCTGCGCCTGTTCTGCCTGGGCGGCCTGCATTTCCTTCCAGGTCTGCGGCCCGGCACCGGTGGCGCGATTATCCCGCAGTTCTCCGGCAATCCTGATTGCCCGTTCCTCGGGCATGACGCCCAAAAAATCGATTGCGTGTTGCCGTTGGCGGAAACGGAAAGAAAGCTCCACGCCGAAGCGCCGGAACTGAAGTCCGGCATGGCCTTTCAGGGTTTCCCATTGGACTGTGGTTGCCATATCTCCCCCGATCCCGACGGCGGGAAAAAGGATTTTTGGTGGGTCACAGGTGGGTCACGGTTTAGTCGTTTTTCGACTCATCATGACTAACCAAAATGAATTAGGACTCATATAACATGTTGCAATATATCATAGTGCTAAAATGAGGTCAAGGGGGAAAGGGCTAAAAAGACCGTTCCTTCTGGCTCATAACCCGAAGGCCAGAGGTTCAAATCCTCTCCCCGCAACCAGACAAATCAAGGGCTTACAGTGAAAGCTGTAAACCCTTTTCTCATTTAAGCATCATTTTATCCCGCTCTTATCCCGCCATTCTGGCTCCAGGGGATCGCGGATATATTGTATCCATGAATCCTGGTTCCTGATTTTTAGGGTCGCTTACAGGCCCTTTCAATGTCCTCCGCCATTGCATCCACCAGCACACCGGGGCGAACGCGCAAAGCTTCGGCAATCTGTAGCAGTCTGTCGAGGCTCGGGATACTTCGCCCACCTTCAAGGGCGGATATGAAACCTTTGCTCACGCCTATGCTGTCGGCAAGCTCCTGTTGAGATACCCCAGCCAAATCCTTATAGCGCCTTAGAACGGCGGGCATGAAGAGGTGAGCAATTTTTTCTTCTCTTTCCATTCCTCCTTTTAGGCTAGATTTTTTCAGAATGAGTATCTATAAATACTCGAAATAAAGCCATACGTACTCAACGGCAAGCGTTAACTCGCGCGTAGCCAGTCACACATCCAGGCGCTTTTCTTCACGATAGTATAGCGCCAGGGCGTATATCCAGCACATCCGAGGCCTTAAATAACATTTAGAAATGAGGACATAATATAAAACGGCTGACGATGCTATTGATGACTGTGTGCACCTTAGTGTGCGCTGTATCCATGGCTGCGTGCTCAAAGACTAAGCGCTCTAGTCTATAATTGTACAAGTCTCACAGCCTCAAATTCAATATGTTGAATTAACTGTCATTGAAGGAAGGACAACAAAGGCTAAAATATTAAAAATGTTAGGTCGACCTGATTCTTTCAGTAAGTTTCAGATGTCATGTGCATATTAAACGTTCGCCATATGAAGGCGAGAAAATATTTTGCATTCAAAAATACGGCACTGAACATCATATTGTATTAAGGAAAGGAGCGAAACATAACAATGTAACAAAAAGCTCGTAAGCCCCAGGCTTTGCCTGGGGACTCACAAAGTTTGACTTTTCCGGAAATAGAAGGAGCCTCCCCTCGTGAACCGCTCAAAGTTCAGAGAAGGGAGACTCCGGATGCAAGAGTCACGAAGCCTAAACCACTCAAAATGGTATTGCAAGTACCACGTGGTTTGGATTCCGAAATACCGGAAGAAAAAGCTGTTAGGCTGGCTCAGGCCGCAGTTGGGCGAGGTGTTGCACGAGCTTGCCCGACAAAAGGAATGCCGAATCGAAGAGGGGCATCCACTTGAAGACCATGTGCATATGCTCATGTCGATTCCGCCCAAGTTGGCCGTTTCTTCCGTGATAGGTTTTATCAAAGGGAAAAGTGCTATTTATATCGCCCGCAACTTCTCCGGCCGACGAAGAAATTTTACAGGCGAGAACTTTTGGGCACGTGGCTTTTATGTCACAACCGTTGGTCTTGATGAGGACTCAGTGCGTGAGTATATCAAGCATCAGGAAACAGAAGACCAGCGTGTAGACCAGTTGCGGTTGTTGTAGGCCGCCCCCTTGGGGGGGGCTCACATATTCAAACCGCTTTGAGCGGTTCACTGCCTTTCAAGCCCCCGGCTTTGCCGGGGGTACATGACTTTGAACTGATTTCTTGTGTCATGAACTCAGCTGAGGATGTCTTTAATCCATAAAACCACCTAGATCGTGTAGTCACGAGATTGACTAGAATCTAATTTTATGATATACTTCGCTTGTCTTCAGTCACAAGGAGTGGATGCATGTCAGTAGCAGCACATAGACGACACGACATTTCTGATGCTGTTTGGGAGAAGCTTGAGGCGCTCTTGCCGGGACGCGAAGGAACTTGGGGCGGCATAGCGCAGGACAATCGGCGTTTTATCGATGCAGTTTTTTGGGTTATGCGC
>JAVBMX010000032.1:0-9567 GCA_031551885.1 Desulfovibrio sp.
GCGCATAACCCAAAAAACTGCATCGATAAAACGCCGATTGTCCTGCGCTATGCCGCCCCAAGTTCCTTCGCGTCCCGGCAAGAGCGCCTCAAGCTTCTCCCAAACAGCATCAGAAATGTCGTGTCGTCTATGTGCTGCTACCGACATGTATCCCTCGCTTGTGGTTGAAGACAAGCGAAGTATATCATAAAATTAGATTCTAGTCAATCTCGTGACTACACCATCTAGGAATCAAAAGTTTTATGTAGGGAAAGCCGTCAGGTCCCTGAAACACTTGCGGCTCGTCCGGTGCAAAAGCGGCGAGAGGAGCAAGAGCCAGAAATTCCTTTCGCCATTCGGCGTCACGCGCGTCGCGGGAGAGCTCACAAAGCGCCATAAGACGCCCCGTGTTGCGCTCAAGCACTTCCTGCTCAAAAACCGGCGAAACCGATTGGGCCACAGGTTGCGAAAGCTCTTGGATTGCCGACTGCGAAGGCTCCACCGCACTCGAAGCCTCTTCGGGCATTTTCCTTTTACCCCTTAAAAAGCTGAACAACCCCATGTGGCTCCCCCGTCAGACAACAATGGTGTGATAACGGCTCCGGGCTCCCCCAACACCTTCCCTCTCCCTTCCCCCACGCTTCAAAGCACGCCGCCGCCCCCCCCCCGCCGCTTACAAGGAATCCGCCGTGGACACGATGTCCTCGGCGTATTCGATAAACATCTTCGCGGCGGGAGAAGCGCGTTCCCGCGAGGCAAGGGCGATGCCCAACCGGCGCGAAACGGCCGGGTCCGTATCCTTCACCGCCAAGCCGCGCGCCCCGCCGGCCTGGATGACCCGGTCGAACAACAGGCTCACGCCCAGCCCTTTTCTGACCATGGCCATAACGGCGAAGGCCTCTGTGGAACGGCAAACGATGTTGCGCGGCTTGATTCGATGGAGCTGCAGCACGTGGTTCATGTCGTATTCATAGGCATTGATCGAAGAAATGAACGGCTCGTCCTCGAACAAGGCCAGCGGAACGCGCTCCAGGTCGGCATATCTGTGGTCCGGGGGCAGCACGGCTTTCAGGTGATCCTCGGCCAAGGCGATCCACTCGCAATCCGGCCTCTCGCGCAGACTGGAGAAGGCCAGATCGACCCGGCGGGCGGACAAGGCGCTTTCAATGGTCTCGTCGCCGCCTTCGCGAATGTCGATCTCGATGTGCGGGAAGTCTTTCTTAAACTGGCGCAGTATTTCCGGCAGCCAGGTTATCCCGGTGCTCTGGTAGGTGGCGATGCGCAGGGTGCCGCGCGCCAGGCCGTTGATGCCGGAGATGATTTGCCCGATCTTTTCTTTCTCGCCCAGAAAACCGCGAATGACCGGCAAAAGCTCCTCGGCGGGCGCAGAGAGCGCAACGCCCTGCTTGTGCCTGACAAACAGAGGAAAACCGGTTTCCTGTTCCAGGCACTTCAAGATGTAACTGACGCCGGACTGGCTCAGGTGCAGCTGCTCGGCCGCCGCCGTGACGTTCAGCACATCGGCCACCTTGAGAAACACTTCCCACTTCGAAATGTCCATAGCTGCTCCGGTAAGCGACACAATGTCCTCAAACCGCCCGCGCCGGGAGCGTCGCCGCCTGGGCTCGGCGCCGCTCCCGACACCGCTTGCTCCCGTCACCTCCTCCGCATCTCTCCACTGTATCTGAGCGTCGGCTTTGGCTGCATCAAAATCTTTGATGGTATCAATCAAATATTCGATTTGTTTTCAAATTGCAAATGGTGCTAGTTTTTGTCCATGAACCCATTACACAATGCGTTCACATCTTCTCTTACGCGTAAAAATTTCAAATATCATCAAGACATGAAAAATAGTATGGGCACAAAAATCAAAACACCAGAGTGTCCATATCCATTTAATTACACATACTCCTGTTGAACGACATCATTAGACAAATTTTTAAGCAGCAATATCGCGTATTTCATACACACTACAAACGGAAAGGAGATGGTTATGGCTTTCAAAAGAATGATTCATGCCGTTGAAACACATGCGGGCGAACCGATGCGGGTCATCACCGGAGGAGTGCCCAACATCCCCGGAAACTCGGTGTATGAGCAGATGATCCATCTTCGGGACCACGACGACCAGCTCCGCCTGCTCATGCTCAGGGAGCCCCGGGGCTATCCGCCCCTCTGCTGCAACCTGATCGTCCCGGCCAAACACCCGGACGCCGACGCCGGCTACATCATCATGGAGCAGGTCGAGTACCCGGTGATGTCCGGCGGCAACACCATCTCCGTGGCCACGGTGCTGCTCGAAATGGGCCTGCTGCCCATGCGCGAGCCGGTGACGGAGCTGACCCTGGAGGCCCCGGCCGGGCTTATCGGCATCCGGGCGGAATGCAAAAACGGCAAGGTGACCAACGTTACCTTCAAGAATGTGCCCGCGTTTGCCGTGCATCTCGACAAAACCATCGATGTGCCCCACCTCGGCAAAGTGACCGTCGACGTCGGCTGGGGCGGAATGTTCTATGTCATCGCCGACGTCCGCCAGTTCAAGGACCTCGAGCTGACCCCGGAATGCGGCGGCGAAATCGCCCGGGTGAGCGCGATGATCCGCCAGGCCGCCATTGAGCGGCTGCCGGTGAAGCATCCGCATTATCCCGGCGTCGGCATCACCATCAGCCAGCTTTCCGGCCCGACCACAAATCCCGAGGCCGATTGGAAGAACGCGGTCACAGTCGCTTCCGGCGCTTTGGATTGGAACGCTCCGGCCACCTGGACCGGAGCCCTCGATCGTTGCCCCTGCGGCACCGGAACCTGCGCCAAGATGGCGGTTCTGCATGCCAAAGGCGAGCTGAAAATCGGCCAAAAATTCCGGCACGAGGGCATTCTGGGCAACGTCTTCACCGGCGAGTTGGTGGAGGAAGTGGACATGGACGGGATCAAGGCCGTTGTACCGACCATTTCGGGGCAGGCCTGGATTTACGGCATCAATACGTATGTTCTTGATCCCTCCGATCCGTTCGTCAACGGCTTCACGGTGGGGGATATCTGGGCGTAGCGGCCCGTTCCGCACACGACACATTGTAGGGAACAATTCCACCAGGAGTCGGTCATGAAACAGATACGCAGCTTTGAAGACGCGCCGCTCTCGCCCGTGCACCGCAAGGTGCGCGCCGGAACATTCATGGGCATGATCTGCGCCGGATATGTCATGGGAATTGTGGGCATAGCCCTGAGCTATGCCGCCGAGCCGCTGGGGCTGACGAGTTTTTGGATGGGACTCATCGGAGCGGGAACGCTGCTCGGAATACTCTTCGGCAGCCTGCTCATAGGGCCCATTGCCGACCGTTACGGCAGAAGAGTGCCGTATGTTTCGGTCATGTACGTTTCGGTGTTCTTGTCCCTGTCCCAGTTCTTCATTTCGGACCCGGCGCTGCTCGCCCTGGTTCGCTTTCTTCTCGGGATGACCATCGGCTGGGACTATACCGTCGAAGTTTCCCTGCTCAGCGAATGGACGCCGCGGGCCCAGCGCGCGAAAACCATGGAAGTGCTGGTGTTTTACTGGACCGTGGGCTACGTGCTCGCGTTTCTCTTCGGGTATCTTTGCAACTGGCTCGGCGAGGTGAGCTGGCGTGTGATGCTCTGCACCTCGGCCGTGCCCGGAATCATCTCGGTGTTCCTGCGCACCGGCACGCCGGAATCGCCCGGCTGGCTGGTCGGCAGAGGACGCTTGGAAGAAGCGGCGGCGGTCATTCAGCGCTATCTGGGCTCGGAGTACGGCTTGCCGGAGGCGGAAAAGAAAACCGTCTCGGCTTCCTGGTTCAGCCTTTTCAGCAAAAAGTTTCGCTACAACACCATCGTGGCCGGTGTTTTTTACGCCTGTCAGGTGCTGCCCTTCTTCTCCATTTCCCTGTTTTTACCCTTGGTGCTTGCGGATCTGCACATCGAGAACCCGCATGTTTCCGGCATCATGTACACCGTCTTCACCATGATCGGGGTGATGATCGGCACCTGGCTTTTGAACAAGATTTCCCGGCGCGCCTTTCTGCTGTGGACGTTTTACGGGGCGGCCGTCATCCTGGCCGTCATGACGGTCTGGCAGGACATGCCCGGGCCCGTGGCCCTGGTGTTTCTCGCGGCCTTGGCCCTCATGCTCGCCATCGCCGTGACCATCGAATGGGCCTACCCGCCCGAGCTGTTCCCGACGGAACTGCGGGCCTCGGGCGTCGGCCTGACCGTGGCCGTGAGCCGAATCGGCGCCGCAGGCGGAACCTTCCTCCTCCCCATCGTCAGCGAGCATTTCGGCGTGTTCGCTTCGCTTGGCGGCTGCATAGGCGCTCTGCTTTTCGGCGGCATCATCTGCCACCTCTGGGCGCCTGAAACCTCGGCGAAGTTCATGCGCGCCGACGCCCCCACGGTCGACGGCGTTCCTGTCCCCGCCGCCGCCGTGCGCTCCTGAGGTCGGCGGTCTCCCGACCTCAAGGGCTAAAAGGCGACCGGTTTTTCATACCCAAGCGGCATGAAAAACCGGTCGCTTCCATAAGGAGGGAAGACAATAGTTGGACCCATAATCTCTGTCGGCGGCCACATGTAGCAGCACCGACAGAAAGTATAAATAGAAGGGCCTGCCGTTGTTCGGCAGGCCCTTAAAGTCTGGCGGAGAGGCAGGGATTTGAACCCTGGATACCGGTTTTGCCAGTATACTCCCTTAGCAGGGGAGCGCCTTCGGCCGCTCGGCCACCTCTCCAAGCAAGACGCACCGGCGTCCTGCAAGCGCGCTTTATAGTCCGCCGGACCCTTTGCTGTCAAGCCGTTCTCGAGGGGAGGAGCAGATCTCTTTGGGAAAGAAAACGACCGAGAGCCGGCTTTTCCTTGGCGACCGAGGATGCCGCGCGTTGCTCCACAGTTTGTCGAAGCGCCGCCTCAAAAATCGCGACCCGCCAACTCGTTTTGCCGGCTTTGCTCAACTCGGCGCGCCCCCGGTTCTACGCTCCTTCCAACAAGCGGGAACAGGCCGCCCGTTGGCGCGCTTCCCTTCCCCTCGAGCAGCCGGACGGCTCGGCGCTCCAAACGCCCCGGTAGGACGAAGGAGAACATGAGCAAAAAAAACGCCCCGAAGCGGGGCGTTCACGAGTACTGCGGTACAAAGAACTAGTAGCGGGGAGGGCGCTGCGGTTTGGGCTGCGCTTCGTTCACCCGCAGGGTCCGACCGCCGAAGTTGGTGCCGTTCAGGGCCTCCACCGCAGCCAGAGCGTCGGCGTCGTCCATCTCAACGAACCCAAACCCACGGGCGCGGCCGGTTTCCCGATCGCTCACCAGTTTCACGGAGCTCACGCTGCCGTGACTCGCAAACAGGTTGCGCACCTCATCTTCCGTCGCCGACCAGGGCAGGTTGCCCACATAAAGAGACTTCGTCATGCAAAATTCCTCTCCAAAAGAAATGAACCACCGCGCACATCTATCCCCGCATCCAATTGCCGGAAACGCGCGTTTCCTGTAATCCCCTTGCCCTAACCGGCGCGCTTGGTCAATAGATTTTTGGGTAAAATTGTGCCTTTTTTCCCAAGTTTTTTTGCCGCTCGCGCGGAGCCTCAAGAAGCTCCCGCGCCTCTCCGGCAATCTAACACAAACACGTAGGGCTTTCCGTCTCGTGAACACTTACGGAAAGCCCTACGTGCGCAGTATTGAACGTTATTCGAGCGTAATTTCAACGGTATTGGAATCGGGCCGCTGAACGGTGCGGCTGGTCAGCGGAGCACGCAGATCCAACACGAGGCGGGGGCCGGACGACTGTGACCCCAAGCGGGCGCTTCTGATCAGGCGGTTCTGGGGCACGGAGGGGGCTTTTATATTCGTCCAGTCTCCGGGCAGATCCACCACCAAACGATTCGGGTTGGGCAGCAGAAAGGTTTTCACCGGGAACGGCCCTTCCGCTTCTATGCGCACAATCACCTGCTCCTCAAAAACCTCTACCGAAATGTCGCGTAGGGCGTGCGCGGCGGAAGGAGAAAGTTCCGCGTCGTTGACCGGTTCGGCGGGTTTGGGCGTTTCGGCCTTGCCGGGGGGCGGCGTGGGGGTTGTTGCCGGCTTTCCGCTCTCCACCGTCGTGGCTCCGGGCGTCGCGGCACCGGAGGGGGTGGCGCCGGACGGGGCGCTTTCGGGCTTGGGAGCTCCAGTCGCGGCGGTCGGCTTGCCGGCCGAAGCCGTCGGCTTGGAAGCACTTTCGTCGGGCGCGGCCGAGCCGCCGGACGGAGCGGATGACGCGAACAGATTGTTGCCCCCGGGGTGCATAAAATAAATCATGCCCCCGGCGCACAAGATCACGCCGACCAGGACAAGGATGAAAAGTTTATTCATACAACAAAAGCTCCTGAGACTTCTGGGGCGGCCGCGTTACGCGCCGCCGGAATTGAGAAATTCCAAAAAATTGCGGGCCGCTTCAAAATCCGGTGCGGCCGCGAGCGATTCATGCAAATGCGCCTTGGCGGCGGCGATGTTGCCCGTCTCATACTCGGAGCGGGCAACGTTGAAAAGCACGTGTTCGTCGTTCGGCGACAGCGCCAGAGCGCGCAGATGACAAGCCAAGGCTTGGGCCGGGCAATGCAGCTTGCGCAGGGTAAGTCCGAACTCCGTAAACATGTACTTTTGCTTCCAGGTGAATGAGCCCTGCCGCTCAATGAGGCGATCCAGCTCCGGCGGCGCGGCGGTGTCGCCCTCTTGCAAACGCAGCGCAAGCGAAGCGAAGGCCGCCCGCATGGAGACTTCCTGCTTTTGGGCCAGGGCGTCGATATCTTCTTCCACAACGGCGGCAGGCTCTTCCGTCCCGGAGGGAGGTTCTTCTTCGTTGAAAAACGCATCCAACCACGGCGAATCCAAGGTTCCCCCCGGCTTGGCCGGGGAAGCGGGAGCGGGAACCGGCGCGGTCGCGGCATCGGCGTCGGACTTTTGGTGATAGGGGTCGTCTTTGGCCGACTCGTACCAGATGGAAAAAAGATCCGTCGCGTCCGCGCGAACGGTCCGGGCCGGGGCTTCGGTTCCTTCATGGCGCAAAAAGTTGGCGGCGAACTCCTGCTGCTCCATCAAAAACAGCATGCCCCACGGAGCCCTGTTCTCGTCCAGAGCCTGAATGATGACGTTGCCTTCCGGGGTTTGCCAAACCTGCCATAACCCATTGGGATGGCTGACGGGCAGAAGGTCCCGCCTGGCGTCGGCCTTCATGACATAGACGCCGAGAAAATCGGAGTTGCTCACACATCGCTCCTCACCGGACCAACCTCCGGCATAGAGTTCCGGCGGTAAACCGGAGTTTTCCCGTGTATAGCGCATTTGATCTCGAAAGGAAATGCCTGCCGACGGGTAATTTCCCGATGCCGGGAAGTACCCGGCACCCTTTGCCGTTGGCTTTACATCCTTTTTGGCGTAAGATGCAACATCATGCATGAGATGGCATTGGCGGAAAGTCTGCTCGGCGTTGTTCGCGAAGAAATGGAACGGCACAACGCGGCCGTTCTTAAGCGCGTGGTCCTGCACCACGGCGCTCTGGCCGGCGTGGTGCCCGAAGCCCTGACCTTGGCCTTTGAAGCCCTCACCGTCGGCACGCCCTTGGCCGGAGCCGCGCTCGAGACGTATGAAATCCCGCTGCTGCTTGCCTGCGGCGGCTGCGGCGCCGAATTTTCCCCGGAAAAAGGACCGGCCGCCCTGCTCGCTCCCTGCCCTGCCTGCTCCGAGCAGTTGGGGCACAACGTCCTGTCCGGCAAGGGCATCATCATCGATCATCTGGAGGTGGCATAAGCCATGGAAGTCTCCGTCGTCCGCAACATCCTCGAGGCCAACGACACGGAAGCCGCGTCCCTGCGCGCTCGGTTCCAGGCGGAACACGTGCTCGTCCTCAACCTGATCAGCTCGCCCGGCGCCGGCAAGACCTCGCTTCTTGAGCGCACCCTGCGTGATCTGGCCGGCGAGTTCGTCATGGGCGTGATCGAAGGCGACCTGCAAACCGACAACGACGCCCGCCGCGTGGCCGCCACCGGAGCCAAGGCCGTGCAGATCAACACCAACGGCGGCTGTCACCTGGACGCCGCCATGGTGCGCAACGTGCTGCCCGAGTTTGATCTGCAAAAGCTCGACGTGCTCTTTGTCGAAAACGTAGGCAACCTGGTCTGCCCCGTGGAATTCGACTGCGGCGAAGATCACAAAATCGCCCTGCTGAGCGTGACCGAAGGCGACGACAAGCCGGAAAAATACCCCCTGCTCTTCAATCTTTCCACGGTCATGCTCCTGAACAAGGTGGATCTGCTGCCGTACGTGGACTTCGACACGGAACGCGCCGCGCGCTTCGCGCGCGCCCTGAACAAAGATCTCCCTATCTTCCCGGTTTCCTGCCGCTCCGGCGAAGGGCTGGAAGGCTGGTACGACTGGCTGCGCGCGGCCGTGGCCAAAAAGCGCGGCTGATCATGTCCAACCCGTTTCAGGAGCTTCACACCCGGCTGAAAGCCGAGGCGAAAAAACACCCCGCCGCCGAGCCGGATGCCTCGCCAAAGGCTATGCCCGGTAAACCCTCGCGCGGCCCCGCCCCCCCGATGAAATCCGCTTCCACCCCCGCTTCGGACGATGACGACGCGGCCCTGTTCCTGCACAGCGTCACCGCCGCCCCTTTGCCGAAGACGACGCGCGGCCGTTCCGGCGCAACCTCCGGCGGCGTGCCCATGCCGTCGTTCACACCGCCAAAGCCCGCTGTGCCGCCCAAAGCCGCTTCGGCTCCAAAATCCGCCGCACCCGAGCTTCCCATGCCCAAGCGCGCTTCACCGGAGCCGACGGCGGAGCTTCCCCCGGACGACTCCCTCTTTTTCACGGCCATGCGTGGGGTTGACCCCATAGCCGCCAAAGGGCGGGACATCCACGCCCCGACGGAGCCGCAAAACCTCGCTGCCGGACCGGACCCCGCCGCCGCCCTGCGCGATCTGCTGGACGGCAAGCTCGAATTCGCCCTGTGCCACACTGAAGAATACATGGAAGGGTTTGTCTCCGGATTGGATCCGTTGATTCTCGGCAAGCTGCGCTCCGGCTCCCTCAGTCCGGAGGCCCACCTGGATCTGCACGGGCAGAACGCTCGCCAGGCCCTGGATTCCCTGATCCTCTTCATGAAAAATGCCTACACCCGTGGCCTGCGGACCGTGCTGGTCGTCACCGGGCGCGGCCGCAACTCTCCGGACGGCATCGGCATTCTGCGCCTGGAGCTCCAAAAATGGCTGACCCGCGACCCGTTCAAACGCGTGGTCCTGGCCTTTTGCACCGCCCAAACCCACGACGGCGGCCCCGGCGCTGTGTATGTGCTGTTGCGTAAATACAAAAAAAATCGCGGCAAAATCGTCTGGGAGCGCGGTCCCGGCGATGACGACGGGATGATTTAGAGAGAGATGAGGATTCAGGAAGACGGGGGAAGGGGAACCCCTTTTTTGTAAAGGCTCTAGACCATCAGGTCTTTGTTTTTTGCCACCAAGAGCTTGAGGCCGTCGAGAAGCTGGGGTAGCGCTTGGTTGTAGCGCCATTCGCACTCTTTGAGGTGGAGTTCGAAATTCCGCTTTACGCCATTAAACTTTG
>JAVBMX010000098.1:0-6736 GCA_031551885.1 Desulfovibrio sp.
CATGTGTGGGAACGTAGGCCGGGGCCAACAATTCTTCCGGAATCTCCCGAAGCATATCGCTTCGGGAGATTCGCCGCTTTTAGCCGGCAAAAAGCTTACAAAAGCCTCCCGCTCAAACAAATAGGGAGGCCCTTTTCCCCCTGCCAACCATGACACTTCCGACCTTCCGCAAGCGCCCGGCTTCGGGGGGCGTTTTCGCCGGCGGTGCGCAATCGCAGGCACCTGTTGACGGAGGATTTTTTACTTCATACGCGACATCCCTGTCGGGAGTTCCCGGTGGGGATGTTTTATATGTAAAAAACCACCCGCTTGTGGGTGGTTTTGAATGTGCGTTTTTGCGAACAGGTTTTCGCGAAAAAGATTTTAGGCCAGAAGATCGAGCAGGGTTTGGAGGTAGAGCTCATCGACGCCGGCGTCATAACCGCCGGGACCGCCGGTGAGGGCATGCAGGGCCTCCGCCACGCCGCCGTCCTTTGTGAGATCGGCGGGAACATCGTGGAGCAGGTTGTCCAGTGAAGCGGCTTCCGAATCGACGAGATGGTCGAGCATGGAGACGCCGTGCTCATCGAACAGAGATGCGCTGTGCTGCGTTCCCTCGACGCTCTCCAGGCCGTTGAAAGGGCTTCCGGCGTGCAGGGAATCGTACCATCCGGTGATTTTGAGCGCTTGGGCGCTTTCCGCAAAGTCGAAAGCAGGGCCGCCGAATCCGCGCGACGTCTGCCCGCCGCTGTCGGCAAGGTCGATATGCCCGCCGGGGATTATATTGAAATAGAGTTCATCGTCGTCGAACCCAAGGTGGGAGCCCATGCGCAGGTCTACGCCGCCGTTCCCAGACAGTTCGCTTCGTCCTGAAAACGTGCCGGAAATGTCGCCAAGATCCGAATGTTCCACAATGGTGAAGGCGACTTCCGACTGCGGGGCGCACTGCTCGAGCACCCCCTGAGGCGTGTCCGCGTGGGGGGATTGGTCGGGAGTGGAAGCCGTGGTGGCGTGAATGCCTCCGGCGGGTTCCCTTGTGGAATTTGCTTGTGGGTCGAGCGAGAACGTGCGTGAGTGCTCAGGCATGGACTTCCCCCCTCATAATGAAACGGATTAAACGCTGCCCGCCTTTCTTTTCAGGAAAAAGTTCAGACGGTGCCGCCACCCCGGATCGGTATTTTATTCAAAATATCATACTATGGATATATTGCAATGGCTAAGTTGCGGATTCCCCTTAAGAAAAACTCCAGACTTTGGGTAGGAAAAGTCTCTTTGCTTCCGAGATAAGGAAATAAAGGCGCTTGTACCCGAATTTGTTGCCCAGCAAAGCACAATTTTTCGGGTAAGAGAATGAAAAAAATGATATGCCATTCTATATTTGTGGATGAGGTTTTTTCCTCCGACCGGCCGCCGTTCTTGACAATGCATACCTGAGACTCTAAAAGGAAGCCGCCGTCGAAGGACCCTCCCGGTTCCGGCGGCGGCTTTGTGGCCGAGCGCGGCCGCGCCCTGAAACAAGGGGCCGGCGGAGCGTGCCGTCCGGGGAATCCCGGTCGCTTTTATCCGGAGTATGTATGAGGTTCCCGCCTTGGCAAAAAATCGTACCCTGCAAAGGTGGAGTTCTGAGGACTCCGCCGAATTGTACGGCATCCGCAACTGGGGTGCCGGCTATTTCGACGTCTCGCCTGAAGGAGACGCCGTAGTCCGCCCGTTCGGACCCCAAAGTCCCGTATCCGTCAGCATTCCCGCCATCATCCAAGGCATGCGCGAACGAGGTCTCGATACGCCCGTGCTTCTGCGCATCGAAAACATTCTCGATTCCCAAATTTCCCTTCTGCACGAAAGCTTCCGCGGCGCCATGCGTTCCCTCGGTTACCGGGGCGACTACCGCGGCGTGTTCCCCGTCAAAGTCAATCAGCAGCAACAAGTGGTCGAAGCCATCGCCCGCTTCGGTTCGCGCTACCACCACGGTCTTGAGGTGGGCAGCAAGGCCGAGCTTTTCGCCGCGCTTTCGCATCTGCGCGACGAAGAAGCCTGCCTGGTCTGCAACGGGTACAAAGACGAGGAGTTCATCGACCTTGGCCTGTATGCCGTCCGCATGGGTTTCCGCTGCTTTTTCGTGGTGGAAATGCCCAGCGAACTGCAACTGATTCTTGATCGTTCCGAACAGTTGGGCGTCAAGCCCCTGATCGGCGTACGGGCGAAGCTGGCCAGCAAGGCCGGCGGGCACTGGACCGACTCGGGCGGCGAGCGCTCCACCTTCGGCCTGACCACCACCCAGATCGTCGACGTGATCGACACCCTGCGCGCCAAGGATATGCTCGATTGCTTCCGTCTGTTGCACTATCATTTGGGGTCGCAGGTGCCGAACATTCGCGACATCCGCAACGCGGTCATGGAAGCCTCGCGGGTCTATGTCGGTCTGGTCAAGGAAGGCGCGCCCATGGGCTACCTCGACCTTGGCGGCGGTTTGGCCGTCGACTACGACGGTTCGCGCACCAACTTCATCTCGAGCCGTAACTATTCTTTGGATGAATACTGCGCCGACGTGGTCGAAGCCGTGATGACCATTCTGGATGAGAGCGAAGTGCCGCACCCGCATCTGATCACGGAATCCGGCCGGGCCACCGTGGCCTATTACTCCATGCTGCTGTTCAACATCCTGGACGTCAGCCGGATCGAGCAGGGGTCGCCCCCGACCGAGGCCGAAACCCAGGCCCTGGCCGAAAGTATGCCCGAGGCCGTGGGCAATCTGTTGCAGACCCTCAACGGTCTGACCCTGCGCAATCTGCAGGAATGCCACAACGACGCCATCTATTATCGCGACGAAATTCGCCAACAGTTCCTGCACGGAAAGGTCTCCCTGCGGGAGCGCACCGTGGCTGAACGTCTGTTCTGGATGATCATCAAGCGCATCGCCCAGGAAAAGGTCAAGCTGCCGCATCCGCCCAAGGATCTGGCCGAAATCGACGTGGCCCTGGCCGACATCTATTACGGCAACTTCAGCGTGTTCCAGTCCCTGCCGGACTCGTGGGCCATCGGGCAGTTGTTTCCGGTCATGCCCGTGCATCGCCTGAACGAGGTGCCCAGCAGACAGGCCATCCTTTCGGACATCACCTGCGACAGTGACGGGCGCATCGACCACTTCATCGATTCGAGCCAGGGCGTGCGCCATACTCTCGATCTCCATCCGCTCAAGGACGGCGAGGAATACTACCTCGGAGCCTTTCTGGTCGGCGCGTATCAGGAAACCCTGGGCGACCTGCACAACCTGCTCGGCGACACCAATGTGGTTTCGGTACGCGTGGCCGAGGACGGCGGCTTCGAGTTCGTGCGTGAGCTGCGCGGCGATTCCGTGGCCGACATTCTGTCCTACGTGGAATACGATCCCCGGCGTATGCTCGAAGGGCTGCGTAAGGTCGCGGAAAAAGCCGTGCGCCTTGGACGCATCCAGCCGGCCGACCGCTACACGATCATGCGGGCCTTTGAGGATGGTTTGCGCGGTTATACGTACTTTGAGAGGTAAGAGGGCGGGGGAAGGGGGAAAAACCCTTTGAAAAGGGTCTGTCCCCCTTCCCCCGGACCCCTCATCCCCCTTTCTCCCAAACTTTATTTATGCAGCCGGGAGGACGGCGACCCGCAAGGGCTGTCGTTGTGACGGGGGGAATATATTTGGATGCGGGTGCCCCGTTCCGGAGGTCATCGGAACGGAACGCGGGATTCCGATTTGCGGGGCGACACTATTTCCTCCGGCCGAGACACGGCGGGCGGAGAGATTTTTGGGAGGTAGCCATGAAAAAGGTTTTGATCATAGGAGCGGGCGGCGTCGGCGCCGTCGTGGCCCACAAGTGCGCTCAGGTGCCGGATGTGTTCGGCGAAATCATGCTTGCCAGCCGCACCAAGTCGCGTTGCGACGCCATCGCCGCGCAATTGCCCCGGCCTGTGCAAACGGCCGCCGTGGATGCGGACAACGTGCCGGAATTGGTCGCCCTGATCACCAGCTTCAAGCCGGACCTGGTGCTCAACGTGGCCCTGCCGTACCAGGATTTGCACATCATGGACGCCTGCCTGGAAACCGGCGTGGACTACCTGGATACCGCCAACTATGAGCCCCTGGATGAAGCCAAGTTCGAGTACAAGTGGCAGTGGGCCTATCAGGACCGCTTCAAAGAAAAAGGCCTGACGGCGCTGCTGGGCTCGGGGTTCGACCCCGGCGTGACCAACGTTTACAGCGCCTATGCCCAAAAGCACCATTTCGACGAAATCCACCAGTTGGACATCATCGACTGCAACGCGGGCGACCACGGTAAGGCCTTTGCCACCAATTTCAATCCGGAAATCAACATCCGCGAAGTCACGGCCAAAGGCCGCTACTGGGAGCGCGGCGAATGGGTGGAAACCGATACGCTGTCCTGGTCCATGACCTATGACTTCCCCGCCGGCATCGGTAAGAAAAAGTGCTTCCTCATGTATCATGAGGAACTCGAGTCTCTGACCATGCACCTGAAGGGTCTGAAGCGCGCCCGGTTCTGGATGACCTTCTCGGACAACTACCTGAATCACCTGAAGGTGCTGGAAAACGTCGGCATGACCCGGATCGACCCGGTTCCCTTCAACGGGCAGGAGATTGTGCCCATCCAGTTCCTCAAGGCGCTGTTGCCCGACCCGGCTTCCCTCGGTCCCACGACCAAGGGCAAAACCTGCATCGGTTGCCTGATGCAAGGCGTGAAAGACGGCAAAGAGCGGACCTGCTACATCTACAACATCTGTGACCACGAAGCGTGCTACCGCGAGGTCAAGTCGCAGGCCATCAGCTATACCACGGGCGTGCCCGCGATGATTGGGGCCAAGATGATTCTGACCGGCGTGTGGAAAAAGCCCGGCGTGTGGAACATGGAACAGCTCGACCCGGATCCCTTCATGCATGATCTCAACCGCTACGGCCTGCCTTGGGTGGAAGAGATCTCGTGACGATTGCGCTTGAACCTTGGGAGCGGCTCATCCCGGCGGATTTGCCCACCCCGTGCTTTGTGGTGGACGAAGACCGCCTGGCCGCCAATCTGGCTGTGCTCGGCGCGGTCAAAGGGCGCACCGGAGCGAAGATTCTCTTGGCCCTGAAAGGTTTTGCCATGTTCAGCACCTTTCCGCTGCTGCGGGAGGTGCTGGACGGGGTCTGCGCCAGTTCGCCCCATGAAGCGCGTCTGGGCCGGGAGGAATTCGGCAAAGAGGTGCATGCCTTTGCCGCCGCCTACAGCGAGGTGGACATTCAGGAAACCGCCGCTTTGGCCGATCACCTTGTTTTCAACTCGTTCGCCCAGCGGGATCGGTTTCTGGAACCCGCCCGAGCCGCCGCGGCCCAGGCGGGCCGGAACATCGCGTTCGAACTGCGGATCAATCCGGAGCATTCCGAAGGCGCGGTACCCATCTACGATCCCTGCTCCTCGGGCTCGCGTCTGGGCATCCGGGCCGGCGTATTTGTCGGGAAAAGCCTGGAAGGCATCAGCGGTCTGCATTTCCATACCCTTTGTGAGCAGGACGCCGCGCCCCTGGCCCGTACCTTGGCCGTGGTCGAAGAAAAATTTGGCCGGTACCTTCCCGGTATGCGTCGGCTGAACTTCGGCGGCGGGCATCACATCACCCGGCCCGGCTACGACGTCGACTTGCTCTGCGAGTGCATCATCCGCATGCGCGAGACCTACGGGCTGGATGTTTACCTGGAGCCGGGCGAAGCCGTGGCCCTGAATGCCGGGGTGCTGGTTTCCACCGTTCTTGACGTGATCGAGGCCGATATGCCCGTAGCGATTCTGGACACCTCGGCCGCCGCGCACATGCCCGACGTGCTGGAAATGCCTTACCGGCCCGGCGTCATCGGTTCCGGCCTGCCCGGCGAACTCGCCTGGACCTGCCGTCTGGCCGGCAAGTCCTGCCTGGCCGGGGACGTCATCGGCGAGTATTCCTTTGCCGCGCCCTTGCACCCCGGCGACCGCCTGATCTTTCTCGATATGGCCCATTACAGCATGGTCAAGACCAACACCTTCAACGGGCTCGGGTTGCCGGGCATCGCCCTGCGCGAACGTGGGGGGGCCGTGAGGCTGGTGCGTTCATTCGGGTACGAGGATTTTAAGACGAGGTTGTCGTAGGGAAGGGAGACAGGGGCTCCGCCCTGAAGCAAATTAATTTTGAGGCTATATTGCCTCCGGCGGCCAAAGGGTCTGAGACCCGTTGGAATCCCCATTTTATGAACGAAGGTTACGTGAGACGCCGATACGTCCCGGCGGCATGAACCGGCCTGCTGAATATTGAACTCATGAATAAGAAGAGCTGTTGGAGGGGCTTATTAACGCGGAGTGGGGGAACAGCGCGCCCGCCTTATTTCCGCATTCCGGCCCGGCCGGATCCCCGAAACTTCTCTGCACCGGGCCGGAATGCTTGCAGGTGTCCCAAGACCGCAGGAGGCGCCTGCCGTCGGCGGGAGGTGATCCGGCGGACAAAAGCGGCCGCGAAGTACTATGAACAATGAAAGGTGCGAAGGGCCGCGGAGTTGTATAGCCGGCCGCTTGCCTTGAGGCGGCCGGCGTCGTATGAATTCCTGTTGCGGCGAACCGCCGATATTTTCAAGGCTCTAGACCATCAGGATAGCACCTGATAGGCTAGAAAAATGTTTGAAAACAGCAAGTTGAGTCGATACAAAGTTGGAAAAATTATTGAGTGCTTTTGCATCGACATTGATGCCACTAAAACCGCTCTGCTCCTGAAG
>JAVBMX010000072.1:0-13074 GCA_031551885.1 Desulfovibrio sp.
CTTCAGGAGCAGAGCGGTTCTAGTGGCATCAATGTCGATGCAAAAGCACTCAATAATTTTTCCAACTTTGTATCGACTCAACTTGCTGTTTTCAAACATTTTTCTAGCCTATCAGGTGCTATCATGATGGTCTAGAGCCAACAAAAAACGCAACCTGGAGCTCGCCACGCGCAAAATCGACGGCATCACCCTTGCTCCCGGCGAAACGTTTTCGTTTTGGCGAACCGTGGGCAAGCCCACGAAGCGCCGGGGCTTTCTCGAAGGTCTGGTGCTTTCCCAAGGGGGTCTGGGGACGGGAATCGGCGGCGGGCTGTGTCAGCTTTCCAACCTGATTTACTGGATGACCCTGCATACCCCGCTCCAGGTGGTGGAACGCCGCCGGCACAGCTACGACGTGTTCCCCGACGCCGAGCGCACCCAGCCCTTCGGCAGCGGGGCCACCGTGGCGTACAACTACGTGGATCTGCAAGTTCACAACCCGAGCGAAACCAGTTTCCAGTTGCGGGTGTGGCTGGACGGCACCCACCTGCGGGGTGAATGGCGCAGCGGCGCGCCGGCGGAATACGCCTACGCCGTGTTTGAGCGCAACCACCGGATGTGCTCGCAGCCTTGGGGCGGGTATACCCGGCACAACGAAATTTACCGGACGGTCACCCGCTTGGACACGCGGGAAACCTGGGAAGAGTTCATCACCGCCAACGACGCCCTCATGCTGTACAGCCCCATGCTGCCGGAATCCGGCGGGATTTGAGCGGCATGCCGGCGGGGCGGTTTGGGGTGATACGGCGTCGGGCGGCGCTTTTTGCTTCGAGGCAGGACCAAAGAGTCGAGCCCCATCGCTAAAAACTCGTCTTCCTTGTCTGACTCCGAACCGCCCCGCACCCACCAAGGAGCAAACCATGAAAGCATTCCTCATCGGCCTGGCCCTGCTCGTTTTGCCGGCGGCGACGCCCGCCCGGGCGGCCTCGGCCGGTTTGCCGCCCGAATTGGTCACGGCTTCGGCCACCAGCTCCGCTGAAGGTTCGGCCCCCGTGGTCTGCCTGCTCGACCCCCAATGCGCGGGGTATTGGTCGCCCATGAGCCGCGACGACGGCGCGAACGAAGGCATCCTGCTGCGGTTTCGCGAGCCGGTGCGTCTGAGCGCCGTCGAAATTCTGGTCGAAGGCCGTGACGCCGGCGATACCCTGCCGTTCCGCATGTACCTCGACGCCAGGACCTCGGACGGCAAACCGGCGGCCGGGCGCGAAAGCGGCGATCGGACGAATATGTTCATCCGGATGGATTCCAAACCCGTGGGCGACGACACGGGCTTTACCGCCATGGTGGTGAACGACCAAGGCAATGCGAGCTACGCGGCCAAGTCCGTGTTCATCAAGCTGCAGCCGACCGGCATGAAGACACCCATACGCATCCGCTCCATCCGTCTTTTCGACGCCGCGACTCCCGACGCCCCTGCCGCTCCCATCGCCCTGCGCCTGCCGACGAGCGTGCCGGCCACGGTTTCGGCCACCTCGGTGCTGGAGCCGACCTTCGCCTACGACGCCTCGCACCTGTTCGACTCGCAACTCGACATGGCCTGGTCCACCAACGGCAAGACCTCGCGGGGCGTGGGCGAATCCGTGACGCTTTCCTTCGAAAAACCGCAAACCGTGGGCGGGTTGATGCTCTGGAACGGCTACCAGCGCTCGGACACGCACTACAAAGCCAACGGCCGGATCAAACGGCTGCGGGTCAACGATCAGGAAGTGGCCGTGAAAGACGCCCAGGGCATGCAGATCATCACGCTGCCCAAGCCCGCGACCACAAACAAACTTACCCTGACCATCACCGACATCTACCCCGGCGGCAGTTACAAGGACGTGCTCATTTCCGAGCTGCGCCCCCTCGCTCCGAATGGTGGGATTCTCCTGCCCCAGGTGGCCCAGCCCGCCGCGGCCGTTCCCGCCTCCCTGGACTTTGTGCGCGACACGACCTTTGCCCGGCTCAGCCTGCAGGCGGTCGAACTCGCGGCGGGCGGCGAAATTCTCGATCACATTCCCTTCTGCCCGGACGCCTCCCTTCGCCTGCGCGGCAACGGGGCGTTCGTCATCTACAAGGAAGAGTCGGCGGAATCGGACCGCCCCTCGGTGATCGAAGGCAACTGGGAGGTCACCGGCCCCAACACCGTTCGCCTGTTCGGGAAAAAATACCTGGTGGAGACGGATTTCTCGGCAACAACCTACCTGCCCGACCCCGCCGGAGAGGCCCCCAACACCCCGGCTCCCAAGATTTTCCAATCGACCATGACCATCCGGCGTTATGCGGATCTGCCGCCCAAGGAACGCAACAATATGCTGCACCGCAGCGCCGGGCGAATGCCTACCTGGACGCAGCAGGAAGGCGAAACCCCGCGCGCGATCGCCGTGGCCGCCGGGATTGTCTCGGAGAACAGGCAGTCGTTCCAGGAAGTGTTCACCGGCGACACCCCGGAACAAGCTCTGAGCAGGCTGGATGCCCGTCTTCTGGAGCTCAACCCGGTGTGCGTGGTTTCCGACGTGTTCTCCGACATCCTTCTGCCCATCGCCCAGACGCGCGGCTGCGATCCGGGGCCGTAGCGGGGGAAGGGAGAGGGAAGAGTAGGGGAGAATTGCTCTTTGGGGAGGTTCCACCTCCCCAAACCCCACCGCCAAGGGGGTAACCCCCTTGGAACCCAAAGGGCCTTCTTCTCGGCAAAGCCGAGAAGCAGGTTCTGGCCCCCAAAGAAATCCCCATGCTCATCGTGCACCGGGGCATGCACTTTTATTACAAATACCAAACCGGCCGGGATGCCTTCTCGTACGAGCCGGAAGCCCACTGGGACAAAACCCGCGTCTGGCGGCTGGCCTGGGGCGTAACCGACGACGAATGGCAGGCGCTGCTGCCGGCCGAGTGCGGCTGGAGCACGGGGGTGATCGAAAAAATGCCCGCGCCACGGTATGCCCTGGTGCGGGAAGACTGCTGGGACGCCCTGCGCGGCCGCGTTGAACGGGAAACCAACCCCGAGTTGTACGACTTGCTGTGGAACAACCCCATGAACCCGAGTTCCCCGCGCCCGGCTTTCCTGTACAAAAAGCATGAAGGGGAGGAGGGGGAAGGGGAATTTCCGGCCTCGCCGCCGCAAACCGTGCGGGACGCGCCGTAAGGCGGCGTTGCACCGCTCCCTTTTCTCGTTCCGCCTCCGGGGTTCGGCCTCAGGTGGCGTGCCGCCGGCTTCCAACCCGCGTATGCCACGCCGGGGGCTCCGCCGACACCGCAAAAGGGAAGTGCGAACGAGAAACGAAGGGAACCTTGACCCGGTTGTGGAGCGGGCCTATCTTTCTGCCGGATTCACAACGCGTTGAAGACCACGTTTCGGCAGCGCATCATGTGGAGGGCGTTTTGGCCCTTCAAACGACCATACGCCGGAACAGACAAGGATGACCTCATGCAGGCAGCGAACGCCGTACCCGTGCCGGGCATTCCGCATCGGCCCGAACTCAAGGTGCTGGGAGCGATCAGTCTTTCCCACTTCCTCAACGATACGACGCAGTCGTTGATTCTTTCCATTTATCCGCTTTTCAAGGCTACGTTTTCCTTGAGTTTTTTGCAGATCGGCCTGATCACCCTGACCTACCAGGCGACCGCCTCTTTGCTGCAGCCGTTCATCGGCTTCTACACGGACCGACATCCCAAGCCCTACTCGCTGCCGATAGGCATGGGCTTTACACTCTGCGGTCTGCTGCTGATGTCCGTGGCCGACTCCTACCACCTGTTGCTTCTGGCCGCCGCCCTGGTGGGCACCGGGTCCTCCGTGTTTCACCCGGAATCTTCACGCGTGGCCCGCATGGCCTCGGGCGGCAGCTACGGCCTTGCCCAGTCGCTGTTCCAGGTCGGGGGCAACATGGGCTCTTCGGCCGGTCCGCTGCTGGGCCTGGCCCTGGTTATGCCTTACGGCCAAGGCAGCTTGGCCTGGTTTGCCCTGATTCCGCTCCTGGCCATCACCGTGTTGTTCCGCATAGGAACGTGGTCCAAAATGCGGCTGCGCGCGGCCGCCGCCCGAACGGGGGTGACGGCTCCGGCGTCTCCCTCCCCTCCGTCCGTGGTCAAGCGCACCCTGGTGGTTTTGTTGCTGCTGATTTTTTCCAAATACTTTTATATGGCCGGCATCAACAGCTATTTCATCTTCTACCTGCAGCATAAATTCGGGATTTCCGCGGAATCCGGGCAGCTGCACCTGTTCCTTTTCCTCTTTGCCGTGGCCCTCGGCACCCTGATCGGCGGGCCGGTGGGCGACCGCGTGGGCCGCAAGCTGGTCATTTGGGTGTCCATTCTGGGCGTAAGCCCCTTCACCCTTCTGTTGCCTTACGCAAACCTCTTTTGGACCAGCGTGCTGATCTTCATCATCGGCATCATTCTGGCCTCGGCATTTTCCGCCATCGTGGTCTTCGCCCAGGAATTGCTGCCCGGCAGAGTGGGCACCATCGCCGGGCTGTTTTTCGGGCTGTCTTTCGGCATGGGCGGCGTGGGCGCGGCTGTGCTGGGCGAGCTGGCCGACTCCTTCGGCATCGACTTTGTCTACACGGTGTGCTCCTTCCTGCCGCTGATGGGACTTTTGGCGATCTTCCTGCCGAACCTGAAGCCGCTGGATAAAGAGCGGCGGGGGCGTTGACGGAGGGGAGGGGGCAAGCGCCCCATTCTCCCTTCTTGCTCAAAAACCTTGAGCGGACGGGCCGGCTCACTTAGAGCAATTTCACTTTGAAATTGTCTATGGAACCATATTGCCGACAGGCTTCCGAACGGGCCCGCAAGCGGGAAACAGGGACACGTAAGTTGTTTGTTGCCACGCTTTCGATGAAAGACACGCTACGCTCCAATCGGCCGGGCGGCACGCTTACGCGTCCACCAGAGCGGATGAACATTTTCAATGTCAATCTGCTCTAACGGCACGGAACACGCTGCAGAAGATGGGAGACGGCCTCGGATTTTTCGTTTTGCCGGACGCGCATACCGTAATGCGACTGATCGCCGAGGTCGGAGGAAGGGGGAGTTTTTCCTTCGTCCCCCGCGCTAAAAACCATCCGCGCCACCAGCTCCCTTCTAATGAACTCGACCTTGCAGTCAAACTCGGTCGGCCGCATGGAAATGTTCCGGCAATCTCTCACGACCAAAACGTCGTCGGACAAAATCCGCAACACGTGCAGATTCTCCCCCTCATCCCCTTCATATCGCTCTTCCGCATAGATCATTTTGCACAATGTCGACTTCGACTGCGCCGCGACTCGCGCATCAGAAAAGCCGATTGTGATGCTGAAAAGCACAATGCACGCAAAAAAGAAAGAAAGCAGCCTTCTCCTGAGAGAAAAAATTATCATTACAAGAAAGAGAAATGAAAATATAAATGATGAAAAATTGAATACATTTACCATGTCCGTGACGACATTATTTACAAACGGCATAACGACGAGCAACCCAAATAAGATAATCGACAAAATCGTAATTTTGAATAATCTGAGAGCCTTTGAAAAAAATATCCACGTTTTCTTAAGCCATAACGTCTCCCATTTTGAAATACGAATATGCTTCTTTGGATTCTCATCGAATATTCCAAACGAAATATGCGTAAATAGAAATATAAGAAAGAGATACAATATATAAAAAAATGTAAATGACAACGCGTCTACATAGTCGGCAATAGAAATATGGGAAAGTCCCATATTCAAATGCATCCCGATGCAAAAAAAACCAAAGTTATAACATAAAGAAAGAATAAACCAAGCGGAAGTGATGATGGCGATGTATTTGCTTGGGGCAGAAAGAATTCTTTTCACAGTGTCGGCCGGCGCCATTCCAACACCATGCACCATCGGCTTTCGATCTCTTCCCACTCCGGTCGGGAGAATCAGCTCCGGCCATTTTCCCCTTTCGCGTCCCCCTTGTCGCTTGCCGCCCATAGCGTCCTCCCCTCATGCATTTTCCGATACCCGGTATCATCCGGCAAACGAAACAGCAACCGCCTGTAGTCGGAACCCCACCCACAGAAGAAGGCCCGGACTCCCGCATGCGGGGGGCCGGGCCTTTCATCACAGCCCGCGAACGGGCTTCTTCTCACCAAGCGTTACTGAACCTTGGTCTGAACGTCCCACACCCGCTTGGATTCAGGCAGGGGCTTCAGGTACTTCAGCCACACGTGGGTTTCCAGGTTGGCCGGGTTCATCTGCATTTCGCGGCTCCACTCGAGGATCGGCGGCACCAGCTCGCGGATGGGCTTGGAATCCATCTCGGCGGCAAAGCCGTAGTTGGAGGCCCGGTAGGCGGCTTCCACGGCCTTTTGGCTGTACTGCTGCGAAAGGGCCAGGGTTTCCAGCGCCTTGACCGGGTTGTGGAAGCCGACGGAGTTCTCGGCCGAGACCATATCCCAGAAGAACTGGCCCTTGCGGACGTATTCGCGGGCTTCGGCCATGAGGGCGTCGTACTGCGGGGAACGCTCGCCGGTCCATTCGGAGGCGCGGCGCACCGCTTCGTGAGCCTTCACGGAGATGTCCTGAGCGATGATCAGTTGATCATAGGTCTTTTTCTGGGTGGTCTGCACGCGGGTACGCAGGTATTCCACGGTCTTGTCGGTGTGGCACTGGCGGCAGGCCGTGTCGATGCGCTCGTCGTTGCGCAGGGGCGAGGTCCACTGGTGCTGGGAAACCTTCTTCTTG
Source organism: Desulfovibrio sp. (assembly GCA_031551885.1). GTDB lineage: Bacteria > Desulfobacterota > Desulfovibrionia > Desulfovibrionales > Desulfovibrionaceae > Frigididesulfovibrio. The sequence continues at coordinate 6,702 of JAVBMX010000072.1, forward strand.
CCGTCAAGCCGCTGGTAGGGCATGTGGCAGTCGGCGCAGGTCACCCCGGCCGAACCGTGGGTGCCGTTGTACCAGGTTTCGAACTCGGGGTGCTGGGCCTTGAGCATGCGGGTCTTGGACACGGGATGCACCCAGTCGGCGAACGAAGCGTAACCGCTGCCGTCTTCCTTTTTGGGTCCCTTATCCGCGTAGTAGGCGTAAACCTGTTCGGGATCCAGGCCGTTGCCCCAGATCTTCTGGAAGGTCGTGCCGTTCTGCACCGGGTCGGTGTCGTTGTCCCAGGGGAACACGGGCTTTTTGTTCGGGCCGTGATCCGGCTCGGAGAAATAGTATTCCACGTGGCACTGGCCACAGACCAAGGCGCGCTTATCGTTGCGGCCAAGCGTCTTCCAGTCGACGCCTTTGCGCTTGAGGGCGTCGTTCAGCGGAATGCTGGTGACGGCCAGGGTCATGTCTTCCGGATTGTGGCAGTTCGCGCAACCGATCGAGTTGTTCTTCATGTCGATCTTGTCGGTGGAGCGGAAGTCGTGGAAGTTCATGGACCAGAATTTGTCGTCGCCGTACTGGGCCACCCAATCGGGAATGGTGGGAACTTTGCAGTTCCAGCAGGTGGCGGGCAGGCCGGCCTTTTCGCTGTAGTTGTTGATCCGGTCGATGCGCAGGATGTCTTCCACCGCGTAGGTGTGGCCCCGAGCTTCATTGTACTCGTACATGAAGGGGTAGCCTTCCCAGAGGTTTTTCAGATACGGCTGGGCGGCGTTGGGCTTGCCGGTGGGCGGATTGTTCTTGTCGTCGTTTTTGCGGAAGTGGAAAGAAGCCTTGAACCGGGTTTCGGTATCCAGGCCGTCTTCGTTGTTCTTCAGGTAGCTGTTGTACTGCTGCGGGAACACCTTGCCGAATTCGGCGGTGTTGCGCTCGGAAGCCTTCAAACCGGTCTTGTAGGTGGGCGTGACGGGTTCTTCCGCCTGATTGGAGCAACCGGCCATAAGGCTCACGGCACACACGGCGGCCAGGGTCATAATGGGTTTAAGCATCGGCGGCCTTCCTTTTGCTTATGGGAAGTTTGCTGTTGTGCGGCACACTGCGGTGGCAGTCGGTGCAGTAGGGCTTCACATCCATGGCCACGTCCATTGTCGTCGGATAATGGCAGCGACGGCAGTTGGCCTGGACAACATCCTTGGTGTCTTTGGTGGCGTGGATCACATCGGCCACGGTTCCAAATTTGTCCACCCGAATGTCGTGAAGTCCGGTGGCGGCTTTGAACGGCAACTTCTCCCCAAGGGCATAGGGAGTGTGACATTCGTTGCAGTCCAGCTTGGCATGAACGCTGTTTTTATGCGTCCAGGCGGCCTCGGACATGACGTGACAGCTTGCGCAAAAAGTGGCCTGGTCGGTTTGTTTGAAGGCAAAACCGGCGCCCGCCATGGCGAGCATACCGACTACAAAAGTCAAAAACAAAACTCCCCAGCCCCGCTTTGCTTTGGTACTGTTTCCTTGCATGGGCTCTCCGTAGATTCTGCATACCAGGTTGTAGGTCTCTCCCGGGCTTTTGGCCCCGTACCCCAGTATCTTAACCTAATACCTTACTCCCCCTCCTTTTCATATGCTTTATGGTTGTTTACCATCAACTCTGCCTTCTTTCCCCCGAAAAAACAACCCCCATTCGGGTTGGGATATAGAAGATGACGCCGAATGCCGCAAAAAATAACGCGGAAAGCGGAAAACCACAGGCGGAACAGGCGGCCGCCGACTGCATTTCGGAGCAATCCCCTTGTAAAATCACCGCTAAAGCTCCGCTTTGCCGGCCCGCAACAAAGCAACGACCAGGAACCGCCGAACGGCCGCCGGCACACGTCGACCGCGCCCCCCCCCGTTGAAGCCCTGTCGACGTTGGACGCTTCCGGCTCCTTGGCCCCCACAACGCGGCATCGCCGGATACCCACCCGTAAACGGCCGTGAGCCGCGCGGGTCGATATCCGGCGAGCGTGTCTTCGCGGCCGGAAGAAAAGGGGAAACGGTTCCCCTAAGACGATTCTATGCCGTGGAGCGACGGGTCAGCAGGTCGACCCGACCGAGGTGCTCCAGCTCTTCGGTCAGAGCCAGGCAATCCCCGGCCGTTTTCCCATGCACGCACAGGCCGTGGCGTTCCAGCCACAGGGCGGGCTTGTCGGCGGCCGCGGCCGCGGCTTCGGCCAATTCGGGGGAACCCGGCTCCAGGGCCGGAACCCAAGCGATTTTCTCCCGGTATCCGGCGGTTTCAAACAAAGGCGCCTGCAGGCGTTCCTCCAGCGGCACGCCAAGGCCCAGGGCGCTCAGATGCGGCGGGTGGGTGTGCAGGATGGCCCCGCTCTCGGGGCGCGCCCGATACACGGCCAAATGCAGCCCGGCCTCGCTGGAGGGGTTTTCTCCGCGCAACGGGCGGCCGTCGGCGAGGTCGAGCAGCACACAATCCTCTTCGCTCAACCAGCCCTTGGCCGCGCCGGAGCGGGTGATCAGGCAGCCTTCGCCGCCGCCGGGCAGGGCGACGCGGATGGAAGCGTTCCCGCTGTAACCGGGCAGCAGCCCGCCCCGCGACGCTTCACGGCACAGGCGGACAAGTTCGCCGGCCGCTTCGCGCAGGGCCGCGCCGGAGCTTTCCCCGGAGCCGGTCTCGGAAAGATGGTCAAAGCCCTGCAGAGTCAACGGTTCACCGCGCAGCAACAGGCCGGGGGTCGGGTGCACGACGCCCAGGCGCATGACCCGGGGAGCGATGCGCTGCACCAGAGGGAACGAGACCGGGGCGCAGGTGCCGAGCAGGGCGTAGTCTTCCCCGCCCTGCAGGAACAGTTCTTCCGCGTTACGGCCGTATGCTTCGGCAATGCTCCACAGCTCCGGGTGGAAGCGGGCGGATTCCGGGTCCAGGTCGGCCCCGTACTCGCCCAGCAGGCGGGGCAGATCCCGCACCGGGCCGTCGGAAAGGTCCATCAGGCCGAGCCTGTGTTCCCGGCCGCCGCAGGTACGGGCCAGGGCCGCGCCTTCGGCCAGCAGGGGCAGGGGAGAAAGATGGGCGGCGCAGGCTTCGGGGTACCGCGAAAGGGCCGCCCGCCCCAGGTCCTGCAGGGCGAGCAGGCCGGCATGGGCCAGACCGGAGTGCCCGATAAGGAAAATCGCGTCCCCGGGCAGGGCCTGGGCGCGGCGCAAAAACAAGGGGTCGCCGTGTTCGCTCTCGGCGATGTGCCTGCCCCACACGGTGATGCACAGACCCAGGCAGTCCGCCCGGGAGACGTCGCCGCCGGTCAGGGTGATTTTATAGCGGTCGGCCACTCCGGCCATGCCGTACAAGATGCCGGCCAGGGAGCTCTTGGTCAGGCCGGGGGGGACCATCAGTCCCAGCGAAAAGCCCAGGGGCACGGCCCCGGCTCCGGCAAGATCGCTGATGGCCGCGGCCAGGGCCTTGGCCCCGACGTCTTCCGGGGTGAAGTAGGAACGCCGGAAGTGCGCGCCTTCCATGAAGGCGTCGGTGGAAAGGGCGGTGATCCCGGGCATGCGCAGTTCCGCGCAGTCGTCACCCCGCCCCAGGAGGACATAAGGGCCCTCATTGGGAAAAAAACGGTCGATCAGCGTCAGGCAGTCGTCTTCCGAAGAAAGGCGATCGTGCTCGTCCTGGAGCGACCAGTGGTCAAAGGGGGTGTCGTCGTTCATTGCTGCTCCTCCATGCTCAGGTAGGCGGCCATAATCACTTTCAGGCCGATGCCGGGAAAATTCACGCGATACTTGTCCGGGGGCAGAAACTGCACGATCTTCCCCCGGCCGAAAATTTTGTGGCGGCAAAAACCGCAGGCCTCGGGCGGCAGGGCGGGGCCGCCGGGCCGGGCCATCACCGACGCGGCCTCCGGTTCGGCTTCGCCGGCGCGTTCCGGTTTGCGGGCCGGAGCGTCGTTTCGGGCCTGCGAAGCGCGCAGGCGTTCCATGGCGTCGGCCGCATAGGCGGCCGCTCCCGAACCGGCCCCGGCCGCGCGCGAAGCCTGGAACGCGTCGGAAGAGGGTGTGCGGGAAGCCTCGACCAGCGCGCCGGAGTACGTTTCGCGCCACTCAGTATACAACCCCGGCGGAACCTCGCGCACAAAGGGGCTGGGCACGGCGGGCAAAGCGCCGCCCCCGGAGCGGTCGTACACGCTTGCCGGAACAAACAAGTCCAAATGCTCGGCCGCGCGGGTGCAGGCCACGTACATCAGTCGGCGCTCTTCTTCAAAGTCTTCGCTCCGGGCCAGGGAATGGCGCGAGGGGAAGCGATCCTCGACCAGATCCAGGATGAGCACGGCCTTCCATTCCAGACCCTTGGCCGAGTGGATGGTCGACAACACGATGCCTTCCTGCTCCTCGTCGCGGCGCAGGGGCTCATCCAGCGAAAGGTCGGCCGTGAACAAATCCAGGTCGGTGTACGAGGCGGCGATGCCCACAAGCTGCTCCAGGCCTTGAAGGCGCTTGGGGTGGTCGTCGGGGAAGTTCGCCTCGAGACGCGGCCGGTAGTGGTTGACGGCCTTGTCCAAAACGCGGGCAGGAGTGTCCGGCAGGGCGCGCAGTTCGTCGATGAAGGCCAGATCCGCCGCCACATCCGGGAAACGCTTCAGCCCGGCCGCAAGCGCCTCGCGATCGCCCGAGGCCAACAGGTTGTACAGCTTGAGGCAGGTCTTGGGCCCCACGCCGTCGGCCAGGCCGGCGATGCGGGCGAAGGCCGGAAAGTCGAGCGGGTTCTGGAGCAGCCGGATGTAGCTCATCACATCCTTGACGTGGGCGGCCTCGGCATAGCGGATACCCCCGTATTTGCGGAAGCGCAGGCCAATTTTGTTCAGTTCCAGTTCCAGGTGATAGGAGTGGAAGCCCGAACGGAAGAGCACGGCGATTTCCCCGGCCGGGTGGCGACGCAGCAACTCCACGATGCGGTTCACGGCGATGCCGGCCTGGGAACGGTCGGACAGCGGGCGAATGACGTTGGGCAGCGCCCCGCCTTCGCGCCGGGTGAACAGGTGTTTCTTGAAAGCGTCGGCCGCGTTTTCCATGACCGCGTTGGCCAGATCGAGCACGGGCCGGGTCGAGCGGTAGTTTTCTTCCAGGCGAATCACCGCCGTGCCGGGGAACTCTTCGGGAAAACGCAGAATGTTGCGTACGTCCGCGCCGCGAAAGGCGTAGATCGACTGGGCGTCGTCGCCCACGACCATCAGGTTGGGGTTCTCCGTCCCGGCGGTCAGGGCGGCGATGCGGGCCTGAACCGGGTTGGTGTCCTGATATTCGTCCACCATCAGGTAGCGGTAGCGATTGCGGCACCAGGCGGCGACTTCGGGCCGTCCGGTCAGGGCGCGCTCCAGTTCGAAAAGCAGATCGTCGTAGTCGAGCAGGGCCTTTTCCCGCTTGAAGGCCGCGTACGCCTCGCCCAGTTCGGTGAGGGCCGCGACATGCGGCAACAGGTGGAAGGCCTCGCGCCGCAGGACTTCCTCCAAGGCCAGCTCCTTGTTCCGGGCCTTGCTCAGCATGGCCAGCACGGTCTGGTTTTTGGGAAAGCTTTTGTCCTTTTTGCCCACGCCCAGGGCTTCCCGGCACTGTTGCAGGGCGGCGGGCATGTCGGTGCCGTCCATGATCGAGGGCGGACGCGAAAACCCTTCGGGCTGAAACACCCGAAGCACGGAATAGGCGAAGGAGTGGAAGGTGCCGCCCGTGACCCCGTCCACGGCGCGGCGGGAAGGGGAGAGGGCGTCGGAAGAGTGAACGGCCAGAAGTCCCCGGGCGCGCTCAAGCATCTCTTGGGCGGCCTTGCGGGTGAAGGTCAGCAGCAGAATGGATGACGCCGGGATTCCGGCTTCCAGCAAGCGGGCCAAGCGATAGACGATGGTCCGGGTTTTGCCTGAGCCGGCGCCGGCAACCACCAGCACGGGGCCGTCCAGACGCTCGACGGCTTCGAGCTGAGCCGGATTCAGTTCGCGGGCGTAGTCAATCATTTCGCCTACATAATTAGGATATAAAATGGCGGGGCGGAGGAACGATACTTCGCTCCCGCCGGCCTGTCCACCTTTTTGACGGGGAAGGGGAGGGTGGGAGGGAACTCCAGATTTTCCGGGGGAGGTGAAAACAGAGCTGCCAAGGTCGGCCGGTCGACAATGCTCGCGCGATGTGAACAGGCCGCCTCGCATCGGCGCAAGCGGCACCCTGCACCCCTCAGGGGTTCGGGAGCCCGCCCGCATCGCGGGTAGGCTCCCGCACCAAAGGGGGTCAAGGGGCTCATCCGGCAGGAAGCCGGATGGACGCCGGAGGTCTTCCGACGGTGCCCGAAGGGCGAGGCGCACAATGCGCCGAGTCAATCAATCCCCTTGTGGGGAGGCTTGGAGGTGCCGCCCGCATT
>JAVBMX010000040.1:0-13869 GCA_031551885.1 Desulfovibrio sp.
CTGCCGGGGTCTTCAACCTTGCCCGGCAAGGCGTCCTTTATCCGCTCCCACTGGTCATCGCGCAAAGCATGTCGGCGTTGCATGGCAGCCCTCCTGCCATGACCCTAACTCACTTTAAATTGAATGTCGACACAGCCTAGTAGCGTGTTTATGGCGGATGTATGCAGAAATAACCATTTGAGGAATTCTTTTACAAGCGGCATCAATATTGAATTTTTTAGATTCAATATCCATCGCAAAAATATGTTTTCCTTTAAGAATATGGTCTTCGTCTGGAGCAATATCACACAATGAACTTATTTCGTATGGAGAAAATAACGCACAGCTACCATCAGACGATGCACATCGGATATGCATATCCCAAAAACCACCCTCTAATGCTCTGATCATATTTTTTTCATTGAAATTTTTACCTATTTTATATTTCTTTGTGCCAACCAGTGCTGCATGCGTTGCGTAAACTCCATATTTAATAGATAGGTTATAAAAATAAAGTAGCGATTTATGTGCAATATTATCATTTTTAATCTTCTCTATGAAAACTAAAAACCAATCAAAAGCTTTCTGATCATCACACTTTGATATCTCTGTAATTTTATTAAAAACAGATGATGACCATTCATATAGTGAGTTCTCTATACAATCACTCCCAAATGCATCATGCGCAAGAAAGTCCAATAACAAGTCAATTAATGTAACTATATTGCTATTCTTTGGCGCGATATAGCCACATTTATATTTTAGCAAATAAAGATATATAGTCTCAAGATGCTTAAAAAATATGGTCTGCTTTTCTGTGATCGATATATGTCTTATCTTATACTCGTTTAGGATCTTTGAGCTGAGCGTGATGTATTTGGCATAGTCTTCACTCATCACGATCTTCCCATCTGTGTTCCGGCAAAGATTCAAAAATGCCATCAGCCACGTTTGCCGCCCTTTGTAGCGCTTCATCCGCAAGGTGAGCATATCGCTGTGTCATCTGCGGGCTCCCGTGGGTCAGCAGTTTCTGCAGGGTATACAGGTCTACCTGCCCGCTGGATGCCAAGAAGGAGGCGAAAGCGTGTCGAAGTCCATGGAGCGGGCGAAAATCTTTGGGGAGGCCGGCAGCATCCCGTACTCGGCGGGCAATGCGCGAGATCTCTTTGCGCTGTTGTCCGTCTCTCCCTGGAAAAACGAATGGACTGCACGTTTGTTCCACCCTTTGCAGAACTTCCCTGGCCGCATTGGATAAGGGGATTCGTTCCGTTTTCCCTTTCTTGGCAGCCTCCCCCCGCAGGGTGATGAAGCCGGAGTCAAAGTCGATGTCCGTCCACTTTAGGGCCAGAAGTGCGCCTCGGCGCATTCCGGTCGCAAGTGCCAGTCGAATGAGGGCTACTACGCTCTGGTTTGCTTCGGCGTCCAGAGCTTCCATAAATTTGCCAACCTGCTGCGGTGTAAGCGATTCTGTTTTGAGGTTGTCCACTTTGGGCATCTCAAAATACAGTTGTGAAGCATCCGGCATATCACAGAGCCCGTTTTTGACGCCAAAGCGAATGATCCGGCGGAGTAGGGCCAGGATATTCAGTACCGTTTGTGGGCTTTTTGTTTTCAGTAAAGTATTTCGCAGCGTGCGGATGTCGCTGGTGGTTACTTCAGAGGGAATTTTACCCCCCAAAGATTGCTTGAGGAAGTTGGCAAACCTGCCGTCATCAATCTTGGTGTTGTTGGTTTTGGGTCGGCCTTCAAGGTACAATGCCCACAGTTTGGCGATTGTGGGGCGGGCACTTTCCTTGGTCTTTTGCTCTCGTACCTCTTTGCGGGAGAGTCTCTTGCCCTCAATGCGTTCGGCGCGGATGCCGGAAGCCTTGGCTTCAGTCATGTTGTCGGCGTACTGTCTGCCAACCTTTTCCTCGATGACCTTGCCGTCTTTTTTGAAGATGATGTAATACACTCGTTCCTCCCCGGCTTTGCCTTTGCGCTCGACAAGCCGGTAGAAGACTCCAGGGTATTTTGTTTTTTCGCGTTTGAGCGGTGCCACGTGTTTCCCCTAAAATTTCCAACCGTATTTCCAACCTTAATTTGGAATTTAGGTGAAAAATGGAGAAAAAGCAAATAAGGTTTTGCGGGCTTATTGCTTATGATCACTGCATATATGAATGGGGGTGAAAATGGGTGAAAATATAGCTTAATGGTCTTCAAAACCAGTGGACGGTCGAAAGGTCGTTTGTAGGTTCGACTCCTATACGCTTCCGCCAGATATTCTCTCCCAATACGATTCGGCAATAAGCGGTCTCTTCGGCTCCTCTTGGTACACCAAGTGAGGGCACAAGGGCCGTTTTTTTATGCCGCCTCCTTTCTCAGCCTGCCGCCTCTCAAGGGAAAAAACGAAGCGACCGGGCACGCGCCCAGTAGGGCGAGCGGCCGGACCCATGCGTGGGGCACTTGACCGTAAAGAAGATGCGGAGTATTTTTCAAAAAATGGAACATCGTAACACAATTCGGAATTAAGTCTAAAAAACAACCGCAACGTCTCGAAGCGCCTACACCAACGTTTGCGGCGGCGGGCTTTTCTCGGCAGCCTTGAGCACTTTTGGATTTCCGTTCGACAAGAATCGTATAATTTTTTCTCAACTATGTGGTGCACTGCAGCCCAAAGCGGAATGCCAACCGTCAAGGAGTGCCATATATGAAACTCACCGATTACGACAAAGCGCTGCTTAACGGCGACCACGGCGAGGCCGCCCGCATCGGCATGCGGGTGCTGGTGGACATGGCCGAAAACATGGGCGCCGAAGAGATGATCTCCGTTTCCATGGTCCACGACGACAGCGCCTGGTTCGAGGGGCTGGCCGGCCTGGAATTCGCCGAGCATTTGCTGCGGCTGGGCGGCCGGTTCGTGGTGCCGACATCGCTGAACTCCTGTCTGATGGATTTGGAAAATTGGCAGGCCCTGCGCTTCGACCCCGATCTCTACATCATCCACAAACGTATTGAAGCCGCCCACACCGGCCTGGGCGCGGCCGGCTCCTGGACCTGCGCGCCGTACTTTGCCGGTTTTGTGCCTCGTTTCGGCGAACAGGTTGCCTGGGCCGAATCCAACGCCACAGCCTACGTCAACTCAATCATCGGAGCCCGCACCGAACGCTACGCCGGACTGATGGACCTCTGCGCCGCCCTCACCGGCCGGGTGCCCTACCGGGGGCTGCATCGGCCGGAAAATCGCCGGGCCACGGTACTCTTGCGGCTGGAAGGCATCAAAGACGAATATTTCTTGGAAGACTCCATCTATGACTGCCTGGGGTACATCCACGGCGAGACGGTGGGCGACCGCATCGGGGCCATGGAGGGCTTGCCGGCTTGGAGCAAGGTCGACGGTTTGAAGCGCTTCAGCGCGACGGCAGCTTCTTCCGGCGGAGTGGGGCTGTTCCACCTCATCGGCCTGACCCCGGAAGCCCACACCCGGGAAATGGCCTTTCACGGCCAAAAACCGGTGGATGAGGTCGTGGTCACCCTGAAGACCCTCAAAGACGTTCAGGAGCGCCTCAGCCCCGGCCGGCCCCAAGAAATCAACATGATCAACACCGGCTGCCCGCATCTCTCCTACGCCGAGTGCGTGGAGCTGCTGCGGCTGTTCAACGGCCGACGGGTCAAGCCGGGTATTGAGTTCTGGGCCTATACCAACCGGTCCAACAAGAAGCATATGCAGGACTGCGGCCTGTATGAAGCGCTCAGCCGCTGCGGAGTCAAAATTTTCACCGACGGCTGCCCGATGGCCAGCCCCTGGCACAACTGGGGCTTCACGGGCCTGATGAGCAACTCCGGCAAATTCTGCACCTACTGTTATTCTTACAGCGGCATGCATCCGGTTCACGGCAGCCTTTCCGATTGCGTGGAAACCGCCGTGAACGGCAACCTGACAAGGAGCCGGAAGCCATGGTCGTAATACCCGCCAAGCCTGTGGTCAAAGGCCCGGTTGAGGCCGAGGTTTTGTTTTCCCGCAGCCCCATCAGCTTCATCGGCGGGGTCGACCCGCAGACCGGGATCATCCGCGATCCGCTCAATGATTGCCTGGGGAAATCCATGGCGGACAAAGTTTACATTTTTCCCTTCGGCAAGGGCTCCAGCGGGGCCGGGCTGGTGCTGCTGGAACTGGCCCGGGTGGGCAAAGCCCCGCTGGCCATGATCAACCTACGCACCGATTCGGTGCTCCTGACCGGCCCCTTGATTTGTCGCGAGTTTTATCAAAAGCTCATCGCCGTGGTGAACGTCGATGAAGCGGGCATGAATCAACTGGCCACGGCCAAAAGAGTCACAATAGACGCCGAGGGCGCGTCCATCACGATTCTTCAATAGCCGCTCCCGGTTCGGGGCGCTGCTTTCCTTTCGGTTGTTCATACCGGCCACCCGAGAGCGATTTCAAAATGAAATTGCCCAGGCGGTCATATTACCGGCGGCCCCCCGAACGAGCCGCAAGCGTGCCGCCGGCCGGCTGGACCGCAACGCTTTTCTGAACGTGAACGTTACGACTCGAACAGCTTACGCATTCCTGTTTTCCGTAGCGGGGCTGTCGGAGCAAAGCAACTTTTTGTTCTCATCTCCACAAAAACGGCAGGGAAAAATTATGTTGCAAGGTATTTGCGTCGCCATCTGCACCACCTTCGACAAGACGACTCAGGAGTTTGATGAAAAGGCCTATCTGAAGCACCTGGACAGGATGATTGAAGCCGGCGTGCATATCGTGGCCGTCTGCGGCGGCACCGGTGAATTCGCGCATCTGGAGGTGGAAGAGCGCCGCCGCATCGCGGAAGTCACAGCCAAGCATATCGAAGGCAAGGCGCAACTCATTGTTCAGACCTCGGCGGCGCGTACCAAGCATGCCGTGGAAGCCTCGAAGCACGCCGAAGGCGTGGGGGTCGCCGCTGTTCTGGTGCTTCCGGCCATTTTCGAAGGGGCCGACGCGGAGGGGGTTTTCAAGCATTATGAAACCATCGGCAAGGCCGTAAAAACCCCGATCATGGCTTACAATATTCCGCAAAGCTCCGGCTTCGACATCACCCCGGAATATTATAAGCGCCTTTGCGACGGCATCCCGTCTGTGCAGTACATCAAAGACAGCACCGGCGATCTCATGCGGATCGAGCGGCTCATAGCCCAGGGCGCCAATGTGTTCAACGGCTGCGACTATTTCCCCCTATATGCCCTTATGGCCGGAGCGGCGGGTTGCTTCTGGGGCGGAGCCAACGTCATGCCCAAGGAGGCGGTGCAACTCTATAACCTGACCACTCAGGGCCGGTTGGTGGAAGCCAACGAGCTCTGGAAGAAGATGAAAGCCGCCAATATGTTCCTCTGGAACAACATGTACAACCCTTCGGTCAAGGCCGCCACCCGGCTCAGAGGCAACGATATCGGAGAGTGCCGCCTGCCCGTCCTGCCTCTCACGGCGGAAAAGGTTGCGGAGTTGGAAAAGGCGCTCGCGCCCTTGGGAGCTCTTTCTCAATAAATCTTTTGCCACCGGCTTCGTCATCCGGCTCTTTTTTGCTTCGGCGCATCCCGGGCCTCGCCCCTTCAGGGCGCGGTCGGAAGGTCTCCGTCGTCCATTCCGCTTTCCTGTGGAGTGAACTCCGGTCGAAAATCGGAAGAGTGCACTCCTGGAAAAAAGGGCCGGATTCCTTGCTCTTGGAGCAAAATCTTTGCGTTGGAAACAGCTCTTCTGTAAGTGCGGTTTGAATTTTTCAAGACCGGCAGTATGACGTCATAATGTGGGAGGAATGCACATGAGCACTGCTTCGTTGCCGGCTTCCGTCGGTATAATCGGCTACGGCAGCATGGGGTCGGCCTTGGCAAAGGCCATGGCCCGCACAGAACCGGTACGCGGCAAATTCTCCCTTTGCGTTCTGGCCCGCAGCAACAAAAAGCCGGCGGCCGAAGCGGCGCGTGACATCGTGTTTGTCGACTCCCTGCGGGAACTTGTGGAGCGTTCGTCAATCGTCCTTGTTGCGGTGATGCCTGAGGGCGTCGAGCAGCTCACCCGCGACATCGTTGCCTGCCTGCCTGCCAACGCCCAACCCCGCGATAAACTGCTCATATCCGTTGCCGCAGGCGTTCCCCTGGCGCTTTTGTCTTCGATTGCGGGGGATAAGCTCGCCGTGGCCAGGGTCATGCCCAATACCCTGGTGGAAGTGGGGCGGGGCTTGTTCGGCGTGTGCCTGACGCCGGAGGTTGCCGCCAAACAAAAAGACCTGATCGACTCTCTGTTCGGCGGCCTGGGCAAGGTGATCCATTTGCCCGAGGAGGCCATGAACTCCTTCACCTCGCTGGCCGGCTGCGGTCCCGGTTTTCTCTTTCACCTTATGGACGGCCTGTGCGAGGCCGGCGTCAGCGTCGGCTTGTCCCGGGAAGCTTCGCGCATCATCGCCATTGAGCTGATGGGCGGTTGCGCCCGTTTGGCCGAAGTTACCGGCAAGCACCCGGTCCTTTTGCGCGAGCAAGGCACATCGCCCGCCGGCATGACCATAGCCGGGCTCAATCTGCTTGACCGCACCGGCGTGCGCGGCCACCTCATCGAGGCCGTGAAAACGGCCAGGGACCAGGGAAAAGCCATGGATGCGCAGTGAGGGAACACCGAACAGAGCGGATGAGCATTGAAAGATGCATCCGCTCCAACGGCCGCGCTGAGGACACCCGCGGGTCCGTTCGGAAGTCCGCAGGCAATATGGCTTCAGAGACAATTTCAAGGGAAAATCGCTTCACGTCGCATTCGACTGTGGAGTCGCCACGTCCACTTGCGAGGCAGGGAAGAAAAGCATAGAAGAAACAGGTGATTGTGTGGACCTTTTTATCAGCCCGCATAACCGCCGTACACGACTTTGCCGTGACGCGTTTTTGTCGTCGACAGATGAGGCCGTATGTCTTCTGTGGTCCTTCCGTTCGTCCGCCCGCGTGGCGGATGTTGTTCGCCTCCCTTTCGGAGGCGGTCATGAACCGTCTCCTTTGCCGGCGCGGGTCGCTCGGCATTCTTCCACTTCCTCCTGAACGGCGCGGCCTGATCGTCCGCCGATTCGACAGTACGGGTTTTATGGTTCCGTTCCCGGCGCGGGGGCGGCCATGAGCCGCGTCTTTCGCCGGCGCGGGTCGCTCGGCATTCCGCTTTCCCTCCTGACCACAAACCCGCTTGAGGGTCTTTTCGTTCCGTCCGCCCGGCCGCCGTGAGTGCGCCCGCAGACGCCCGGAACGGCGTCCGCGCATGGGAGGAGGTTTTCTTTACAGCAATCATATCACCGCATACGGAGTCATCATGAGCACCGCTGCCGGCACATCCTGCCAACGCACCGAGAACTTTCTGGCTTCATCCAAGGGCATCATCCTGGCGGGCGGGATCATCGGGATCCTGGCCGCTTTACTGCAATATTTCGGCAATCCCGGCAACATGGGCATCTGCGTGGCCTGCTTTGAGCGCGACATCGCCGGGGCGCTCGGTCTGCATCAGGCCAAGGTTGTGCAGTACCTGCGCCCGGAAATCATCGGTCTGGGCTTGGGGGCCTTCATCGCGGCCTTGGCCGCGCGCGAGTTTTCCCCGCGCGGCGGGTCGTCCCCCCTGGTTCGTCTGCTTCTGGGCGTTGTCGCGGCGTTGGGCGCATTGGTCTTTCTGGGCTGCCCCTGGCGGGCCGTCCTGCGTCTGGCCGGCGGCGACGGTAACGCGCTGCTCGGTATCGTCGGCTTGGCTGCGGGCATCTTCCTTGGGTCGCAGTTTTTGCGCCGGGGATACTCTTTGGGCCAATCCAAGCCGCAGCCTCACGTTATGGGGCTGCTTTTCCCGGCCGTTCTGGTCGGTCTTTTGGTTTTACGGATTATCTTCGCGCCCGTGGAAGGGCAGGAACAGAGCGGCATCCTCTGGTATTCCCTGAAGGGTCCCGGCTCCCAGCACGCGGCCTTGCTGCTTTCCCTCGGGGCCGGTTTGGCCGCCGGGTTTCTGGCCCAGCGCAGCCGGTTCTGCACCGTCGGGGCTTTCCGGGACATCTTCCTGCACAAGAGCTTCCACCTGTTTTCCGGGCTTGCCGCCCTCGGCCTCGCGGCCTTTGCCGTGAACTTGGCGGTGGGGCAGTTCCATCCCGGTTTTGAAGGGCAGCCCATCGCCCACACAGACGGTTTGTGGAATTTCCTGGGTATGCTGGTGGCCGGTCTGGCCTTTGCCCTGGGCGGCGGATGCCCCGGCCGGCAGCTCTTCGCCGGGGGCGAGGGCAGCTCCGATGCCGCCTTGTTCGCCTTGGGCATGCTGTTCGGCGGGGCCATGGCCCATCGCCTGGGCACCGCAAGTTCCGCGACCGGTGTCGGTCCCAACGGTCCCCTGGCCGTGGGCATCGGGTTGGCCTTCTGCCTGCTGATCGCCTTTTGCTTCACCCGCCGCCGCGCGGCGGCGTGAGGCTGTATGCCTCCGGCGGCCGGGGGAGGTGACCTCCCCCGAACCCCCTCAATGTGAAAACCCCGCGCACGCGGGGTTTTCACATTGAGGGCATACAGGGATGAAACCTGTTGCCGCGGATGAAAGAAGTCGGCTGAAAATCAGAATTTTTGCGTTCTGCCAAGGAAGGCGAGGTCCGGGCGGAGCGATGTGTATTGCTGCATACATGAGCTTCGCACGGAGCGAGCCTGACGCGGGCAGAGCGCAAAAAAGCGATTTTCAGCCGACTTCTACGGTTTAATGGCCGTGAAGATCACGACATATTCCGGGGTTTCCAGAGCGCCGGAAGTGGTCAGGCTCAGCTCGCGGGGCATACCGTCTTTGGCCACGAACGAGCCGGAGACCTTGATTTTCTGCCCTTTTTGCAGGCCGGTGACCGTGGCGTAGAGCGGAGAATCTTTGGCGATGACGTTCGCGGGGGTATCCATAAGGATTTTCGCGAAGCTGTTCTCCAGGGTGATGCCGTCAAAGGTCACGGTCAGCACCACGGCCGGTTTGTCCACAACCAGCTTGCCGATTTGGGAATCGCCTTCGATACGCACGTCCTGGACCACGACGGGCCAGTCGGTGAAGTCCGCGCCTTTGGCCAAGTAGTCGGCCAAGGCTTTTTTGCGCTCGTCCGAGATGTTGTCCTTCTGGACGCTGGTGCCGTTGTGGTAGGTCTTGAGCAGGGTTTTATGGAGCGCCGTGAACTCGCCCATGCGCGCGGGCGTGCCCGAGAGTTCCGAGCAGGCCGCGCCGGTGAGCAGGGTCAGTACCAGAACGCCGAGGGCGGAGAGGGTGGATGCTTTCATGAGAAACCTCCGGTTGGGGAGTTATTTTTTCCTTTTGCCTTGTGGGGACGTTTTGCGCGCTTCTTCCGGCCCGGCGGTTCCCGCCTTGCCGGCGGCGATGGCGGTCCAGGCGGCGGTGACGGTGTTCTGCATGAGCATGGCGATGGTCATGGGTCCCACGCCGCCGGGCACGGGGGTGATGCGCCCGGCGACCTTGACGGCGGCTTCAAAATCCACGTCGCCGCGCAGGATGGGTTTGCCGGAAACCGGATGCGTGCCCACGCGGTTCACGCCCACGTCGATGACCGTGGCCCCGGGCTTGATGTAGTCGGCCGTGATCAGGCCGGGTCTGCCCGCCGCGACGATCAGGATGTCGGCCCGGCGACAGTGTTTTTTAATGTCGCGCGAACGGGTGTGCAGCACGGTCACGGTGGCGTCGGCGTATTTTTGCGAGAGCATCACGGCCAAGGGTTTGCCCACGATGTTGGAACGCCCCACCACGACCGTCTCGGCCCCGCGGGTGTCCACGCCGATGCGGCGCAAAATTTCCATGACCCCGGCCGGGGTGCAGGGGCGGAAGCGCACGGCTTTGCCGCCGATAAGCAGGTTGCCGAGGTTCTCGGGGTGAAAGCCGTCCACGTCTTTCTCCGGAGCGATGGCGTGGAGCACGGCGGTCTCGTCGATGTGATCGGGCAGCGGCAGCTGGACCAGAATGCCGTGGATGGCCGGGTCGTTGTTGAAATGGCGGATGCGTTCCAGAAGCACGTCCTGGGGCACCGTCTCGGGCAGGTTCTCCTGCACTTCATGGAAGCCCAGGGACAACGCCGTTTTGACCTTGAGCGTGACGTAACTGACCGAGGCCGGGTCGCGCCCCACCAAAATGGTCACGAGGCCGGGCACCACGCCGTGCTCGGCATGCATCCGGGTCATATCGCGGCGCAAATCCTCGAGCACCGCCTCGCGCACATCCGTGCCCTTGATGATTTCCGCTTCTTTCATCGTATGCTCCGCGTTGGGTTGGGGGGGGCTCAAACAGTGCTGCGCAGGTCTATCGGCCGGCAGCACTCCCGCAATATGAGTAAGGCTATCTTGCAACAACGCGGGTGGCACCCCACCCCCCCCCGGGCAGGGGATTGATTGACTCGGCGCATTGTGCGCCTCGCCCTTCGGGCACCGTCGGAAGACCTCCGGCGTCCATCCGGCTTCCTGCCGGATAGCCCCTGCGCCCCCATTGTCGGCAAAGCCGCGCTTGCGCGGTTTTGCCGACACATGAGGGGGTCTGGGGGGAATCATTCCTCCCAGGAGGGATTTGGGGTGGCAACCCCAAAAGCCGTGGCCTAAATTTTAAGCCGGCCAGTGAAAGACCACGTGTTTTTCCATGTCCGGGTGGAGCGAGGCGAACACCGGGCAGGTGCGCACGGCGTGTTCCAGGGCGGACTTTTGGTTTTCGGTATAGGGCAGGTCCGGCATGGTCCAGGCGATTTCCAGGCGGGCGATGCGCCGGGGGGTCGCGGCCATGACCTTGGTCACTTCCGCTTTCATGCCTTTCAGGTCAAGACCGTGGTTGTTCCCGTACATGGCCATGATGGTTGTGGCGCAGGCCGCCGTGGAGGTCGCGCACAGGTCCGTGGGCGAGAAGGCCCGGCCTTGGCCGTTGTTGTCTTTGGGGGCGTCGGTCACGAGGGTCGCGCCGCTTTCCGCGTGGACGCACTCCACGCGCAGATCGCCTTGATAGGTAAGAGTAACGGTGGCCATAAGCGTTCCTTTCTTTGCCGGCGGGGGTTACAGTTCCGACAGCAGCCGGGTGATTCTGCTGTTGACCTCGAGCCAGTTGTCGCGGACTTCGGTCTGCATGACCCAGTCTTTGCCGGAAAGCTCGGGCAGCGACTTTTCCAGTTGAACGAGCTTGTCGCGGGTGTCGGCCAGGAGCAGATCCCAGTTGATTCGTCTGGGCAGGGCGCCGGCGTCCACCTGAACGAGCACCTCTTTGCCGGGCACCAGCATAAGCTCCTCGCGGTAAGACGGCGCGACGACGCTCAGCTCGAAGCGTTCTTTGAGCAACCCGGCCAGGGTGGAGATGGATTTTTCTTCGCCGTGGACCAGAAACACTTTCAGGTCGTTGCGGGCGAAGGCCTTGACCCAATCGAGAATCTGGCTCTGGCCGGCATGGCCGGAAAACCCGCCGATGGTGAAAATTTTCGCGGCCACGGCCACGTCTTCGCCAAGAATGGTGATGCGCTTGGCCCCATCGACGATTTTGCGCCCCGGCGTCCCCACGGCCTGATAGCCCGCGAAGACGATGGAAGCCCCCGATTTCCAGATGTTGTGCCGCAAGTGATGTTTGATGCGCCCGGCGTTGCACATGCCCGAGGCGGAAATGACCACGGCCGGCCCGGGCCTGTTGTTGATTTCCTGCGACTGGGCCACGCTTTCGGTGTAATGCAGGTTGGGCAGGTCGAGGGGGTCCTCGCCGTTTTCGATATAGCTGATGGTTTGCCGATCGAAATAGGTCGGATGGGAACGGAAAATCTTCGTGGCTTTGATGGCCAGGGGGCTGTCCACATAGACCGGCAGATCGAGGGGGATCTTCTTTTCTTTGCGCAGCAAGAACAGGGTGTAAATGATCTCTTGGGTGCGCTCGACGGCGAAGGCCGGGATGATGGTCTTTTCGCCGTTTTTGTAGGCGTACATGATGGCTTCGGCCAGTTCGTCCCGGCTTTTGCCTTCATTTTTGTGGTCGCGGTCGCCGTAAGTGGATTCCAGGAACAGGTAGTCGGCCCGGAGCAGGGGGGAGTCCGGGTCGTCCATCAACAGGGCGTCGGGGCGACCGAGATCTCCGGAGAAGATCAGGCGGGTCACGCCTTCGGCTTCGGCCGCTTCCAGCTCCAGAAAGGCCGAGCCGAGAATATGCCCGGCGTCGCGGTAAGTGACTTTTATGCCCGGCGCGGGTTCGAAGCTTGCCCCGTAAGTGACCGGCCGCAGCAGAGAGACGGCCTTTTGGGCGTCTTCGGTGGTGTAGATGGGCTCCACGCTTTGCCGGCCCAGCCGGTTGTTCTTGCGGTTTTGCCACTCGGCTTCGCTTTCCTGAATGTGCGCGGAATCCAGAAGCATGATGCTGAGCAGATCCTTGGTGGGCTCGGTGCAGTATACCGGGCCGGAAAAACCGTCTTTGACGATGCGGGGCAGCAGTCCGCTGTGATCGATATGGGCGTGGGTGAGCAGGATGAAGTCCAGCCGCTCGGCCTCGTAGGCGCGGGTGTCGAGGTTGCGCTTTTCGATTTCCGCGTTGCCTTGGTGCATGCCGCAATCGACGGTGAACAGGGCGGTGTTGGTTTCAACCAGATAGCAGGAGCCCGTGACCGTTTTGGCCGCGCCGAGCAGTTGGACCTTCATGCAAAACCTCCGGCCGTTTGGCGGGGAAGATTCGGAGTGAGTGAATCCGGGCGGTTTTCAGCGCGGCCCGCGGCCGGAAGGCCCCGGTTTACGCCAAAACACCCGCGAAAGTTATATGCCATGAGACATCACCCCGAGCAAGCGAAGAAATTTCGGATCCGCGCCGTGCGCGGCGCGGTCGGCCGGGCGATTTCCCAACCTGGATGTTGCCCGAAAACGGGAACCATGTTATTCTCTTCGCCGATTAAGCGCAAATACGTCCCCGAAGGAGCATGACGTGGGCCAGGGCGGATTGACCATCCCGGAAACGGGCATACTGCGGATCCCCGTTAAGGCGGGCGATCGGCTGCCTTGCGGCTTCGCGCCTGAGAGCGCCTTCACGGAGGTTCAGGGCGCCGATCTTGCCTTCACCTCGGAAGCGGGGGGCGTTCTGCTGCTTGTCGGGTTTGTGCCGGCTTTGAAAGAGGGCGAGATCACCCTGGTTTTTTCCGATTTCAGCGTGTCGGGAAGAGAGCTGCATGCCTCGCTCACCACGGATTTCAGCACCGATGCCGGCGGGGTCGCCGCCGCGGCGGCCGAGGCGGGGGCCGTGCCCGGCTTGGACTTTGAAGACTCCGGCCTTTCCATCTCTCTGCTTGAAACCGAAACGCAATGTATTTCCGATTTGTTGAATCATGGTGTTCACGGGATGGACGCGTCGCTTCTCGACCTCGCCTATGCCGAGAGGTTCAGCTCTCCGAAGTATGCGGACGATCCCTTTGTCATCTCCGTGATCCAGATATCGCACGACGCCATTGACGACGCCGTGGCGCCGCATCTGCGTCTGGATTTGCTGCTGTAAAGCTTGCCGAGCCGGGGTTGACGAAGCGCCGGCGCGGCCGGAACGGGTTTTTCGGCTTCAGCGTTCTAGAGAGAGCATTTTCATTTTGAAAATGTTTATGAAACCATATTAGACCGGCTTCCAAACGAGCCCGCGAGAAAACAGAGCTGCGGAGATTGTTCGCCCACCGCATTGTTGGAAAAACGAAACCTTGTTTCATGCAGGCGCGCACTGCAATCCGCTTGCACGACTGCCGGAGCAAAGGTACTTTGCTCTAGGCTCAGGACTCATTAATTAATATAAAAGATCACGTAAGAAGCGAGTAATATGGCTGATAATAAAGAGTTTTCGCATCGGTCATAGAGCATGGATATTCTGCGACAGTATTAGAGACTGCAGAAAATTATCTCAATCTTAATCAGATAATTATAAAAATTTATGTA
>JAVBMX010000102.1:0-54806 GCA_031551885.1 Desulfovibrio sp.
CCTTGTGGGGAGGCTTGGAGGTGCCGCCCGCATTGTTGCAAGACGGCATTGTGCACACCACAGGAGTGCCGTTGGCCGACTCACTTATGCAGGCCTGTTTTGCGCCCCTCCAACAAAATAATTAATGAGGCCTGACCCTAAAAAAGCGCGCCAGCGGTAAACGGATACCGCCGGCGCTCGGCTCACGCTCGGAGGGTGGAGACATCCCCCCTCGCGTTTCCCGTTATCCCCAATTCGGCGACGCCGTGCGCCTTCCTTCGGCATCGATGATCAGACAGGCCGCGCCGGGACGCGAAGCCGCCAGCGTCACCCCCGCCCGAGGCGGCAGGATGAACAGGCACGTGGCCAGGGCGTCGGCTTCCTCGGCCGTTTTGGCCGTGACGGTGACGCTTTTGGTGCGCGGGCTTTGCCCGGTGGCCGGGTCGACCAGATGGTGGCTTCGCCGGGCCTGGTCAAAAAAGCGCTCGTAGCCGCCGGAGGTGGCCACGGCCCCGCTCGAAAGCCGAAGCGTTTCAAGAACGCCGCCGGTTTTGTCCGGGTTTTCAATGCCCACGTTCCAGGCCAGCCCCTGGTGGTTGCGGCCGGAGACGCGGATGTCCCCGCCCGCGTTGATCAGATAGTCGCGAAGCCCATGCCGCTCAAGCACGGCGGCGGCGGCGTCGGCGATGCGGCCCTTGGCGATGCCGTCCAGGGTCAGGCCCATGCCGGAACGTTCGAAGCGGATGTCCCGACCGGAAAGACCGATGCCGCCCGGCCGGGCCAGTTCAAGGGCGGCGGCGAGATCGCCGCGGTCCACGGAAAGCCCGCGTTTGAAGCGGTCTTCGTACAACGCCACCACCGGCTGCACGGCCGGATTAAAGGCGTGGCCGGTCATTCGGCCGTAGGCTTCCGCTTGGGCGATCACCTCGACCAACTCGGCGGGCGCGCCGGCAAGGCGTCCCGCCCCGTTGAGCGCGCCGAGGGCGGAAGACGCGCTGCGGCGGTCAAACACGGCGATGAGCCGGTCCATTTCCTCAAAAGCTCTGCCGATGCCCTCCTCGGCCCGCAGGCGCGAAGCGGTGTTCACGGTCACGGTCGTTACGGTGCCCATAATCAGCCGGGTTTCCTGAACGGTGCGCGAACCCATCCCCACCACCGCCAACAGGCGGGACGGCAAAAGTCCGGAAAAAGCCGCAACCGCGCAGGCGCCACAGGCTCCGCGCAAAAAATGCCTGCGTTTCATGGGGCCTCCTTAAGATTCCTTCTTTTCGGCCGCA
This sequence comes from Desulfovibrio sp., assembly GCA_031551885.1. GTDB lineage: Bacteria > Desulfobacterota > Desulfovibrionia > Desulfovibrionales > Desulfovibrionaceae > Frigididesulfovibrio. The sequence goes on from JAVBMX010000102.1 coordinate 1,257, forward strand.
AGGGCGTCCACCTTATCGCAGCCGTCCAGGCGTTCGGCCGGCGGGGCGCAGGCGTCTTCCGTGGGCGCGGCGATGGCTTCGGCGATACGATCGGCCGTGGGCGCGGCTTTCAGGGATTGACCGGCCGGAACCGGATCGGCGGAGCTGTAAGCCGGCGCCTCGCCGGATTGGGCGACATCGGCGTCGCCGACCGTGGGCGCGACCAAGGGAATGTTCACCCTGCGGCGCATAATGCCGCGCGGGCAGGCGTTCACGCAGGCCTCGCCGCAGGCCGGCCCGTAGTCCAGGCAGGCTTTGTGGTCGATTTCGATCCGCCGCTTGTCGTAGCGGACGGCGTCCGCCGGGCAGGCCTTCAGACATTTGAGACAGTTGATGCAGCCCACTTCGCAGACGTCGCTGACCGACTTCATCTTTTCCCGGGTGGCGCAGAAGTTCATGACGCGGGCCCGGCGCGGGATGAGCTGCAAAATGGAACGCGGGCAGGACTTCACGCAAATGCCGCAGCTCACGCAGCGCGAGGCCAGAATTTCGACCATGCCGTCCTTGATGACCATGGCGTCGAAGGGGCAGGCCCGCATGCAGTCGCCGAACCCGAGGCAGGACCAGGCGCACATATACGGGCCGCCTTCCAGCAGGGCCGCGCTCGCGCAGGTTCTGTTGCCGATGTAGGTGAACCGGGGCTGCACCTTGCCTTCCACCCGGCTGCAACGACGAAAGCTGATCATCGGGTCGCCGGATTCCACGGCTTTGCCCGAAAGCTTGCCCACCTGGGCGGCGGTTTCCGCCCCGCCCACGACGCACAGGCCGGCGGGAATGTCTTTGTTGGAAACGACCGCCACGGCGTAGGCCTCGCAACCGGCAAAGCCGCAGCCTCCGCAGTTGGCCCCCGGCAGCGCGGCGGTCACCGCCTCAATGCGCGGGTCCTCTTCCACCCGCAAAACACGGGAGGCGACGGCCAGCACCACGGCCGAAACGAGGCCCAGACCTGTGAGCGAAACGATGGATGTGACTATCATTGCGCCTTCCTTGTCAGATCATGCCCTTGAAGGCCATGAAGCTCAGAGACATAAGACCGGCCATGATCAGGCCGATGGGCGTGCCCTGCACCGCCTTGGGCACACGGCACACGGCGAAGCGCTCGCGAATGCCGGCCATGAGCACCAGGGCCAGCATAAAGCCGGCCGACGACGAGAAGGTGTAGAACACGGCCTCGCCCAGGCTGAACTCCTGGGCCAGAATGGCCAGGCCGAGCACGCAGCAGTTCGTGGTAATCAGCGGCAAAAAGATGCCCAGCGACTTGTACAGGGGCGGGACGACCTTTTTCAGGAACATCTCCACAAACTGCACCAGAGCCGCGATCACGATGATGAACACAATGGTCCGCAGGTAGCCGAGGTCCAGCGGGTCGAGCATGCGCTTCTGGATGATCCAGGTGAAGAACGAAGCCAGACACGCCACAAAGACCACGGCCGCGCCCATGCCGATGGAAACCGAACGCTCTTTGGAGCACCCCACAAAGGGGCACTGCCCCAGAAACTGGGTGAGCACGATGTTGTTGACCAGCACCGCGCTGATGAACATCAGAAAATATTCCATGTCGTCCTCCTACCTTCAGCTCTGGTGCATGGTGCAGGAATTGCAGCCGTGGCAGGCCTCGCAGGAGGCGGCGGCGCTTTGGGCCTCGGCCTTTTCCCCGCTGCGCCGGGCCTGCCGGGCAACGTAGGCGTTCATCAGGGCCACCAACGACCCCAAGCACAAGAAGGCTCCGGGCGCGGCGGCCAGCAGGCCGAAGGGCTCAAACCCGTCCCAGAGAATCTCTTTGCCGAACCACATGCCCTTGCCCAAAATCTCGCGAATCGAGCCGACCAGGGTCAACGCAATGGTGAAGCCCACCCCCATGCCCAGGCCGTCAGCGATGGAGGGCAGCACCGGGTTTTTGGCCGCGAAGGCTTCCGCCCGACCCAAAATGATGCAGTTCACCACGATCAGCGGCACGAAAATGCCGAGCTGCTGATACAGCGGATAGGCAAAGGCCTGCATGAGCAGTTCCACGGCCACCACCAAGGTGGCGGAAATGGCGATGAAACAGACGATGCGCACCTTTTTGGGAATGATGTTGCGGACCATCGAAATGAGCATGTTCGAAAGCACAAGCACAAAGATGACCGCCGCGCCCATACCCAGGCCGTTTTCGGCGCTGGTGGTCACGGCCAGGGTGGGGCACAGCCCGAGCACGACCCGGAAGGGCGGAATCTCGGTCCACAGCCCCTTGGAGAACTCTTTCCATAACGTGGATGCCATGACGGATACTCCCTTTACCTATTGCCAGGCCTTCTGGATTTCGCCTTTCACGGCCATGTAGTCTTTGGTCGCCTGCTGCACCGCCCCCACCGTGCCGGTGGAGGAAACGGTCGCCCCGGAGATCGCATCGATGCGCCCGCCTTTCGACGACAGCGCCACCTCGGTGAACGGCTTGTCCGCGAACTGGCCGGAGAACTTGGGCATGGCCACCTGCGTGCCCAGACCGGGCGTCTCTTTCATGGTGGTGATGCCGATGCCCAGCAGGGTGTCCTTCGTCACATCAAAGCCCACCATCACCCCGATATCGCCGCCGTAGCCCTTGCCGAAGGTTTCCAGGGCCACGCCGATCAGTTTGCCGCCCTGTTTATAGGGGAACACCGTGATCGTGCCGCCTTCCGGGTTCGGGAAGGTCTTGCGCTCGGCGATGGGGTTGTTGTCGGCCGAGGCGAACACCCGGTCGATGGCCGGCCCCTGCACGAAGGTCAAAACCTGCCGTTCGATGATCGGCGCGGTGGTCGCCTTCAGGTAGGAAAGCGCCAGGCCCGAGGCCCCGCAGATCAGGGACAGCACGATGATCATGCCCGCTGCTTCACGCATGGCCGATTACCTCCTTTTCCCGTAGGGGGCCGGGCGAATCATATCAAATATCGGAGTGAAAAGATTGGTCACGAGAATCGCGAAAGGCACTCCGTCCGGGTAGGCCCCGTACACTCGAATCAGCACCGTCATACACCCGGCCAACAGGCCGGAGAGCACCAGCCCCACGGAAGCGACCGGGGAGGAGGAATGATCGGTGATCAGGAAAAAGGCGGCCAGCACCGTGCTGCCCGTGAGCAGGTAAAGCTCGGGCGAGATATACCGGCCCGGGTCGATGCACCAGAACACGGTTCCCAGGCCCAACACCCCGACCAGAAAGCCGAGGGTGGCCTCAAAGCGCACGGCCCGCCGCGCCGCCACATACAAGCCGCCCAACATCAGCAGGCCCACCTGGGTCGCCCCCAGGCCGCCGAGCTGTTTGCCGAGCAGCAGCGAAAGCTCCGAACCTTCCGGCAGGCTGTGCGCGCCCGCGTATTTCAGCTTGAGCAGCGGGTCGAACAAATCCGTGTTCAGGACCACGGCATGGGCGTCCATGAAGGTGGGCCAGGCCACGGTCAGGGCGGCCCAACCGATCAGCGGGGCGCAGAAGGGCGCGGCCCCGATGCCCCCGAACACATGCTTGCCGAAAACCATCATGAAGGCCGAGCCTACCAGGACCAGCCACCAGGGCGCGCCCGCCGGCAGCAGGAAGGCGAAAAGCAGCCCGGCGACCAGGGCCGTGCCGTCGTCCACCCGGATGCGCCGGCCGACGATATGCTGGCAGGCCGCTTCGGTCAGAATCGCCGTGCCGACCGCCAGACAGATGGTCCACAGAGCCGGAAGCCCAAAGGTGACGATGCTCATGATCCCGGCGGGCAGAAGCGCCAGACAGGTATCCAGCGACATGCGCCGCACGGTGTAGCCGTTGTGCAGAAACGGCGGCGTTTCAATAAGAAAGAGATTCTCGGCCGTTGGGCCGTTGCTGGTTCCGCTCATCCGCCGTCTCCCTTATTTCGGCTTGGCCAGTTGCTGCTGGCGGGAAGTGATGCCCAGATTGAGCTTGGCCATCCGGAAGAACTGCTGCATGGGCCGTCTGGCCGGGCAGACATAGCCGCACATGCCGCATTCGATGCAGGCGTCGATGTATTCGCCGCGACACCGCTCATATTGGCCGAACTCGGAATACCGGCTGAGCATGTTGGGGCGCAACCGCATGGGGCAGACGTGCACGCAGGCCCCGCACCCGATGCAGGGGTTGTCTTTCAGGCCGGCCGTCTCGCCTTTGCGCAGCAGCATCACGGCCTCGTCGTCCTTGCCGATGCCGATATCCACGCCGGCCACGGCCCGGCCGCGCATGGCCCCGCCGATGACCACGGAGTCGCCGGGGGCGAAGTGGGTTCGCGCCGCCGTGAACAGGGTCTTCAACGGCGTACCCACCGGAGTAAGGAAGTTGTTGCCCTGCACCGTGACCACCGTTTTGGTCAGGGGCAGCCCGGAAGAAGCCACCAACCCCAGGGTGAAAATGCTGTGCAGCCGCACCAGGGTAACCCCGGCCGAGCTTTCCTTGCCGGTAAGCTTGCGGATCAGCGGCCTGGCCAGGCTGATGGGATACTTGGGCTCCACCTGGCGGTTCGCCACACCCTCCAGAGAGGCGACGGAGCCGTTGGGCAAAGCCAAAATGAATCGGGGCTTGCCGCCGTTCAGGCGTCGGGCCATGGCCACCCCGGCGTTGAGCACGTCGACATACTCGCGCAGCAGCTCCTGGGTGTGGAGCATGCCCGGCTCCGGGTTCAGGCCGTTGATGATGAAGAGCTCACAGGGCCGGGTGAACGGCCGCACGGCGATGCCCAGCGACTTCAACGCGGCGCACAGGGCGTGGTGATCTTCCGGGGCGCTCAGGTCGAGCGGCTCAGGCGGGGCGACGGTCGTTTCGCCTTCTTTGGCTTGGGGCGGCGCCGGCGTGCCTTCGATCTCGATGTAGGCCGAGGTCACGTCTTTGATCACCCCGTAGAGCGGCGAATGGATATCCCCCACATTGGGGCTTGAGTGAACGGCCAAAAGAGTTCCGGCCGCGACCTGGGTCCGTTTTTTGGCTTCTTTGACCGGCTCATGTTCCCCAAGAGGCAGGCGGACCACGGTGACGTCATCCAGAACCCAGATGGGACGCCGATCGGGCGGGACAAGCGTAAAGAACTTTTTCATCTTCCTTTCTCCAAGAACAATTTCATCTGGAAATTGTCTCTGAAACCGCCGGTTCGAAAAACGTGTGCGCGATTTCGCGGGCGGGCTTCACCCCCACGTCCGCCGGAGCGGACGGACGCACAGTCCATCCGCTCTACGGCGTGTGGCATTGATTGCATTTGTCCGCGCCGGAGCCGGGGCCTTTCTTCGCTTGGTCGTGGCAGGCGATGCAGCTCTGGTGGAAGGCTTCCATCCGGGCGGGCATGGTGAAGTGGCACGAGGCGCAGGCCGGGAAGTTTTCCGTCGGAGCGCCGTCGGCCAGACTTTTGTCGGCGCGTTTGAACGCGTGGCAGTCGGCGCAGCCGGTAAGCTTGGCCTCGAACTTGTTCGTATGGCAGGATTCACATTTGGCGTGCACGGCTTCGCGCAGCGAAACCTTGGCGGCCGCGCCGCCGGGAGCGTGACAGTTCCGGCAGGCCTGGGGGGAAGGTTCCACATCCTCGCCGTGGTGGCAGGCCTGACAGTTGTCTCCGGCATAGGTGAAGTGATCGTCGTGGCTCCACTTTTCCGAAAGACCCGTCATGGTCGTATGGTGGCACGAAGCGCAGGAAACCTCGCCGGCCGCCCCGCTCCATTGCTTTCGGTGCGCCGTTTTGAAGGTCGCATCCTCGGAGCGCAGGTGGCAACTCCCGCATTGCCCCACGGCGGGCTTGGCCGCGTCGTTTCCGAAGGCGGCCGGCTCATGATGGCAAACCATACATTTGCCGTCTTCCCAGGCGATGTGGTCGGCATGGGTGAACACCACCCGACCGCCGGCGTTGCGCAGCAGAATACGCTTGGCCTCGGCCCGGGGCGGCGCATCGGGCACAAGCCGGCCGAAAAGGCCGACCGCCACCAAGACGCAGGCCAGGATCAACAGGGTTGAAGAACGTTTGCTCAAGGTGCCTCCTCCTTGAAAGCCGCAACAGACAAGTGAACGGGTGGAATATCCATCCGCCGTCAACGCCCGACCCGGCCTATGATATGAACGCTACCGCTGCTCCGAAGCGGTGAAAACCTCGCGGGGAGAAAACCGACCGCCGACCTTTCCGCGCATCGCGCCCCCGGCTTCCGACAACCGGGACGCATTGCGCCGCAAAGGGGAACTCGACGAATCGGGGCAGGCGCCGTATCCTGCCGGCTATGCTTACGGCGAGGGCATCACATGCATCATCATGAACTATCAATAAAATGTGCGGCAAATCATGCATCGCTGTCAAGAAAGAATGCGACGTCTTTCGTCATGTATACATTTACATAACGACAACGGCACGAAATATTTTTTACACCGCATATTGTGAAAGAAATAACTTTCTGCAATCTAAAAACAAAAAATCACAATCGATACAGCGAAGGGCACACCCTTTTGACGGCTGCCGTCCTTCACCCCTTCGCCTTTCGTGGAACATGGCCAAACCGGAGCGCAAAAGAAAAAGGAAGCGGTCGGCTTCCTTTTTCTTTTGCCGGCCCAAGGACCGGAAAACTCCTTCTTTTCCTACAACTCGCTGACGGCCCCCGAGGCTTTCGCGGTAAACGCGGCCAGGGCGGCCTGCTCCTCGGCGTGGCCGGTAAAACCCAAGGCCGTGTCGGCCAACCGCTTGCCCAGTTCCACGGCGGGCTGATCCAGGGGATTGATCCCAAGCATCAGGCCGGCCAGATAGGTGGCGGCCATGCACATGCCCATGAAACGCCCGGCCGCTTCTTCATCCACGGAATCGAGAACCGCGTGGACCAACGGGGTCTGATGCCGAATCAGGGCCATGCGGGTGCCCAGGGCCTCGGCGTCCAGCAGATCGCCGAAGCGTTTGTCGGAAAGATAACTCCACTTCTCCGGCAGCTCCGACCCGAAAGCCGGACCCTTGGGCAGGTTCGGAGCGGTCAGGAAGATGCAGCCTTTGTCACGCGGGCCATCCAGAAACATCTGGTTGATCGAATGTTGGTCCGTGACCCCCACGGCGGGCACCGGCTGCGAGCCTTTGCCCTCTTTGCCCAGACTTTCGGCCCAGAGCTGGCTGAACCAGGCCCCCAGGTAGTTCCATAGAGGAATATAACTGAAAAAGATCAGCTGGGAGTACCCGGCGGCCATGAGTTCCACATTCCATAGGGCCAGACGGGCGGCGGCGGAATCGGGGCGCGAGGCCGCCTTCCCGGCATGCCGCGCCCCGGCGAGCAGCGCTTTCCAATCCATGCCCAGGAACCCGGCGGGCACAAGGCCCACAGCGGAAAACACCGAGTAACGCCCGCCCAGGTGGTCGGGCACGGGCAGCGAGGCCGCGCCGAGCCTGTCGGCTTCCTCGCGCAGAGCGCCTTTTGCCGTGTCGGTGATCAGCACCAGACCATCTTTCCAGTTCGGGCCCAAAGCTTTTTGCAGCCGTTCCCGGACCAAAAAATACTGGGCCATCGTTTCGATGGTGCCGCCGGACTTGGAAATCACCACCACGTAGGTCTCGGCCAGGGGCAGGCGGTTCAGCCACGCTTCCAGGGTGAAGGCGTCCACGTTGTCGGCGATCCAGATCCACGGGCCGTCATGCCCGGGCAGATCCTGCGCCGGAAAAAAGGCTTTTTGCAGCGCCCGCGCCCCCAGAGCCGAACCGCCTATACCCAGGAGCAGCATATGCTTGTAGCGCTTGAGCTTCTCCAGCAGGGGAGGAAGATCCCGCACAAGGTCGTCGGCAAAAGGTAGGTCCAGAAACGGCAGCCGGCCGGCCGCGCGTTCGGTTTCCAGTTTGCCCAGAGCCGTGATTAGGGCCGGGCGGCGGGGAGAGGAATCGAAGGCGACGCCTTCCAGACGATGGGCAAAGGCATGGGACCAATCCAGATGATGCGCCACGGTCGCCTCCTTTGGGGGATTGCATGTGGGGGCTCCGCCCCCAAAAAAACCACCTGGGGGGAATGAAAACAGGGCTGCCAAAGCCGGCCGCCCATCGGCCACTTCCGCGATGTGAGTATATTGCCTCACACCGTCGCGGGCGGCACCCCAGACCGCCTCATATGTCGGCAATTCGCGCAAAGCGCGAATTGCCGACCATGGGGGGTGCAGGGGATTCAATCCCCTGCCGGGGGGTGTGGGGGACGGAGTCCCCCAAGTTACTTCAACAAAATCTTCGCCACCTTATGCAGGGCTTTGGTCAGGGTTTCGTCGCTGACGGCATAAGAGACGCGGATGCAGCGGTCGTCGCCGAAGGCCACGCCCGGCACCAGGGCCACGCCGGCTTCATCCAGCAGACGGGTGCACAGGCTGGTGGAGTCCGGGCAGGCCGAGGAATAGCGCTCATGCACGTCCGGGAAAAGGTAGAACGCGCCGTCCGGCTTGGGGCAGACGACTCCCGGCCAGGAGGAGATGATCTCCAGGGCCAGATTGCGCCGGCGCTCGAAGGCGACGCGCATTTCGTCCACCGGGCCGAACGGTCCGGTCAACGCGGCCACGGCGGCTTTCTGCGAGATGGAGCACACGTTCGAGGTGCTCTGCCCCTGCAGGCGCGACATGGCTTTGATCAAATCCGGGTGCCCCAGGGCGTAGCCCACGCGCCAGCCGGTCATGGCAAAGGTTTTGGCCACACCGTTGACCACGACGAACAATTCCGGATGGCGGCTCCACCAGGGAGCCAGGCTGTTCGCCTCGGCAGGCTTGTACACGAGTTGGTCGTAGATTTCGTCGGAAACCACGATCACGCCGTGCTCCACGGCCCAGGCCGCAATGGCGTCCAATTCCTCGCGGGAGTAGCACACGCCCGTGGGGTTCGAGGGCGAGTTCAGGAACAGCAGCCGGGTCTTGGGAGTGCGGCTGCGCTCCAGGTCTTCCACGCCGATCTTGAAGTTGTTCTCGGCCGTGGAAGGCACCACCACCGGCTTGGCCCCGGCCAGCTCGACCATGGCGGGGTAGCTGACCCAATAGGGCGCGGGAATAAGCACCTGGTCGCCGGGGTTGAGCAGCACCTGGCAGATGTTGTACAGGCAGTGTTTGCCGCCGTTGCCGATGATCACGTGTTCGGCCTCGGCCTGGGTGCCGTAAAATTTATTGAAGTAGCGGGCCGCGGCGGTGCGCAGCTCGGGGATGCCCGGCACCGGGGTGTAGCGGGTAAAGCCCGCGTCGACGGCTTCTTTGGCGGCTTTGCAGATATGCGCCGGCGTGGGAAAGTCCGGTTCGCCCACGGAAAGGCTGAGAATATCCTTACCCTTGGCTCGAAGCTCCATGGCCTTGGTGCTGACGGAAAGAGTGGCGGACGGCTTGATCTGTGCCGCGCGCTCCGCAAGTTTCATACGCCGACTCCTTGGGAAGATTCTTTTGAAGTGGTGCGGGACAGAGAGGGAAAAAAAGCCGGGCGGGACCTCACAGCCCGCGCCCGCGCGCGGGCAACCGCCCGACGTCTTAACCTAGCAGGTTCCGGTTGGCCTGTAAATTAACGGAATACGGGGGCTCCGCCCCCTACCCCCGGCAGGGGATTGAGCCAGGACTGCGAAGGATATTCTCCGACACAGCTCTCGCGATATGAAAAGGTTGCCTCGGGCCAATGCGTGCGGCACCTGCACCTCCAATACCGTAAGCCCGCGCGTTGCGCGGGCTTACGGTATTAAGCATGGATTCAGAATTTCTCGAAAGAGGGCATATGAGTGCCGGAAGTCTTCCGCCCATACCTTCCGGTAATTTTGGCGCCGCCCGCGTAACGAAGGTGGTTTGGCGTCAGACAAGGGAGGCGAAGCTTTGGGCGATGGGGCTGACCATTCCGCAGGATTACGGGATGAGACGCGGAAGCGGAGCGACCGCGCCCGAAGGGCGAACCGCAGGACGCGGCGAGTCAACTCTTCGGTCCCGCCCCGGAGCACAAAACGAGCCTGACGCCGTATCACGCCAAACCACCCCGTTACGCCGATCGATACTTCTCAATCAAAACCCTGGCCCGCTGCGTGAGCTCGGGCAGATCCGGCTTGGCGATCTGGTCGTCGGCCCCGGCCTGAACGCCGTTTTGGCGCACCACGTCGGAGATGAGCGACGAAAACAGAATGACCGGCAGACCCGAAAAGGCGGACTCCTGCTTAATCATCCGGGTTAAGGTAAAGCCGTCCATCTCGGGCATTTCGATGTCGGAGATGACCAGATCCACTTTGGAGGAAATCTTTTTGCCCTCCCGCCCGGCTTCTTCGTTCCAGCGCTTGAGCATATCCCAGGCCTCGCGTCCGCAGGTCGCCTTGGAAACCTTGAACGCGGCCTGCTCCAGGCAGGCGGCGATGGTGTTGCGGATCGAGGGCGAATCGTCGGCCACCAGCACATGATACCCGGCCCCCGCTTTCTCGGTCCCGTCCATGCTCGCTTTCTGGGAATGCAGACTGAGGGAGGGATCCATGCTGCCGATGACCTGTTCCATATCCAACAGGAATACGATGCGGTCTTCAAAGCGCACCACCCCGGTCACGGAATCGTGGCTGAAGGCCTGCAGGTACTTGCCCGGAGGCTCGACCTGAGCCCAGGTCATGCGGTGAATGCGCGTGACCCCGGAAACGATGAAGGCGGTGACCACCCCGGAAAACTCCGAAACGATGACCTTGTGATTCGCGTCGCTTCCGGTGTTTTTACCCAGCCACAGGCCAAGGTCGACCAGGGGCAGCACCCGGCCCCGCAGATTGAACGTGCCGAGGGCGGCCGCGTGGTGCTTGCCGGGCACGTTGGTGATGACCGGCCGGCGGATGATCTCCAGCACCTTGGCCACGTTCATGCCGTAATAACTGCGATAGCTTGTGCCGTCCGTCAGCTTTTCATCAAGGTAGAACTCAATGATCTCAAGCGCGTTGGCGTTTTGTTCGACAGCATCCACAGAGCTCATGCGTTTTTTCCTCCGCTGCGGCCCCGGCGCGTAGACTTCGCCGGCGACTTTATTTCATTCTTACGTGGTTCCGTTGTTTTTTTCAACCGACGACGAGGCTCGCCCTTTTCTTTCGCGGGCGAGAAAGCGGCGCGCGTCGGCTCGTCCACTCCCGTGCGGGGGCAGAGCGTCGCGGCCGGGCATTCCCGGCACAGCGGGCGCTGGGCTTTGCAGACCCCGCGTCCGAAAGAAACCATCCGATGGTTGACCAATCCCCACTGTCCGCGCGGGAACAAGGCCATAAGATCCTGCTCGATGCGCCCCTGCACCTTGCTTTGGGTGAAGCCCAGGCGAAAGGCGATGCGCCCCACGTGGGTATCCACGGCCAGGCCCTCGTTTTTATTGAAGGCCCCCCACAGCACCACGGCGGCGGTTTTTCTGGCCACGCCCGGCAGGGCCAGAAGCCCCGGCATGGTGTCCGGCACCTCGCCCGCGAAGCGTTCCACGACAATCCGGGCCGTTTCAAGCAGGTGCTTCGCCTTGGTGTGGAAAAAACCGGTGGAGCGCACCAGATTTTCCAACTCTTCCAGAGACGCTTCGGCCGTGCGGGCCGCATCCGGGAACCGGGCGAACAGCGCCGGGGTCACCTTGTTGACCATGGCGTCGGTGCACTGGGCCGACAACATGACGGCCACCAGCAGCTCCCAGGGGTTGCGATGGGCCAGATGCGGCAACGCGTCGGGGTACAACCCGGCCAGAACTTCCGCCATTTGGCCGGCCCGTTCCCGCGCGTCATCGCTTTTTTTCCGAGCCGACTGTTTACCCGTACGGTTTTCCATCATAAAAAAATCCAGTTGCAGCCTAAGGGCATTGGGGCTAAAATCATTCCCGTTCGCTATTTTCCGGGAACTCCACGAACGGCGGGAAACTTGTTTGTATTTGCCGCTCGATTGGGATATGAAGAGAGGATGCGCGATACCCCCGACATCTTCCCCGACGACGGGAATTTCCTCTTGGTGTATGTCACGGCCCCCGACAAGGCGGTCGCCGACCGCATCGCCCGAACCGTGGTGGAAGAGCGTCTCGCGGCCTGCGCCAACCTTATGGAGGGTATGCATTCGTTCTACCGTTGGCAAGGCTCCATTGAAGAGGCCCGCGAAGTCGCCTGCCTGTTCAAAACCACGGCCGACCGCCGGGAAGCCCTGTTTGTCCGCGTCCAAGAGCTGCATCCCTATGAAATTCCCTGCATCGTCGCTTTGCCCATATATGCCGGTTCCGCCTCTTTTCTGGAGTGGCTCACGGCTGAAACCCGACCTTGAGGAGTGAGCAGTGGCCGTCTATTTGACCGGTTCCGTCGCCTACGATCGGATCATGAGTTTCCCCGGTGTGTTCACCGATTCCATCCTGCCGGATCAAATCCACAACCTGAACGTCTCTTTCTTTATCGACCAACTCGAGGAAAAGTTCGGGGGCAACGGCGGAAATATTGCATATTCTTTGGCCCTGCTGGGGGAGAAATCACTGATTCTCGGCACCGTCGGGAAAGATTTCGACCCGTACGCCCAGGCCCTGGAAAAACTGGGGCTCTCGCTGGAAGGCATCAAACGCCTTGACGGCGAGCGCACCGCCGCCGCCTACATCACCACCGATCGATCCGGCAACCAGATCACCGCCTTTCACGCCGCGGCCATGATGACCCCCTGCGGGTACACCTTCCCCAGCCTCAAACCAAAGATGGACCTGGCCTTGATCGGGCCCTCGAACCCCTCGGACATGTGCGGGCACCCGGCCCTGTACCGAAAAAATAAAATTCGCTATATATATGATCCCGCCCAGCAGCTGCCCGTGCTGAGCGGCGAGGATCTGGCCGACGCCGTGGCCGGCGCGTGGCTGCTGGTAGGGAATGATTACGAGATCAAGTTGATCCAAAACCGCCTCGGCGTGACCGAAGCCGCCTTGGCCTCCAAGACCGGGCTGGGTTTGATCTCCACCCTCGGGGCCGAAGGCTCCACGTATATTGCCCCGAGCGGCGAACGCCTGCATATTCCGGCCATTCCCGTCTCCAAGGTGGCGGACCCGACCGGAGCCGGCGACGCCTACCGCTCCGGCCTGATCAAGGGCCTGCTCATGGGCCTTGCTCCGGAGCGCGCCGGACGCCTGGGCGCGGTATGCGCGGCCTATTGCATTGAAAGCCTCGGCACGCAGGAACACCACTTCACCCGGGCGGAATTCGCCGCCCGCTTTGAAAAGGCTTTCGGCGATCGCCCCTGGTGATTCCCGAAATACGATCATAAGGATCACCCATGCACTATACGGCGAAAGATCTTGAGTTCCTCGGCAAAGAAGTGGCGGCGGGGAAATACGTGCGCCGCGCGACCTGCGTTCTTTCCATCCTCCTGGCTCTGGCCTGCGGGGGCATCGTCGGGTATCTTTCCGCCTCCGCCGGGGGCGGCGGTGAAGACACAAAGCAACCTCTGGGCCAGGGCGGCGGCGTCCAGGCCGGCCTCAATATGGGCGGCAACGAGCGCCTTTTCGACTCCATTCTGCAGCACGAGCAACAGGTGCGCCAAGAACCGCAAAACGTGGACGCCTGGACGCATCTGGGCAACCTCTATTTTGATACGGACCAGCCCGGCAAAGCCGTGGAAGCCTATGAAAAAGCCCTGGCCATCAAGCCCGATCAGCCGGATGTGCTGGTGGATTGCGGCGTCATGTACCGGGAACTGAAGCAGTATGACAAGGCGCTGGAATATTTCCGCAAAGCCATCTTGTTGAATCCCCGACATGAATTTGCTCTTTTCAACAGCGGCATTGTGCTCTATCACGATATGAATAGACAGGAGGACGGCCTCAACGCCTGGCGCGAATTGGTGCGGGCCAACCCGGAGGCCAAGGCCCCGGACGGCCGTCCGGTTTCCTCCATCATCGATGATCTTTCAAAACGGTAAGACGTAGCCATGCGATACATTCGATACACGTTCAGCCTTATCTGCCTGCTTTGCCTCGCGGCTTCGGCTTCGGCCAAACCGCTGGCGGTGGACCGAGTCACGGGACCGGAGCCTTTGCCCCCGTATTTTTCCGTATTGCCGGACCCCCAAGGCAAGCTGACCTATGAGGCGGTCGCCACCCCCGGCTCGGGAGAACGCTTCGTCCCCCTGCAAAAGGGCTTTCCCTTGCGGGGAACCGGGCCGATCTGGCTGCGCCTGTCGCTGACCCGGGCCGTCGCCCCCGGCTCGCCGGGGTACAACCCGGCCCACTTGGCCGTCAATTTGGGCGAATTGCCTCCGGGAACGACCAAAATTTACCTGCCCGCGGAATCCGAACTGCCCGGAGCCACCGGCGCCGTCGCGGGTGAAACGGTCGTGTCGCACGAAAAAATATTTCTGCCCGATCCGGGCCTCACGCCCATCAACATCTATATCCGGATGGACGAGACGCCCGGCCTGTGGTTCACCCCCATTGTGGGGCCGGCCCCCCTCAACAGCGACACCTTCTTCCCCATCGAACTGGTGTTCCTCGGGCTGATCCCGGCGGCGGCCATCCTCTGCCTGGTGCGGGCCGGCAAAGATCGCACCGTTTGGCCCTTGTGGGTGGCCCTGTTTCTGGGTTGCGTATTGCTCCAGGATCTGCTCCCCCTGCCGGGCGCCGGTTCGCCGTTCAAAATGACCGACCTGCCGGCTCTGCTCGCTCCGGGCGTTTCTTTAATGATTCTGACCCACGTCGGGCGGCTGTTGCTGCGAACGCGGCGGAACTCCCCCGGCGCGGATTTGTTCCTGCTCTGCGGCATGGTGCCCGGCATCGCCTTGTGCCTGATGCCCCTGGCCCCGGGCTGGTCTTGGCTGGTGCGGCTTTTCCCGCTCTGGCCGCTGCCGATGCTCTTCTTCCTGCCCATCGGCATCGCCGCCATGGCCCGCAAACAGAACGGCGGCCTCGGCTGGACCGGCGCCTGTTTCTTCGCCGCCGCGGGCGCCGCCTGCACCCTGGCCACGCTTTTTGTCCCGCTGCCCGATCTGGCCGCTTCGGCTTGGCTTTGGGGCCTGGCCCTCGCCGGGGTCTGCCTGACCCTGGCAGGCTCGCCGCGTGAACAACGCACTCTGGCCGAAGCCATAGAAGCCGAAGAAGCCGTTCTGCACAACCTGCCTCCTTTGCAGTTGGACGCCTTCACCAAGGGAAGGGTCATCCCCGCCGGGCCGCCCCGCGATGCCGACGCGCCCGAAGGCGAACAGGCGCAGCGTCCCGCGCCGAAGCCCGTGCCGGTTCCGCCGGTTCCCGCGCAAAAGCCGGCCCAGCCGGCCGACCCGCTGCAGATGTTCGACGCCGCCACGCCACCGCCGCTGCAAAGCCCCAAGCCGGTGCAGGTGCTCGATCCCAAATCCGTGAATCTGCCGCCTTCCGCGTCTTTCCCGCGCGATCCCGACCC
The DNA here is from genome assembly GCA_031551885.1 of Desulfovibrio sp. Lineage (GTDB taxonomy): Bacteria > Desulfobacterota > Desulfovibrionia > Desulfovibrionales > Desulfovibrionaceae > Frigididesulfovibrio. The sequence goes on from JAVBMX010000102.1 coordinate 16,572, forward strand.
CAGGCCCGCCCCGATGCAGGCCCCCGAGCAAAAACCCGCGCAACCGCAACCTGCCGCGGCGATGCCGACCGTGGAGCGGGAACCTGAGCACACGTTTGCGCCGGAGCAACAGCCCGAGCCCATACTCCAAGAGCGGTCCTCCGCTTTCCCGGCTCACGCCCCCGAGAAGCACGATGAACGCGTGGAGCGGGCCCCCGAAGCGGAAGCGCCCACGTTCGCCGACCCGGCCCTGGAGTTCTCCGGCGTCAAGACGATCGGCCCCAACCCTCCGGAGCTGCCGAAGCCGTCGCCCGTCGTCACGATTCAGAAACTCGAGCACCTTGAGGCGGCCGCGAATCAGTGGCTCGCCGAAGCTTTCGGCGACGAGGAAAGCGCTTCGACACCGCCGCCCGCGCAGGAACGGAAAGCCGAACCGACCTCGAAACCCGCGCCGGTCCATGAGCCCGAGCATCTGGACGACTGGCAGGAACCCGAACCCGCCGCCGCGCCCATCGCCGTGATGTCGCGCATGCCCGAACCCAAGCTTGTGGAAAGACAGGCTCCTTCCGGGTTCGAGCCCAGGCCCGTCCAGCCCGCCGCGCCGAAATCCTCGGACTGGCAGGATTCCGATTCCATTTTCGCGGCCTGGGAAGCCGAGGCCAAGCCGGGAGTCCAGGCCCCCGCGCCGAAGCCGACCATTGCCCAGGTGTCGGTCGCAAAACCGGCGCAAGCTCCCGAGCCCAAGCCGGCGGCCGTGCAGTTCCCCGAGCCCGGACCGGAAGCCTCCCACCCCGCTCCGACGAAGCCGAGCATCGTGCAGGCCCCGCCGTCCAGGCCCGTGTTCACGCAGACGCCCGAGTCCAAGCCCACCGTGGTGCAGATTCCCGAGCCCAAGCCCGCCCCGGTCCAGGCCGGCCCGTCAAAGCCGACCATTGTGCAAGCCCCCGCGCCTCGCCCCGTGCCGACGCAGCCGGTCGACCCCCGGCCCGCTTCGTCCGCCGCGCCTTCAACTTTGAGCGAACCCATCGAAGCCGCCGCCTACAAGTGGCTTGACGCGGCCTTTGCCGATACAACCCCCAGTAAACCGAGCATCGGGCAAACCCGGCCGACGGCCGCCCCGGCCGACAGAACCGAACCCCAGGATCCTGCGGCCAACAAATGGCTTGCCGAAAGCCCCGCCGCGCAGGAGCGCGGACCGGTTCCGACGGCCGAGCCGGAGTACAAGGAAATCTCGCTCAAAGACGAGGATTTTTCCACCTACAACATGGACGGGCTCACGCCGCCGCCTCAGACGGCCGCGCCGCACCCCGAGTCCTCCTCCTATGTCTTCAATCTGCAAACCCTGATGCGCGAGGTGCAGACCACCGTTGAGAAGTCGGCCGCCGCGAAGGGCTTGTTGCTTTCCTGGTTTGTCGCCCCGACCGTGCCGCAGCTTCTGGTCGGCGACACCCCGCGCCTGCGCCAAGCGCTTTCCCTGCTGTTGCAAAACGCCGTGCAGGCCTGCCGGCGCGGCGCGGTGCAGGTGACCGTTCGCCAAAGCCCGGATGCCCAAGACGAGCCGGATGCCTGCACCCTGCTCTTCGCCGTGTCCGACAGCGGTTCCGACCGCCGGACCGACGCGGGTTTCTTCCAGGCGTGGGAACTGGCTTCGCATTCCGGCGGCACCTTCCGGGTGCAGTACCGCCCGGATGCCGGCACCACGATCCACTTCTCGGTACGTTTCCGGTTGCCCACCGCCGAGCACAGAGACACGCCCCGCGAGGAAGACCGCCTCGCCCGGCAGGCCATGGATCTGCCTTTCTCGGGCGAACCCTCGGGCGCTCTGGAAGGCATGATCACGGAAATGCTCGAGCCGGCTCCCGCCAAAGCGCCCGTTCCGGATTCCGGCATGCCCGGGGTCATTTTGGCCGACACCACCACGGGCAACAAAAAGCTGCTCGGACATTATCTGAAGAACCTTCCCATCGAAATCGCCGTCGCCCAGCGTCCGAATCAAGCCCAGGCCCTCTATGCCGAGCGCCCGGCACGTCTGGTCATCTTTGACGCCGATATGCCGGAAGCCGACACGGCGTCTTCGATCATCACCATCCGTCGGCTCGAACGGGAAAACAACCTGCCCCAAACGGCCATCCTGGCCCTGGTCGGGCACGACGCCCAAATGCCTCGGATGCGTGCCCTGGGCTGCAACGTCGAGCTGCGCAAGCCCTTCACCTCGACCTCGCTGCGCAACGCGCTTGCGGCCGCGCTGCCGCAAATCGCGGGTGCGCTTTCGGCCATTCCCGAGACGCCTCCGGGTTCCACCTACTCGCCTCTGGATCCGGAACGCCGCCTTGAGCGCCTGTTCGTTATGCCCGACGAAGCCGAAGAAGCCGTGGAAAAGCCGTCCCGCACCGTCAGCCTGCGGGCCGCGTCTCCGGAGCGGCCTGAGCCCGCCCCGAGCGCGCCCGTTACGGCGGCTCCCATGCCTTCCGTGATTTCGATTCAACGAGCGGCTCCGGTTCCTCCCGCCGCTCCCGCCCCGGCGGCCGCTTACGGCGCGCAGCCGGTTCAATCGGCTCCGGTGGCCTATGGCGCTCAGATACCCCAGCCTCAGGCCGCTTACGGCGCACAACCTGCTCAGCCGGCGGCTTATGGCGCGCAAATGTCCCAGCCGCAGCCCGCTCCGACGGGCTATGCCGCTCAGATGTCGCAATCCGCGCCCCCGCATGCCGCCGCGTACAGGCCTTCTCCGGTGCCGGTATCCGGCCCTGTGCCGACCGCCGCTTACAGAGCCGCCGCCATGTCGCCGGCCGCTCCCGCCGCCGCGTACAGGCCTTCTCCGGTCCCTCAATCCGGTCCCATGCCCGGCGCCGCCCCGAGCCCCGCTCCCGCCGCCGCGCCCCGGCCCGCTCCGGAGCCTGTGCTTCCGGGCGAACGGGCCTTGTTGGATCTGGTCGGCGCCGATATGAGCATGGGCATGCATGAGCCCCGGCCCGTAAGGATGCATGAGCCGGTGGATCTGTTCTCCGAAGCGGCCATGGCCCCGCAGCCGCCCGCCGCTCCCGCTCCTGCGGCCGGTATGCAGACGGCTCCCCAGAATGATCTGCCTGGTATGCCCCTGGAAGATCTGGATGAGTCGGTGCCCTTGGACCTGCTCCCCTTGGTTCCCGGTCTGATCCATGCCCTGCGCGACGCCCTGCGGTTGTGCAACCAAGGCGTGGCCGACAACGGCGCTGTCTTTGTGCAGGAAGCCGCAGGCAGACTGGCCGAGCAGTCGGACAGCTTTGACCTGAAAAAGCTCGCCAAAATCGCCCGCTACGTGGAACGCGCGGCCGAAGCCGACGACCTCGAAGCCGTCCGCACCTTGCTGGAAGACCTGGACAACGTGACCCAGCGCTACGTGAGCGCTCTGCAAGGCGCATACGACGCCTATATCAAAGGCGCGCCGTAATGCAAAAGCTTCTGGGGGGAATGAGCCAGGGCTGCCAAGGTCGGCCCGTCACTGAAACTCCCGCGATATAAGTAATGCTGTCTCACTCTATCACAGGCGACGTCCCAGTCCCCCCCATATGTTGGAAAATCCGCGCTCTGCGCGGATTTTCCAACATATGGGGCCGGGAAAACTCCCGTGAATACCCTTATCGACAACGCAAGAGTTTTTCCCGCCTGTGTTTCGCCGGGATCACCCCCAGACATGCGTTGGACCAACACCGCTTCAATCATGCCCAAAAACATACCCGCTGGAGGCTCTGTTGATTCCCAATCCGAATACCGCCCCCGCCGGTCTCCCCCCGGCCCACGGCATCATCCCGGCCCGGTTCGCTTCCGTGCGTTTTCCCGGCAAGCCGCTCACGCCCATTCTCGGCCGCCCGATGTTTCTGTGGGTCTGGGAACGCGCCCGCCTTTGCCCCGGCCTGGCCTCAGTATCCCTGGCCACGGACGACGACCGCATCGCCGAGTCCGCCCGCGCCCACGGCGTGCCGGTGGTCATGACCTCGCCCGACCACCCAGGCGGCACCGACCGGGTGCGCGAAGCGGCCGAGCTTCTCGGCATTCCCCGCGAGGCCGTGGTGGTCAACATTCAGGGCGACGAACCGACCCTTGACCCAGCCTGCCTCACGGCCCTGATCTCCGCTTTCGCCGACCCGGCGGTTCGCTCCGCCACCCTGGCCTATCCGCTGCCCCGCGAGGAAGCCGCCAACCCCAACCGGGTCAAGGTGGTCTGCGCCGCGAACGGCGATGCCCTGTACTTTTCCCGCTCCCCTCTGCCCTTCGTTCGCGAAGATGCCGGCGCGCCCATTCTGGGGCACATGGGGCTGTATGCCTTCACCCGGGAAACGCTGGACCGCTACGTCTCCCTCCCGCCCACCATCCTGGAGCGTACCGAAAAGCTCGAGCAGCTCCGATTGTTGGAAAACGGCATTCCCATGCGGGTGATCCAGGTAAAGGAACCCTCTCTCGGCGTGGACGCCCCCGAGGATGTTCCGGCCGTGGAAGCCCTGTTGCGGGGGCTCGGCTTCTAGGCTCAGGCCCTATTCATTGGGGGACGCAAACAGTGCCGCCCGCGACGGTGTGAGGCAATATACTCACATCGCGGAAGTGGCCGATGGGCGGCCGGCTTTGGCAGCCCTGCTTTCATTCCCCCCAGGCTCACCCCTCTTTTCGGCATCAGGCATGCTTTTCGTCCCATCCCCCTTCAACCCAGGCACCTCCCATGATCCAAGTTGTCAGAGCCAAGTTGCACGGAATCCGGGTCACCGGATCCGATCTCGATTATCACGGTTCCATCACCCTTGATCCGGAAATTTGCGCGGCCGCCGGGATATATCCCCTGGAATTCGTCCAGATTTGGAACAAAAACACCGGCAGCCGCATCGCCACCTACGTCATCCACGGCAAACCGGGCTCGCGCTGCTGCATTCTGAACGGCGCGGCCGCGCGCACCTGCCGGCCGGGAGACGAAGTGATCATCTGCGCTTCGGAATATCTGCAACGGGCCGACGAGTTGCCGCATGTCCGGCCCAAGGTGCTGATCTTCAATGAAAAAAATGAAGTGATCGAGCGCCTGCGCTATGAAACCCCTCAGGAACAGGACGGTTTTGGCTTCATCATCGTTTCGGAAGCGCCGGAAAAAGCGTGACCGCGAAGGGCAATAAAGGCCTGAGACCTCCTCCGGCCCGATAACTCAGCCGGTTGCGCTGGAAACCGATTCGGTTTACCATTTGAAACGCTCACGATTTCGGACCGACGTCACAACAATTTTTAACCACGGCGGGGCGCGCGCCTCGGCCGGGGTTTTGTGTTGGACCCTCTCGCCGATGTTCGGCAGGCGGCCGGGTTTTCCGGCCTTGAAACACCCCGTTCAGGAGGTTGTCAGATGTCCTTGAAGAAACTGCTTGCCGTCACGGCCCTTGCTTTGTTTACGGCCGGTGGAGCCTTTGCGGCCGAACCCATCAAAATCGGCGTCTATCTGCCCCTGACCGGGCAGAACGCTTTCGGCGGCCAGCTTGAGCTGGAAGGCGTGCAACTGGCCCACAAAGAGCAGCCCACCGTGCTCGGCCGGCCCGTGGAACTGGTCATCGTGGACAACAAGTCCGACAAAGTCGAAGCCGCCAACGCCGTCAAGCGTCTGACCGCCAAAGAAAAAGTCGCCGGCATCATCGGCACCTACGGTTCCTCTCTGGCCATGGCCGGCGGCGAAGTGGCCGAATCGGCCAAAACCCCGGTCATCGGCACCTCCTGCACCAATCCGCTGGTCACGCAGGGCAAAAAGTACTACTTCCGGGCCTGCTTCATCGACCCCTATCAGGGCGCCGGCGCGGCCACCTATGCCATCAAGAACCTGAAGGCCACCAAGGCCGCCATCCTGAAAGACGTGTCCAACGACTACGCCGTGGGTCTGGCCAACTTCTTCAACAAATCCTTCGTCAAGCAGGGCGGCAAAGTCACGGCCAACCTGAACTACAACTCCGGCGACCAGGACTTCACCGCCCAGTTGACCGAAATCATCAAAGATCAGCCCGATGTGCTGTTCATCCCGGCGTACTTCGCCGAAGGCGCGATCATCATGAAGCAGGCCCGCGAACTGGGCGCTTCGTTCCGGATCATGGGCGGCGATGCCATGGACAACCCGGAAACCGTGAAGATCGGCGGCGCGGCGGTGGAAGGCTTCCTGCACACCACCTTCCCCTACGACATGACCATGCCGAGCATGAACCCCACGGCCAAAAAGTTCACCGACAACTGGAAGGCCGCCTACCCGGCCAAAGACCCCAACGTGAACGCCGCCCTGGGCTACACCTGCTACATGATGTTCATGAAGGCCATTGAAACGGCCGGCACCGACGACCGCGAGGCCGTGACCAAGGCCCTGGCCGAAATGAAGGACTTCCCGGCCGTGACCGGCATGCTGACCATCAATGCCACCCACGATGCGGAAATGCCCATCGGGGTCATTGAGATTAAGGACGGCAAGCGCGTGTACCTGGGCGAAGTCCAGCCGGAAATGTAAACAACCACGATGCGAAGGAGCCGGAGCGATCCGGCTCCTTTGTCGTCCCAAGCGGCCGACCCGGACTCGGGATGAAACCGCGAACGTCCGGCGGCGGATATTTCCGCTGTAGGACGATGCCGGCGCACAGCGGAACGGCGATGCCGGCGTCCGCGCGCCGAAGATGTAACTCCCGCAAGGGAACGCCGCGCTGAAAGCGGTCCGGGGGGACCGCGCCGGAAGCGCCAAAGGGAACTCCCACATCTCGACCCCTTACCGTTCCCGACGACTGTGTTGATTTTGCGGTTGTTTTCCGCCGGTGCGCCTGATACCCCTTCCCAGGTATTGGCCCGGCCCGGCGAGAAGGTGGTGGGACCGGTTTGGCGTCCGCGCCCGCCCTCCCCATGCGCCCACAAGATAAAATGCGCCGTTCCGGGGTTTGTGTGCCCCAAAGCGATTGAGGAGCCTTGTCCATGACTCTGGAAATGTTCATACAGCACCTGTTCAACGCGCTTGCGCTGGGGGCGCTGTATGGCCTTATCGCCATCGGCTACACGATGGTCTACGGCATCCTGCGCTTGATCAACTTCGCCCACGGCGACATTTTCATGCTGGGGGCCTATCTGGTCTTTTTCTCCACGGTCGCGTTCATGCCGCTGTGGGTGGCCCTGCTGATCTGCGCCTGCGCCGTGCTCGTCTTCTACGGCGCCTTGTTCGGTTGGTCGAAAAAAAGCGCCGCGCTTCCCCTGGCCTTGGCCGGAGCTTTCGCGGTCGGGGCCCTGTACTGCGGCTTTTTCGCCCCCGGCGACTTCCGCCCGCCGTGGGGCGTGGCCGTCATTTTCGCCATTGCCGTGACCAGCGCCTGCGGTATTTTGGTCGACCGCGCCGCCTATCGCCCCTTGCGCGACGCCCCGCGCATCTCGGCCCTGATCAGCGCCATCGGCATTTCCTTTTTGATTGAAAACCTGGGCGTGGTGCTCTTTACCGGCCTGCCCCGCCCGGTGGTCCAGCCGGAAATTTTGGCCACGCCCATCCGCGTGAGCCTGTCCGGCCTGACCGGCGACCCGGACAGCGTGGTCCGGATCATCCCCATGGCCCTGGTCGTGCCCGTGGTGGCCGTGCTGTTGGTGGGCATGCTGCTGTGGATCATTTACCGCACCAAGCCCGGCCTGGCCATGCGCTCCATTTCCAAAGACATCGAGACCACCCGGCTCATGGGTGTTTCCGTGAACAAGGTCATCGCCCTGACCTTCGGCCTGGGTTCGGCCCTGGCCGCCGCCGCCGGAATCATGTGGGCCCTGCGCTACCCGCAGATTCACCCCTACATGGGCATTCTGCCCGGCTTCAAGGCCTTCATCGCGGCGGTCATCGGCGGCATCGGCTCCATCCAGGGCGCGATGATCGGCGGCCTGATGCTCGGGTTCATCGAAATTTTGGTCGTGGCCTTTTACCCGACCCTTTCCGGCTACCGCGACGCCTTTGCCTTTGTGCTGTTGATCTTCATCCTGCTCTGCCGGCCCACCGGGCTTTTGGGCGAAAAGCTGGAGGATAAAATATGAGTTCCGCCGCAAGCGCCCCGCGCCCGGCCCCCCAGGCCCCCGCAACCCATACCGCGCGGGATGGCACCCTGACCCTCGCGGCCGTGGCCCTGCTCGGCCTGGGCCTGTACTTCGCCCCGCATTACCTGGACGACTACGGCATCCAGGTGCTGAACCTCGTGGCGATCAACGCCATTCTCGCCTTGTCGCTCAACCTCATTTACGGGTTCACCGGCATGTTTTCCCTGGGCCACGCCGGGTTCATGGCCGTAGGCGCATATGTTTGTACCCTGTTCATCCTGACCCCGGACCAAAAGATCGCCATGTGGATTTTGGAAGACATCCACCCGGCCCTGGCGGACATCTCTCTGCCTTTCTCCCTGGCCGTGCTTGCGGGCGGGCTGGCCGCAGCCGTGCTGGGCGTCGTAATCGCCGTGCCGGTGCTGCGCCTGGGCGGCGATTACCTGGGTATCGCCACTCTGGGTTTCGCCGAGATCATCCGGGTGGTGATCACCAACGCCACGCCCTTCACCAACGGCTCGCTCGGCATCAAAGGCATCAAGGCGTTTCCGGAAGGATCCTCCGGCACCTGGTGGTACTTCGGCTGGCTGCTGTTTACCCTGTACTTCATCGTCACCCTGTTGCGCAGCAACGTGGGCAACGTGCTGAAAGCCATCCGCGACGACGAAATCGCGGCCCGGACCATGGGGGTGAACACCTTCTTTTACCGGGTGCTTTCGTTCAGCATCGGGGCCTTTTTCGCCGGCGTGGGCGGGGCGCTCATGGCCGTGCTTATCTCGACCATCGACCCTAAGATGTTCACCTTCATGCTGACGTTCAACGTGCTGATGATCGTCGTGGCCGGCGGACTGGGCAGCATCACCGGCAGCATCATCGGCAGCATCGTGATCACCGTGATGCTCGAATGGCTGCGCTTTGTGGAAAACCCCATCTACTTCGAAAGTTTCGAGATTCCCGGCATCCCCGGCATGCGTATGGTTATTTTCTCGCTTCTGCTTATGGCCATCATCCTCTATAAGCGCACCGGCCTCATGGGTATGCGGGAGTTTTCCTGGTCCTGGCTTCTGAATCCTTTCGGCGGGAAATCCGATAAGGGGGCGGCATGAGCGCGGTTCTGGAACTTTCCGGCGTGACCATGCGCTTCGGCGGCCTCACGGCCGTTTCGGACCTGGATCTGGCCGTCCCCCGGGGAGCCATCACCGGGCTTATTGGGCCCAACGGCGCGGGCAAGACCACGGTCTTCAACATGATCACCGGGTTCTACAAACCCACGGCCGGGAACATCCGCTTCAACAGCCGGGACATCACCGGCACCGCGCCGCACCGCATCTGCAAGGCGGGCATCGCCCGAACCTTCCAGAACATCCGCCTGTTCGGCACGGCCTCGGCGCTGCAGAACGTCATGGTCGGCGGTCAGGTCAACAACAGAACGCCGTGGTGGACGCCGGTATTCATGCTCAACCTGGGCCGGGAACGCGCCCTGCGCGCCCAGGCTTTGGAGCTGCTGGACATGCTCGGCCTGGCCGATGTGGCCCATCTGCCCGCCGGGGCTTTGCCTTACGGAGCCCAGCGCCGGCTGGAAATCGCCCGGGCTCTGGCCACCGACCCCTCGTTTCTGCTGCTGGACGAACCGGCCGCCGGCATGAACCCGCAGGAAAGCGCCGAACTCATGGGCCTGATCCGACACATCCGCGACACCTTCGACCTGACCATTCTGCTTATCGAGCACGACATGAAGGTGGTCATGGGCGTGTGCAGCCGCATTTGGGTGCTGGAATACGGCATCCGCATCGCCGAGGGCGACCCGGACGCCATCCGCAGCGACCCCAAGGTCATCGAGGCCTACCTGGGCGAGGAGTACCTGAACTATGCTTGAGATCAAAGATCTGCATGTGTTTTACGGCGGCATCCATGCCGTCAAAGGTATTTCCCTGTCCATTCCCAAAGGCGGCATCGTCACTCTGATCGGGGCCAACGGCGCGGGCAAAAGCAGCACGGTGCGGGCCGTTTCCGGTTTGGTCAAATCCACCACGGGACGCATTCTTTTCAAGGATGAAAACATCCTGGGCAAAGCCCCGGAAGATATCGTGAAAGCCGGCATCGCCCTCAGCCCCGAAGGCCGGCGGATTCTTCCCCACCTGACCGTGGAAGAGAACCTGCGCTTGGGAGCGTATATCCGCAACGACAAAGACGGCATCGCCAAAGACATGGACTGGGTGTACTCCCTGTTCCCGCGCCTGAAAGAGCGGGCCTGGCAACGGGGCGGAACCCTTTCGGGCGGCGAGCAGCAAATGCTGGCCGTGGGCCGGGCGCTCATGTCCAACCCCGAGGTGGTTATGCTCGACGAGCCGTCGCTCGGGCTCGCCCCCATTCTGGTCCGGGAAATCTTCGAGATCATCAAACGGATCAACGCCATGGGCAAGACGGTGTTGCTCATCGAGCAGAACGCCTTTGCCGCGTTGTCCGTCGCCCACTACGCCTATATTCTGGAAACCGGCGAGGTTGTTCTTGAAGGCAAGGGCCAGGAGTTGCTGCACAACCCGCAGGTCAAAGCCGCTTACCTCGGCGGATAAGGGCTTTTCGGACATGAAAAATTAGGCTCTCGGCGGATGTCTGGGGAGCCTTTTTTATCGATGTCGCCGTCTGGAAGTAGGCAGTCCGTTCACCTTTCGGTTGTGCAACCGGAGCAGTTTTTCATTCAATTTCTCGTCGACCGCTCCGCGAGGGCAGGGGACGTCTCGTGACGTCCCCCTGCACCCCCGCACGCCAGGGGCCTGCGGCCCCTTGGACCCCGCTTGGGTTCGTCTTGGCCGGGCAGGGCTTCCTCCCTTCGGAGTTCTCTCCGTCCCTGCGGTCCGGAGGAGATCTCCTGCAGGGCTTCGAGAGCCTCCTCCTTCGCCTCGCTCAGTCCGGGGTCTCTCTCCGCGCCCTGCAAAGGCCGGTGAAGCTCTCACGATGGAGCAAACAGGAAGTAGGAAAATCGAAAGCTCATTGCCGAGAGCCACGGAAGAGAATCTCCCCTCGCGCCCCAAAATGCCTCCTTCATCTGCAGCAACATCTCGAATCCTGAAGCAACACGGCGCACAATGCAAAAACGGCCGGAGAAGTTCCCCTCTCCGGCCGTCACTTTTTCATCAGGCGGCGTAGGTCTAGGCGGCGTCTTTCGCCGCGCCGGCCGCTTCCTGAGCCGGAACGGCGCTGCGCAGCAGCGCGGCCAGCTCTTTCGCTTTTTGGGCGGGCATATGCAGCAGCTTGCAGACCTGTTCGGTTTTTTCCTCCGGGTCTTTCTTTTTCTTCTTCTGCACCATTGTGACGTCGGTCAGGGTCAGCCAGGCGTCGGCATCGCCGGGGCTGGTGTACAGGGTCACCTTCGAAAACTTCTCCGCGTCGGTGGAAACACCAAGTCCGAACAGCGGGGCGTAATCCCCCCGCTCCAGTGTGGCGGTGAACGCCTTGGGGTCGGCCACGGCCGTCAGGCGGGCGTCGAACTTTTCTTCATCCATCCAGCGGTTGTCGGCTTCGGAATACGGTTCGTCCGCATAGAACCTGGAAACGGCCACGGCAGCCACCACAATGCCGACGGCCTCAAGCGCCCAGACCACCCAGAGGAAGGTCCCTTTGACCACGGACTTCTTAATCGTCCATAACCCCACAGCATTAAAGGCATTCATGATATCCCAGGAATCCGCAGGGTTGGTCAGAAAATGCCGGAACAGCTCCAGAGTGGCCGGCGACTCGCCCTGGACTTCCGGCAGCTTGATGGCCAGGAAGTAGGACCACTCCACATACAGGGCCACACAGGCGACAATCAGGCCGACCAGCGTGCATACCGAACCGTTGCGCACCTTGCCCATTTTGCAGGCCAGGGCGACGGCCCCGCCGATGAGCGCCCCATAGGCGAACATGATCAAAAAATTGAAGTAGATCAGCGGAATAAGCTCGATCAGATGAATATACACGAGAGCTCCACCCACAGCCGCGACAACCCCGGCCACGAACATGCCGAGCACACCGACGGCCGGCGCTTTGCCCGAGTGACGATAATACACTTTTGCGTTCATTTTCCCCCCAAAGCAGTATAATTTTGTCAAGCGGGAGGACTCTATAACACTCACCGGTCATGGAAAAGTGAAAAATAACCACCTTCCGGGACAAGAAAAAACGCCCGTCGTTCTTAAAACGATGGGCGTTCATTTGCTGAATTCCGATCCTTCTCTCATCAGGAGAAGAACGATGAAAACAAATTATTTTTTGCGAGTCGAATCATGCTCCACCGGAGGTTCGTCAAACGAGACGAGCATGCGCTCGAACTCCCGCTGCGACTCGGCAAAGCCTTTCTCTTTAGGCGCGAAACCCTTGTCGAATGCCGCCACCTCGGCGGGATCGATGTGGTAGACCGCGCTTTCGACAAAGCTCCCGCGAGCGCCGCGCAGGGCGCCTTCAACCAGCTCAAGAGCCTGCAACGCCGTGGGATATTTTCCCTCGCCGTTGCCGATGCCGAACCGCGAGCCGCCGACAAAACCGAAGCGTTGATAATAGGCGGGGTACCCGTAGATGAAAACCGCCTTATGCCCCAGCTCCTTCGCGACCCGCAACGAATGCCGAATCAAGGCCGCGCCGATGCCTCGGCCCTGAAACTCGGGCAGCACAGCCACCGGGCCGAAGGTGACGACCGGCAAACGCGCTCCTGAGACATCCACCACCGAAGAACGGCAGTACACGATGTTCCCCACGAGGCAGCCGTTTTCCAGGGCCACGAAGTCCAATTCGGGCAAAAAATCGGGATGCGCCCGCATGGCGTGCAGCAGCCAGTGCTCGTCGCAGCCCGGCACATACAGATTCCAGAAAGCCTCGCGGACGATTTCTTCCGCCGCCCGATAGTCCGCCGGCTCTTCCAAGCGTATTTCCACTGGGATCAGACCTCGTTTATTTACATTGGGGCTCCGCCCCAAGCCCCGGCAGGGGAAATGATTTCCCCTGCACCCCTCGATGGTTCGGAAGCCTGCCCGCTATGCGAGCAGGCTTCCGAACCAAAGGGGGTCAAGGGGATTCAATCCCCTTGCAGGGAGGCTTGGAGGGGCAGCGCCCCTCCAATAAAACAATTTAATAAGGCTAGACTTACAGCACCTTTACCGTGCGCCAGTTGCCCCGCGCGGCTTCCTCTTCCAGTCCCTTGCCGCCCAGCACGCAGGTTCTGCCTTGGGTGTTCAGGGCTTCCAGGGCCTTGCCGAAGGCTTGGAAGTGCTCTTGGGTGGTGGCGAAAATCTCTTTGCGCAACCGGGCCCGGCGTTCTTCCGTATCGTTTTGCAGCCGGCGGGCCAGGGCGGTCGCGCCTTTGGCGTCGGGCAGCAGGTAGGTGTCCAGCTCGCCCACGGCCCCGATGATCGCTTTGTCCAGTTCCTCGCCGGAAACCGTCAGGTTTTGCAGATACCCCGGCAACTCTTCATAGACCTTCAAGGTGGCGGCGACGTTCGGGTCGCGGTACGAGGCCAGGAAAAAAGCCCCGCTCATCCGGTCCAGACCGCACACGCAGCCGTAAGCCCCGCCCTGAACCCGAACCCGCTCCCAGAGATAGCCGGTGCGCAGGTATTTGAGGATCACCGCGGCCGAGCCGTGGCGGGCGGCTTCCGAATCGGAAAGATCCACACCGCGCCCCACATAATTGACCTGGGCGGGCAACAACAAGGCTTCGGCCGTTGGGGCGCTCATGGGGCAAATCCCGAACTCCGGACGCGCCTCCCCTTGAGGCAGCGAAGCGGCCAGCCGTTCGGCCAGAACGGAAAGGTCCTCGCGGCGTTCGGCCGAGGCGGTGATGTTCAGGATCAGGCCGGAACGCTGCACCAGACGCCGGCGCAGGGCTTCCAGGCGATCGGCCGTGGCGGCGGCGTCCTGACCCGGGCGGCGCAGGAACAAAAGCTGCTCCACGCCGTTCATGTATTCGGCGGCGGCCCCGGCCGGAGACAACCCGCCCTTGAGCCTGCCCGCCGTGACCATGTGCCCGGAAGGCACCAGACCATGCTCCAGGCGGGCCTTGTCTTCCAGAATCATGGAGCGCAGACGGTCGTGGTCGGAAAAATCCGGCTCCAGAAGCATTTCGCCGAGCAGCCCGAAAAGGTCCGCGTACCTGTCCGGCGCGGCCTTGCCGGAAAACACGAGGCGCACCACCGCCCGGCCCGTGTCGGCATGCGACAGGACCAGGGGGTCGGCGTCCAGGCCGCCGGTTTTGGCGGCCACGGCCATGTTCAGTTCCTCAAAACCGCGTTGCCGGGTACCCATCTCGGTCATGGCCCGGCTCAACAGAGGCAGCAGGGCCAACTCTTCGGGGGCAAGGAACCCGGCCTCAAAAGCGGCCTCCACATAGGCGATGCCCGCCGTGGGCAGGGGGTGGAACAGCAGGGGAACCCCGGCGGCCGCGCCGTCTTCGGTGGGAATGGACACGTTTTCGCGGGGCAGGTCCGCCACATGCAGGCGGGGAATCAAGGCCAGGTCTTCCGGCTTGTCCGGCTCGGCCTGAAGCCGCAGCAACTCTTTGGTGCCCGCGACCACGGCGGCGCGTTCGGCCGGGGTCATGGCCGCGGCCTTGGCGGCCAGCTCGGCGCGTTCCTCTTCTTCCTGCCGGGCGGCCAAGTCGGCGTCCGGGTCCAGAATGACCGTAACCCGGTGCGGGTTGTCCAAAAGAAGCTCGCGAATCAGGTCTTCGAACACGGGCCGGCCTTCGGCGATTGCGGCTTTGAGCCGGGCCAGGGGTTCTTCAAAACGCAACGGAGCGAGAGGATCACCGCCGTAGAGCCGGCCGGACAGGCTGCGCAGCATGACCGAAAGGCCGACGGGGAAGCGCCCGGTATTATTCTCACGCAGGGAAAACTCCACGCTGTTCACGGCGGCCTCCACGCTCGGGGCGGGCACGCCGTTTGCTACGAGGTCGCGCAGGGTGCGCAGGATCAACGCTTCCACCTCGTCCACGCGTTCCGGCTCCACGCCTTTCAAGCCGACATCGAACACGGGTTGACGCAGTTCGGTTTCCAGGCCCTGTCCGGCCAGATCCTCACCCAAACCGGATTCGATCAGAACCCGGCGCAGGGGCGAAGCCGGCAACCCCAGCAGAATGTGCTCAAGCATGCGCAGGGCCAGACCGGCTTCCGTGTCGCCCAGAATATCCCGCCCCACCCAGTTCAGGGTGATCAGGCACTTGTCGCCTTCCCCGGCCGCATAGGGCGTCCGAGCCCGGCGCGGCTCGATGAAGCGGGGCTGCACCGCGATGGACGAATCGCACGTCTTGGGGCCGAACGAGGCGATGGCCTCGCCCACCCGCTTCAGGCGTTCCTCTTCCGGGTCGTCGCCCCAGAAATAGAAGTAGGCGTTGGACGGGTGGTAGTAAGTCTGGTGGAAGTTGAGAAAATCCACATAGGTCAGCGTCGGGATGACCTTGGGGTCGCCGCCGGATTCCAGGCCGTAGACCGTATCCGGAAACAGGGCGTGCAGGCTCCAGCGCCCGAGCACCGACTCGGGTGAAGAGAACGCCCCCTTCATCTCGTTGTAGACCACGCCCTTGCGGGTGATGGGCGAATCCGGGCTTTCGGCCTCCAGGTGGTGGCCCTCCTGGCGGAAGATGTCTTCGGTGATGCGCGGGAAGAACACCGCGTCCAGGTACACGTCCATGAGGTTGTAGAAGTCATGGACGTTGGCGCTGGCCACCGGATAGCAGGTTTTGTCCGGGTAGGTGAAGGCGTTCAGGAAGGTCTGAAGCGAGCCTTTAAGCAGCTCCACAAAAGGTTCCTTGACCGGATATTTGCGCGAGCCGCACAACACCGAGTGTTCAAGAATATGGGCCACGCCGGCCGAATCGAACGGCGGCGTACGAAAGCTTACCCCAAAAACCTTGTTTTCGTCGGCGTTGCGGAACGAAAGCAGCTCCGCGCCCGTGACGTCGTGCCGCCACAGACGGGCGGAGGAGGAAAGCTCCGGAACTTCGGCCTCAAAAACCAGGGAAAAACCATGCATATCAGAACTCCTGGGATTCTTTCACAACATCGGCCGACAAAGACGGCCGGGACGTCGATAATGCCCGAGCGGGCAGGATTGGGCAACCCGCCTTGTTCCCGAAGGAAAAAGAGTTGAAGGCCGGGGTTCCGCCTCAGCCCCGGGGAACGGATATGAAAAACCCGCCCATCCGGGCGGGCGGGAAATTATAAAGATGTGCGCCGGGCATGGTCGGCCCAAAAATCGGACGCCGGCCCCCTTCGGGGTCAGGTTTTGACCACGGAGTTGTCGACCCCGGCAAACTCGCACGGGAGGTAGGCATCCGCCGCCGGATCATTGATCCACTCCCCGGAGTCGAGCAGATAACGGAACTGGTAGTCGTGCCCGGCATCCAGCGAAAGCTCCACGGAAAACGAACCGTCTTTGCGGCGCTTCATGGGGCAGGCAACGGCATCCCACTGATTGAAATCGCCCGCCAAATGCACCTCGGCGGCACTTTTCACCTCTTCGGGGGAAAGCTCAAAACGGACCTTACAAGCGGGCCGCGTTTTCAAAAAACTTTTGGTGAGGGACATGGCATCCTCCTGAGAGCAATTTCATGCCGAAATTGTTTATAAAACCATAGTGCCGAGCGGCTTCCACACGAACCCACAAGCGGAAGTCGGAGTCCCCGCTCCCATTGCCGCCGTCAACGGCTAAGGAACGCGCGATGCCCGCTCATGCAAAAACGACCTGAGTCCTTATTTCTTCCATACCCGGCGTTTTGCAAGAAAGCAAAAAAATTCACACGGATAGAAATTGCTTCTAACGGTGTTTTCAAAGGATAATCCCGACGGACCGTTCCCGCCCCATCCGGCACAATTCCCCAAAAGAAGAAGGACACAACGGCTTTTTGCCGTCGTGCCCTTAAGGGCGCGATTCCCGCGCCCGCGAAAAAGCGAATAGAAAAAAACTCTAGCCGTTGGCCGCGTAAAGCGCTTCCTCAAGAACCGGGCGCAGATCTTCGGCCAGGGCGGGGTCGATGCCGCACAGGCCGAACACCGACGTAAACAACAACTCCACCGGCAGGGTCATGCTCTGCTTGCCGTCGCTCATGCTGCACATCTTGCCGTTCAGGCGCACCGTGTAGTGCCGCCGCGAACGTTGCGCGCCCACGCCGGAAACAATGGAATACACATGGGCGCCGTCGTCGGTGACATACAGGCGCAGATGGGTGATGACTTCGGTGTCTTCATCGTAGTAGGCGCTCTCGGAAAAAAGCCGTCCGCGAAAGGCGATCTGCGCGCCGTTGTCGCCCTGCAACACCACAGATTCTGAAATGCCCTGAGTTTTGTCGCTCATCAGCTCTCCCTCGGGGGATGGACGCCGTTTCAACTTTTTCCGCCGGATTCCGACAGAAGCGAAAGCTGTCTGGGCGCCGTATCGGGTTTCTTTTTTTTACGATCCGCTTTGGAGGATTCTTCCCGGGTCTCTTCTTCGGCCTCGTCGGCTTTGGGGAACAACTCCCCCCCGCCGCTGGCGGACCAGAAAGCCTCCAGATCCAGACGAGAAATACGGTAACCCCGCCCCAATTTGGCGGCCCGCAGCTCACCGTCCCGCACGGCGCGACGCAATGTTTCCGGGTGGCAGCTCAACAGCGCCGCCGCCTCGGCCAACGTAAACGTAGTCTTGGGAGCTATGCCCATCACGTCGTCCTTTTCTCATTATTCATACCCATGATATGCAACTTTTGTCAACTCAAGGCAACATAAATATAATCAACCCTATCAAACAACTATCCAACATATTTGAAATCTGTTTCAGCGGTAAGAGAAAACTTCAAACCATATTTCCATATTTTTATTCACGTGAAACACGAACAGACAACTCAGAGCAAATCAAGACCTGTCGAGCCTTGTCATGGCGGTTGCAATGCACTGTGCGTCTGACAACCGGAAATAGGACAACCGAAAACGATAAATTCGGCGGTCCGATTTTTTGTGCCGGAGAACCATTGATATTTAGCCTGCGTCTGGACCTTTCCACCCATTTGTTGTATGATAATGGTCAACATCAAAAGTGTGACGCCCCGGGGCGTTGCGGGACACGGCGGAGCGGTTATGCGGCATTTTTTTACGGGATCTTTCGCCCGCACGGTGGCCTGTGTGGTGTTGGTCTCCGCTTTGCCCGCCGTCGGCATCGTCGCTCTGGACGGACTGAAGCGCAAAGAGGACGCGCTCCGGACGGCGGAAGCCCGGGCCGTGGCCCAGCTTGGCTTTGTGGCCCAGGCCCAAGACACCGTCGCCGCTTCCGCCCACGCCTTTTTGACCACCCTGGCCGATATTCCCGAAACCCGGTCCGGTTCCGGCGACCTCTCCCAGTTCCTGGCGGCCCTGAAAGGCGGGCATCCCAGCTTTGCGGAATTGTTCCTGGTGGACGATCAAGGCTACGTGGGCACAGACGGAAACATGGGCAGGCGGGAGCCGATCTGGGTTCAGGACAAACCCTATTTCACCCGGCCGACGGACAGGAGGCCCTTTGCCTCGGGCGGGCTCGTCCGCTCGTTCACCAGCGGCGAAGAGCTGCTCTACTTCAGCCTGCGCGTAAAAACCGCCGAAGGCGTTCCGCTCACCCTGGTCACCGGCATCCGTCTTTCCTGCTACAAGCATCTGCTGGGGTCTTTGCCCCTGCCTCCCGGCGCCGAGCTGTATCTGGTCGACGCCGCCGGGAACATCGCCTACTGCGCTCCCGGCGGGGGAGACGAATTCCCGGCGGAGCTGCCGGACATCCTGGACAAAATTTCCGCCCCCCAAGGGGTGATCTGGCCGAAGGATTCCGGCTTGGTGCCTTTGGTGGTCTTTCGCCGGCTTTACCTGCACGAGGGGGACCGACCTTACATGCAGGCCGTTCTGACCATGCCGGTGGCCGAATTTAAGGCCGAGGCCGATTCGCTGAACAGGCAGAACCTGTTGCTGCTCGGCCTTGCCGTTCCGGCCATGCTTTTGCTGGCGATCGGTCTGATCCGCCTGCTGCTTTCCCCGACCATCAAACGCCTGCTGGCCGCCGCCGGAGAGCTCGCCGCCGGAAACTTCCAGGCCAGAGCTCCGGAAGGAAGCCCGGTGTATGAGTTGCAGGAGTTGGCCGCCTCCATGAACGAAGCGGCCTGGGCCATCGAAAAACGTGAAGCGGAACTGATCCGCGCCCAGCGGATGGCCGAAGACGCGGGCAAAGCCAAAAGCGAATTCCTGGCCAACATGAGCCACGAAATCCGCACCCCCATGAACGCGATCATCGGCATGGCCTACCTCGCCCTCAAAGATAAACCCGGCCCTCCCCTGAGCGGGTATCTCGACAAAATCCACGACGCCGGCACCGAACTGTTGCGGGTGATCAACGACATTCTGGAGCTTTCCCGGCTCGACGCCGGAAAAATGCCTTTGGAGAACGTGCGTTTTTCCCCGGCGGAGATCCTTTCCGACAGACGCCGGCAATACGCCCGAGCCGCTGCGGAAAAAGGCCTGGAGCTGTCGTTTCGGGTCGACTCCCTGGTCCCCAAGGTGGTCATGGGCGATCCCCTGCGTTTGAGCCGGATTCTCGGCCTCTTGCTGGACAACGCCATGCGCTGCACGGCCGGTGGCTCCATCTCGGTTTTTTGCTCGGCCGAAAACCTCGAGGCGTCCACCCTTCTGCTGCGAATTTCGGTCAAAGACACCGGCCCCGGATTATCGCCCGAGCAACGGCGGGCCATCGACCGCCTGCTCAAGGCCAAGGTTCCTCCCCTGCCGGAAAAGGGCGCGGGCAAGGGCGGACTGGGGCTTCCGCTGTGCAGGCGTCTTTTGGACATGCTCGGGGGCAAGCTTGAAGCCGACTGCCGGGAAAACATCGGCTGCACCTTTACGGCCGTTGTTCCCGTAGGCACCCGCTCCGTCGAGCGCCCCGGCTCGGTGCGGATTCTCGAAGGCCTGCGGGTGTTGATCGTGGACGACGACCCGGTGTCGCTGGAACTGCTCCGGGAAATGCTCGCCGGCTTCGGCATGCAGCCGATCTGGGAACAGCGTTCCACCAATGTTCTCGCCCTGCTGGAACGGGCTGAAGCGGAAAACGACCCCTTCCAGCTCGTACTGGTCGACTGGCGCATGCCCGACCCGGACGGCATGGAGCTGACCCGCCAAATCAAACAGCATGCGAAGATTCAGTACCATCCCAAAATCATTATGCTTTCGTCCTACAGCTGGGGCGGCATCGCCCTGCAGGCGGAATCCGCCGGGGTCGACGCCTTTTTACACAAGCCCCTCAAGGAGTCCGTCCTCCTGGACAGCATCATGACCCTGCTCTTCCCCCGGCGCTCGCGGCACGAGTATTTTCCGACGCCCGACCCGCATGAAGAATCGCCCGACTTCACCGGCCTGCGCGTGCTTCTGGTGGAAGACAACGCCATCAACCGGGAAGTCGCCGAAGAAATCCTTTCGGGGGTCGGGGCGATCGTTTCGTCGGCGGAAAACGGCGAGCGGGCGCTTGAGGCCTTGCAGGCCGTTCCCGCACCGCCTTACGATCTGGTCTTGATGGATTTGGAGATGCCCGTCATGGACGGCTTCAGCGCCGGGCGCGCCATACGCGGCCTTACCGCGCCCTGGGCCAAAAGTCTGCCGCTCATCGCCATGAGCGCGCACGCCGGGGCCGAAACCCGCGACGCCTGCCGCGAGGCCGGGTTCAACGATCATACAGACAAGCCGATTTCGTTGGATGCTTTTTTTGCCGTGCTGCGCCGCTGGCCCCGTCTTACCCCCCTGGAGGACGAAGCCCGGGCCGGCGTGCTGCGCGGCCTCCACCACGCCTGCGCCGCGAACGCTCCCGAAGCGGCCGCGCTGTTTGCCGAGGCCGAAGGGTTGCTGGAGTCGTACATCGGCGAAGGCAGGCTGGAAATGCTCCGCATGTTGCTGGAAAAGGAAGACAAGACCCAAGCCGCCGAGTACCTGCTCTCCGTGGAGACGCAGCTCGGCGATACGCCCGCGGCGGAACCGGGCGCCGCGCGGGCGGAAGACGCGTAACCAACGGCAAACCGTAACGGTGACCCGCTCCAAGGATTTTATGGTCTCCGGAAGTTCCATACGCCGCATCCTGTATGCCATCATCTTTTTGTCCATGCTCCCGGCACTGGCGATTCTCGTCTATTCCGGAATGGACGGCCGCCGGCGGGCCATCGAAGAGATTCGCCACAAGGGTGAAGAGGTGCTTTCCGGCATCGCGGGGCAGCGGCGTCTGGTCACGGACTCCACCAGGGTGCTGCTGACGACCCTCTCCCAACTGGACACCATCCGTTCCGGCACGGAAGAGGAACGCGCCGATCTGCTCGCGAAGCTGCTCTCCGGCCACGCCACCTACACCAACCTGCTGCTGTTCGACTCGAACGGCGGGGTTCTCGCTTCGGCCAAGCCTCTCGGCGACCGGGAGGTCGATGCGCGGGGACAGGAGTACTTCCAGGAAGCTCTGCACTCCGGCAGATACACGGTCGGGGCGCTGGTCAAAGACCCGGCGACGGACCTGCCCGTTCTGCCTTATGCCCTGCCCATCGCCGACCCCGAGGGCGGCATTCGGATGGTCCTCGTGGCCGCGGTCACGCCGAGCGTTCACGTGGCCGAACTGACCGACCTGTTCAATGAGCGGGTCCACCTGCACATGCGCGACTCCACGGGCGAATTGACCTTCGCCATTCCCGAAGACCTCGACCACGGCCCCAAAAGCTACGAGCTGGGGACCTGGGAGCGGATCTCGGCCCAAGGGAAGCTTTCCGGCGAAATCTCCCTCCTGGACCGCAACAACGAGGAATACCTGCTGGTCTACCAGCAACTGCGCCTGCACGGCGCGGAAAAACCCTACCTCACCGTCGAGCTGTCCACAGCCAAAAGCGCGACCTACGCGAAGGCCAACACCGAGCTGCTGCGCGGCATCCTCCTGCTGATCGGCGCCGGGGCGGCCGTTCTGCTCATCGCCCGGTACATGGGCGGAGCGGTGCTGGTGCGCCCGGTCCACAGGCTCGCGCGGGCGGCGCGGTCTCTGGCCGAGGGCAACCTCACCACCCGGGTCGTATCCCGAGGGCTGCACGGCGAAATGGGCGTGCTGGCGCAAACTTTTGATGAAATGGCCGAAGCCCTGGAAACCCGCAACCGCGAGATGCTCGACGCCAAGCTGGCGGCCGACGCGGCCAACCAGGCCAAAAGCGAATTCCTGACCAACATGAGCCACGAGATCCGCACGCCCATGAACGCGGTCATCGGCATGGCCTATCTGGCCCTGAAGGCGAACCTGTCGCCCAAGCAGCACACCTACGTCAAAAAGATTTACTCGGCCGCCGGAGCGTTGCTCGGGATCATCAACGACATTTTGGATTTTTCCAAAATCGAATCCGGCCGGCTGGATATGGAAACAACCGAGTTCAAGCTGGACGGCCTGCTGGACAACATCGCCGCCCTGGTCGGACACAAGGCCGACGAAAAAGGCCTGGAGATGCTCTTCGGCGTGGATCCCGATGTGCCCCAAATCCTTGTGGGCGATCCGCTGCGCCTCGGGCAGGTGTTCACCAACCTTTTGAACAACGCGGTCAAGTTCACCGAACAGGGCGAGGTCATCGTCACCTGCGCCCTGGACGAGCGCCTGGACGACTCCGTCCGCCTGCGCTTCACCATCACCGATACCGGCATCGGCATGACGCCCGAGCAACAGAGCAAGCTCTTCACCGCTTTCTCCCAGGCCGACGGCTCCATCACCCGCCGCTTCGGCGGCACCGGCCTCGGCCTGACCATCACCAAACGCCTGCTGGAGATGATGGGCGGCTCCATCACCGTCGGCAGTGAATACGGCAAGGGCTCAACCTTCACCTTCACCACCGTGTTCGGTGTTCCGGCCGACGCCAAAGCCAAGGAAAGCCGCGGCTCGGGCGACTCGGCCCGCATTCTCGTGGTGGACGACAACGACGCCGCCCGGCGAATGCTCCAGGCCGTGCTCAACAACATGAAATTCAGGGCCGACAGCGCGGCTTCGGCGGCGGAGGCCTTTCCCATGCTGCGCCGGGCCGACGCCGAAGACCCCTACCGCGTCGTGCTCATAGACCGGCGCATGCCCGGCATGGACGGCATCGAAGCCACCCACCGCATTCTCGGCGAACTGAAGCTCTCCCATGTTCCTCGGGTGTTTGTCGTATCGACCATGGGGCATGCCGACGAGGCCGGCCAACAGGCGGAAAAGGCCGGAGCCTCCGGCGTTCTCTACAAGCCCGTCAACAAATCCACCCTGTTCGACACGGTTATGGACGCCCTGCACGGCACGGACAACGCCCCGAAAATGGACCGGTTCGGCAGGCCGCACGAGCGGATTTCCCTGGCCGGGGTCCGGGTGCTTCTGGTGGAGGACAACCCGGTCAACCAGCAGGTCGCCGGCGAACTGCTCGAGGACGCCGGCGCGACGGTCACCGTTGCCGACAATGGAAGAATAGCCCTGGATCTTGTCGGGCAAAGCGAGCATACCCCGCCTTTCGATCTGGTACTGATGGATCTGCAGATGCCCGAGATGGACGGCTATGAAGCCACCCGCCTGCTGCGTTCCAACAAAGCTTACGACGCCATGCCCATCGTGGCCATGACCGCCCACGCCATGGTGGAGGAACGCAACAAATGCCTGGCCGTGGGCATGAACGAGCACATCGCCAAGCCCATTGAAGTGGACAAGTTCTTCCGCATCCTGGGCGAGATGCTCAACATCACCCCGACCCGGGAACCGGCCCCGGCTCCGGTTGTGGCCCGAACCGGCGAGGCTCCGGAGGAACTCTTCCTTCCGGGCATCAACACGGAGCGGGCGCTGAACAGGCTCGGCGGCAACAAGCGGCTCTATACCAAGCTGCTGCGCCAATTCATGGAATTTTACGGGGACATGGAAGATCAGTATCAGGCCGCTATGAAGACGAACGATCGGGAGGGTGCCCGGCGTATCGCCCATACCTTGAAAGGCCTGGCCGGAGCCATTGGGGCCGAAGAACTGGCCGCCGATGCCGCCCGTTTGGAGCACTCTTTTGATGGAGAGAACCAAATCGTTGTCGCGGAAGCGGCGGAAGCCTGCTTTGCGGGCTTGGACAGGGTGCATGGGGCTCTGCGCGAGCACTTCACCAAAGAAGACGGGAACGCTCCGTCCGAGCAGCCGGCCGCTCCCCCACCCACTCTGAGCGACGAACGCCGCGAGGAACTCCTTTCCGGCCTTTCTTCCTTGCTGGCCGACGATGATGCCGCCGCCGCCGATTATTTGTCCGGCAATGAGGCCGAGCTGGCCGGCCTGTTCACCGGGCCGCAATTTCAGGAGATCCGGACAGCCGTTTCCCGCTACGACTTCGAAAGCGCCCTGTCCATCTTGCAAGACCTGCAACGGTGATCTGTTGGGGCTTCGCCCCATCCCCCGGCAGGGGAAATGATGTGGCTTGGCGCATCCTGCGCCTCGCCCTTCAGGCATCCTTGGAAGACCCTCGGCGCCCATTCGGCGGGAGCCGGATGGGCGCCTGCACCCCTCAAGGGTTCGCGAGCCTGCCCGCTATGCGCGGTAGGCTCGCAAACCGAAGGGGGGTCAAGGGGATTCAATCCCCTTGCAGGGGGATTGGGGGATGGAATCCCCCAACAGCAAGACCGCGGACGACTCAAGCGGCCAGGTATTTGTTCAGTATATCCCGCACGGCGTCGACGCACATGGGCTTGGCGATGTGGTCGTCCATTCCGGCTTCAAGACAGCAGGCGATATCTTCCTTAAAGGCGTTGGCGGTCAGGGCCACAATGGGCACCCGGTTCCGGCCGAGGGCGCTTTCTTCGGCCCGGATGCGCCGGGAAGCGGTGTGTCCGTCCATGACGGGCATATGCACGTCCATAAAAATGAGATCGTAGGCCGGCTCGCTCAGGTATTTTTCTACGGCTTCAACGCCGTTTTCCGCCGCCTCCACGACGATTCCCGTGTCTTCCAGGTAAGCGCAGGCGATTTCCCGGTTGATTTCATTGTCCTCGACCAGCAGAAGACGCCGGCCGGCGAACGGCATTTCATCCGGCGCCTCCTGCGATACATCTCGTGAGGGCACGCCGATGACCTCATTGACCAGATTGATCACGGACGAGGGGAACACCGGCTTGGGCAGGAATCTGTCGGCGCCCGCCTCCACGGCCTTGTCTTCAATTTCAGTGAACTTGGCGGAAGAAACCAGAATGACCACAACCCGACCGCCGAACTCCGCCTTGACCTTTTTGACGAAGTCCGCGCCTTCTTCCCCCGTGGTGTCCCAATCAAGAAAGACGATGCTGAACGGGTCGCTTTCGCTGTTTTCCCGCAGCAACTCCAGCGCGGGCGCAACGGCCGCCGCCGTGGCCGGGACGATGTCCAGCCTGCGGAACAGGCCGTCGAAAAAGCTGCGCACTTCCTCGGCTCTGTCCACGACCATGACCTTGGTGCGCCGCGCGTCTATGGCGGCGTCGAGCTGCGCCGATTCATACCGCTCGGAATTCTTGAGCTTGACGGTGATGATGAACCTGCTGCCTTTGCCGAACTCGCTTTCCACCCGAATATCGCCGCCCATCAAGGCAACGATTTTGTCGCAGATGGAAAGGCCGAGCCCGGTTCCGCCGAACTGGCGGAAGGTGCCCGCGTCGGCCTGCTCAAAGGGCTTGAACAATCGCTCCATCTGTTCTTCGGTCATGCCGATGCCGGTGTCTTCAATCGTAAAACGGACCATGGACGACAGGCTGTTCTTTTCCGCGCAGGCCGCCGTCAGACGGATGGTTCCCCTGGCCGGGGTGAACTTGCAGGCGTTGCCGAGAATGTTGGTCAGCACCTGCGAAAGGCGCAACCCGTCGCCGTTGTAACGGGACCCGACTCCGGGCTCCAGGTGGACGAAGAGTTCCTGCTCTTTTTCGTCCACTTTGGCCGAAGCCACGGTGCACACGTTCATGAGCAGCTTTTCCAGGCTGAATTCCTCTTCCACCAGTTCAAACCGACCCGCCTCGATTTTGGACATATCCAGGATGTCGTTGATGATCCCGAGCAAATGGGTCGACGATGTGGAGATCTTGTTCAGGCTGGTGTTGACGGCGTTGCGGTCCTTGGCTTTTTTGGCGATGTAGGTCATGCCGATGATCGCGTTGAGCGGCGTGCGGATTTCGTGACTCATTCTGGCCAGGAAGACGCTTTTATATTCGTTGGCTTGTTGGGCCGCATCGTTGGACTCACTGAGCTCGCCGATAAGCCGACAAAGGTTGTCCCGCATCGTGGACAAGGCTTTCGCCATGGCGCCGAACTCATCCTTGCGGGCGGGCAGGGCCGGGTCCAAGGGAGCTTCAAGGTTCCCCTCCGCGATGGCCGAAGCGAACGCGGTCTCTTTCCCCACCGCGCGGATGACCCCGGAGGCGAAATAAAACCCCGCCGCCAGCAGCAGCACGACGGCTGCCGCGATGATCCCGACAATACCCATGGTGGCGGCATCCGATGCGTTTTGGTTATGCCGGTTGGTCTGCTGCATGACCCACAACATATAGGCGTTCAGCGCATCCAGAGCGCCCATAAACTCACTCATGGCGGGCAGTATGATCTCATTGTTGTATCGGTTGAACTCTTCAATGGCCGAGTCCGTCGTGGTCCGGCGCACAAGCTCCAAAGCCCGCCCGTTCAGGGCGTGGAACCTGGTCCGCGCCTCGACCAAAGTCGCGTAAAGGGCGTCTTCCTCCGGCCCGGAAGATTTGGCCCGGCCATAAAGGTCCAGAAGCTTATCGTTTTGGAGATATAATTCCGTAGCTTTACGATAATTTTGCTCTATAAGGGTCGGTTCTTTGTCCAAAGCCGCCTGCAACAACAAAGCATGAGCTTTCCAGAAATTTGACTTCACTTCTTCCACATAGAAAGTCGGGCTGACGACATTGTCATATTGAAATATCGCGCTTTTGCTGTTCTTCAGCATGAAGTACCCGCCGATCCCTCCTACCGCCATGGTTACGAGAAGAGATACTCCGATAAGAGACAACATTGTTTGACGAAAACTTATAATCATATCGGTACGCCCATAGTATTACAGAAATTGCGGCAAAAGTACCTTTCGCCTGTAGTATTCCATTCTTTCGCGACGAATCGTCTATAAAGATACATTATTCGATACAGGGGCATCGAAGGAAAATCATGTGGGAATGAGGAGTTACCCACCATATGAGGAAGTTGTGAGAACCGTAACGTAAATGACGCTATTTGGCTACCGACATCATCAATCGAATTCGATTGATTTGATTGGCTTCGCTTGCGCCGGGATCGTAGTCCACGGCGGCGATGTTGGCTTCCGGCCAGCGGCGCTTCAACTCTTTGAGCAGGCCCTTGCCGGTGATGTGGTTGGGCAGGCAGCCGAAAGGCTGCATGCAGAGGATGTTGGGCACGCCCGATTCAAGCAGCTCGACCATTTCGGCGGCCAAGAGCCAGCCTTCGCCGGTCTGGTGCCCGAGGGAGATAAGTCCTTCGGCGCAACGCCGCAAGTCCTTAAAACGCAGAGGCGCGGTAAAGCGCTTGCTGCGCAGCAAAGCCCGGCGCATATCCCGCCGGCAGTATTCCAGAAACGCGATGCTCATCAGGGAAGTGGCGTAACTCTTCCACGGGCCGGAAAGGTACCGGTAGCGATAGACGCTGTCGTGGAAGGAATAAAGCACGAAATCCATAAGATCGGGCACCACGGCCTCGCCGCCTTCCGCCTCGACAACCTTGACGGCCCCGTTGTTGGCGTCCGGGTGATACTTGAGCAGGATTTCGCCCACCAGGCCCACCCGGGGTTTGCGTTCCTCGGTGCGGATGGGCAGATCGTCAAAGTCGCGCACCAGTTGCGCCATGTTCCGGTGGTAACGGAAGAACCCGGCCGTGCGCAGGTGTTCCTTGATTCGCTCGACCCAGACCCGAACCAGGGCATCCACGTCGCCCTTGTTGATTTCATAGGGCGTAAGCCGGTGGCTGACCCGCATAAGCGCGTCGCCGTAAAAGCCGGCCATGATGATCCGGCGCAGCATTTTGCGGGTCAGGCGAAAGCCGGGGTTTTTGTCCAGACCGTCCATGTTGAAGGAGACAATCGGGATATGCTCCAACCCGGCATCCACCAGGGCCTTGCGCAAAAAGGCGATGTAGTTGGTGGCCCGGCAGCCGCCGCCGGTCTGGGAGATCATCAGGGCGATGCGCTCGGGGTCGAAGGCCCCGCTGCGCACGGTGTGCAGCAGTTGCCCCACCACCACGATGGCCGGGAAGCAGGCGTCGTTGTGCACGTGGCGCAGGCCGGTTTCCACGGCCGCCTTGGTCACGTCGGGCAGTTGCGCGCATTTGTAGCCTTCGGTTTCAAAGATGGTCTCCAGAAACTGAAAATGCATGGGCGAAAGCTGCGGAATGAGAATGGTGTGCGTCTCGCGCATGGCTTCGGTATAGGGCGGCGAGCCCTTGTACACCGGCATGGCCGGGGGGGCGTCTTCCCTGTCCTTACGGTCGCGCATGGCCGCGAGCAGGGAACGGATGCGGATGCGCGCCGGGCCGAGGTTTTCCCCTTCATCAATCTTGATCTGGGCATAAAGTCTGCCCTTGACCGTGAGGATCTCTTCAAGCTGATCCGAGGTGATCGCGTCCAGGCCGCAGCCGAACGAGACAAGTTGGAGCACGGCCAGGTTGTCCACCCCGGCGGCATAGGCCCCGGCGCGGTACAGGCGCGAATGGTAGGTCCACTGGTCCACCACCCTCAGCGGGCCGGGATCCGGAGAAAGATGGGCCACGGAATCTTCGGTCAGCACGCCCATGCCGCAGGAGGTGATCAGGTCCGAGATCCCGTGGTGGACCTCCGGGTCCACATGGTAGGGATGGCCGGCCAGGACGATGCCGAAGTTCCCGGCGTCGTGCAGCTCCCGTAGGGCTTCTTCGCCTTGGCGGGCCACGTCGGCCTTGAAGGCGGCCTGCTCGGCAAAGGCCTTGCGCACGGCAACGGCCAGCTCGTCGTGAGGGATATCCGCGAACAACGGAATGTCGGCCAGCCGGCGGGGCAGGTGCTCCGGCGAAAGCGGCAGAAAGGCATAGTAAAACGGAATGTCCGAGCGCTGCAGGGCTCCGACGTTGTTGGCCAGAAGCTCCGGATACCCGATGACCACCGGGCAGTTGTAGTGGTTGGCCTGGGTGCTGAATTCCTTGATCTCGAAGGGCAGGCAGGGGAAGAAAATTCGGTCCGGGCGTTTTTCCACCAGGTCGATGATGTGCCCGTGGGCCAGCTTGGCCGGGTAACAGACGGTCTGGGAAGGAATGGTCCCGTAGCCTTTGTAGAACAGCTCTTTGGACGAGGGAACGGAAAGCTCCACCCGAAAACCCAGTTCCGTGAACAGGGTGAACCACAGGGGGTAGTTCTCGTAGATGTTCAGAGTTCGGGGAATGCCCACGCTGCCGCGCCTGGCCCGCTCCGGCGCAAGGGGCGTGTAGTGGTTGAACAGGCGGTCGTACTTCCAGTTGTACAGGTTGGGCAGCCGGCGCGGGGTTTCTCCGGCCCCGCGTTCACAGCGGTTGCCGGAAATGAAACGCCGGCCGTCGGCGAACCGGGTCACGGTCAACAGGCAGCGGTTGGAGCAGCGCGCGCAACGGGCTGTGGAGCTTTGGGCCGTGAAGGCCGCCAAATCCTCCGCTGAAATCGACCCGCCGGTTTCCGCCGGGCCGCGCTCTTTGGCGATCAGGGCCGCGCCGAAGGCTCCCATAAGCCCGGCCATGGCCGGCCGGACCACGGACCTGCCCAGATGCTGTTCCAGGGCGCGCAGCAACCCGTCGCCGGCAAAGGCTCCGCCCTGGGCCGAAACATACTCGCCCAGCTCTTCCGGGCCGGAAAGCTTCATGACCTTGTAGCAGGCGTTGCGCACCACCGAGGAACACAGCCCGGCCGCGATGTCGCCCACCTTGGCCCCGTCTTTCTGGGCCTGCCGGACCTTGGAGTTCATGAACACCGTGCAGCGGGTGCCGAGATCCACGGGATTTCTGGCCGTGAGGGCGGCTTCGGTGAACTCGTCCAGAGTCAGGTTCAGGGACTTGGCGAAGGTTTCGATGAACGAGCCGCACCCGGCCGAGCAGGCTTCGTTCAGCTGGATGCGGTCGATGACCCCGCCCCGAATGCGCAGGCACTTGATGTCCTGGCCGCCGATATCCAGAATGAAGCTGACCTTGGGCTGGAAAAAACGCGCCCCGGCAAAGTGGGCCACGGTTTCCACCTCATCATGATCCAGGCGCAGGGCCTCGCGGATCAGGGCGCTGCCGTAGCCCGTGGCGCATGACGAAACGATGGAGCAGCCCGGCCGCTTGCGGGCGTGAATCTCTTTGAGCACGGACACGGCCGTGGGCAGCGGGTCGCCCTTGTTGGAGCCGTAAAAAGAGTACAGCACCCGGCCGTGCACGTCGACCAGCACGGCTTTGATCGTGGTCGATCCGCTGTCGAAGCCGAGAAACGCGTCGCCTTCATACTCTTCCAAGGGGAAGGTGTCCGGGCCTTCGGCCGCGTGCCGGGCGTGAAAGGCCGCGCGATCGTCGGCGGAGTCGAAAAACGGGGCCAGCCTGCCGGACTCATCCGCGCCCGTGAAGGCTTCCAGGCGGTCGGCCAAACTTTTCGGCAGCCCCTGGGCGGGAGTCGACAGCTTGCGCTCCGCCTGTTCACGGGCGTGCAGGGCCGTGCCGATGGCGACGAAATACTCGGCGTGGTCGGGAAAAACCGCGTCGTCCGGGGCAAGATTCAAGGTGGCGGCGAACCGCTCCCGCAGCGAGCGCAAAAACGCGCAGGGGCCGCCCAGAAACAACACCTTGCCGCGTATTTTCCGGCCTCGGGCCAGGCCGCTGATGGTCTGGTCGACAACGGCCTGCATAATCGAGGCCGCGATATCTTCAAGCCGGCAGCCTTCGTTCAGCAAGGGCAGGATGTCGGTCTTGGCGAACACCCCGCAGCGCGAGGCGATGGGGTAAACGGAGGTGTGGCGCAGGGCCAGTTCGTCCAGCCCGGCCGCGTCGGTGTGGATGAAGGCGGCCATCTGGTCGATGAAGGCCCCGGTGCCGCCGGCGCAGGTTTCGTTCATGCGCTGGTCCACACCGCCGGTGAAAAAACTCAGCTTGGCGTCTTCGCCGCCCAGCTCCACAACCACGTCCACGTCCGGCACCCGCGAGCGGGCCGCAAGACCCGAGGCGATGACCTCCTGCACAAACGGCAGACCGATGTCTTCAGCCACGGTGATTGCCCCGGAACCGGAAACGGCTGCCGCGAAAATGGCCTGGGGGAAAGCCTCTCCGGCTTCGCGCAACATGGCGGCCGCGGCCGAACGCACCTCGGAAAAGTGCCGGCGGTAGCGGGCAAAGAGCAGATCTCCGGCCGCGTCAAGCACCGCCACCTTGACGGTGGTCGAGCCGATGTCCAAACCGAGGAACAACGCCTGGGCCTGGACATGCACGGGGTGATCGGTTTCCGGAAGTCGTGCCGCCATGTTCCACCTTGGTGGGAACCACATGTGTTCAGGGAAGCCGCCCCAAAGCCGGCCCGCCTCGCGACGGCGCGAAATCGGCTTGGCATGGGGGGCGTCGGTCCTGGGTTGGAAGGGTCTATCTTCTCTGAAAACGACCGAAATGACAAGAGATCGAAACGGCCGCCGGCCGCTCGGCGCGGCCCCGGACAAGGAGCACGGCCGGCGACGGACCAAGCGTTCAAAACGGTTCGCCCGCGGCGCGAACGGGCCCGGCGACGGGCGCGCCGGTTCTCCGCTCTCTCCGCGGGGAATGAAGAAAGCCGGGAGCGCGTACGCTCCCGGCTTATCCAACCCTGTGAAAAACCGGGATTACTTCTTCTTCAGCACCAGAACGGCACCGCCGGCGCTGATCGAAAGGGTGCCGTCGTCATTCAGCTCGATGGGAAGTTCCGTGCCGGCGTTGACGATGACGACCTTCTTGGCTTCTTCGGACTTGATGGTGTACGGAGAGTCCGTTTCCTTCTGCCCCATGAGTTCACCGGAGATGGTCTTCTTGGAGGTATTGAAGGTCAGGCTGGCGTTGCCCATCATCGTGGCCATTTGGGTCTTGGCGGCTTCTTTGGCTTGAGCGAAGGCCGGGTTGGAGGTATCCACGCCCTGGGCCTTGAGGGTCTTGTCAAGCGTGGCGTCCAGGTCAAAAACCCAGGTGCCTTCCAGTTTGCCGGCCGGGCCGGAGTCCGAGCCGCCGCAGGCGGTCAGCAGAAGACAAAGCATAGCAAGAGGAATCAGGAATTTCTTCATGGAGTGCTCCTTAAAGTGTTTCGTGGCTTATACTCCTTTATAAACAAAAAACAAGGGGGGCGAACCCCCCCCTATTTTGCTGCAAATTCCCTGCAACACTAATGTTTACATGCGTCACACAGACCTATGAACTCCACTTCCGCCCGGCTGACCGTAAAGCCCGGCACGGCATCGTTCGCGAGCTCTGAAACTTCCACGGGAGTGAACACGTCGCCCACCCGGCCGCAACACTCACAACGAATATGAGTATGCGGCGAAAGGTCTCCATCAAAGCGTTTTTGCATGCCCGCGCGATCCAGCAGGCGCACAGCGCCGCCGTCCACCAGCAGATCAAGATTACGATATACGGTACCCAGGCTGATCCGAGGCATCTTTTTTCTTACCATTCCATACAATTCATCGGCACTGGGGTGCGATGTAACACTGCGCAACGTTTCAAGAATAACGGCGCGCTGACGAGTCATACGAGTTTGCGACATAGGTATACCACCTCTTCTTAACAAGACCTATTACTAAATAGTTCATCACGCGTCAACCGCTTTTGCAACAAAATGAGCCCTATTTGAAAACGGGCGCATCGCTTGGCGGCGCACGGCGAAAAGGATCTTCCGCAAAAGCGGGGCGGGCACACGGCGAAGGCGGAAAACCTTTTCCCGCAAATGGGATAGCCGCCCGGCCGGTTCACTCCCCGGACAGGGGAATGGACGCCGGAGGTCTTCCCCGACGCCGCTCCGAAGCGGAAGCGGCCCGGAAGCGCCGCACCAATAAAAAGATCTTTTGACTCCGGCGGAAGGACAAAAGGGCCCCATCACAACACCGTCGCACCCGGCCGGTCGGCCGCCTTCCCAAGCCCGGCGGCTTTTGCTACATCGGCACCATGCAGCGACCGGATCTTGCTTCGTTTCCCGATTCGCCGGGGGTATACCTGTTCAAGGACGCCTCCGGAAAAATCCTCTATGTGGGCAAGGCCCGGCGTTTGCGCCGGCGCATCGCTTCGTACTTCCGCCCTGAGGAACAGCTCCCCTCCAAGACCACGGCCATGCTCCGCCGGGCCGAGAGCCTGGACTTTCTTTCCACCGGCACGGAAAAAGAAGCCCTGCTGCTTGAAGCCGGGCTGATCAAAAAACACAAGCCCCGCTATAACATCCTGCTGCGGGACGACAAGGAATACCTGCTCTTCCGCATCGCCGGGCACCACCCCTACCCCAGGGTGGAAATCGTCCGCCGGGCGCGCGGGACGGCCAAAAAGACCGGGGACAAAATCTTCGGCCCGTTTTCCTCGGGCGGGGCCGCGCGCGAAACCTGGAAGATCATCCACAAACAGTTCCCCCTGCGGCGCTGCCGCGACACGGCCTTCGCCAACCGCACCCGCCCCTGTCTCTACTACGACATCGGGCAATGCCCGGCGCCCTGCGTTCTGCCCGTCCCTCAAGAAGAGTACGCCGCGACCCTGCGCAAGGTTGAGATGCTTCTTTCCGGCCGCTCGCGCGAACTGACCGAAAAGCTGCGCGCGGAGATGCTCGCCGCCTCGGACGCCCTGGACTTCGAACAGGCCGCCCGTCTGCGCGATCAACTCCGGGCCGTGGAGCGCACCCTGGAGCGCCAGTCCGTGGTTTTGGGCAAAGATGCCGACCTCGACCTGATCGGCGTTGCCGAAAACCCGGAAGGACAAACGCCCGGCCTGGCCCTTGGGCTGGCCTTTGTGCGCGACGGCATGCTCCTGGACCAACGGGCCTTTTTCTTCCCCGGCCTGGCCGCCGAAGACCTGCCGGATCTTCTTTCCGGATTTCTCTCGCAATTCTACCTGCAGGGGCGGGCCGTGCCGCCGGGGCGCATCGTGGTGCCCTGGCTGCCCGAACCGACAACCGGCGACGAAACCGACGAGGCCGATGCTTCATCTTCCTTCACCGCTCTCGAGCAGGCCCTCTCGGACCTGCGCGGCGATCCGGTGCAGATTCGCGCCCCCCGCAATCCCGACGAGGACAACCTGGTCCTGATGGCCGCCGGGCACGCCCTGGACGCCGCCCGCAAAAACTCCGGGCCGTCGGCCGGGGAACTTCTGGCCCAACGCCTGCACCGAGCCGACCCCGTACGCCGGATCGAAGCCGTGGACATTTCGCACACCGGAGGTCGGCAGACCAGGGCCGGCATGGTGGTTTTTGAAGACGAGGAACCCCGCCCCGAAGACTTCCGCGCGTACGCGATCGAAACCGACAGCCCCGGCGACGACTACGCGGCCCTGGCCGCCTGGGCCGAGCGGCGCATCGCCTCCGGACCGCCCTGGCCGGACCTGTTCCTCATCGACGGCGGCAAAGGCCAGCTCGCGGCCGTGGAGCGCGTTTTCCGGCAGGCGTTCCCGGAATGGTTCCGCCCGGAGCTCGCCTTCCAGGCAATACCCGGGCAAACCCCGGAACCCGGCGCGCCGGCGGGCGTTTCCTCCACTGCCGCCGAAACTCTTTACACAAACGCCTCTTTGCCGGCCGGCGAGCCCGCTCCTGCGGCCCTTCTCCGTGCGGCGGCCGAACCGGTACTCGCGGGCGCCCTTCCTTCGACCTCGTGCGAGCCCGCTCCCACGGTCCTTCCCCACATGGCGGCCGACTCCTCTTCCCGAGAAGCCACCTCGTGTTCCCCTCCTCTCCTGGCCGGTCTGGCCAAGGCCCGCGATGAGGAAGGCCGGGCCGACCGCCGAGCCGGGAACGTCGAGGACCGCCTATTTCTGCCCGGCCGGAGCAACCCCGTACCCCTGCGCCCCGGCAGCCCGGAGCTGCTTTTCCTGCAACGTATCCGCGACGCCGTACACGACTTCAGTTTAGGCAGGCACCGCCAGGCTCGGACCAAAGCCGCCCTGGCCGGAGAGCTCACCCGTCTGCCCGGCATCGGGCCGGAGTTGGCCCGCCGTCTGTTTGAACGCTTTGGGTCCCTCAAGGCCATGGCCGAAGCCGACGCCGACGCCCTGCGCACGGTCCCCGGCGTGGGAAAAGCCCGCGCGGAACAGCTCGCCGCACGCCTCCGCGCTTTGGCGGGAGGGGATAAGTAATATTTTCTGGGGGAAATGATTTCCCCCAGACCCCCTCAAATGTCGAACACCCCGCGTAACGCGGGGTGTTCGACATTTGAGAAGTACAGAGGAATCAATCCCCGCCGGAAGCCCGGGTGCGTCCGCTTCGCCCTGAGCCGGCATCACTTCGGTTAAAGACCCCACCCGCTCCCGTCTTTTTAGATACACCAAGATGCAGCACACAAGACTCGGCCGCCGCACCTCCAAAGGTACACTCCACCACGAGAGCGATGCCGGTCGTTGCAGGGCGCGGAGGGAAACCCCGGACCGCGCGGAGCGAGGGAGGAGGTTCCCGAAGCCCCGAAGGAGCGCTTTCCCGACCGCAAGGAGGGAAACACTCCGAGGGAACAGGCCCTGCCCGGCCAAGACGAACCCAAGCGGGGTCCAGGGGTGCAGCCCCTGGAGCGCGGGGGTGCAGGGCGCCGATCGGCCCGTTGCGGCGAGATGTTTATTGCATCGCTGGTCGGCAGGAGGGGATGCCCTATGCAGCCCTGGTTCGCGCGTACCCACCCCCTGCCCAAGCCGAGCGGACACGGTGAAATGGAAAGAAAAAACGACTCCGGTTGCACAACCGAAACAAGGCGCGGGGCATTTCCCGGCAAAAGCGTTTTCGACCGCGAAAGCAACGCCGCTCAACGAATCACTCTTTTCCCTTACCGCTCCGCACGAACGGGAATTCCCGCAATCCGCGCCAGCGCATCCACATCCAGGTGAGCTTCCACGAAATCGGCCAACCGGTCGAACTCGGCTTCTCGCAGGACGACGGGATCCGGCGGCGGCGCGGTATTCCCCCCCAGGGTGTTGACCAGCGCGGCAGCGAAATCCGGGGAATCGAAAATACCGTGCAGGTACGTTCCGGCAACGGTTCCGGCGGCATTGACCGCGCCGTCGACCCGGCCGTCGGCAAGACGCACAAGCGGAACGGCTTCCGGGCCAAGCGTGGTTTGGCCCATGTGAATCTCATATCCGCGCACCACAAGGTCGGAAAGTTGCCGCAAACCTCCCGGCAGAGAACCCACGCGCCCTTCGGTCTGCGCCAAGCTTTTGTCCGGGTGAAAACGGGTGTGCACGTCCAGCAACCCCAGGCCGGAAACACGGGAAGCGTCGCCTTCCACGCCGTCCGGGTCTTCAATGGTGTGCCCGAGCATCTGAAATCCGCCGCAAATACCGAACACGCAACCGCCCCGCCGGGCGAAGCGTTGGATCGCCAAGGCCAGCCCGGCCGCGCGCAGGTGTTCGAGATCCGCAGCCGTGCTTTTGCTGCCGGGCAGAATCAGCAAGTCGGGAGTTCCCAACTCTTCGACCCGCTCCACCCAGCGCAGGGAAACCCCGGCCAGCCGGTCGAACACGGCCAGATCCGTGAAGTTGGAAAGGCGCGGCAGACGCACGGCGGCCACGTCGAAGCATTCCCGCCCCGGGGCCCGGCGCAGAAGCGATTCGGCCAGGCCGTCCTCGTCGTCGACATCAAAGCGTTCAAACGGCAACACCCCCAGACAGGGAATGCCGAGCAGATCTTCGATGCGCCGAATCCCCGGCTCCAGAATGGCCAAGGAACCCCGAAACTTGTTGATCACAAAGCCTTTGATTCGGGAGCGGTCTCCCTCGGGCAGCAGCATGACCGTGCCGTACAGGACCGCGAACACCCCGCCGCGATCGATGTCCGCCACCAGAACCACCGGGGCCTCGGCCAGAGCGGCCATTCCCATGTTGACCAGGTCGTTCTCCAGCAGATTGATTTCCGCCGGGCTGCCCGCGCCTTCTATAATGATCGGGCTGTACCCGGCCGCCAGGGAGGCGAAGGCCCGCTCCACCGCCGGACGCAGCGAGGGCCGGAAGGCGAAGTATTCGGTCGCGTCCATGTGGCCGATTGCCAGACCATCCACAATAATCTGGCTTTTGCGGTCGCTCGACGGCTTGAGCAGAATCGGATTCATCCGCGTTTCGGGCGCGAGCCCGGCGGCTTGGGCCTGCACGGCCTGGGCCCGGCCGATTTCCCGTTGGTCGGCCGTAACGAAGGAATTCAGGGCCATGTTCTGCGATTTGAAGGGAGCGGGCGAAAACCCCCGCCGCAGGAACACCCGGCACAGGGCCGTGACCAGCAGGCTCTTTCCGGCCGAAGAGGCCGTGCCTTGAATCATCAAACGTCCCGGCTTCACGGGCGGCCTCCGGATCGACAGCGGTCGATAAATTGCCGAAGCGCATCGGGCGCGCCGGCGAAATGAACATGCGGATACATTCCCAAGCAATTCCCGCGCAGCATCCCGGCCGTCACCGGTTCCCGCCCCGGCTTGGAAACCCAAAGCACGCCCGGCTCGTTCGTCTCCAGGCGGGAATAATGAAACTCATGGGCAACAAAGCGTGTTCCTTCCGGCCCCAAGGGCGTGACCGCGTTCTGCTCCACATCGACATAGCCGAACGGCCGTTGCAGCGATGCGGTCATGGTCGCCTCGGCATCAAAAAAACCCGCCATCTCATGCCGAACCTCGTTCGTATCCGTCAGGCCCCGGCACAGGTAAAGCATGCCGCCGCACTCGGCCAGGCAGGGCAGACCTTCCTCCAGCACCTGCCGCACGCTTTCCCGCATTCTCTTGTTTACCGCCAGCCCGGCCGCGAAAACCTCCGGGAACCCGCCGCCCAAATACAAGCCGCTCACCCCCTCCGGCAGCTT
Organism: Desulfovibrio sp.; assembly: GCA_031551885.1. GTDB lineage: Bacteria > Desulfobacterota > Desulfovibrionia > Desulfovibrionales > Desulfovibrionaceae > Frigididesulfovibrio. The sequence continues at coordinate 54,556 of JAVBMX010000102.1, forward strand.
TTCGTCCTCCAGCGGACTGAAAAACACCAACTCCGCCCCCAGCTCTTCCAACATCTCCAAATTGTCCGGGTAATAAAACGAAAACGCCCTGTCCCGCGCCACGCTTAGGCGTATGGAGGAGGCGTTGGGAGTGGGAGACTCCGCCCCCCATACCCCCCGGGAGGGGGTTTTATACCCAGGAACCCCCATGTGGGGGGGGCGGGGAAGGGCCCACGGGTGGGAACAAGGGAGGGGGTGGGGGGGGGGAAGTG
>JAVBMX010000080.1:0-6382 GCA_031551885.1 Desulfovibrio sp.
TCGGCCCCGGCGCTCCAGTTGGAAGCCTTGCGGTCGTAAGTGTCTTGCAGGCTCGCCACGGTCAGGTTACGGCCCACGTCCATCGCGACCCGGTCGCCTTCCACATGCGCCCCGGCCACGGTGGTATCCCGGCCCGAGCGCGTGGAAACCGTGTCGCCCGCCAGAATCAGGCTGTTCAGGTGGTTTGTCGATTCATCGTCGCTTTTGGCCCCGGCCGCCTGGGCCGAGACGTTGATGCCGGCCGCGAACCCGCCCGAGCCGAAGCCGGCCTTCACGCCCACTCCCGCCCCGCCGCTGGAGGAGGAGTACTGCGAGTCGCCGGTGTGCCGAGCCGCTATGATGGACAGATCCCGCCCGGCATCCAGAAAGATGTTCTCGTTCGCGACGATCCGGCCGCCCTCGATGGTGATGTCGCGCTCTACCAGGGCATCCACATCCCGCCCGGCCGTGACGGTGGAGGGATTGGCCGTGGAGGAATACGCCGTGTATTCATTCTTGGAGAAAGACGCTCCCACGCTTACCGAGGCCGATACGGCCTCCGACAACGCCCCCTTGACCGCGTCGATGGCCCGCAGGCCCGCGCTCGCGGCGGTCAGGGCCGAGTACCCGGCCCCGCCCCGTCCGGCCGTGGCGTTTTCCGGCAGGTCGAGCAGGGTGCGTCCGGCGCCGGTAACGTTCTGGCGCAGGCTGGCGCTGATGCCCACCTGGATGGTCTTCTGCCACTGATGCAGGTTCTCCACGTCGTACGAGGCAAGCATGTTCCAGTCCTGCCCGGCGGTGATCAGCACGTCCCGGCCGGCCTCGATGTGCGAACCCACCTGGTTGACGTCGCGCGTCGCTTCAATGATCACGTCGTTGCCGGCACCCACATAGGAGCCGGCCGTGTATTGGCCCGCGAACTTCTGCCCGGATTCGGACTTGGTCACCCCCACGAAGCCGCTGTGTCCGCTCTCGGACCAGGAGTTCGACATCCCGATGCCAGTTTTTTTCTTGATGTACTCGCTTTGGTCCGACTCGCGGCCGGGCGTGAGGTTCACATCGCGGACCGCGAACAGGCCCAGGTCGTTGTCCGCCGTCACGGACGAGCCGATCACATTGACATCGCGGTTGGAATCCAGGCGCAGGTTGTGCCCGACCGACAGCGCGGAACCGGAATTGACCGTGGTCGTGCGGGTGCTTTTTTCGGATTCCTTGGTGTAGAACTCCGCATCCATGAAGGTCAGGCCGACGCCGCTGGTGAGATATCCCACGACCAGGGTCTTGCCGATGTCGCCGAGGTTGAAGCCGCTCTTTTTCTTTTCCTCGCGGCTCCAGTAGGTGTCTTCCACGCCGGAAACCACCATGTCGCCGGCCTCGGCCCGCACCGACAGATCGTTGTCGGCAGTCACCTTGCCGCCGGAGATCAACGCGTTGTCGCCGGCTTGAATGCTCACGTTCGTGCCGGAGATCTCGCTGCCCTTGTGCACGATGGAGCCGGACTCCTTGAGGTGCGACTTGGCGGAAATCAAGCTGGAACTGCTCTCGAAGGAAAAGTCGCGCGAGAACTCGCCCACCGCGCCAAAAGCGATATCGCCCGTGGCCGCAAGCGAAACGTCGCCCCCGGCGGCAACGCCGGCCGCCATGCCGGTGATATTGCCCTTGCCCTGCGCGGCATCAACGCCCGCCCGTAGGCTTACATCGTTGCCGGCAGCCACGCTCGAGCCCAGAGCCTTGGTCTCGTCGCGCTGGAGGATTTCGACACTCTTGCGCCCGAACCCGCCCGAGGAGGTGTTCTTGCTGTACATGTGCGACTCGCCCTGCGCGGAAAGCAAGGTCAGGTCGCGCCCGGCCGTGAGTTGGGCCGTCTCTTTCGCGCCAACATGACTGCCGGACAGGGCGATGTCCCGCCCGGCCTGGAGGCCCACGTTTTGGCCCGACACATAACTGCCGGCCTGCCCGGTTAGGGAAGCCCGGTCGTCTTTCTTCTCGTGCCCGAACTCCACGGCCCTGGATTCCAGAACCACATCATTGCCCGCGACCAACACGGCCGTGCCCCCGGCCTCGGCCCGAGCCCCGGCAAAGCGGATGTCCTGCCCGGCTTCCAGGCGGAGGTCGTTCGTGGCCGTCATCAGGCCCTGCTGCTGGGACTCGGTGCGCCAGGAATCGCCCTCGTTCAGGCGCTCGAACAGGGTTTCGTTGACGATGTCCTTACCGGCCGAGACCAATATGTCCCCGCCGCGCAGAGTGCCGCTTTGGTTGATCACGCTGCCGTCCGAAGCGATCACCAGGGTGTCTTTGCCGAACAACTCCGCGCCCCGGTTGATCACGTCGGCGGTGGACAACACTTTGACCGTGTTGCCGGCGATCAGCCCGGTCGCCACGGAGCCCTGCCCCTGGACCACCACCGTCTCGCCGGAAATCGTCCCGCCGCGCAGGTTCGCCAGGTTTTCCTTCGTGGCCGAGGACAGATACAGGCGCGGGGCCAGAGCCTTTTGCCCGTTGTACTCGACTTCTTCCAACCAAACGATGTCCTTATTCAGAGCGGCGGCCTGCTCGGGCGTCAGGGCCACGCCCACGGACAGATCCAGGGCTTGGCCGGCGGCCACCGCGTTGTCCATCAGCACCCGGATGGTCTCGGCGTCGTCGTCCACGCCGGGGACCAGGTAACGCACCCCGGCCATGGCCGTGATCTGCTCGCGAATCAGCCGGGATTCATAAAAGGCGTCGCCCAGCAGCTTCATCTGCAGGCGATCCAGGTTGATGCCCATGCGCGAGAGGAAGTAATCCGAGCCGTAGAAGTACCCGAAGCGCGTCAGCGCCGGGTTGGTCTCGATGATGTAGGGATGGTTCGGGTTGCTCGAAAGCGAGAACAGCCCGCCCAGGCCGGGCAGGCGCAGGCCCTTGAGCCCCGCCGAGGCCGAACCGCCGTCGGCCACGCCGGAAGCCATATAGTCGGCCAGGGCCGGAGTACCGTGGCTGCGGCCCGCGAAATCGCCCGGATCGCCGATGACCAGGGCGCCCTCCATCGGGTCGGTCAGGTTCAGGACCACATTGCGCCCGGCCGTGATCAGCGAAAGCACGGTGTCGTAAATCTCGGCCCCGTGGTAGTTGAACTCCCGGCCTTCGATTTTCCCGCTGCCGCCGCTCCAGCCGGATCCCTTTTTCCAATAGGTCGAGACGATCCAGCGGGTGGTCCGGCGGTGGCTGAACAGGTCCGCGCCCTCGTTGACCAGGCGGTCGGCCGAGATCGACAGATCCTTGCCGGCGGAGATCACGCTCAGGGTGTTGCGCACCTCGCCCGCGTTGATCTCGATATTCTTGCCCGCAATCAGCATGGCCGCGTCCGGCTCTTCGTCCATCTCGTCGTGCGAGTAGCGGACCCACTCCTGCATGCCTTCAGTCTTTTTGTAGCCCTCGGCCGGGGTACCGTATTTTTCGGCCTGCTCGGCCATGTAGGCCCAGATCTCGTACGGCATCTTGTTGTCCAGATGCGAACGCTTGCGCATCCGTTCGTTGCGGCTCAAGTCTGTGCCGATGGCCTTGTAGTCCATGCCGTCGGAAACTTCGTGGGTCGCGGTGGAGCCGCCGTAATTCTCGAACACGTCGGCGTCCAGGCGGATGGAACCGTCCAAGCTTTCGATGTAGGAATGTTCGTTGCGCACCAAGGCCACCCGGTCGTTCGGACCGGCCCCGGTGATCAGCAGATCCCCGACCGTCAGGATGTCCGCCCCGCCCTGGTTGCGCAGGAAAGAGGCCAGAAGCAACTCGGCCGCGTTGCCGGAATAAATCAGGCCGTTGTTCTCCAGGCCGTCGGCCTTTACGTACAGGCCGCCGTAGCCCAGAACGACCGATGTCGCGTCCACGGTCAGCGCATCGGTCAAATCCAGCCAAAGCACGTTGCCGGCCGCCAGGGAGGAATCCTTCAGGGCGACCGTGTCGCCGGTAATTTCCAGGTTGCCGGCCCCAGCCAAAGAAGCCCCCTCGGCCGCCACACGCTTGGCCTCGACCTTCAAACTGCCGCCTTCCAGGGCCGCGTCGCGCTTGAGGCTCAGATCCGAGGTCGAGACCTCCACCTTCCCGCCGCCCACGGCCCAGGCGTTTTCATCCAGGCTCAGGGCTTGCGCGGCTTCCAGGCGCAGATTCAGGCCGGAGGCCATGGCCGCGTCTTTTTTGATCTCGATGCGGTCCGCTTTTGCCGAAAGATTTCCCTCGGCCACAACGGCTTTCTTGACTTCCAGAGGCGCGCCTTTGGCCGTCAGCTTCATGTTGCCGCCGGCCTGGGCCGCCTTCACGGCCAGCTTGCCGTCGGCGGTGATTTCCAGGTCGCCCACGCTCTGGACCACGCCGTCCAGGTTTACGCCTACACCCTTTTCCGTGGAGGTCAGGATGATCCGCCCGGCGTACATCCCGCCCAGATCCGTGGAGTCGATGGCCACCGTCGGCGCCTGCGAGCCGTCCGGCGCCAGGGGCGTGGCCGTCCGCGTGGCCGGGTCATAGCTGTTGCGGCCCGTGGTGATGCTCAGATCCTTGGCGTGCACCGTGGCGTTGATTTCCGCCGCGCGGCTGACCACATCGAAGCCGGTGATGTTCGAGGCGTTGATGCCCGCGCCCTCGATACGCACATCGCCGCCGTCAACGCGCAGGAGCAGCTTGTCGCCGTCCATTTCCGGCCGACCGGTGCTGATCGTGGCCCGGTCCACGTTGATGAACCCGCCGCCGTTCACGGTCACGCCGTAAGGGTTGGCCAGGATCACGTCGGCCTTTTGTCCGCCGACCTCAATGTAGCCCTCGATGTGCGAGCGGTTCGCGCCCGTGACCTCGTTCAGGATGGTCCTGGCCGGGGCCTTGCCGCCGCCCAGGTTCGGGTTGCCGACCACAATGCCGCCCAGTTGGGTACTGACGGCCTTCTCGCTGTTGTTCAGGATCAGGCCGCGTTTGTCCACGTCGAACTGATTGTATTGGTTGTGCGACAGGCCGTTCTTGTTCGGCGCCGCGATGTTGACCAGGGGCACGCCGTTGGCCGCCGCATCCACGCTCGGGCGTCTATTTGCCGGGGCCGAGGCGTCCGGCACCACGCCCGCCGCCAACACCGTGGGCGGGAAGGCCAGAACAAGGATCAGAACCTGGATCAGGAATTGGCGGAACAGGGATTTCATGGTTCGCTCCATGGGGCATGAAAAATTGCCGACAACAAAAAGCGTTGTACGTATTTCTCTGAACGTTCCCGTCTCGTTATGCGCGTGAGACGTTGGCGTGCAAGCGTCGGCACGCAAGGAGGCCGGAAAAGCGGATCGTATGCCGAGGGCAGGCGTTACAGTGGGGCAAGACGCCCCGCTTCAGACGGGGAATGCGAAAAATCACCACGCCAAAAGCGAAGCGGCGAACGCGCCTGAGCGCTGCTATGAAGGAAGTCCCCCATCATGAGCCGTCATGTAGCCCCGACGCCTCACAAGCCGGTCGCGCTCAAAACAGCCTGATACCGGCCGTCACTCCCCACTTCCCATGAAGGAAGTGGGAATTGATGTTCATGAGAACATGCGTTATTCACTATAGAAAGAAAAAACTGAAAGCAATACCGGGATCTCCCCTATTTAACAGGGATCCACCGCCAACATCTTCAATAATATCAGAAAAATTATCATTCGATTTGTGTAAAAAGGCGATGCATACATGACCAAGCCTCATTAAATTGAGGGCTGCGGCCCCACGCCTGGGGGGAATGGGGTGCCACTCGGGTTGCGGTGAAGCAACCTTTTTGCACCGAGGAAGTGTGCCGCCAGCAGATCAACCTGTGCGGTCCTGTTTGGGTCCCAAATTTAGTAAGGTTTGAGCCTATTACGGCGAATGCACCACAGCTACAGATATCCGCGCGAATATCTGTAGCTGCTTAAAAGACATCCACCTTTTTCAGCAAGGGCGTCGGCCCAAACCAGCGGTGAATTTGCTATACAGCGGAACCTTGTGCGGTCGCCGCCAGATGCCCTTTGATTCAAGGTGTTAGTTTATCAAATTTAAAATATTTTGAATATACTGTATGGTCTTTTCTCCAAAATTTCTTTGTTTTGCATTTAAGTAACTCGCACCTGTCACTTCCCCTAATGCATCTGTGTTCAAGATGTACATAATCCCAGATCGTGACAGTACAGAATCTTTTACTAATTGTTCTCTGATATTTTTCCCAAAATTTTTTGCCATCCTTGCATGGTCAATTTTATCCACAAATCGAGTCTTTCTATTTTTACTATGGGAACGAAAAGCCCTCACTAGGCTGTGTCGACATTCATTTAAGCCAAAGCAGGATGGCGGCCAGTTGAACAAAAGCCATATAGGAAACCGCCATCTTGCTATATCGTGTGGCAACACTCCTGAAGTGTTTCATTTTTCCAAACATTCTTTCGATAAC
>JAVBMX010000079.1:0-14076 GCA_031551885.1 Desulfovibrio sp.
GAACATCCCGGTTTCCGCCGAGGGGGACAAGATTCTGGCCGAGCGCGGCGTGGCCGTGGTGCCGGACTTCATCGCCAACATGGGCGCCATCCGCTACTACGACGCGATCATCTACGGCCATATCCCGGCCACCACCGAAGCCACGGTCAAGGATCTGGAGCACATCTGCCGCAAAAACACCCGCAAGGTGTTTGAAGAGGCCAAGAAACGCAACGCCTACCAGCGTCCCGTGGCCCTGGAGCTGTTCACGCCGACCATCCAGGACGCCCCCGAAATTGTCTGAAGCAATTTCAAAATGAAATTTCCCCTGCAATCATATTACCGAAGGACTTTTAAACGAGCTCGCAAGCGGATGTCCGCTTGCGCGGCCATCAGAACAAAGTAACTTTTCAAAGTTCCTTTGTTCTCAAGCGCCGCGGCCCGATTCGCTTCGGCGGATCGGGCCGGGCCATACCCGCGAAGGGAAGGAACAATCATGCCCGTACTCGTCGTCCATAAGGAAAGCTGCAAGGCGTGCCGCTACTGTATTGAAGCGTGCCCCAAGCAGGCCCTCTACACGTCCGAGCACATCAACGAAAAAGGATACCAGGCCACCGACGTCCATGAAGACAAGTGTATCGCCTGCGGAACCTGCTTCACCGTGTGCCCGGACTATGTGTTTGAACTGCCGGGGGGTGAATGATGGCCAGAGAATTCATGAAAGGCAATGAAGCCCTGGCCGAGGCCGCCATCCGCGCCGGAGCCCGTTTTTTCGCCGGCTACCCCATCACGCCCCAGAGCGAGGTGGTGGAATACATGTCGCACCGTATGCCCGCCGCCGGAGGCAGGTTCGTGCAGTCGGAGTCGGAACTCGCCGCCATCTGCATGGCTTACGGGGCGGCGGCGGCCGGCTTCCGGGTCATGGCCAGTTCGTCCGGCCCCGGCTTCTCGCTCAAGCAGGAAGGTATCTCCTACATCACCTCGGCCGAACTGCCCTGCGTCATCGTCGACGTGCAGCGCTACGGCTCGGGCCTGGGCGACATCTACCAGGGCCAGAGCGACTACTTTCAGGCCGTGAAAAACGGCGGCCACGGTGACTACCGCTGCATGGTGCTCGCGCCTTCCTCTTTGCAGGAGACCGTGGACCTCGTGCAGACCGCCTTTGACCTGGCCGAAAAGCACAAAAACCCGGTAATCATCCTCACCGACGCCTCCCTGGGCCAAATGATGGAGCCGGTCGCGCTGCCGCCCATGCGTGAGCACAACCCGGACGCCTTCGAGTGGTCGGTCAAGGGCAAGCGCGGCGGCCCGTTCCGCCGGGTGACCTCGACCATGTACTACATCAACAACTACCCGAGCTACATCAAGGCCAAGTACGACAAAATCGTCGCCGAAGAACAACGCTGCGAATGCGTGCACTGCGACGACGCCGAAATCGTGCTCGTGGCCTACGGCATTTCCTCGCGGGTCTGCCACGAGGCCGTGCTTCTGGGCCGCAAGGAAGGTTTCAAAATCGGCCTGCTCCGGCCCATCAGCCTCTGGCCGTTCCCGGTCGCCGCGTTTGAAAAACTCTCACCCAAGGCCTTCCTGACCCTGGAACTGAGCAGCCTGGGGCAGATGCCCGAAGACGTGGCCCTGGCCTCGCGCATGCGCGCGCCCATTCACGCCATGCTTCCCGGCGACAAGCTGCCCTTCCCGGAAGAAGTGCTCGCCAAGGCCAAAGAAGTCGCTGCGGGCAAGGGAACTCCCTTTTTCCCGGCCACCCACAGGAGCGCGTCATGACGGAAACCAAAAAGAAAGCTCCCCTTGTGCGGACAAAGTCCCCCCTGCTGGTCACGGACAACAAGTTCTGTCCCGGCTGCGGGCATGGGATCATCAACCGCCTGCTCGCCGAATCCCTTGAAGAACTCGGTCTGGCCGAAGAAGCCGTGGGCGTTGTGGCCGTCGGTTGCGCCTGTTTGCAGGTCGACACCTTCGGCGTGGACTGGATTCAGGCCCCGCACGGTCGGGCTCCGGCCGTGGCTACAGGCGTCAAGCGCTGCCGCCCGGAAAACACCGTGTTCACCTACCAGGGCGACGGCGACTGCCTGGCCATCGGCATGTCCGAGACCATCCACACCGCCTTCCGGGGCGAGAACATCACGGTGATCTTCGTGAACAACGGGGTGTTCGGCATGACCGGCGGCCAGATGGCCCCCACCACCCTGCCCGGCCAGAAAACCACCACCTCGGTCAAAGGCCGCGACCCGCAACTGACCGGCAACCCGGCCAACATCATCAGTCTGCTCGGCACCTTCGATACCGTGAAGTACCTGGCTCGCGGCGCGGTGCACACCCCTGCCCACATCAACCGGGCCAAAAAGTACATCAAGACGGCCCTGGAAAATCAGAAAAACGGCCTGGGCTATTCCTTTGTGGAAATCCTCTCGCCCTGCCCCACCAACTGGGGTCTGACCCCGGTGCAGTCCCTCGAGCGGATCAAGGCGGAAATGCTCCCGGTCTTTGAGTTGGGCGAATTCCGGGGCGGCGCGGCCGACAAGAAGGAGGCGCAATAATGGCGGACATCATCTGTTCCGGTTTCGGCGGCCAGGGAGTGCTCTCCGCCGGCCTGATTCTGGCCAACGCGGCCATGGACCTGAATAAGGAAGTGACCTGGATACCCTCCTACGGTTCGGAAATGCGCGGCGGTACCGCCGGATGCGCCATACGCATCTCGGACGCTCGCATCGGCACCCCGTTCATCAAGCACATAGACCTGCTCATCGCCATGAACCCGGCCTCGGTCGAACGTTATCAACTCCAGGTGCGCCCCGGCGGAATCATGATCGTCAATGGTTCCCTCATGCCCGAAGGCTCCACCTACCGTGACGACATCACCGTGCACGTGGTCCCTGCGGCCGAACTGGCCCGGCAGGCGGAAAACCCCAAAGGCCTGAACCTGGTCATGCTCGCGGCGGGCGTCACCGCCTCGGGTCTGCTGGGGTTCGACGACTTCGCGGCCAAAGTGGACGCCTTCTTCGCCAAAAAAGGCAAGGTCTTCCCCCAAAACGCGGTCTGCCTGGACCTCGGCCGTAAAGCAGTGGAGCAGTGAAAGAGAAATGAGGGAAGATGATGGGGAAGCCTCCGGCGGGCAGGGGAAATGAGCCAGGGCTGCGAAGGTCGATTGGCCACAACGCTTCCGCGATGTGAAAGAGCTACCTCTCCGCCACGTGGGCGGCACCCTGCACCCCTCATACAGACGCGAAACGAGCGTCCTGTTGGTGGGAAGCGCTTGAACAAAGGCGTTAACCCGAGGACCACGGCACGTCGGCCACAACCACAACATCCCACTCGACGCTTCGGCTGTACCGGCGTGACTCCACGCCCACCCGCAATTCACACATAAAAGTTGAGGGAAAGGGGGATGGGGGTGTGGGGGAAGGGGGAAAAGCCCCCTTTCAAGGGGGTTTTCCCCTTCCCCACCTCATCCGTCTCCCCCACATGGAGTTCCTCCCATGAATCTTGAAAAACTGCTGCGCCCCAAGAATATCGCCATTGTCGGCGCGAGCGAGAAAGAAGGCTTCGGCGGCGATACCTGCCGTAACGCCGCGGCCCTCATGGATCCTTCCCGGGTCTTTTTCATCAACCCCAAGCGGGACAAAGTGTTCGATCGCCCCTGTTACCCGGATCTGGCCTCCCTGCCCGAGCCCGTGGACCAGGTGATCATCTGCACTCCCAAGAAGACCGTTCCCGACCTGCTCCGGGCGGCCAAAGCCAAAGGGGCGGCGGGCATCGTACTCTACGCCAGCGGCTACGGCGAAACCGGCACCGAAGAAGGCAAACGGGACGAGGCCGACCTGAAGGCGTTGTGCGCCGAGTTGGATCTGGCCCTAATGGGCCCCAACTGCGGCGGCTTCGTCAACTTTACCGACGACGTGCACAGCTTCGCCTTCATCAGCGAAAAACGCGACCGGCGCGGGGCCGTGGGCCTGATTTCCCAGAGCGGGCAGATCTGCCTTTCGGCCCTGGACACGCCGAACATGCGCATGTCCTATGCCGTGTCGGCCGGCAACTGCGCCGTGGTCGGCATGGAAGACTACCTGCAGTTCATGGTCGACGACCCGGCCACCAAGGTTGTGGCCATGTTTCTGGAAGGCGTTTCGCAACCGGCAAAGTTCGCGGCCGCCCTGGAAAAAGCCGCGCGCATCCGCAAACCGGTGGTGATCTTTAAGGTCGGCCGCTCGGCCAAGGGCAGCCGCACGGCGGCTTCGCACACCGGCAGCCTGGCCGGCGCGGACGCGACCTTTGACGCCGTATTCAAAAAGTTCGGGGTGATCCGGGTCAACGACTTCCAGGAGCTCCTCTCCACCTCCCTGACCCTGGCAACCTGGCCGGAACTGCCCGCGTTGCCCACCGTGGCTTCCATGAACCTGTCGGGCGGGGAAACGGGCATTTGCGCCGACATCGGCGACCGGGCCGGAATCGAGTTCCCTGACTTCACCCCGGACACCTTGGCCAAGCTGCGCGCCATGCTGCCCTCATACGCCACGCCCAACAATCCCCTGGACATGACCGCCTCGCTCTCGTACGACGCGGACCTTTATGCCGCCGCCCTGCGCACGGTCATGGACGACCCCAATGTGGGCATGGTGCTCATCGGCTACACCTTGCTCCTGGAAATCAGCGACCCCTGCATCCACTACATGGCCAAGGGCATCGAACAGGTGCTCAAAGGGCCGGGCGTCAAAAAGCCCGTGGCCATGCTGCCGTTCGCCGAGAACTCCCGCAACCCCGAGTACCTGAATATGCTCAACTCGCTGGGCGTGCCCATCTTGCCGCCCCCGGTCTACGGCTTTGAGGTGCTCAAGCATATTGCCGACCACGTGCGCAACGGGTCCGCTCAGCGCACTCTTGCCTTGGCCATGCCCGCCTCGGCCGGCAAAGCCGTGGGCGACACCCGCGCCCGCCGCGCCCTGACCGAAGTGGAAAGCATGAAGGCCCTCAAGGAAGCCGGCATCGCCGTGCCCGCCGGCGGGCTTGCCGCCACGGCCGAGGAAGCCGCGAAACTGGCCCGCGAGATCATGGCCGAAAAAAAATGCGCCGTGGCCTTGAAAATCGTGTCCCCCGACATCCTGCACAAGACCGACGCCGGCGGCGTACGCCTGCGCCTGGATTCGCCGGAAGCGGTCACAAAAGCCTTCGACGAGGTCTTGGCCGCCTGCGCCGCTTACAACCCCCAGGCGAAGCTCGAAGGCGTGCTCATTCAGGAAATGCTTAAGCCGGGCCTGGAAGCGATCATCGGCGTGAACGTGGACCCCCAGTTCGGCCCGCAGGTGCTGGTCGGCCTGGGCGGCATCTTTGTGGAAGTCTTCAAGGACACCGCTCTCTACCCCGCTCCGCTGAGCGAAGAGGAAGCCCTGGAAATGATCCTGGGCCTCAAGGCCGCTCCGTTGTTTACCGGATATCGCGGCCGGCCGCGCCTGGACGTGCGCGCTCTGGCCAAGACCGTGGCGGCCGTGGGCGCGTTTGCGGCGGCCCGCAAAGATGAACTGCTTGAGCTCGATATCAACCCCCTCTTCGTCTACCCCGAAGAAGGGCCCGAAGGACGCGGTGTCTGCGCGGCCGACGCCCTGATCGTGCTCGCCGAGAAATAAAGCCTTATCCGCCACCGGAGCCTTTCCGGCGGCGGTTGTCGTTGCGCGGAAGGATCATCCCGATTTTCACCCCAGCGGAGAAAGACCATGAACAAGAACGTCGTCAGGTACATCGCCCTTTTTGCCCTTTCTATGGGTGCGGCGGCTTCCTACACGCTGCCGTACATCAAGTACATCTTTTACGACGCCTGGGTGGCCGGCCTCGGCCTACCCGAAGGCGCCAACGAAAGCGCCGGCTGGCTGCTGACCTTTCACATGATCGGCTGCACGCTCCTGTACATTCCCGGCGGCTACATCGCCGACCGGTTCTCTCCCAAAAAGATCATCATGCTTTCCCTGATCGGCACAGGCCTTCTGAACATCTGGTATTCCTTTGACCCGACCTATGAAACCGGCCGGATCATCTGGTTCCTGCTGGCCTTCACCGTCGGCTTCGCCTACTGGTCCGGAATGATTAAAGCCGTGCGCATGCTCGGAACATCCGAGGAGCAGGGCAAGATGTACGGCTGGTACAACTCCGGCGAAGGCGCGTTCGCGGCCGTTGTTCTGGGCGCGGCCACCGTGGCTTACGGCCTGAGCCAGGTTCCCCTGGAAAGCCTCAAATACGCCGTCTGGGTGCAGGCCGCCTTCTGTTTCCTGGCCGCCGCCCTGACCGGCGTGTTCTTCCAGGAATCCTGCCTGAGCAGCGGCAATGCCGAAGACGAGTGCGAAAAATTCCATTTGAAGGACGTCTGGAAAACCGTGACCAACCCCTGGGTCTGGTGCGTGTCCATCGTGGTCATGTGCTGCTACGGGGCCTATACCGGCCAAAGCTACCTGACCCCCTACATGACCCAGGTGCTGAAAATCTCGGCCACCGGCGGAGCCATTCTGGGAATCATGCGGACCAAAGGCGCGCGCTTCCTTGGCGGTCCCGTCGGCGGCATTCTTGCCGACCGCATCGGCTCGCCCTGCAAAGTGATCATCGGCTCGAACATCTTGATGATCATCCTGCTCGGCTCCTTCTTCCTGCTGCCCATGGACGAAAGCGCGGCGGTCCTGTCCATCGCCCTGTCGCTGCTGGTGGCCGTGGTCAACTTCGCGGGCTACAACATCATGTTCGCCACCGTGGAAGAAGCCCACATTCCCCGCTACCTCATGGGCACGGCCGTGGGCATCATCTCGATCATGGGCTACAGCCCGGACGGCTTCATCAACACCTTGTTCGGGAACTGGCTGGATAAATACGGCGATGCTGGCCACCACTACATCTTCGCCTTCCTTATCGGCATGTGCGTGGTGGGTTCGTTCTTCTGCTGGCTGATCATGCGGCGCAACCAGGCCATCAAGGCCGGGCGCGTCACGGCCTGACGACACCGGGGGGAGCGTCGCCTTCGATGCTCCCCCCTCTCTCTGTTTCGGCCGAACCTTTCACTCTTGTTCGGAGGAAAGCCATGGGCGCCCTGCTCGGAACGTTCGATACCGTTGTCATTGTCGTCTATCTCGCCGCCATGCTTCTGATGGGGGTGGTGGCCATGCGCCGGCGGAAATCCCCGGAAGACTACTACGTGGGCGGCAGGCGTTCCGGCGTCTTCACCTTGGGCTGTCTCTGGATGGCCTCATGGATCGGCGGGGCCACCGTGGTGGGCAGCGTGGACAAAGCCTACGGCATCGGCGTGTCGGCCATCTGGTATTGCGGCTCGATGGCGGTGGGCTGCGTGATCTTCGCCGCCACCTCCACCGGGTTGATTCAACGCATCGGCAATAAATTTCAGTGCCTGACCTATCCGGAAATCATCGAAAAGCGCTACGGCCCTTCCGCCCGCTGCATTGCGGGCATTACCACCTTTCTGGCCTACGTGGCCTATACGGCCGGGCAGTTCCTGGCCATGGGCCTGATTCTGACCACCTTCCTCGGCCTGGACCCGGTCACGGCCGTATGGGTCTCCGCCGCAGGCATGATCATCTACACCGCCATCGGCGGTTTTGTGGCCGTGACCCTCACCGGCGTGTTCCAGGCCGTCGCGATCATCGTCACCTTGCTCGGCGTGCTCCTGCCCTTCATCATCCACGCGGTCGGCGGTTTTGAGGCCCTCGCCCAAGGGGTTCCCGAAACATTCTTCGACTTCGGGGCTTGGGGCTGGACGAAAATCCTCGGCCTGACCGTGACCATCATCCTGACCTTTTACACCAGCATGGACGGCTACGTACGCTGCTTCGCGGCCAAATCCGAGCGCACCGCCCGCCTGGGCACGTATCTGGCCGCCGCCATGGTTCTCGCCATTGCCGTGGGCACCGTGCTCATCGGCATGAGCGCCAAGGCTCTGAATGTCGTGCCGCCCGAGGGCGGCTCGGTGGTCAGCGCGCTGATCGCCCAAGTCGTTCCGGACGGGCTCAAGGGCCTGATTCTGATCGGCCTGCTCGCAGCGATTATGTCCACGGGCTCGGCCTGCCTGCTGGTGGCCTCGGCCAACATCACCGAGGATCTGTACCGGCGTTTTCTCAACCCCACGGCCTCGCCCCGTTTTCTCGTGTTTCTGGGAGCCGTCTCCGCAATTGTGGTGGGGGTGCTCGCGGCTTACCTGGCGATCGTTCGGCAAGACGTCATCGACGTGCTGTATATCGCCTTTACGGTGAACTCAGCCGGGTTGTTCATTCCCACCATGGCGGCGTTTCTCTGGAAACGCGGCAACGCCGCCACCGGCACCTGGAGCATGCTCGGCAGCTTGATCGTCGTGGTGGCCTGGTACATAGGCCAACATTTCCACCCCGGCGGCATTTTTGAGCTTGATCCGGTCTGGCCGGGCCTGATCGTATCGGCGGGAATCTTCGCTTTGGGGGCGTATCTTCATCCCCTTTCCCCCACCGAACGCGAACGAGTTGAGGCCTTCCTCGGGCCCATCCCGGACCTTCCGGCAACCCGGTAAACACCGGCCTTGGACGAAGTACCCCGCCCCCATGATCCGGCCGCGCCCTTAGCGTAGCGTAAAGGCGCGGCCGGATCATGGGGGCGGGCCTTTTCCCGAACCTTATACGGCAACCTGAGCGGCCCGCGGATCTTGCGCCTTTCGCTCGGAACCTTCCCCAAGATCGTTCTGCGCTCTGGAAAGATTCTGCGCGGCATACCGTTCGGGGATGCCCGCCCGCAGGAACAGCGCGTAAATGTCGGGGTCGATCTGGCCGACATCACGCATTTTATCCATAATTTCCATGGCTTCCGACAACGTCTTACCCGATTTATACGGTCGATCCCCGGCTGTAAGAGCTTCAAAAATATCGGCCACGGCCATCATTCGCGCTTTCCAACTCATCTCTTCGCGCACAAGACGCCGGGGGTAGCCCCGCCCGTCCATGGTTTCATGATGCGCGCCGGCTATTTCGGGAACGGCGGCAAGCTCTTTGGACCAGGGCATGCGCGAAAGCATCATGATGGTCTGTGTAATGTGGTCGTTGATTTTGTAGCGTTCCTCCGGCGTCAGGGTGCCGTGACGGATGGAAAGGTTGTACAATTCTCCCCGGTTGTACAGGGCTTCGGGCGCGGTCACCCGGAACCCCCAAGGGTTGTCGGCGGGCAGTCTCTCTTTGGGGCCACGCGGGATAATCTGCTCGGGGGTGTCGGCCAACAGCGGTTCGACAACCGGAGGCGGGGGCGCTTCGGCACGGTCCATGCGCGCCCGTTCCTCTCGCGACACCCCCAGACGTTTGTCCAAAGTGCGAATCCACGTTCGGCGCCCGATTGCGTAAAGGCGATCGATGGCTTTGGCGTCCATCTCTTCCACGCCGAGATTGCACATAGCCACGAAAGCGAACTCCTCGTCCAAAATCCGAAGCTCCTCTTCCAGCAACCGCGCGGCCACGCTTCGATCGGCTCCGGCCGATATTCTTCGCCAATAGACGATTTCCGCGTCGCGCTTGAGCACCTCAAAACGCGTGCGCACTTCATGGATGCGGTCATGCAAGGTTTCCAGTTTGGTGGCCTTGTCCATCACATATTCAGGCGTCGTGATCTTGCCGCAGTCATGCAGCCAGCCGGCCAGCCTGGCTTCCTCCCACTCTTCTTCGCTGAGGTGGAAATCGGCCAGAGGACCTTCACGCGTCTCGCAGGCGGCCTGCAAGAGCATCTGGAAAATAAGCGGCACGCGCGCGCAGTGCCCGCCCGTATACGGCGACTTGGCATCGATGGCGCCGGCCAAAATATGGAGAAACGCGCTTTGCAGGTTGCGTTGCCCTTGCAACAGGTGTTGCATTTCCAAGACGATGCCGACGGCTCGGCCGAGGGTCTCCAGCAACGCCACCCAGGCCGGGGAAAACTCAAACTCCGCATCTCGGGCCCGCCGGAAAAACACCATGACCCCCAGCGGCGTGCCGGTTCGACCCCGCAAAGCGACCCACACGCGATGCACACGAAGAACGCCGGAGTCGTTGAATCCTTCCCGCATGGAATCCATGGCCGCATCGGGCTCGCCTTTTCGCACGGAGTCCAAAACCGCCTGCCCCCACGACAAGGCCAAAGCGGCGGCCTTATCGGGCTGTCGCGCCTCGGCCGCATCCGAAAGCCCCACAGGGGTTGTGCGGACCTCGCCGCCCGTCCAAAAATGGTATTCCGTCTTGTCGTACCTGCCGTTTTCATCCAACGCGATCACCCGGCCGCCGTGCATCCGCGCCGCGGCAACGGTCTCTTGGAGAATACGCCCGACCAGGCGCAACATATCCTTTTCAACGCCGATCATCCCAATGACCGCAAGAACCTTCTGGAGACTGCCCTGCAAACTATTCACGCCCAGTGACAAATTTTCGATCTCCAGCAGGCCGGAGGTCGGTCTGCACGTGTCGTCCGCCCGAATGTCACCGAAGCGCAGGGTCTGCTTCGCCAGCATATGCAGAGGCCGCGAGATGCGCCGAACGGCCACCCAGACCAACGGCAAAGAGAACAACAACACGCCTGCGATGCCCAGCGTGAAAAAGCGCATAAATTTTTCGGCGTTCCGTATGACCAACTCCCGCGGAACGGCCATGACCATAAAGTTTTCCGCGCCTTCCAGGCCGAAGTCTTCGATAAACAGCAACCAATCCTTTCCATCCGCGGAAAAAGGAATCCCGTCGCCGCGCACGCCGGCCAGGGCCATCTCCCGTCCCGAAAGCACCGGCTTTGAAAAATCGCTCAAGGTGCGAAGGCGGCCGCCCTCCGGCCCATCGACCATCATACCGCGGGCGCCCGCTATCGGCGTGCCGTCCAGGCGGAACAACGACAGGTGGGAGTCCGGCGTAGGCAGCTCTTTGGCCAGCATAGAGCACAGATCGCTGAGCAGAACGCTTGTGGCAAATGTTACATCCCCCTTTTCGGATCTCTCGGCGAAAATGACGGCCATACTGTCGAATTTTCTCATGAATATCGGCTCTGTTTCAATCGGCCCGGAAGCGCTCATGGCCTGCCGATACCATTCGCGTTCGCGCGGATCGAAATTCTGAAGCGCCTCATCGCTCCGTCGCACAATTTCTTTCAGCTGGGCGTCGAAGAAGATGTCCACAGGAACGACCGGCCGGATGTCGCCGACAAACGAAGTGACCACCAGAGACGCTTCCGGAGGAGGAGAGTAAGCCCGGCGTACCGATTCCGAGCCCAGGAGGGAGACCGAAAAAAAATCTCCGTTCTCATAGCCTATAAAAACATTCTGCAAGAGAGGATTGATCCGCAGCACGGCGTGCAGCATCGGCAACAGGGTCAGGCGTTCCTCCTGGCTGCGGGCGTCCGCCGCGACGGGAGCCAAAAGCTCCAGTACGGGAACGGCCTGCCCGCGCAACGCATCCACTGTCTTTGTCCGTACCTGGCGAGCTATGGCCTCCACGCGCTTGTTTAGGGCGATGGTGACCAACTCCTCGATCGCATGATTACCGGCCAAGGCCAAAGCCAGACCGGTAATCAAAAGGAGCAAAAAGAATAAAGCCCCGAAGTAGCCTTGGAGCCCGAACCATCTGAAGGGTGCATTTTTTTTGAGTTTATTCGACATGGCCCTTGCCTCCATCGTGCGATGGATGCGTGATCGGCGCGGCGGCAAGGGCACGACGGGCGTCCCTACTCGGAGGTCCGAGTTTCGTCCCGTTCGGAGGGTATGTGGCAGCGTGTTCGAGTGTCTCCCTTGCCGCACCGTTCCGAGGTGAATTGAGATACGCTGCCCGGCGTGGAGTTGTTCTGCAATCAGGTTAGTGGAAGGACGTTATGTATGCAATGATAATAATTAGCGTTATGAGTTTGTAGGTTACAGCTCCAGAATCGGATAAAAACCGGAAAGCGTACCGACATTATGCATTTTCCGCCGGGAACGAAGTCGGAAGATCGTTGCACACCCTTGGGGCGGGCCGACACGCGACGCCTGCCGAGCGCTTCTTTCTTTGCGGCCTGTCGATTCAGGCCGAAGCGGCCCTTCGGGGTCGGCCGAGCGCTATGCCCAATTTCCGCATTCGATGCTGAAGGGTCGAACGCGGCACGCCCAACAAGGCCGCCGCGCCGGTCGGACCGGCGATGACCCCCCCGGTGCGGGACAAAATCTCCTGAATATGCGCGCGTTCCATGTCTTCCAGGGTTGTCGGGCGCGACTGGGAGGAGGCGAAAGAGGCCTCGCTTTCTTCCTGGTCGGCGGTTGCTCGAGGGCCGACCGCAGCCTGCCGCAACAAATCGCGGCTTTCTTCGATCATCGCGGCCACGGTGGCGGCGGTCAGCTCTTTATGAATGCTGTGATGGACAACCAACCGGCCGACGATGTTGCGAAGTTCCCGCACGTTGCCGGGCCACTCGTAGTCGATCAGGTGCCGCATCAGGCCCCGAGTGAAACGAACCTGCGGCAGCCCCAAGGTGACGGCGGCCTGGGCGGACAACGAGGAGACCAGCGGCGGAATATCTTCCAGCCTTTCCCGCAAAGCGGGTATTTCGATCGTGCAGGGCGACAACCGGTAAAAGAAGTCCGCGCGGAGCCTGCCGGAAGCCAGGGCGTCGCCGATGCACACGTTGGTGGCCGCGACGACCCGCACATCCACGGCCAACGGCACGCTCTCACCCACCCGCTCGAAGCTCGAGTCTTCCAGCACCTGCAAAAGTTTACTTTGCATCTCGGGCGACAGTTCGGCGATTTCATCAAGAAACAGAGTGCCGCCGTTGGCCAGCTCAAAGCGCCCCACCCGCTTGTTCGCGGCCCCGGTGAACGCGCCTTTGGCGTGCCCGAACAGCTCGCTTTCAAACAACGTCTGGGCGAGCGAAGGACAGTTCACCCGGATGAAATGCGTGTCCTTGCGTGGACTGCGGCGGTGAATATCCTGAGCAAGAAGGCTTTTCCCGGTGCCGGTCGGGCCGAGCAACAAAATGGGCACATTCAGTCGGGCCATGACGTCCAACCGACGGATGACCTCCCGCATTTTGGGGCTGTGGCAAATCACCTGCTCTTCGCTCATCGGGGCGAACAACGGCAAAGCCTGCAATTGCGTCTGATTATATGTGGAGTGTTCCAGCGAAAAAATCGCCCCAAGGCAGATGGCCACGGTCGGCGAAAGTTCCGACAAAAACGAGGCAATCGCATAGATGTTGTTCGGCTTTTCGGCGAACGAGCAGTGCAGCGTGGCGATGATTTCGTTGTCCAGGATAAGCGGAAAAGCCATGGTGGCCGTCAGGCCGGCTTCGGCGATGGGGTGTACGGAAGACTCCGTGAAATATTGGGCAAAGTCCGTGATGATGACCGGCCGGCGGGAGGCGATTACATGCCCCGCGACGGTGCTGGAAGCCTCCGCCGGGCGCACCGGCGAGAGCGTACTGATGATTGTTCCCTCTGCGGCCGTAAAGTATGTAAGCATTTCCCCCTGCTGATCATAGAGGTTGATGCACAGACGATCAAAATGAAATTGTTCCTGCAGTAACCGAGAAAGCGTACTGAAAAACAGTTTTCGGCTGGCTCTCGCGGTCAGCGCCTGCATAAGTTTTTTGCTTAATTCCGGAACGTCGTTAATCATGGAAGCGGTATCTGGAGCCATTCATTCCTCCGTTTTGCAAAATTCTTGTCGGCACGATGATGCCCAAATAAGCGAAAATTGTCCATATACGGGCATAATAAGCACAAGCCAATTTATACCCATATGCAGGTAGCATCACAACATCCTGAATAAAATGAAAATATCCAGCATGTATACAACTGGAACAAGCCTTGCAAATAAGCTGCCCGTGGCGACGACTTCGAGCGCATTTTGGCGGCATCACTTGGGCTTGTACCCTTGCGGAGAACGCCGAATCGAGTCGACGCCCAGCGACGTGGGCGGCCGGAGGTTTCCGGCCTGGGAATTGTCCCCGATTTTTGTCTCAATCATCCAGGAGCAGACATGTCCATTGATTTCGTGGTCCACGAAGAAGTAGACGGCGTCGGCGTGGTCGTCGTCGAGGGACTGAAGGCCGGCAGCGATTGCACCGGTTGGATCATGCAGGAAAACAAAACCATCCAGTTCAAGA
>JAVBMX010000109.1:0-12724 GCA_031551885.1 Desulfovibrio sp.
CGCCCGTGGGGCGGCCCCCGGCCATGGCCGGCGCCCCCCCGGCTTGTGGGGGTCGGGGGTCCCACTGTCCCCCCAGAAACTATTCAAAAGCTCGAACATAGGCCGCGTAGGCGCGGCCGACCGGGTCGGTGGGATCCAGGTTCAGGGAGCCCAGACGCGGAGGCCGGGGGGGCATGGTTCGCAGAGGTTCGATGGCGAGGCGCGGCGGGGGGCAGGCCAAGGAATTTCGGCCCTGCATCAGGCTGACCCGCACCTTGGAAAAAAACTCGCGGTCCATGAAGGCGTTGGCCCGCTCCAGAATTTCATAAGCGCACAGGTGAGCCTCTTGCGCGGCCGCGCTGTCCTCGGCCCCCAGAAGCAACTCGCCGTCTTTGTGCCCCAAAGGCATGATCAGAGTGGAAAGATCCGGTCCCATGACCATGTCCCAGTGCTCCCACAGGGCGGTCAGGCCGGCCTGGGCTTCGCCGTTCCGGGACTTGATGAAGAGCTCAAGCGCTTCGGCGGCCGACATCGCCCGCTTGATGCGATGGGGGTTGCCGGGCGAGCGTATTTTCATTCTTGCTCTTCCAGAGATTGCAATAGGGGTTCCAGCCGGCTGAGCGCCGTGCCGAAGTCAAAGTCGGAAACGGCTTTGGCCGCGGCCTGGGCCGCTTCCCGGTCAATGCCGCGCAGACCGGCTTCCAGCGAGGGGAACAGGCTTGAGGCTTCGGCGTCGTCGTCCCGCAGCAGGTGCACCAGCCGTTTCAATCCGTCGCGGAACTCGGGGGCCGGCGGCGAAGAGGTTTCGGAGCCGGCCTCCGGCAGGCAGGGGGCGGCATCCGGGAACGCCCGCTGTAATACGGCGAGCAGCGAGGACAGCTCGGCCACCAGGGGAACGACCACATGCCGGTTTTCTTGGGGGTTGCCTTCGGAGAAATGCTGTTCAAAAGCGCAGGCGCTTTCCCGCAGGGCGTTCGCCCCGATGGTTCCGGCCAGGCCTTTGATGGTGTGAACCAACCGGCGGGCGTCGTCGATGCGCTTGGCGGCCAACAGATCCAGCAGTTCCCCGGCGGCGTCGGCGTGCTTCCGGCAGAATTGCATCAGCACGGATTGGTACAGGCGGGTGTCGCCGCCGAGCCTGTTGAGGGCTTCTTCCACCCGCAGCCCCGGCAGAGGCGGCAGCGCGGCTTTTTCGCGCGCGGGTTGTTGCCGCGTGGGCCGGGGAAGCTCGGCCGAGGGGCGCACCCAGCGGGTGAGCGCGGCATGCAGAATGTCGATGTCGATGGGCTTGGCGATGTGGTCGTTCATGCCGGCCGCCAGACAGCGGTTGCGCTCTTCCAGGGTGGCGTGGGCGGTCATGGCCACAATCGGCAGATCGGTAAACGCGGGGTTGTCGCGAATATGCCGTGTGGCGGTGAACCCGTCCATCCCCGGCATTTGCAGATCCATGAAGATCAGGTCGAAAGCGGGGACATCCGAGGCGTTCAGGATATCCAGGGCTTCTTCGCCGTTGTCGGCCGTGATGGTTTCAATGTCGACCTCGCGCAGCAACTCGACGGCAAGTTGGCGGTTGACGGCATTGTCTTCCACCAACAGCACCCGCACCCCGGGGAAGTGGGGAGCGCTGCGCTCTTCGCCGATACGGGTTTCCCCCGCCGGTCGCTCCAGGGCCAGGGCGTCGAGCAGGGCCGCCCGCAGGGCGGAAGAAAGCACGGGCCTGTGCACCAGGGCCCGCGCGCCCAGCTTGCCCACCGTCTGGGCGGAGCCGGTGTAGCTGAAGGGGACCAGGGCCACAATCTTGGGCGGGCAGGAGAGACCCAGCTCGCGCAACGAGTCGAGCGCCGACACGCCGCCCTCGCCCTCGATCTGAGCCAAAGGCAAAAGCAGCAGGGCATGGGGCTTGCCGGCCGCGTCGGCCGTGGTCAAAGAGGCGTAAGCTTGGCCGAGTTCCGAGAACGCTTCGGCCGAGCAGCCCAGATCCTGAAGCATTTCCAGAAGCATGCCGCGCTGCACATCGCCGCCGTCCACCAGAACGGCGGAAAACCCGCGCAGAGGAGGCGTTTCCGGCTCGGCATCGGCGGGCCTGGAGTGCTGCATCGTAAGGGGAATGCGAACCACGACCTTGGTGCCGCGCCCGAGTTTGGTGTCCAACTCCAGGGTTCCGTCGGCCATTTCGACCAGACGTTGCGAGATCACCAGGCCGAGGCCGGTGCCGCCGTAGCGCCGGGTGATGGAAGAATCCACCTGGGTAAAGGCCGAAAAGAGCTTTTCTTTCTGCTCTTCGGTCATGCCGATACCGGTGTCGATGATGCTGAAAGCCAGATGCGCCTTGTCGCCGATGATTTTTTCCAATCGGCAGCGCACGCTGATGCCGCCTTTGGTCGTGAACTTCACGGCGTTGCCCACGATGTTGGTCAGCACCTGCCCCAGGCGCAGGGGGTCGCCGATCAACCGGCGCGGCACGTTGTTGTGGATGAACAGGGCCAGATCCAGGCCCTGTTCGTCGGTGCGCGGCCCCATGAGCGAGGCGAGGTTGCCGAAAATGTCCTCAATATCGAAGGGAATGGAATACATTTCCATGCGCCCGGATACGAACTTGGAAAAAACGAGAATGTCGTTGACCACGCCGAGCAGGGTGACGCCGGCCGAGTTGATCTTGGTCAGGTAGTCGCGCTGGCGGGGGGAAAGTTCGGTTTTGTTCAGCAGGTAGGCCATGCCGATGACCGCGTTGAGCGGGGTGCGGATTTCGTGGCTCATGTTGGCCAGGAATTCGCTTTTGGCCTTGCTGGCCATTTCCGCCTGCCGGGCCAAAGCCAGCGCGTGCTGGGCCGAGTGCCCCAGATCCTGGTTGGCTTTTTCCAGGGCTTTGAGGGTGTTCCGCAAGTCTTCGGCCGTGCGCTTGCTTTCGGTCACGTCCTGGCTGGTGCCGCGCAGGCCTTCGATGCCTTCCGGACCGGTGAGGATTTTGGCCGAGGTCAACAACCAGGCCAGGCTGCCGTCTTTGGTCCGCACCCGATGCTCCAACCCCCGGAACGAGCCGGCGGGCACGGCGCTTTGGAACATGCGCCCGGTCATTTCCTCGCCTTTTTCGTCCGCGGCGAAATCTTCCCAGCGTCTGCCGCGCACCTCGGCGGCAGAGAACCCCAAAAGGGCCGACACCCGATCGGAAACCGTGGCGAAGTAACCTTGCGAATCGAGTTCCCAGACGATTTCCCCGGCGGCTTCGGTCACGTCGCGGAAACGCTGCTCCGATTCGCTCAGGGCTTCCTGAATCTGTCTGCGCTGCAGGGTGGCGGCCAGAAAAAGCCCCACCGCGCGCAAGATGGCTTCCTCACCCACGCTCCAACTATGCTCGATGCTGCGCATGCCCAGGCGGATAAAGCCCCAGAACGTCGACTGGAACAGAATCGGCGCGACCAGCGCCGCGCCGATGCCCTGGTTGCCCAGGTGTTCAAGTTCCTGCCTGCTCGGCTTGCGGGTCAGGGTATTGATGCATTCGCCGGAAGAAAGAATTTTTTCCCAGCCGGGAAGGTTGGCGGAATAAACGGCCGTATTGGAATACGGGCTGAAGTGCCCCTTTTTGCCGTTCTTGGCCCAGGCGTAAACCTGGGTGCACAACAGGCCTTCTTCGCTGCTGCCGTGGTTGCGCCAGACGTCCACCCGCTCGGCCTCCGTGACTTGGCCGATGAGCGCCAGAACGCGCCAGGCCACATCGTCGATGTCTTCATCGTCGGAGAACAGCAGAATGGCGGCTTCGTTGGCGGCCCGGAGCAGGGCCCCCTGGCGTTCAAGGGCCGATGAAGCGGCCTTGGCCGGAGAAATATCGCGGCAGACGCCGAAAACGCCGTCCACGCCGCCTTGGGGCGAAAAGATCGGATACAATTGGTTCTCGAACGCCAGGAGCCTGCCCTGGGGGTCGACGCAGCCCGACTCGGAAAATAGCGCCGTGCCGGTATGCAGCACATCGTCGTGGGCGCCCAGGGGTTCGTCGAAAGGAGGGGGGAAAGCCGCTTCGTCGGCGATTTTGCCGATGACGTCTTTGGCATCTTTGCCGGTCAGGTGTTCAAAAGCGGTGTTGCAGAGCTGGAAGCGTCCATTCTTATCTTTATAGAAAAGCATGTCCGGGCAGGAGTTGAACCAGTTGTACAGGCCCGGCCCAAAACCGACGGCGTTGGGGTCCGCCGTAAGAAACAGCACGCCGGCGGCGGCGTCGTGCAAAAAAACGGTCAGCAGCACGGGCCTGTTTTGCCCGGTCGCGGTCTTCCAGGTACAGGTCAGTTGCTCGGGAACGGCGGGCCGCTTGCCGGAATGCAGGAGCTCCCGCTGCCGGGCAAGGAACGCGGCCACGCGTTGCTCTTCCACAAAGGCGGTCGAGATCGGCTTGCCCGCCTCTTGCGGTTCACCCAGGTTTTTACCCGTGGCCGCGTTGCCGCCCAGCAGGGTGAAATCCGTTTCTCGAACATATAAGACCGGAAGCGGCAGGTCGGAGAACCCCTCGGGTTCCGTAAAAGACGCCGCCGCCGGGCGGGCGCGCAAAAAGAGCGCGGCGCCGGCTGCAAGCGAAACGAAAAAGAGGAACTCTCCAAACATACAGAAGCAATCCTTCAAGGCCGGAGGCCCGTACGCCGTCAACGGAAACCGGGCATCCTGGGGAATTATTGATCAAACAATATATTATCCCAGGATTTCGGCAAGGTAAAGATGCGCCGGCGGCGGGGCGGTTCGCGCGGTCTCCCGTCGTCGCATCGGCCCGTGTCGCGGCACGGGCGATAAAGGTTACCGCCGCAACACGGAGCTTACCTTTTCAGGCGGCGTCGAACAACCCCCGTTCCCCCCGTTTGTCCGCCGTTGGGCGGCGGGCGACCCCCTCATATATCGGCAAGCTCGTGCAAAGCACGGGCTTGCCGATGATGGGGGTGCAGGGGATTGAATCCCCTGCCAGGGGGATTGGGGGACAGAGTCCCTCAATTAATGAGTTCTGACCCTAGCTCCGCACCGTATACGAACCCCGGCCGATCCATTTGTAGGTGGTCAGGGCTTCCAGGGCCATGGGGCCCCTGGCGTGCAGCTTTTGGGTCGAAACCGCCACCTCGGCCCCCAAACCGAACTGGCCGCCGTCCGTAAAGCGGGTGGAGGCGTTCACATACACGGCCGAAGAATCGACCCGACGCACGAACAACTCGGCGGTGCGCATGTTTTCCGTGAGCACGGCGTCGGAATGCCCGGTGCCGTGGGCCCGGATATGGGCGATGGCCTCGTCGAGGTCGTCCACCACATGCACGTTGAGGTCAAGGGTCAGATGCTCCTTGTCCAGCCAGGCCGGGTCCAGGGCCACCACCGGGCAGGGCACGCCGATCAAAAAAGGATCGGCGGTCGTCGAGGCGTGCAGGGTCACGCCCAAAGGACCGAGATACGCGGCCAGGGAGGGCAGGAACGTTTCGGCGATGTCTTTATGGACCAGCAGCGTTTCCACGGCGTTGCAGACGCTCGGGCGCTGGGTCTTGGCGTTGGCGATCACGGCCAGGGCCCTGGAGGCGTCGACCTGGGCGTCGACAAAAATGTGGCACACCCCGATGCCGCCGGTGATGACCGGAATGCGCGAGTGCTCGCGGCAGAGCCGGTGCAACTGGGGACCGCCGCGCGGGATGAGCATGTCCACATAAGCGTCCAGATGCAGCAAGGCCGTGACCAGATCCCGGTTCGGGTCAAGCACGGCCTGCACGCAGGCCCGGGGCAGGCCTCGGGCGGCCAGGGCCAGGTGCAGGGCGGCGATCAGCGCGGCGTTGGTCCGCCGGGTTTCTTTGCCGCCGCGCAAAATGACCGCGTTGCCTGTTTTCAGGCAGAGCACGGCCGTATCCACGGTCACGTTGGGGCGGGCCTCGTAAATGGCGGCCACCACGCCCAGGGGGAAGCGCTTGCGGATCAGCGACAGGCCCGAAGGGCATTCGTGCCCGTCGATGACTTCGCCCAGGGGGTCGTGCAGAGCGGCCACCTGACGCACGTCGGCGGCCAGGTCTTTCAGGCGGGTTTCGTTCAGGAGCAGACGATCCTGCATGGCCGGGCTCATGCCGGCCGCTTTGGCGGCGGCCAGATCTTCGGCGTTGGCCGCCAGGATGGCGTCTTCGGCGGCGAGCAGCTCGGCCGAGATGCGCAGCAGCAGGGCGTTGCGTTCCTCGGTGCTCAGTTCGGCCAGGGTGTGGGAGGCCTCGCGCGCGGCGCGGCCGATGGCTTTCAGGGGATTGTCGCTCATGTTCCGTCTCCGGTCAGGATAAGGTCGTCGCGGTGTACGGCTTCCGCGCCGTACTCATAGCCGATGATTCCGGCAATCTCGCTGGAGTGCCGGCCGGCAACCAGAGCCAAAGCTTCGCTGTTGTATTGGGCGACTCCGTGGGCCAGATCCCGCCCGTCGGGGTCGATGATGCGCACCACGGCCCCGCGCGGGAACACGCCCTCGACCCGGACGATCCCTTTGGGCAGCAGTGAGCCGCCGCGCTCTTTCAGGGCTTTGGCCGCTCCGGCGTCCACGTGCAGGCTGCCTGCCGGGGGCGGGCCGAACAGCCAGCGCTTGCGGTGATGCAGGGGGTCGCGGTCGGCCGGAAACAGAGTGCCCACGGGTTTGCCCGCCAAAATTTCGCCGATGATCTCCGGCCGCGAGCCCGGACCGATGATCACCCGGATACCCGCGCGGGTGGCCGTGCGGGCCGCCTGGATCTTGGTGCTCATGCCGCCGGTGCCCAAGCCGGAAACGCTGCCCCCGGCCAGGGCGAATACGGATTCATCGATACGTTCCACCACAGGGATCAGCTTGGCTTCAGGGTCGGAACGCGGGTCGGCGGAGTAGAGGCCTTCCTGATCGGTGAGCAGCAGCAGGGTGTCCGCCCCGGCCAGAATCGCGGCCAGGGCCGAAAGATTGTCGTTGTCGCCGACCTTGATTTCCGTGGTGGCCACGGCGTCGTTCTCGTTGATCACCGGCACGATGCCGTATTCCAGCAGGGCGCAAAGCATGTCGCGGGCGTTGAGGAAGCGTTCGCGGTCTTCCAGGTCGGCCCTGGTCAGAAGCATCTGGCCGATGTGAAGGCCGTAGATGGCGAAAAGCTGTTCCCAGATCTGGATCAGCCTGCTTTGGCCCACGGCCGCGAGCAATTGCTTCGAGGCGATGACCGCCGGCAGCTCCGGGTGGTTCAGGTGTTCGCGTCCGGCCGCGATGGCCCCGGAGGTGACTAGGATGACCCGGTGCCCGTCGGCCCTGGCCTGGGCGCAACGGCGGACGATCTCCAGCATGTGGGCGCGGTTGAGGGAGCGCGTTCCCCGAGTGAGAACGCTGGTGCCGAGTTTTACGACCAAAGTGGACATAGCGGGGCCGCCTGGAAAGAGTATAGGGCAAGAAGCCCGTATTTCTTGTACGGCAAAATTATCCCGGACTCAATGCGTTGGAGGGTTCCCTCCGGGGCGAGCGCGGCCCGTTCCCGCGCCTCGCTTTTGGAAGCCGCCCGAGCCCGGCCGACAATCGCCGGCGGAAAACTTCGTGAGGGCAAACCGCCCGGCGCCGGCCCGGAAACTCCTTTGTTGTGAAGGAGACCAACGGCCGGCCGGGATGTCCGACCGGATGCGCGAACACGAAGCCCGAACGCCGTGCGGGCATTCGGGCTTCGTGTTGTTTGACGGTATGCGCGTCGGGCCGTCGCCGGCCGAGGTTCTTGGCGGCTTTCAGCCGTTCCGGCGACGGGAGGTTTTCGGCGGGAGGATTGTTGCATCCCCCCGCCTCATGTCGGTCGCCGCGCCTCACGACCGGGGAGACATGCTGCGGCGCGGCGACCGGCGGTTTCTCTGGGGCCGGTTCCGGTTACCTGCATTTGGGGCAGTGCCCCTCCAAGGAACTAGCCCCTAGCCGAGCAGTTCTTCTTCCCGCCCTATCTTCAGCACGTCGCGGCAATATTTGATGCTGCGGATACAGGCATCCATCTGTTTTTGCCGGGCGACTTCAAGGGTGTCGGCTCCCTGATCGTACTCGATTTCAAAATTGATGCGGTCCATCATCGGCGATTCGCGGCGCAGGTGGTCCAGCATTTTCCGGCAGTCCATGTCGCCTTCGCCGAGGGCCATGCCGTGGAAACGCGCGCCGTAGGCGTCGCGGCTCCATTTATGATCGCAGAAGTGACAGCACACGGCCAGAGGGGCCAGTTTCGTCACGGCGATTTCCGGGCCTTCGAGAACGCCCATGGAGTTCACGGTGTCGACGCAGACCTTCACCAGCGGGTGATCGACGGCATTGACCAACCAAAGGACTTCATCGGCGAAGGTTTCCGTATGGTTTTCCACCGCAAGGCGGACGCCGTATTTTTCGAATTCGGGCAGGGCCTCGACGATCTCGTCGTGGATGTCGGCGAGCTGGCGCATGACCGTGGCCTGCATGCAACTGCCGTAAAGCGGGGGCTTGCGCCGGATGTCCATGCTGTATTTGGCGATGTCGGCGCCGAGCTTGTGGCAGATATAGGCGGCCCGCTTGAGCGGGAGGTTGATCATCTTGTCGCATTCACAGTCGCGGGCGAAGTTCAGCTCAAGATACAATCCGCGCTTCTTGGCGGCCTGCGCGACTTCTTCCAGCCAGGCGTCGTCCAGACGCTCCAGATCGCGGGGGGTGATGTGCAGGCCGTCCAGGCCCCACTCACGCGCCTTGTCCATGAGTTCGATGAGGCCGAAGACTTTCTCGTGGTCCGCCGAGAACCAGGTTTGTCCAAAGCCCCAAAGGTGAAGGGTGTAGGTGTGCAGCCCAAGTTGCATTTTCCGCATGACGCTCTCCTCAAAAAAGTTGGAGGTTCCGGCACAAGTGCGTTGTGTCGCCGCGTTGACATGGGTGGGACAAAGCCCCGCTGGTTTGGGTTTTCCGGGTGGGACGCGCCGCGATATCCGGAGGCGGCGCGGCTGCTCCGGCAATGGCGTGACGCGACTGCCCCGGCACAGTCGCCGTGAACGTTCGCTCGTGATGTGGTTGTTTATTCCGTATTATGTTACGATGTACCGTTTTCTAAAACTTAGGCGATCTCCCCCTGCGTGTCAAGCGCCCGGCAACTCGAGAATCTACGCGCGGAAGGCGGCGCTCTTCTTGGCCTTTTGGTGGGAGATGTTATATTCCACGGCTCGCGGAGGTAAAAAAACAGGCCCGCCCCCACCATTTTGCCCATTGCGGAAAAAAAGCTTGCGCTTCGACCCGCCTTCGGCTAAATCTCTCTTTCGCTTCGCCGGGGTAGCTCAGTTGGTAGAGCAGTGGACTGAAAATCCACGTGTGGGCGGTTCAATCCCGTCCCCCGGCACCATTTCAAAATCTCACAAAGTCCTGCAAGCTCCAAAAAGCCTTGCGGGACTTTGCTTTTCTAGCATTTCACAGTCTCAGCATGTCTCGTCAGGTACGTTGTCATCCCCGTTTTTTTGTTGGTAAAAATGTTGGTGAAGTTTTACCAACACCTCCAGCATGGAGATTTTACCAACATGGGAAAACTGACCGATACCAAGCTCAGGAGTATGAAGCCCAACGGAAAAATCCAGAAAGAGTCTGACGGCGGCGGGCTTTATGCTTACATCGGGGCAAAGAGTAAAAGTATTTCCTGGCAAATGGCCTATCGCTTTGAGAACAAGCAGAAGGTTCTGACCCTCGCACCATAAATTTGGACGCAAATGTCCGCAAGAGGCCGGAATCATGAAAAATGGTTCCGGTCTCCTTGTTCTTGATGGTAAATCCCCCCGCTTGCCTTGACCGGAAAAATCCCCATAATCGGCCCATGCGAAACAGCTTCCCTGTTGATGCGGTCCTGTCGGAACTCGGCCGAGCCCTGGCTGAACACGGCCGCGCCGTTCTGACCGCCGCCCCCGGTTCCGGCAAAACCACCCGCGTGCCCCTGGCCCTTTTAGGTCTCCTGCCGACTCTGGAAGGGCACCCTCCCATCACCCCGTTGCCCGGAAAAATCCTGGTGCTCGAACCGCGCCGTCTGGCGGCGCGGGCCGCGGCCCGTTACATGGCGGGGCTGCTGGGCGAGGAGGTCGGGCAACGGGTCGGCTACCGGGTGCGCCTGGAAAGCAAGGTTTCGAGCCAAACCAGGGTGGAACTGCTCACCGAGGGCATGTTCACCCGCCGTCTGCTGGCCGACCCGGAATTATCCGGTGTTTCCTGCGTCATCTTCGATGAATTCCACGAGCGCAGCCTGCAGGCCGATCTGGGCTTGGCCCTGTGCCTGGAAAGCGCCGGGGCCTTCCGGCCGGATCTGCGCCTGTTGGTTATGTCCGCCACGCTGGAAGCCGGAGAACTGAGCCGCTTTTTGGGCGACTGCCCGGTTATTGAGGCCCAAGGCCGTATCTGGCCGGTCGACGTGCGCCATGCCGACCGGGAATCGGCCGTCGGCCCGGCCTCGCGCCTGGAGGATATTGCCGAGAAAACAGCCCAGGCCGTGCGCGAAGCCCTGCACGCCGGGCCGGGGAGCATCCTGGTTTTCCTTCCGGGTCAGGCCGAGATCAAACGCACTGCCGAATTGTTGGAAAAACGGCCGGCCGATGTGGATATCCATCCGCTTTACGGCGATCTGCCGCCGCGCGAGCAGGACGCGGCCATCGCGCCGTCGCCGCCCGGCAGGCGCAAGGTGGTCTTGGCCACGGACTTGGCCCAAACCAGCCTGACCATTGAGGGCGTGCGCATCGTCATCGACGCCGGGCTGGCCCGCGGTCCCCGCTTTGAACCCGCCACCGGTCTGAGCCGGTTGGTGACGACCCGCCTGACCCAAGATGCGGCAGACCAACGGGCGGGCCGCGCCGGGCGTCTTGAGCCGGGCCTGTGTCTGCGCCTCTGGCCCGAGGGGGAACACCTCTTCCCGCAGGTCCGCCCGGAAATTCTCGACGCCGACCTCGCCCCGCTGTACCTCGACGCCCTGACCTGGGGGAGCGAACCGGCCGCATTGCCCTGGCCGACCCCGCCGCCGGAGGCCGCTCTATGCAACGCTGCCGAGACGCTGCTTGCCCTGGAAGCCGTCCGCCCCGGCCCGAACGGCGGGTTCGCGCTTACCCCGCACGGGCAAAAATTGGCCCGCCTGCCCCTGCATCCGCGTTTGGCCCATATGGTGCTGCGGGCGGCGGAACTGGAGACGGATCTCTCGGGCTTGGCCGCCTGTTTGGCCGCCGTGGTTTCGGAGCGCGATCCGCTGCGCAAAAATGCCGGCGGTGAGGTCGGCGCGGATATCCGCTTGCGGCTTCCGCTTCTACGTCGGCCGGAAAACAAACGCCTCAGGGATGCGGCCGAGCAAATCCACCGCCTGTCGGGCCTGGGAAGCTCTTTCACGTTGCCCGGCCCGCATGAGGAAGATTTCTCCGGCATGCTCCTCGCCCTGGCCTGGCCGGAACGCATCGCTCAACGTCGGGGACCGGGAAGTTTCCGGTTGGCTTCCGGCCAGGGGGCGGAACTGCCCGCGCACGACCCTCTTGCTTCCGAACCATGGCTGGCCGCGGCGAGCCTGGGCGGGGGCGTCAATCGGCGCGTGTATCTGGCCGCGCCCGTTTCTCTGGCCGACGTGCTGCGCCTGCACGGGGAGAAGACCCGCCTTGAGGAGGAAGTTTCTTGGGACGGCCGGAGCGAAGCGGTCGTCTCCCGCTCCGTGCGCCGGTTGAAGGCGTTGATCGTAGAGGAAAAACCTCTGCCGGTTTCTTCGGACCTGAGCGGGCGAATAAAAAAAGCCCTGCTTGAGGGCATCGTCTCTCTTGGGTTGGACTGTCTGCCCTGGACGGAAGAGCTGCGCCAACTCCAGGCGCGGGTGTTTCTGCTGCGCGGGTTGGAACGGGAGGAAGACGGAGGCGAAAATTTTTGGCCGGACCTGAGCGACGCCGGCCTTTTGGCCGAGCTGTGCGGGCATGCCGGCCCGGACGACGATCCGGAGGCCGTCTGGCTTTCACCCTGGCTGGAAGGGATAAACCGCCGCGCGCAATTTTCCGCGATCGATCTTGGCGCCGCCTTGCGTTCCCTTTTACCTTGGCCGTTGCCGGAGCGCCTGGAAGCGGAAGCCCCCGCGCGGTTGGAACTGTCTTCCGGGTCTTCGGCCCAGGTTGATTACCTGCCGGTCCTGCGCGGTGAGCCGCCCGTTTTGGCGGTGAAGTTGCAGGAAATGTTCGGGCGGACGGATACCCCACGCCTGGCAAAGGGGCGCGTACCGGTTATGCTCCATCTGCTTTCCCCGGCCGGGAGGCCCCTGCAGGTTACCGGCGATTTGCGGCATTTCTGGACAAACGCCTACAAGCAGGTACGGGCCGAAATGCGCGGCCGCTACCCCAAGCACCCTTGGCCGGAAGATCCTTTGACCGCGCAGCCCACGGGCAAGACAAAAAAGCGTCTGGAAACGGCGGGTAAAAAAGAGGGAACTTAGGGGCAGAGCATTTACACTGGAGATCCTCCTAAACTTTTCCTGGGGGAAATGAAAACAGGACCGCCGATGTCGACCGGTCTTTGAAGCTCCCGCGATATGAGTAAGCTACCTTACCATGTAGTGGGCGGCCCCCCCCCCCCGCCCGCGGGAGAAAAACCCACCCGGGGGGGGGGGCCCCCGCGGTGGGCGGCGGTAGGCCAGGAAAAAAAACACTGCACCCCGTAGGCCCCCGGTTGTTTACCCCCCCCCCTATATCATACCCCACCTTCACCTGTGGGGGGCGGCCCCCCCCCCCCGCCGGGGAATACAATCCCCGGCGGGGGCGGGGGGCCGCCGGCGTTGCAGTGAGA
>JAVBMX010000112.1:0-13594 GCA_031551885.1 Desulfovibrio sp.
TTAGAACAACGCGGGTGGCACCTCCAAGCCTCCCTGAAAGGGGATTGAATCCCCTTGACCCCGAGGGGTGCAGGGGAAATCATTTCCCCTGCCGGGGCTTGGGGCGGAGCCCCAATGTAAATTAATAGGGTCTGAGCCTAGAATGGGATTCCGGGGGTCAAAGACTCAAATCCTCTCACCCCGGCCAGAAATTAACGAGAACCACCCCAAAGGGAATCAACGAAGGTCGCCCCTTTCTCGTTTTGAGGCGGCAAGCTCCAAAGCAGTGGGAATACCGGAAGGAACCAACGATACTTCTGCGTTCAACTTTCCGCCTTCCGGCACAGGGTGTGCTCCAGGAAAAGAACGGCGATGGTCCCCATCACGAAACCGTTGGCCACAACCGGCTTAAGTATTTCAGGGCAGTCCGCCCAGATGTGTGTCGGAGCATACGATACCAGGAGCGCCAGCATCAGAGGAAAGGCCACCGTCACTCCTTCGTAAAACCCGCTTGTGCCGGCCCCGCGCGACAGTATTTCCAGGCCAGAGGCGAACAGCGACACCATCAGGTACAGCAGCAAAGACGCCATGATCACCATCGGCACGCAGAGAAGCGTTCCCATCACTCCCGGAATGAGGGCGCACAGGATAAGCAGCACCCCGCAGGGGATCATGGTTCGGCGGGCGGCGCATCCCGTAGCCGCGATCACTCCGGTGCTCAGGGCGTAATCCACGGAACCGATGACGCCCAGCAGACCGCAGACCGCGTTGGAAAGCCCCGAATACCAGACGCCCCGCTTCAGCCGTCCTTCCATATCGTCCGCGCGAAGCATCTGCCCACCGGCCTCTATGGAGCCGATTTCATTGGTCAGCAGCGCGATAAAGCAAAAAAAGAAGGCCAACAGGGCGCCCGCGTCAAACTCCAAAGCGGGGAGAAAAAAACCGCTCCCGGACGCGGACGGAGAAACGTTCCGCACGCCTTCCGGAAGTCCCTGCAAGGCGAAGACAAGGCAACTTCCTCCGACGAGTCCGAGTATCAGCGTGGTGGACTTCCACAGGCCGGACAACGCTTTGTTCAGGGCAAACAATACCCCCGCCAATACGGACCCGCCGAGGAAGTTCGCCAGCGGAACGCCGGGACTTTGCAAAAACAGATTCAGGATAATGGGTGAACAGGTCAGTGCGACCAAGATAAGAATCACCGCGACGATACGACCGGTGAACAGACGTTTGGCCACGCCGAGCAGGCGGCTTTTCCCCAGCGCGGCCATGCACAGGCCGCACAGAATTATCGAAGTATAGGCGGCCGCGGGCGAAGTCGCGGAGGTCAAGAGCCCCACCAGCAGAACCTCGGCCGGGCCGATCACCAGCGGCAGACGGTGTCCCCGCAATATCTGTATGATAAGCGACACGCCGAACACCGCGAACATTTTCTGCAGATACAGCGTCTGGCCCGCCACGTCGGAAAACTGCACCCGAGCGGCGACCACGCCCACGATCACGGCAAAAGGCAGCGAAACAACCCACCATTGAATCCCGTAGAGTAAAAGCGCCGGCCAGGGCGGTCTGGCCTCAAGTGAATATCGCATTGCCCGCCTCCCGGGGGTATTTTGGCCTGATGCGCCGGCTCCGCATGCGCGCCCGCCTGCTCTTCCCGTTTACGCAACCGCGTTCAGAACATACGAAAGTCGTACCGGCATATCAAGGGTCGGCGCACGCTCTTTTGCCGGCAAAGCGGCAATGGATATGAGGTTGGTTGGAGTCGGCCGGCGGAGGAAGATCCGGCCGTTCGGAACGTGGCGGAAAAGGAAGAACTTCCCTCGGCAAATCGGGTCGTGCGATTCCGCAAGGCGAAACACACACTTGCGGCACAACAAAAATTGACGCATCCTCCACCAAAATCATTGATTTTATATAGATTTTAGTGATAAATAGCCATAGCGCGAGTGCAATTCCACAGGCGGCAAGCCGAGATAGAAATGATGCGGCGATTTTTTGAGGGGCCGGCAATATCTCCGCAGGGGGAGGCATGAAAGGAACAAATGCGCCGCTTATATCTCCCGTTCGCAGGCGTCGGGCAAGAATCTCATCGCCTCTGTACGGCACATCCGCTTCCTTTGCACACTGCAACGCAGATTGCCGAACGGTTCCCGGCAACCAGGCCCCAAGGGGAAGTTTCCTACCCGCAGCAAAAGCATAGACACTCGCGGCGGCTCCAATACATCCTCCATTCCGCTTGCCCTCCCCGCCACTCTCTCCAAATCCGTCGCGGCATCGTCGCAAGCATTCCTCACGGCAGACGGGGAAAACAGGGTTGCATGGCGCGTCTCGACAAAAAGTCTTGCCTGAAAACAATTGGACGGACAACAGATTTACTCTTGCCTGCAATATAATCTTGTTGTATCGACTACCACGATATTTTTTATATATATGGGGGAAATCAATGTTCGAAAATATACAAAAATACCTCTCATTTCATAAAAAATATGATTTGGAACTTGCCAGGTTAAATATAAAAAAGTTCACATTTATTCTTTTCTCACTTATTGTAATCAATACAGCGGCAATCTTTTTGTTTTCAAATTATTTCAGTGTATTTGGGTGGCTTTCGTGGATTCCTTTTGTCGTGCTTCTTCCAGCCCTTGTCTTCTGCATACGCACGAAGAATTCGCTTGAGCATGCATACGGAGCGTTCAATAAAATTACCGCCTTCACGGCTCTTTTTGCTCTTTTGTGGGCCGCAGCCGTTGCAGTAAGACATTTGCACTCCGAGAGCCATGTCGTTGCGCTCGTCTCGGCAATCTTTCTTGTATCTTTCGTTCTATACACAAAACCCCTCATAACAATATGCAACTATACAACAATGTATATATTTTTTATATCATATTGCATATATTCAAATTGCCAACATGAAATAATAAATATCCACTCGATCAAAATTTTTCTGTTTGCAGCAATAGCCATGTCAATATCAATATTTTTATACACAACAAAAATGAAAGAATGCATAAATAAAGAAGAAATCGAACAAAAAAACAGCAACCTTGCCACGCTTAACGAAAAACTCAAAAATCTCAATGAAAAACTCGAACAGCTCGCAGGAACTGATTATCTGACCGGACTTTACAACAGAAGACAGTTTGACGTCCTGCTGCACACGGAATGGCACAGCGCGCTTCGTGAGGCGACTCCCTTGAGCATGATTATGCTTGATGTGGATTTCTTTAAAGAGTTCAACGACCGGTATGGGCACCTCGCCGGCGACGACTGCCTGAAGTCCCTCGGCGCCACCCTCCTGTTCACGCTCTCCCGGCCGCGCGATCTCGCGTTCCGATACGGCGGCGAGGAGTTCGCCTGTATTTTGCCTCTCACCGACTCCCAGGGGGCGCTGCATATCTGCGACAACATCAGGCAGGCGATACATGATTTGGCGATTCGCCACGAAGGCTCCTCCATCAGCGATCGCGTCACGTTCAGCTATGGAGTCGTCTCGGGCATCCCAAAGCCGGGAGGAACACCCGAAACCTTCAAGCAGGCCGCCGACAAGTTGCTTTACCAAGCCAAAGCCCAGGGCAGAAACAAGGTGGTGTACGCGACGCTGTAGCCGCCCGCGAAGCCCCCCTCCTTCCAAAACCCGCTCCTTCACGGTGCGGGGCTGCCCCATCCCGCCGCGCCGGCGAACGCCGCAAGCGGCAACGGGCCTTCCGCATCCTTCTTCGGCCGGGCGGTCGCTCATCGTGGAACGTGCTAATATCGTTTTTTTCTGGCAATACGCCGGGGGATATCGTACAGTCGTATTGTTCTTGTACGGCCGGCAGGCCGGAACCGCGTAGAAGAGGTCCCCATGCTGAAAATGCTCACCGCATTCACCGATGAAATCGACGAAGCCGAACTCGCCGTGAAGGCTGTTTTGGAACAGTTGGATATTCCGAATGCCCTGTTGCGGCATTCGGTGGGGTTGCTTTTCTGCTACGCGGACTTTGTCGAAACCGGCGTCGCGCAGGCCATTTGCGAGGCGCTGCCGTTTGATGTCGTCGGGTGCACCACTCTGACCAACGGTGTTCCCGGCGGGGCCGGTATGGCCACACTGAGCCTCGCCGTTCTGACCAGCGACGACGTGCGATTTTCCGCGACCATGTCCGAGTCGTTGGCCGACCAACCGGAAGAACGCATGCGGGAAGCCTTTGCCCTCGCGCGGCGCGGCCTTCCCGAGAAACCGGCGCTGGCCTTCGCTTTGGCCCCCCTGCTGATGGAACCCGGCGGGGAAGTCATCTCGGACGCCATTTTCGCGGCGGCCGAAGATACCCCTGTATTCGGCTCAACCGCCTGCGATCACACCCTTACGCTGGATAAATCGTATACCCTTCTCAACGGCAGAGTGGAAAAAGCGTCCGCTTCCCTCGTGCTTGTGTACGGCGACGTCCATCCGCGTTTTTTCCTGAAAGTCATTTCCGAAGAAAAGATCCAAAAACAGAAAGCCATCATCACCGACTCCGAAGGCGGCACCCTGCGCGAGGTAAACGGCATGCCGCTCATGCAGTATATGGAAATGCTCGGCGTTTCCAAAAACAACGGCATCGAAAACATCGGGGTTGTGCCGTTTATCGTCAAATACAACGACGGCACTCCTCCCGTGGCCCGGGTCATTTATACCATCACCCCCGAAGGCCACGCGCTCTGCGGCGGCAAGATGCCCGTGGGTTCGACCCTGGCCGTGGGCAGGCTGGATGTCGACGACATCCGTAATACGGCTTGGCGCACCGTGACCGAGGCCATGGGCGGCGAAACGCCGAACGCCCTGCTCATGTTCCCCTGTGTGGCCAGGAATGTTGTTTTAGGCGTGGACTACCTGACGGAAGTGGATATCGTCAGGCAAACCCTCGGCGACGCGTTCCCGTACCTGCTTGCCTACGCGGGGGGCGAGCTGTGCCCCGATACGGACGACTCCGGCAGGCTGCTCAACCGCTTTCACAATTTCACCTTTGTCGCCTGCGCTCTCTAGCTTTTCCAAGGGCCGCCCACCATGCCGGAACAACAAACCAACTCGCCCGAAAGCGAAGAAATTCTCCGCCTGAACCGCGAGAACAAAAAACTCACGCGCCGGCTTGAACAATTGGCCATGTTGCTTGAACGCAGCAAACATGTCGCCGCGACACAAACCAATATTGAGGCGACCATCTCGGCCGATCAAAAAAAGCAGGAAAAATTCATGCGCCTGCTTTTGGACAACAGCCCGGACATCATTCTTCTTTTTGATCGCGACGGTTCTTTCGCCTACTGCACGGACACCTTTCTGAAACGCGCCAACATTCCCAACTTCGGGCTCGTGAACGGCCGCCACTACATGGAGGTCTTCTCACTGTTCGATAGACAGTGGGCCGAAATATTCGACGCCGCCTTCACCTGGATCATGCACGAAAAAGCATCCCTCGCTCTTGATGAATCGCTTGATATATTTGAAAAAAAGCTTTGCCATTTTAAGATACACTTTACGCCGATGCTGGATGAAGCGGGGGAACCCGGCGGCGCAATCGTCCTGTTCCACGACATCACCGATGTCGTGCTGGC
Organism: Desulfovibrio sp.; assembly: GCA_031551885.1. GTDB lineage: Bacteria > Desulfobacterota > Desulfovibrionia > Desulfovibrionales > Desulfovibrionaceae > Frigididesulfovibrio. The sequence continues at coordinate 5,548 of JAVBMX010000112.1, forward strand.
CAAGGAACAGGCGGAAAAAGCAAGCCGCGCCAAGTCGGATTTTCTCGCAACCATGTCGCATGAAATCCGCACACCGATGAACGCCATCACCGGCATGACAAGCATCGCCAAAAGCACGAGCGACACAGAGAAAAAGAACTACTGCCTAGATAAAATCGAAGACGCCTCGACCCACCTTTTGGGAGTGGTGAACGACATTCTCGACATGTCGAAAATCGAGGCCGACAAGTTTGAACTCTCATGCAGCGAATTCAACTTTGAGCAGATGCTGATCAAGGTGGCCGGCGTACAGGCGTTCCGCATCGATGAAAAAAAACAAATATTTACAGTCCACCTGGCCGACGATATCCCGCCGTTCCTGTATGCCGATGAACAACGCTTCGCCCAGGTGATCACAAATCTGGTTTCCAACGCCGTAAAATTCACGCCGGAAGGCGGGCATATTTCCCTTTCCGCGAGAAAAGTCTCTGAAAACGACGATCGATGTGAGCTGCTCATCGACGTTACGGACACGGGAATCGGCATTTCGCCGCAGCACCAGGAAAAACTGTTCCGCTCGTTCGAACAGGCCGACAACGGCATTTCGCGGCGCTTCGGCGGAACCGGCCTGGGGTTGGCCATCACCAAAAAAATCGTCGAGCTGATGGACGGTCATGTCGGGGTCGACTCCGACGCCGGCAAAGGGTCGCGGTTCTTTTTTACGGTCAAGGTCAAACGCGGGCAGACCCCGCAACCCGACAGCGTCACCCCGGCGTTCTCCTTGGGAGGGTTCCGCGTCCTGCTGGTGGATTCGTCCGCCTACGAACGGGAAAGTTTTCTGCACATCGCTGGCGCTCTCGGTTTCGCCTGCGATGCAATTGAAGGGGTGGAAGCCGCCCACGCTCTGTTGGACGCCCACTCCTATGACATGACCTTCATCGACTGGAGCCCGTCCGACATGGACGCGATCGAGCTTGCCGGAAAAATCAAACGTTCCGGCGGCGCGAATACCGTGACGTTCATGGTTTCCGCGACGGAATGGGCTCTGGTGGAAAACGACGCCAAGGCCGCCGGGGTCGATACCTTCATCCAGAAACCTTTCTTTCCCTCGACCATTGCGCGGTGCCTTGCCGCGAGCCGAGTGTCCGATCCCGCGAAGCAACCGGCCGATACCGACGGGGCGGATGATTCGAACCGATTCCGGGGCAGCCGCGTTCTTGTCGTGGAGGACGTGGAAATCAACCGCGAGATTGTCCAGGCTCTTTTGGAACCCCCCGGCATGGAGGTTTTTTGTGCGGAAGACGGGGCCGAGGCCCTGCGCATGTTTACGGCGAATCCGGCAGCCTACGATCTGATCCTGATGGACATTCATATGCCGGGCATGGACGGGTATGAGGCGACACAACACATCCGTGCCCTGAACGTTCCGCAGGCCGGAAAAATCCCGATCATCGCCACGACCGCCAACGTCTTTCGCGAAGACATAGAAAAATGTCTGGCCGCCGGGATGAACAGCCACATCGGAAAGCCCATCAGCAAAGACGAACTGCTCCTCCGGCTCGCCGAGTTTCTGCCCGGCAGGACCGGCGCCGTCTAACCCCCCGCCTTTTTCCAAAACCGCCGCGACCTTCCGCCCGGCGTGCGGCGCCGGCGTGGCGACGCATCACTCCTCCGTCCCGGACCAGACGCCGCCCTTTCTCGGCCTCTCCCGCGGCACGGATGCTCCTCCCAAAATCACAACTCTTCCACGGCGACACGATTCCGCATCGCGCGCCCGCGTCCATGCATATCGCTCATCCTTCAGCTCATTGCGTCTTCCCCCGCAGAACAGCACTATGCCCCCGCTTCCCCGATGGGCGACGGTAAGGAGGGGCACAGCGGGCTCCCATTGTATCAAAAGGTGACATGACTCAGTGAGCCATGCCCTTCATCGACGTTACAGTCAAAAATGCTGTGTCCTTTTGCTACATTCCGACACAACGTTTTAAAAATAGACAAATAATTTCGCCGGCATATTTTTTTCGGAACACATTTTGCTAGATACATTGCGGCACACCGACAATTTTCGGCGAACCGTTTTTTTTCGCCGTGATGCAACGTTGAGTGTCCGATCCGTTTTGCAACCGCAACGTATTTGACAAAGGAGTTTACCATGGCAGTCATCGAGCAGGTCTTCGGCTTTTTCATGCCCCGCGTAACCCTGATCGGCGTCGGCGCGCACAAGGAAATTCCCTCCCGCATCAAAGCTCTTGGTGCGAAAAAACCCCTTATCGTCACAGATAAAGGCATCACCGGCTGCGGCATCACCGCCCAGGTGGAAGCGCTGCTCAAAGCCGCCAAAATGGACCACTCGGTGTATGACGACACCATCCCCAACCCCACGGACGCCAACGTGGCCAAAGGCGTGGACGTCTATAAGCAGAACAAGTGCGACGCCCTGATCACCCTGGGCGGCGGCAGCTCCCATGACTGCGGCAAGGCCATCGGCCTGGTGGTTTCCAACGGCGGCAGCATTCATGATTACGAAGGGCTCGACAAATCGACCAAGCCCCTGCCGCCGTATCTGGCGGTAAACACCACGGCCGGCACCGCCTCGGAAATGACCCGCTTCTGCATCATCACCGACCTCAGCCGCAAAGTGAAAATGGCCATCGTGGACTGGCGCGTCACCCCCAACACCGCCATCGACGACCCGCTGCTCATGGTCGGCATGCCCCCGGCCCTGACCGCCGCCACGGGTATGGACGCCCTGACCCACGCCGTGGAAGCCTATGTCTCCACCGCCGCCACGCCCATGACCGACGCCTGCGCCGAGAAAGCCATCACGATCATCTCCAAATACCTGCGCAAAGCTGTGGGCGACGGCCAGAACATGGAAGCCCGCGAGCAAATGGCCTACGCCCAGTTCTTGGCCGGCATGGCCTTCAACAACGCCAGCCTCGGCTATGTGCACGCCATGGCCCACCAGCTTGGCGGTTTCTATGACCTGCCCCACGGCGAGTGCAACGCCATCCTGCTGCCCCACGTGGCCGAGTTCAATTTCATCGCCCGCATGGGCCGCTACGGCATCATCGCCCGGCTGCTGGATGAAAGCGTGTGCGGCCTGAGCCCGCGCGACACCGCCCTGAAGGCCATCTGCGCCATCCGCACCCTGTCGGCCGACGTGGGCATTCCCAAGGGCCTGGTCGAGCTCGGCAAGCGTTACGGCAAGAAAGTCGAGGAAAAAGACATCGCCGTCATGACCGGCAACGCCCAAAAAGACGCCTGCATGCTCACCAACCCACGGAGAGCAAAAGACGCGGAAATCGCCGCCATCTTCAAGGCCGCCTTGTAATCGACTCCCTCCTGTGGCATGTGTAAGCCGTTGCAGCTGTTGCAGCGGCTTACTTTTTTTCAACCGCTCGGGAGCCGCGCCCAAACGCGCCCCCGACAGGATGCGGGGAGCCGTTCATGCGCGTAACCAAGTTCGCCATTCCGGAGGTCATTTTCGGGCGGGGCGGCGTCATGCACCTTGCCCCGTGCGCTTTAAGCCTCGGCGCGCGCAACGTTTTTCTGGTCAGCGACCCCGGCGTGGAAGCCGCCGGATGGCTTGAGTTGGTGCGGAACCTGCTGCGCTCCGCCGGGTTGGCCTGCGAAGAGTTTTGCAACGTGAACGCCAACCCCCGCGACCACCAGGTGCACCAAGGGGCGACGCAATACCTGGCCTCGAAAGCCGACGTGATCATCGCCCTGGGCGGCGGCAGCCCCATGGACACGGCCAAGGGCATCGGCGTCATCGCGGCCAACGGCGGCAACATCGCCGACTACGAAGGGGCCAACCGTATCGCCAAACCCCTGCCCCCCATGATTTTTTTACCAACCACAGCGGGCAGCGGCTCGGATCTCTCACAGTTTTGCATCATCACGGACGTGCAACGCAAGATTAAGATGTCGATCATCAGCCGCTCGCTCCTGCCCAACATTTCGATCACCGACCCGGACTTTCTGGCCACCAAAAGCACTCCGCTGATCGTCGATTCCTCCATCGACGCCCTGGCCCACGCCGTTGAGTCCTACGTGTCTCCGGCAGCCTCGGTGCTTTCCGAAAATCAGGCCCGGCTCGCCGTTTCCCTTTGGGCCGACAACATTGACGCCGCCTACCAAACCCGCACCCCCGACGCCTTGGAAAACCTCAGCATGGCCGGCGCGGCCGCGGGCATGTCGTTCAGCAACGCGGGCCTCGGCGTGGGGCACGCCCTGGCCCACGCCTTGGGAGGCCGACTCGATCTGCGCCACGGCATGATGCACTCCATCCTGCTTCCGGCGGTGATGCGCTTCAACTTCCCCTTCTGTCGGGAAAAAATTGCCACCCTCCTGCGCCTTCTCTATCCCAAAGGAAAATTCGCGACCGACACGGCCGTGCTGCGGGGCATACGCCGGCTTGAAGACCACTTCGTCGCTTTGGGCAGCCCCGCGCGCCTGCGCCACGTGCTGCACGACAAAGCCTGCCTGCGCAAGGTCTGCGAAGCGGCGGCCAACGACGCCTGCATACCGACCAACCCACGCCCGGCCTCGGTGGAAGACCTTCTGCACATCTGCGACGAGGCTTGGTGATGAGCCTGCCCACCATAGACGACATCCTGGGAATCGAACAGACCAAGCTGGGGTATTTTCAGGAATGGCAGAAAAAAATCCGGGAGCTGCGCGCCGCGCACAGCGAATCGGAAAGCCGGCGTCAGGCCAATGCCGCCATTCTCGACGGGATCACCGACCTGATGATGGTTTTGGACGCCGACCTGCGGATCATTTCCGTCAATAAGGTGTTCGAAGAGCTGCTCCCAAACGAGAACGCCATAGGCCGGCCGTGTTACAGCCTGTTCCGGGGCACGGACGTCCCCTGCCCGGAATGTCCGGCCGTACTTTCCCTGCGCCACGGCACCGTGAACCGCGAGAAAGGGTTCTTCCACATCAACGGCAATACCGTACACTTTGAGATGGTCGCCTCGCCTCTGCCGTCCACGCCGGACGTCGAGCGCAGCGTGCTCATGTTCAAACGCGACGTCACGCGCGAGAAAAAGCTGCTGGCCCAGATCTATCAGGCGGAGAAAATGGCCTCCATCGGAATTCTGGCCGCCGGGGTCGCCCACGAAATCAACAACCCCCTCACGGCCGTGGCCGGGTTCGCCGAGGGCATCCGCCGGCGCATTCCGCTGCTGGAGGCCTCCGCCCCGCCCGAGGTCGTCGCCGACTTCACCGAATACACCTCGATCATTCTCCAGGAATGCGCCCGCTGCCGCGACATTGTCCGGGCTCTGCTGAACTTCAGCCGCCCCCTGCCCTCGCGCTCGCCCACCTGCCTGGCATCGCTCATCCAGGAGACGATTTCCCTTTTGCGGCACAACCTCAAGCGCTATCATCGGGTTGTCTTTTGCCTCGACCTGGACCCCGACCTTCCCGAGGTCTGGGTTGACGACACCCAGGTGCGCCAAATGCTGCTCAACCTGTTGACCAACGCCCTGGACGCCCTGGCCCAGAAAGGCGGCGACGGCAGCGTGACCATCCGCACCCGGCGCGAAGACGGCCACGTGGTCCTGCAGGTGGAAGACACCGGCGCGGGCATCGCCGCCAAGCACCTGCCCGCCGTGTTCGAGCCGTTCTTCACAACCAAGCCCCAAGGGTTGGGCCTCGGCCTTTCGGTTTGCTACAGCGTGGTCCAGGCCCACGGCGGCGAGATTTCCCTCAGCAGCGGCGTGGGCGACAAAACCCGTGCCACCGTACGCCTGCCCATTCAGGTTCCGCCCCAGACGGAAAGCCGGACCTGATAATTCCTTCGCAGGGGTATGCCCCTCTGCCCCCATTGCGGGCAGCCCCGCGCAAGCGAGGAACCGCGCGCAAATACGGGAGCCGGGCTTATCCTGTGGAAGGCCGCTCGACCACCGGAGAGTCTCTCGGCAACCCTCGGCGGATTCATGAAGGCTGAAGCCCACAATCCGCCCAAGCGCGTTCCATCGGCGGCATTGTTTTCAACGCGGCGGCAGACGACACCGCCCAACCCGCTCACGGAGTTTGCATGCGCGGCGAATATTCCATTCTGGTTGTCGACGATGAGGAATCCATCCGCCGCCTGTTGCAAAAAGAGTTGGCCGCGCCCCACCGCCGCATTCAAACGGCGGCAACGGCCGCCAAGGCTCTTGAGATGTGCCGGCGGGAAAGCTTTGAGGTCGTGCTGCTCGACATTCGCATGGGCAGCGAGAACGGCCTTGAGCTGTTGCCCCAGTTTCTGCGCCGCCTGCCCGACGCCAAGGTGATCATGATCACCGGCTATGCGGACGTGGACGGCGCCGTCACGGCCATGCGCAACGGGGCCTATGACTTTGTGGCCAAGCCTTTCACCCTGGAGAAACTCGAGCTGATCATCGATCGGGCCTTTGAACACACCTGCCTTACCCGCGAAAACCGCAGCTACCGCCTGAGCTCGGGTGTGCAGGAGTCGCTGGTGGGCACCTCGCAGGCTGTGCGGCACACCCTGTACCTCATTGAGAAGGTCGCGCCTTCCGAAGTGCCGGTGCTGATTACCGGGGAATCCGGCACGGGCAAGGATGTGGTGGCCGCCGCCATCCATCGTCACAGCAAGCGGGCGTCGTTCCCGTATGTGGTGAAGAACTGTGCCGGCCTGCAGCCGGACTTGGCCCGCAGCGAGCTGTTCGGCCACGCCAAAGGCGCGTTCACCAACGCCCTGGAGTCGCGCGAAGGCCTGATGACCTTTGCTCACCGGGGCACGCTGTTTCTGGATGAAGTGGGCGAACTCGGCCTGGAGGTGCAGGCCCAACTGCTGCGCGTGCTCGAAAGCCGACGCTACCGCCGCCTGGGAGAAAAAGAGGAACGCCGCGCCGACGTGCGTTTTTTGTTCGCCACCAACCGCAACCTGGCCCAAGAAGTGGAGCGCGGGCGGTTCCATGAGGCCCTGTTCCACCGCATCAATGTCTTTCAGATTCATCTGGAGCCGCTCAAGAATCGGCCCGAGGACATCACCCCGCTGGCCCGTCACTTCCTGGCAAAGCTCGGCGGCGAGGAGTACGTCATCGCGCCCGAAGCCATGAACCGGCTGCTGCGCTATCACTGGCCCGGCAACGTACGCGAACTGCGCAACGTCATTGAGCGGGGCATCATCCTTGCTGAAGACTCGATAATCACCGAACGGGCCCTGCCCCGCGAACTGGTGGAAGCCGCCCGGCCCCGGAGCGTATCGGGAACGGATGCTTTCACGGTTGCGGGAGCGAACGGTGTGCCGCTCTGGGCGGGAGTCGCCGGGGGATCCGGCCGGGTGGAAAGCGCCGGCACGTCGGCCGAGGCCGGAGCCGCCGGGGCGGATATAAAGCGACATGCGGGACTTCCGGAAGACATTCCGGCATGGTCGGCAGCGGGGCACGGTGAACACCCAGGACTGGAAGGCGGTCCCCCGCATCAAGGGACTATGGGTGAATATGCGCCTGACGGGAGCGCGGCCTCTTTCGGAGGGACAAACCAAATTGGGGAAAGCTCACACGGGGCGACGGGCAACGCGACCGACGCAACGACAACACACGAGGGCATTTTCCTTGCAGATCAAGACACTCCGCCGGAGCACCTGCGCCTGGAAGATATGGAACGCGCCCACATCGCCCACGTGCTCAACCTGCACGGCGGCAACAAGCTTCAGGCCGCCAAAGCCTTGGGCATTGCGAGGAAGACTCTGTATCGGAAGATTCAGGAACTGGGGATTGGGTTGTAAACCTCCCCTCGTCAGTGCGGACCTGAACTGGAAAGAAAGGGAGGCGTGGGGGGATGAAGATCTGACACTCAAAGCAGATAGAGTGGCCAACATCAGCCAAAAAAATGCGATGCCAAGTATTGGATTACGCCGAGGCTACTTCAATGAATTCATAAATATGGGCACGTCGGCCCGGCAACTAGGCTGTGTCGACATTCATTTAAGCCAAAGCAGGATGGCGGCCAGTTGAACAAAAGCCATATAGGAAACCGCCATCTTGCTATATCGTGTGGCAACACTCCTGAAGTGTTTCATTTTTCCAAACATTCTTTCGATAAC
>JAVBMX010000044.1:0-25033 GCA_031551885.1 Desulfovibrio sp.
CGCTTAGGATCTTCATCGGCACGTTTAAGAGGGAATACGCCGCCTGTGAATGGGAACTCACCAGGAACGTTTTCAAGTTTCAAGTAACGGAATCTATCGCCCCAGTCCTTCATTTTAGGAACTACGACTTTGCGGATTTTAGTTCCGCTTAATGATTCACGAACCAGTTTTTGGCGAATTTCTTTGTCACGAACCTGGAATACCAATTCGTCACCAGAATAGCGCTCTACCAATTGATCGTAGTTTTTTAGAGATTCCAACTCTTCCGCCGTGAAATCGGCTTCCAATTGAGTTTGAACTTTTTGAACAGTCTCAGCAGGAGTTCCCAGCATCGGAGCGAGCTTTTGCAAGCCACCCAACTTGGAAGCGACTTCAGCCAGGTCTTCTGTGCGTTTTTTATACTTGTGAACTGTGGATACGATCTCGGCCAGATAGTTTTGACGATCCGGAGAGATGATACCGTGTTCTTCCGCTGAAAGGATGTTGTTTTTATAAGCGGCATCCACCACCCAACGAGCCTTTTGTTTTTCTTCCAAAAGATCCGCAATTTTAAAGAATAATTTATTAACGCCGCCATCATTGAACTGAGACGCCTGAGTCAAGAACACTGGTACTTGAACTTTTTCGTCAAAGATCTTGCGCGAGCGTTTGTACTGCTTGGATACATCACGAAGAGCATCCAAAGCGCCACGACGATCGGCTTTATTCACGGCAATCAGATCCGCGAAGTCGATCATGTCGATTTTTTCCAGTTGTGATTGCGCACCGAAATCAGATGTCATCACGTACATGGACATATCACTGACTTCAGTGATCGCCATATTGCCCTGACCGATACCCGAAGTTTCGGCAATAATGAAATCAAAATCCAACTGACGGACGAATTTTAAAATCTCTGGCAAGCTGGATGCGATCTCACGACCCGATCCACGAGAAGCCACAGAACGCATGAACACCTTTGTACGAGACAAAGAGTTCATACGAATACGGTCACCTAGCAAAGAACCACCCGTTTTACGTTTCGATGGGTCCACGCAGACAACGGCGATTTTTTTATCGGGATATGCGTTCAGGTAACGTTGAACCAATTCATCGATAAGTGAAGATTTACCCGCACCACCTGTACCTGTGATACCAAGAACCAAAGGTGGTTGTTTGGCTTTGAATGGGGCGGCCGTCCTGCGGAGTCAGAGGAGTAATCCTCACGCCGCAGGACCGCGACAAAACAAAAACGCCTTCGCGCCACAGCCGATGCGTCTGGAAAAGTCCTCCTTCGCCTCCTCCTCGGCAGGCGCCGTTCGCCTGAGCCAACGAGTCGGCCGGACTTTGCAAAGCAAAGCCCGGCCGACATCGAGGGGGCTCGGGTGCCACCTGCACCGATATGAGTCGACCTACTCACACCACGAAAGTGTTGTCGACGTGCTTACTTTGGCTTCCCTGGCTTCACCTCCCCCGAAAAACTCCTCATCAAACTTCATCCATGAACGGCGCGGCCAACTCGGCACCGAGGTGCAGGGCTTTGATGTTGTCGGGGAGCTGGCGTTCGTTGAACCGGGCGGCCAGGACTTTTTCCAAGGACTTCAGACCGACGGTGTTCGTCACCGTGGCCAGGGCTCCCAAGACGCAGATATTGTAGACCACGGGCTTGCCGATACGCTCGCGCACGGTCTCGAACATGGGCACGGGCTTGAAGCGGGCGTCGACCCGCACGTTGGGGGTGAGAAGGTTGGGGTCGTAAAGGCAAATGCCGCCGGGACGGATCATTCCCAGGTACTTGGCGGCCGCTTCATCGGTCAGGGCAACCAAAATGTTGGGACGAAGCACTTTGGGGAAGAAGATCGGCGAGTCGGAAATGATCACGTCCGCCCGGGTGGCCCCGCCTCTGGCTTGGGGGCCGTAGGCCTGGGATTGGACGGCGGTCAGACCTTCGTGCAGCACGGCGGCTTCGGCCAGCAAGATGGACATGGTGATGATGCCCTGGCCGCCGGAGCCGGAAAGGAGAAAACGGTATTTTTCCATGACTACGCCCTCCCCTGGGCCGCGGCCCTGATTTTGGCGTATTCCTCGCAGTATTCCGGCTGCTCGGAGGCGACAAAGACGCCGCGCGGCAAGAGGTCGGGGTTTTCTTCCAACTTTTTGGAACCGATGGGCGCGGTGCCGTCTCGGAAGGACTCAAGCATCTCCACCTGGCCGCCGAGCTTGTTCTTGCGGCCGAAGTAGGTGGGACACTGGACCATGACTTCCACCACCGAGAACCCTTTGTGCAGGATGGCCTTTTTCAGGATGTCCTGCAACTCGACCACATGAAACGCCGTGGTCCGGGCCACAAAGGTCGCGCCCGCGCCCACGGCCAGGTCGACCACGTTGAAGTTCCGATCGATGCTCCGGTACGGCGCGGTGGTGGCCAGGATGTCCCGCCCGGAGGTGGGGGAATACTGCCCGCCGGTCATGCCGTAGATGCGGTTGTTCAGGATGATCGCCACCAGGTCGATGTTGCGCCGGCAGGCGTGGATGAAATGGTTGCCGCCGATGGCCAGAGCGTCGCCGTCGCCCATGGGCACGAAGACCTGAAGCGAGGGGTTGGCCAGCTTCAGGCCGGTGGCGCAGGCCAGGGCCCGGCCGTGCATGGTGTGCATGGTGTGGAAGTCGACGTACCCGGCAATGCGGGCCGAGCAGCCGATGCCGGACACCATGCAGAGATCCGACTGGTTCAACTGCATGGCGTCGACCACGCGGAGCAGGTTGTTCAGAACCGTGCCGTGGCCGCAGCCCGCGCACCAGATGTGCGGGAAAAAACGTTCGCGGATGAGGTGGGAAATCGGCATGTTACACCCCCCTGCCTTCGATGACGCGCATGATGTTCCCGATGTCCGTGGGCGTGATCAGGGTGCCGTCCACCCGGTTGATCAAGAACACCCGGTCCGGACGGGCGACGGCCTGCTTCACCTGGGCGGTGATCTGCCCCAGGTTCATTTCCACCACAAACACGTTGCGGGCGTGTTCGGTCTTTTCCTGCACCAGCTCTTTGGGGAAAGGCCAGAGGGTTTGCAATTCCAAAAGACCGATGCGGTGGCCCTTCTTCCGGCGGGTTTCCACCAGATGCCGGGCGCTGCGGGCCGAGGAGCCGTAGGAGATGAGGACCTGTTCGGCGTCTTCCAGATAGAACTCTTTGCGCCGGGCCAGAAGGTGCGAGCGGTTTTCTATCTTGTCCACCAGGTGGTGCAGCAGGGTGTTGACCTGCTCCGGGCTTTCGGTGGGAAAGCCCCAGATGTCGTGGTACAGGCCGGTGACGTTGAAGCGGTGCACGCCGCCGAAGTCGGACATGGGCAGCCGGCCGTCTTCGCGGGCCAGATAGGGGTGGTAGTTGATCCCGGCCTTGACCGTGGTGCGCAGGCGTTCGACCACTTCGATTTCGCCGGGCGGCGGCACTTCCAGGCGTTCGCGCATGTGGCCGATCACTTCGTCGAGCAACAGGATTACCGGGGTGCGGTAGGTTTCGGAGATGTTGAAGGCTTCGACGGTCATGGCGAACACGTCCTGAACCGACGAGGCCGTGAGGACCACAATGGCGTGATCGCCGTGGGTACCCCAGCGGGCCTGGTTGACGTCGCCCTGGGCCACGTGGGTGGCCAGGCCCGTGGACGGTCCGGCGCGCTGCACGTCGACGACCACACAGGGAATTTCGGCCATGACGGCGTAGCCGATGGCCTCCTGCTTGAGGGAAAAGCCGGGGCCGGAGGTGGCGGTCATGGCTTTGACCCCGGTAAGGGCCGCGCCGCAGACCGCGCACATGGAGGAAATCTCATCCTCCATTTGGATGAAGGTGCCGCCGGATTTGGGCAGCAACTCCGCGAGGCTTTCGGCTATTTCCGAGGAAGGCGTGATGGGGTAGCCGGCAAAGAAGCTTACTCCGGCGTACAAGGCGCCGCGCACACAGGCTTCGTTGCCCTGCAGAAAGAAGGTTTCGGCCGCGGGGTTCGGGGTCTTTTTCGCGCTCATGAGCCACCCCCGCCCTCTTCGGGCTTGCCCTTTTTGGGTTTTTTGCTCTTGTCCACCGTGATGGCCAGATCGGGACAGTACATCTCGCACATGCCGCAGGCGATACAGCGGCCCGGTACGGGAGTGGATTTGCCCTTTTTCAACTCCAGGGCCTGTTTGGGGCAAAAGGCGACGCAGATGCCGCATCCTTTGCACCACAGGGTGTTGACGACAACCGGCTCCATACGACTCTCCGGAGTTCGGCCGGGCGGGGAAGCCCGGCGCGTTGGTTTACAAGGTTGTTTACTCCTTAGAGCAATTTCATTTTGAAATTGTCCATAAAACGATATGCCCGAAAAGTTCCAAAACGAGTACGCAAGCGGGTGCCCGCGTGAAGCGGTCGCCAGAGCAGAGTAACTTTGAGAGTTACTCTGCTCTATTCCTTACGGCGCGACCCGTGTTCGGGCAAGCGCATGATAATCGGTCGGTGGGTGGGAAAGGATGTATTCCCTCAACCGGCGTCATTCCTTGCTTGGCAGGATATCGCAGGCGTACCCGCCGCCACAAAAAAACCGCCTTTTCGGCCCGACGCCGGCGAGCGTCATCCAAGGGCAGACCTCACTCATTGTTTCATTGGAGGGGCTCCGCTCCTCCAAACCTCCCCGCAAGGGGATTGAGCCCCCTCGAGGGGTGCAGGTGCCGCCCGCATCGGTGCGAGTCAGTCTTTTCACATCGCGAGAGCGTCGTCGACCGGTCGACTATGGCAGCTCTGGCTCATTTCCCCTGCCGGGGTTTGGTGCCGCTCGGTATGAAAGGGCACCGGACTTATCACATCGCGAGATCTAAAAGGGGATACCCTTTGAAGCCCTGTTTGAGCCCCAATGTAAATGAATAGGGCCCGAGCCTAGCTTCCGGGCATGACGACCTTGGTGAACCCCGCGCCGTTCCAGGTCCAGCGCACCCGCGCGGTCGGCGTCACCTCAACGGGGCCGTCGGCGTTCCAGAACCGGGGCTTGGCCTCAAGCTCCCGGTAGTCCGTCAGGCAAAAGAACACTTCGACCTGCGCTCCGGCGGGCGGCGGAGTGTCCGCCGTAAAAAAGTCCGTCATGGGCGGAAGCTCGGGCGGGGCCTCGGGCACCAGACCGCCGGAGGCGTCCCAACGCCAGAATTCGCAGGCGCAGGAGTCCTGAGTGCGGGCGTTCAGCACCGCCATTCCCCCGTTGGGCCCCCGAAACAGATGCAAAATGACCTCGGAACGTACGGCATCCAGAGCCGAAACCACCAGGGTATCGGCGTCATTGTAGGCCAAATGCCACGTGGGGCTGTACCCCTTGACCAAGAGCAGTTCTTTGTCGGTATCCGTAAAGCGTTCCCCGGTGTTCTCAAAGATATCCAGGGGCAACTTGCGGAAAAAGTCTTCGGCCGGAACCTGGCCTTCGACGGCGAACGCGTGGTGCGGCGCGAAAAAAACGGTCGCGAGCAGGCACAACAGCCGGGCGGCTGAAACGAATGATGAACCGACGGCCATGAAATCCTCCCCCCTCGGTTGGATGAGCGACGGCGGCAAGAGAGACGCGTTGGGAGCATAGCCTCCTTTCCCGGAAATGTCATGTGGCCGGCGAAGCCGCTCCGGGTGAAAAAAATCTTCCCTTCGGCGGGAGCCTGGGCTATATCTTCCCGACGGGTCGACGCCGGCTCGGGAGTGCACGGCGCATAGCGTCCATCTTTTTGTATCAGCTATATTTTTATTTTACGGTCCGACGACCTTTCCCCCACAACCACTTTTTCCGGGAGTCCACTCCCGGTTTTTGCGTTGTTTCAGCGGCGCGAACGACAACCCACACCCCGGAGACCGCCATGGTTTTGCCGATCGGCTCGCTCATCAACGCTCTCGTGGTCATTCTCGGCGGTCTGATCGGCATGCTTTTGGGCAACCGCCTGCCGGACCGCGTGCGGGAGATCGTCTTCCAAGGCCTGGGCATGTGTACCCTGGTCATCGGCATGAGCATGGCCCTGAAAACCGGCAACCCCCTGTATATGGTCGGCAGCGTGCTGCTCGGGGCGCTGATCGGCGAAGGCCTGCGCCTGGAAGACGGCATCGCCCGCGGAAGCGACCGCCTGAAAAAAGCGCTACGCTCGGGCAACAGCCGCTTCACCGACGGGTTCGTTTCGGCCACGGTGCTCTTCTGCATCGGGGCCATGGCCATTCTCGGCCCGCTCCAGGAAGGCCTGGACGGCGACATGACCACGGTTCTGACCAAGTCCATGCTGGACTTTTTCGCCTCCATCGCCTTCGGCGCGGCCTTCGGCTCGGGGGTGATGTGGGCCGCCCTGCCCCTGCTGCTGTATCAGGGTTCGATCACCCTGTTCGCCAAAAGCATCCGGCCCCTGCTTTCGGACATGATGCTCGTCGAATTGACCGCCGTGGGCGGGGTCATCATTCTCGGCATCGGCATCAACCTTCTGGAACTTAAAAAAATCCGGCTCTCGAACTTTCTGCCCGCCCTTGTGGTGTCGGTGCTGCTCTGTTCGCTGGTGCCGAGGATTCAAAGCCTGTTATGAGCACTACCCCGACAAACGGACGCTGCATTCACATCGAAGGCGCCCGGCAACACAACCTGAAAAACCTCAGCCTGGATATTCCCCGCGACGAACTGGTGGTCATCTGCGGGCCTTCGGGCTCGGGCAAGACCACCCTGGCCTTTGACCTGGTTTACGCCGAAGGCCAACGCCGCTACGTGGAATCCCTCTCGGCCTATGCCCGGCAATTCTTGCCCCAAATGGACAAGCCCGAGGTCGACAAGATCGAAGGGCTTTCGCCGGCCATTTCCCTGGAGCAGCAGACCACCGGCCGTAACCCGCGCTCGACTGTGGGCACGGTCACCGAAGTCTACGACTTTTTGCGGGTCTTTTTCGCCCGCCTGGGCACCATGCACTGCCCTTCCTGCGGCAAGCCCATCGAAGCCAGGGCCGTGGACGAGATCATCGGCGACATTCTGGCCTTGGGCGACGGCGCGCGTTGCGTGTTGCTGGCCCCTCTGGTGGAGCACCAGAAAGGAACCCAGGCCGACCGCTTCAAAAAGCTCCAGGCCCAGGGCTTCGCCCGGGTGCGGGTCAACGGGGAAATGTACGCCCTGGAAGACGTTCCCGCCCTCGACAAAAACAAGAAGCACATCGTCGAGTTGGTCATCGACCGCTTGGTGCTGCGCGAGGGCATCCGGGGCAGGCTGGCCGATTCCGTGGAACTGGCCCTCAAGCACGGCAACGGCCGGTTGTTGCTGCTCATCCCCGGCGCGGACGGCAAAGCCGACGAAGTCGTGCCCATGAGCACCCTGGCGGCCTGCTCCGACTGCAAAATCAGCCTGCCGGAGCTTTCGCCCCAGCTCTTTTCCTTCAACGGCCCCCAGGGGGCCTGCCCGCGCTGTCTCGGCCTGGGCAGCGTGGAATACTTCGAGCCTTTGCTGGTCGCGCCCAACAAGGGGCTTTCCCTGGCCGAGGCGGCCCTGCTGCCCTGGAAAAACCCCAAAGTCCTGGCCCGTTATACCGACGACATGCGAGAACTGGGCAGGCGTTTCGGCTTCAGCCTGGAAACCCCGCTGGCGGATTTCTCGGCCGAGGCCCACGCGGCCCTGTTCTTTGGCGAGGTTGAGCCGGGCAAAGCCGCTGAACAAGGGGCAAGCGCCCTGCGCCGCAACTGGATGGGCGGTTCGGTGGAAATCAAGGGCAAGCGCGGGGCCAAAACCGTCGACGAGACCCTCTGGCCCGGCGTGATCGCCCTGCTGGAAAAAGGCATGCAGTACGGCGACGCCTGGCGTGACGAGCTTTCCCGATACCGGCGCAACACCGCCTGCCCGGAATGCGGCGGCGCGCGCCTGAACCCCACGGCCAGGGCCGTGCGGGTGGACAATCTGGGCATTGTGGAATTCTGCGCCCTGTCCATCGAGCGGGCCCTGGAATGGATGACCTCGCGCACCTTCAAGGGGCGGCGCGTGACCATCGCCGAGCCCCTGATCAAGGAATTGACCCACCGCCTGGAGTTCATGTCCCGAGTCGGCCTGGACTACATTTCCCTCGGCCGGAGCATGGCCACCCTCTCCGGCGGCGAGGCCCAGCGCATCCGCTTGGCCTCGCAGCTCGGTTCCGGTCTGGTGGGCGTGACCTACGTGCTCGACGAGCCTTCCATCGGCCTGCATCCGCGCGACAACGCCCGGTTGATCGGCACTCTGCGCAGCCTGCAGCGGCGCGGCAACACCGTGCTGGTGGTGGAACACGACGAAGCCACCATCCGCGAAGCGGACACCGTGCTCGAACTCGGCCCCGGTTCGGGCGAGCACGGCGGGCACCTGGTCTTCCAGGGAAACGTGCCCGATCTGCTGGCCTCCGACTCGCTCACGGCCAAGTATCTCCGCGGCGACCTCGGCGTTCCCATGCCGGAAAAACGCCGCAAGGCCGACGCCTGGCTCACCCTCAAGGGTGTGGCCACCAACAACCTCAAAGGCATCGACTGCCGCATCCCTCTGGGCGTGCTGACCTGCGTCACCGGAGTCTCCGGTTCGGGCAAAAGCTCGCTGGTGGTCGACACCCTGTACAAGCATCTGGCCTTGTCCCAAGGCATCAAGGTCGAAACGCCGGGCGAGATCGCCGGCATCGAAGGCGCGGAGCGCATCGAGCGGATCATCGCCATCGACCAGACCCCCATCGGCCGCACCCCGCGCTCCAACCCGGCCACCTACACCAAGGTGTTCGACGAAATCCGGACCATCTTCGCCCAGACCCCGGAAGCCAAAAAACGCGGCTGGAATCCGGGGCGGTTCAGCTTCAACGTCAAGGGCGGGCGCTGCGAAGCCTGCGGCGGCGACGGGCAGATTCGGGTGGAAATGCACTTTCTGCCCGACGTGTTCGTCCAGTGCGACGTCTGCGGCGGCAAACGCTACAACCACGAAACCCTGGAAGCCCGCTACAAGAGCCTGAACATCTCCGAGGTGCTGGATCTGACCGTGGCCAGGGCCAGGGAGTTCTTTACCAACTATCCGGCCCTGGAGCGCCGTCTGGCCATGCTCGAAGAGGTCGGCCTGGAATACGTGCGTCTGGGGCAGCCGGCCCCGACCCTTTCCGGCGGCGAGGCCCAGCGGATCAAGATCTCCCGCGAACTGGGCAAACGCAGTCTGCCCGGCGCGCTGTATATTCTGGACGAACCCACCACCGGCCTGCACATGCACGAGGTGGGCAAGCTGATCACCGTGCTCCACGGCCTGGTCGAGCGCGGGGCCACGGTGGTGGTCATCGAGCACAACACCGACATGATCCTCTGCGCCGACCACGTCATCGACCTTGGCCCCGGCGGCGGTGAAAACGGCGGGCGCATCGTGTCCCAAGGCACGCCCGAAGACATCCTGGCCGACCCGAACTCCGTGACCGGCGAATTCCTCCAGCACGAACGACGCCCAACGGCGAAAAAAGCCGGGAAGAAGAAGGGGAAGCGCGCAGGGGGGTGACCCCCCTGCACCCCCATTTCGGCCAAGCTTTGCTGCGCACAACTTGGCCGAGGAAGGGAGGTCAAGCGCCTCCTCCTTTCCGACCGTTCCGAACGCCTTCATACAAGAGAGAATGTCCCCGTGTTGAGATTCCACGCCCTGAATATGGGTGAACCTCGGAACCACAAATGCACGGCCGAGCCGAGCGAGAAAAAATATTTCCCTGAGCATACCCGATTGAACGGTAAGTAAAACCGGAGAACCGCGAAAAAGAGCGGGAAGAAGAGGGGGTGCAGGGGATTGAATCCCCTGCCGGGGGGATTGGGGTGCCACTCGCGTTGCTGTAAGACGACCTTTTCGCATCGCGTGAGTGCTGTCGGCTGGTTGACCTATGCAGCCCTGTTTGCGTCCCCCCAACGACGCGACGAATCCCCGGCCCTTGCGGGCCGGGGACATGTCGACGGGTTATCCCATTACGATTGGTCGAGGTGTTCTTTTGGGGAGGCCTGTTGGTTGAAGCCGTCCCTTGAAGACGTTCCTTTGCCCGCAATGCGGCGTTATTTATACGGCGGAATGGGGGTTTGGACCTGCTTCAGGAACTTGTCGGTGGCATAGGAGCCGCTGCCGACCTTTTTCAGGTCCTCCTGGGTGATCCGCCCGACCTTGGCGAAGAAGGTGGCGATTTCCGCCTGCCAGGTCTGGGCGGTGCTGGGGCCCTTGGAAGCATCGAACAGCTTGAGTTGCTGCTCCAGGTTGAAGACCGGGTGGGTCTGCAGATCCTTGAGGGCCATTTCCTTGCTGTAGTTTTTGCCGGCCCACTCCAGGAAGAAACGCTGGTATTCGGGAACCAGGGACTCCAGAGGCTCGTTCTGAATCATGTTCACGGCGCGCAGGTAAACCCGCAGGAACTTGGCCACGAGTTCGGGATGCTCGTCCGCGAATTTCTTGTCCACAATCAGTGTAATGGGCAGGCCGACCTTGCAGGTGTTCGGCGTGCCCGCGACCTTCCAGCCTTTTTCCTCGCCCACGTACATATGGGGAGCCCACAGGGACACGGCGTCGCCGATGCCGGTGGAAAACGCCGCCAGAGCCTGGGCCTGATCCATGTTCTTGATGACCACATCGGCGTCGCTCAGGCCGAGCACGCGCAGCCAGTGGCTCAGGGCGAAATGCGAAGACGACACGGTGGTGGCCAGGATGGTTTTGCCGCGCACGTCATCCGGGCTGCCGTAGACGTCAGGGTAGTCTTTGTTCCAGCCCTTGGTCTTCATAATGGGGCTGTCCGGCCGGACCATGACCGCGTTGGTGTAGGACTCGTCGTTGCCGATGGCGATGACGTAGGTGTCGTGGCGCAGGTTGCCCATCATGCCGGGCACGGCGCCGGTGCCGCAGATGACCCATTCGCCGGCGGGCAGGGCATTGAGCTGGGCCATACCGGAATCAAAGTACAAGAGTTCGAGGTCGATGCCCTCTTCTTTATCCCAACCTTTTTCTTTCGCGTACCAAGGCAGGAACGTTTCATGTTCGTCCATCCAGGCGGACCGCATCTTCACCGGTTCGGCCGCGAAAGCCGCGCAGGCGAAAGCAAGAGTGAGCATGGTCGTGCAGAGAAAGATTCCCAAAGACGTAATGCGGATCATACATCCTCCGGTTGTTCAAGACCGGCGGACGAGACGGCACACACCGCCCCGCCCTCAGCGCCGGGTTGTTGCATGGGTGGGCTCGTTTTCCTGTATCCAGGCGGATGCGGCATCCACGGGGACGGCGGCATCCGGTTCTTCCATCACAAAAAAGCGCTTTTGCATGACCCGGGTCAGATGGGCGGCGGTTTTCTGCCGCACCGCACCCAACTGACACAGGGCCGCGCCGCACAGCAGCAGAAGCGGAACGATCCGCCCTCCCCCGCCGAGGTACACGAGCAGGGCCGCCAGCGAGCACAGAAACACGCCGGCCCGAAATCTGGCTTTGGCCGCGTAACGGGCTCGCAGGAATTCCCGCTGCGCCGTCTCATTGGGGAAAAACGGCTCTTCAGACGCATCCCGGGAGCGCAAACGCCGGTGAAAAAGCAAAGTCACCAGCAGGGCGCCGCCCGCCAGACACAGGGCATTGAACATCGGTCCGCTCATATCTCCTCCTTCCCGTGTAAGCCTTACAGCACCAACTCCGTTTCGTTGGTGATCTTTTCCCGCAGATGCAGCAGGGCCATGTCGGTATGTTCGCGCGGACGGGGCAGATCGATCGTGTATTCCTTCTTGATTTTTCCCGGCAGTTTTCCTTCCATCAAGATGATGCGGTCGCCCAGGAACAGAGCCTCGTCAATGTTGTTGGTCACGAATATGACCGTGCGTTTTTCCTGCTCCCAGATCCGGGCGATCTCGTGCTGCATGAAAATCCGCGTCTGCGCGTCCAACTGACCGAAGGGCTCGTCCAAGAGCATCACATCCGGGCTGTTGGCATAGGCTCTGGCGATGCCGACGCGCTGCTTCATGCCGCCGGAAAGCTGGTGGGGATAGTGGTTTTCAAACCCTTTCAGGCCGACAAGATCAATGTAATGCGAGGCGACTTCGCGACGCTCGTCCTTGGGCACGCCGCGCAGCTTGGGACCGAGCTCCACGTTGCCCATGACGGTTTTCCAGGCAAAAAGCATATAGCCTTGGAATACCAGGCCGCGATCCGGTCCCGGACCGGTGACCGGCCCGTCGTGCAGGGAGACAAAGCCGTGATCCGGAATTTCCAGCCCGGCGATGATCCGTAAAAGAGTCGACTTGCCACATTGGCCGGGGCCGAGAATGACCAGGAATTCGTTGTCCTGGACGGTCAATTCCACGTCGCGGATGACCGGCACCTCCATCTTGCCCTTCTGGATGAAGGTCTTGCTGATGTTGTGACACTGTATTTTCGCTTTCGGTGTGTTTGTGGGAGTCATTCGGCGTACCTCACAGGTTTTCGATGCTGCGTCGCCAGGGGCAGAGCCTGCGCTCCAGAAGCCCGAGCCCCTGGGAGGTGCACCAGGCGGCCATGGCGATCAGGATCATGCCGGAAAGCACCAGGGCGGGCTGGTGGGTGTCCATGCCGCGTTTGATCAGAAAGCCCATGCCGTCGCGGGCGTTCATCAGTTCGGCCGCCAGCACGCAGGTCCAGCCGATGCTTAAGGATATCTGCAGGCCGGCGAACACGGCCGGGAACGAGGCCGGAAAGCAGACCTGAAAGATCTCGTCACGGCGCTTGCCGCCGAGCGCCCGGATCACGTCGTAGAGTTCCGGCTCGACCAGGCGTACCCCGTTGTAGGCGTTGAGCAGACAAGGCACGAAGGTGCCGATGATGATGATGAAAATCTTGGCCGACTCGCCGATGCCGAACCAGAGGATGGCCAGGGAAACCCAGGCTATGGGCGGCATGGGCTTGAACAGGTCGAACACGGGTTTGACCAGGGCGTTCACGTATTTGTTGATGGCCATGAACAGGCCCAGAGGCACGGCCACGATCGCGGCCAGGCCGAAACCGATGAGCACGCGCTGCGTGCTGGCCCAGATGTGCCCCCAGAGGTTGGTGCCGCCGAATTTGACCTTGGTGAGCAGAAGCATCTGATTCGCCACCTCGATGGGCCGGGCCAGGGAGTCGCCGAAAACCTGATTGGCGGCCACCCGGTCCCAGGTCAGGAAAAAACCCACCAGAGAGACGGTATAGAGAAAATACACATTGGTCAGAACCGCCATGATGGACAGCGGCTTTCTTTCGCGGGCATGGTCGACGGTTTCGTTGGCGATGCTGCTTGAACTCATGGCCCTTACCTCCGTATGCCCGCCAGCAGGCGTTGTTCCACTTTGTCGATGATGAAACCGATGACCGCCCCGGACAGGCCGACGCAGATCATCCCGAGCACCACGAGGTCCGGACGCATCAGCCTGCCGCCCATGGTGATCAGGTAGCCCAGGCCGGTGTCGGCCGCGAGCAGTTCCGCGCCGACCAGGTTGGTCCAACAGTAAGCCAGGGCGATTTGCAAAGCGCCGAAGACCATGGGCAGGGCCGAGGGAACGCACAGTTGGGTGAAGATTTGCCGGTCATTGGCCCCGTAGGTGCGGGCCATCTGGATCAGGGTTGGGTTGGTCATGCGCACGCCCACGTAGGAGTTGATGACGCAGGGCACGATGCCGGCGATCCAGATGATGAAAACCTTGCCGGTCAGGTCGATGCCGAACCAAAACACGGTCAGGGGAATCCAGGCGATGGGCGGGATGGGCCGAATCAACTCGAAGATGGGCCGGGCCAGACCCTCGACCACCCGGAACCAGCCCATGGCCAGACCCAGAGGAATACCCACCAGCAACGACAAGGCATAGCCGGTGAAGGCTTCCTTGACGCTCGTCCAGGTGTGCACGGCCAAAATCGCGCCGTCGGGCAGCGGGTCGGTGAGCTTGTCGACAAAGACCTTGGCCACCTGGATGGGCGAGGCCAGCAGGGTTTCCGGCACAATGCCGTAAGTCAGCAGGGCCTGCCAGGTGAGGAAGAATCCGCCCAGGCCGACAAAAGGCAGGATTCGCAGCAACAGCGGTTGGTGTACTTTTACTTCTTCATAAGCCATAGGGCACTCTCCTTTACCACCAGCGGATCAGTTCGGTGACCTGTTTGCGAAGTTCCACAAAGCGGGGGTCCACGAGGTTGCGGGGCCTCGGCAGGTCCACTTTGATTTCGGCCTTGACCGTGGTGGGCTTGTTGGAAAGCACCAGAATGCGTTCCGCGATGTAGACCGCCTCCTCGATGTTGTGGGTGACGAAAAGGATTGTGCTGCCCAGAGTCCGCCAGAGGTTGACCAGCTCGTCCTCCAGGTAGAAGCGCAGTTTGACGTCGAGCTGGCCGTAGGGTTCGTCCATAAGCAGCAGGTCCGGAGCCACGGCAAAAGCGCGGGAAACGGCGATGCGCTGCATCATGCTTGCCGAGACCTGGTTGGGATAGAGGTCGGCGCAGCTGGACAGGCCGACCAGTTCCATGATGGCCTGGGCGCGCTCCATGCGCTCCTTCATGGGAACCCGCTTGATTTCCATGCCGTAGGCCACGTTGTCGCGCACCGTACGCCAGGGCAGGCAGGTCGGCTCTTGAAAAACGTAGGAGATATTGTGCCGCTTGGGGTCGGCTTCCTCCCCGTCGATGAGGATGGCCCCGTCCGTGGCGGGCATGAGTTTGGAAAGGGTGTTGAGGAAGGTCGTCTTGCCGCAGCCGGTAGGGCCGACAATGGCGACGAGCTCCCCTTTGCCGATGTTGAAGTTGATTTTGTCCAGCACCGTCAGGCTGCCGAATCGCTTGGTCAGGTTGCGGACCTGGATTTTGGGAAGGTCTTGCTGTGACACCGTGATTCCTCCGATGACATGACTGTTGGCGGCACCTCTGCGCGCCGTCTCAAGTTCGAATACGGCGGCATATTATGTACAAGCGGTCTAATTTTTCGTCGTGTCCCTCCCCTACGGTTCGGGTGAACATCCCGCGAACGGACGAAAGCCATTCACTCCGGCTCACGCGGCTATGCGGGCCGGATGGCCAGTTCTTCTTCAATAAAGTCCAGGATGCGCATGCAGGAAGGAATATCCGGGGCCAGAAAATCAGCCCCGGCGGCCTGCAACGTTTCGCCGGCCGCGCGTTCCAGAAGGTCGCGGCGCGACGCGGGCAAAGCGGCCAGCTCCCCTTCCGAAAGCCCGACCAGGCTCCCGGTCAACGTGATGCCGATGGTCCACATGCCGGCGCGCAAACCTTCAAGGATATCCTGCTTCGTATCGCCTATCTTGACGGCCGTTTTCGGGTCGGAAACCTTGAGACGACCCAGAATTTCCCTGCACATGTCCGGAGCCGGACGGCTTTGCGGAACATCCGTGGCGCAGACCAAACAGTCCGGGCGAAGCCCCGCCAAAGCCGCCGTGGCCGCCATTTTTTCCGCCACCGGGCGGGGGTAGCCCGTGCAGGAGCCGATGCGCAGCCCGCGGCCGCGCATGGCGGCCACGGCCTCGACCGCTCCCGGTATGGGCATGCTGTAGCGGGCGATGATGTCGATCAGGCTTGTTTCAACCAGGCCGTAGACCCGGTCGATGTCCTCCTCGCCGGGGGGCGCGCCGTGTATTTGCTCCCAGCGGGCGGCAATGCGGGGCATGGCGAACATCGCCGCCACATGCTCCCGCTTGCCCAAGCCCATGGGGACGCGGGCCTCGACGGTCTCGACCTCCACGCCGTGAGCGGAAAAACTCTCCGCGAAAGCCTGCACCGGGCAACGGCTGCCGCAGTCGACCAAGGTGCCCGCCCAGTCAAAAACCACGGCCCGCAGGCGTTCGAACCCAGGTGAGGAAGCGGTGTTCACCGTCATGTTCGCTCCTTCGTCTGTGCCCCGCTGTATGCGGAAAAAGCTTTCCGGCATACAGCGTGCTCGCTGCAACGTCATCCGCGTCCGCGCGCTCCTCCGCGGGAGCGCGTCACCAAGCCCTGCGCAAGGCGAGAATCCGCAGCAGGGCCATAATACCCACCATGACCACAATAAAGCCGGTATACATCAAGAAAATCTGCGGCAGGCTGTAGGTGTAAAGCACCGGCGCGATGAAGAAGAGAATGGGCGCGCAGGTCACCAGAATGGCCACGTTGAAAAAGCCCAGCTCCACGGCCACGGAAGTGCGGAAATCCGGGTCGAGAATGCGCAAGAGCAAAATGCCGCTGGCCGTGCTGCCGCAACAGCAGCCGAACTGGGTCACCAGGCGTTCGGGGCCGAGATCCGGCAGCCGACGCCCCAGGAAGATGGTCAGCCACAGGGTAAAGGCGGTGATGCCGAAGCAAACCAGGAAAATGGGGGCGGCGTATTCCTTGAGCACCTTGAACTCAATGGCCATGAGCGTGGCCACGACCAGAAAGTCCACGGAGGCGCCGGTAATCCGCGTCTGCACCACCGGGTCCAGATACTTGCCCGCGCCGCAGAGCTCCATGGCCTTGCGCACGAAAAAGCCCATGATCAGGCCGTGCACGAAGAACATGGGCAAACTGCACAGCACCGCCAGCCCCTGGAGCCAGGTATTGCCTTCAAACAACGGCTTCACGTGGGTCTGCAGCCAGCTCAGTTCTATGTAGGTCAGCAGGTAGGTCAGACCGACCACGGCCAGGTGAAAGCTCAGGGTGTCGATATTACCCGAGTGCGTGGTCTCGCGGCCGTTGGGAATGTTCGTCTCGGGCTTCATCAGGCCGACGATGAACTCTTCTTCGAGGGCCGCGCGTTTGTTGGTGTTCAAACCCCGATTGACCATCCAGCGGGCCAGGGGCACGCCCACGATCACGGCCGAGAAAAAACCCATGGCCGCGTAAATCAGCCCGATGGTGATGGCGTCGGCGACGCCGCCCTTGGTTTCCCACAGGGTGCCCATGACAAAGGCTTGGCCGGGTCCCTGGGTGTAGCCGTGGGTGGAAATAATCCCGATCAGTTCACTGAGCGAGCCGCCGGTCAACACGTTGTAGCCCCAGATGATCACTCCGCCCACCAGGGCTTGGCCCGCCAGGCTGATGGACCAGATGCAGGTCTGCCACATGCCGCCGCGCACAATGGCTTTGGGCAGGACCTCTTTGCCCTTGGAAGGAGTCAGCAACAGGGACATGAAGCTGATGTTGAAGGCGTGGAAAACGAAGGTATTGAACGCCTTGTGCGTGATGGGTATGCCGCCGACGGTCAGGGCCGTGGTCACGGTGCCGTCGGGGTTGGGTGTGCCGAAATAGGCGCCCAGGGCCACAATGATGAACCCAAGTATGCCGCCGATGATTCCGGCCGGCACGAGATATTTCTGAAACGACTTGATCTTGGCCCGCAGCCCGGTACCGACAAGCAGCATAACCGCCATGAAACCGAAGAGAACATAACTTTCAAATCCACTTCCCATCGTTCCTCCCCTCAGGTGCGTTACACGTACCCGCCTGAAAAATCTTTGTTCCCACGCGGGCCGGGACGGGCCGGCCGCGCCGCCGTCCGAAGCCTATGCGGCGGGGAACCCGCC
Source organism: Desulfovibrio sp. (assembly GCA_031551885.1). Taxonomy (GTDB): domain Bacteria; phylum Desulfobacterota; class Desulfovibrionia; order Desulfovibrionales; family Desulfovibrionaceae; genus Frigididesulfovibrio. The sequence goes on from JAVBMX010000044.1 coordinate 17,459, forward strand.
GTGGACGACACGCCCTCCCACCATGGTGGCCAGGACTTCGGTCTTCAATATTTCTTCCGTCGGCACCGTGAGCAGGTCTTCGGACAACGCGACCAGATCGGCCGCCTTGCCCGGCTCCAGGGTGCCGCGCTCTTTTTCGGCGAAATGGAAGAAGGCGGCATGGCTGGTGTAGGCGCGCACGGCCTCTTCCACGCTGATGCGCTGGTCCCCGCCAAGCAGCCTGCCCTTCATGGTCGTTCGGGCGACCGCCGTGTGAATGGAGCGCAGGCTCCAGGGCGGCAGCACCGGGCTGTCGGCATGCAGGCTGTGGCGCATGCCCAGACGCACGGCGCTGCCCGAAGGATCAATGCGCTCGGCGCGCTCCGGGCCGAGAAAGCGTTCATAATGCCTGTCGCCGTAGTACCAAACATGCAGCCCGAAGAAGGTCGGCAAGATACCCACCTTTTTCATGCGAGCCAGTTGCGCATCTGAAACGGTCTGGCAATGGACGAGAATATGCCGGGGATCGGGGCGCGGGCAGAGCCGCTGCGCTTTCTCGATGGCCGCGATCATCACCTCAATGCCGACATCGCCGTTGCCGTGGTAAGTGATCTGGTACCCATCGCAATGGCTGTGGACCAAAGCTTTCGTCATCTCGTCCACGGGCGTAAGCAGTCCGGGTTTGCAGTCCGGTTTGTCGTAATACGGTTCCGACAGCGCGGCCGTGTAGGCCTGAATGGAGCCGTCGTTGAAAAATTTCGGGCCGCTGAACGTAACCATGTCGCTGCCGAAGCCCGTGATCAGGCCGCCGGCCGCGTACCGATCGAACTCGTCCGGCATGGGGGAAAGATGAACCCGCATGTTCAGGGCGTTGTCCCTCTCCATTTCGGACAGACAGCGCAGGTACATGGGCATGTCGATGCCGCCCAGGCCGACGCCCGCGTCATGCGTGCCCGTGAACCCTTGGGCGTTGTAGTCGGCGACGCCTTTGAGCAGCGCCTGGCGCAACGCCTCGAGCGTGGGTGCGGGGCAGAGATCGCTCATGGCTTTGAACGAGGCCATTTCCAGCAGATGCCCGGTCGGCTCGCCGTGGGCGTCCAGGACCACTTCCCCGCCCGGCATGCGCGTATCCGCCCCAAGCCCGGCCAGTTGCAGGGCCTTGGAGTTCACATAGGAAGCATGGGCGGAAATATGCACCACAAGAACCGGGTTCCGGGGAGCGACGGCATCGAGTTCCTGCCGGGTCGGCCCCCTGCCTTCCGGCAGGATGGTGTCGTCAAATCCCCACCCAAGCACCAGTTTTCCCGGTTTGAGGGAAGCGGCGCGTTTGCGCAGACGCTCAAGGGCGCCGGCCAGGGTTCCGACTTCCGCGCCGCAGTAAACATGCCCGCTCCAGACGGAGTACATGGAAAGATGGCTGTGGGTGTCGATGAACCCCGGAAACACGGCCGCCCCGCGCAGGTCGAGCACTTCGGCATTCGATCCGGCCTCGGCAAGAACGTCGGCCTCCGCGCCCACGCAGACGATGCGATCGCCCGCGATGCACAGGGCTTCGGCCAGAGAACATTCCGCATCCATGGGACGCACGCGGGCCCCGGTCAGCACTTTCTTGCGAATGGTCCGCATTCCTTGCTCCTTCTTTCTTCCCGTTCGCGGGTCGGGCCTTCCCGGACCCGCGAACGCTCATTTCCATCGAGAGCTTTCATCGTGGCGGCACCCGGGCGGGCGGTTCCTCCACCCTCGGGGCTTTTCGGGCCGAGTCCAGAGCAATTTCATTTTGAAACTGTCTAGGGTCAGACCTCATTAACTGTTTCGTTGGAGGGGGCTGCCCCTCTAGGCCTCCCCGCAAGGGGATTGAATCCACTTGACCCCCCTTGGGTTCGGGAGCCGGCCCGCTATGCGGGTGGGCTCCCGAACCCCTGAGGGGTGCAGGGGAAATCATTTCCCCTGCCAGGGTTTGGGGCGGAGCCCCAATGCAAATTAATAAGGCCTGAGTCTAACGGGCCACGCAGCTGCGCACGCCCGTGTGTTTCGAGTCCGCCGCGACCGCCTGTCCGTCCGGGTGCGAGAACTTGATGGTGGCGACTTTGTTCTGGGTGAAGAAGCCGATGCCGTCCTTCCCCTGGACCTTGTTGGTGCCCAGGTGGGAATCCTTGATGCCGCCGAAGGGCACGTAGGGATGTGGGGCCGGCACACCCACGTTCACTCCCACCATGCCCACGTCGGCCTCGGAGATGAACCGCTCGGCATGGTGGAGGTTTTGGGTGAAGACGCAGGCCCCGTTGCCGAAGGGCTGGGCCCGGATCAGCTCAAGGGCGTGCTCCATGCAATTCACCCGCACCACGGAGACCACCGGGCCGAACACTTCCTCTTTGGCGATGGTCATGCAGGGCGTCACCCCGGAAAGGACCGTGGGGCCGACAAAATAGCCGTTGCGGTTTTTTTCCGGCAGGGAGGGATTGCGGCCGTCGACCTCCAGTTTGGCGCCTTCGGACACGGCGATGTCGATGTGTTTTTCCACCGTGGCCTTGGCTTTGGCGGAAATGAGCGGTCCCATGTAGACCGACTCGTCGCGGGCGTCGCCCACCGCCACGCCTTTGGCCGCGTTGATCATCACCTCGAGTACCCGGTCGTAGTGCTTGTCCGTCACGGCCACCAGCGAGCCCGCAAGGCAGCGCTGGCCGGCGGAACCGAAGCAGGAGTTGATGAAGTTGGGGGTAAAGACCTCCATCTGAGCGTCTTCCAGAACCACCAGGTAGTTCTTGGCCCCGCCCAGAAGCATGGAGCGTTTGCCGCCTCGGCCGCAGGCCTCGGCCATTTTCCTGGCCGTGGGGGTCGAGCCCACCAGGCAGACCCCGGACATGCGCGGATCATCGTACCAGGAGCCGGGAATACTCCGGTCCCCGTGCAGGATGTTGACCACGCCGGGGGGCAGTTCGATCTCTTGGAAGATCTCGCCCATGAGCTGCATGAAATAGGGAGATTGGGTGGAAGGCTTGAAAACGAACGTGTTGCCCACGCCTATGGCAAAGGGAATGAACCAGCCGAAAACCAGGGCTGGGAAGTTGAAGGGCGCCACGCCGCCGAACACGCCCAGCGGCTCGCGAATGACCCGGGCAACGATATTGCCGGCCACATGATCGAGGGTTTCACCCTGTAAAAGGGTGGGAATGGAACAGGATGTTTCAACAATCTGGATGACGCGCTGCACTTCGCCGCGCGCTTCGCTGATATGCTTGCCCTGGTCTAGGGCTATGGCTTGGGCGAGCCGTTCCTGGTGCCGCCGCATGGCTTCGCGGATGGCGAACAGGTAGGAAACCCGCCGGTCGAGGGAAAGCCGCCGCCAGCCGGGATAGGCCGCGTGCGCCGAGGCGGTGGCCGCCTCGCTCTCCTGCGTGGTGGAGAGCGGAACCTCGCCGATTTGCTCTCCGGTTGAAGGGTTGAAAAGCGCGGTGCGCTTCGCGTCCGGGCTTGCCGTCCACTCGCCGTTGATAAAGTTTTTTATCAGAAGGGGGGAGGACGCGGTCATGAATACCTCGCTCTGGTTGCGGGTTACGGCGAGACTCGCGGCGGAGCGTGCGCCCGTGACTTGAAACGGGGGCAACGCCGCCGGGAACGCGGGGGCGTGTTCGGAACGTTCGTGAATGGACCTGATGCGCCGACCATAAGATTCGCCTTGGTTTGCAAAACGTCTTCGCCTTTTGTTGGGAACATGTTGATTGGGGAACCGCATTCCGAACGCCGCGCCGCGCGCCCGCAATCGGGCGGCCGCCGGGCGTTTCGCCTCTTAGAGCATTTACCTTTGAGATTCTACTTTTTTATGCCCGACAAGTATGGCGTATATTTCCTATAACCATACGAAACCATAAGAAATAAACACATGTCTCGCGGGCCGGTATTTCACGCCGGCCGAGCAATTTTCAAATGAAATTGCTCTCAACGCTCCGGAACCGGGCGGGGGAGGTTCGGACGCACCGAACCTCCCCCGGGGAGTGTTAGAAGTTTTTCTTGTCCAGGTGCTCATACTTGGGCAAGAAGCGGGTGGGCAAGGCCAGGGCATCGCGGCGGAAGGGCGGCGCCAGGCGCGTGCCGTCGGTCATCACTTCGATGACGGCCGGGCGACGGTTCTTCTTCGCCGCTTCCAGAGCTTCGGCAAGGTCTTTCTGGGTGTTGACGGTGTAGCCGTCCGCGCCCATGGCCTCGCCGATCTTGGCGTAGGACTTGGACCAGATGTCCGCGCCCACGAACCGGTTGTTGTAGAAGTCCACCTGGTTCTTCTTCTCGGCGCACCAAGCCCCGTTGTTGTACACGGTGGCGATGACCGGCAGGTTGTACTGGCAGGCCGTGGGCACTTCAAACAGACTCATGCCCCAGGCTCCGTCGCCCACAATGGCCACCACCGGGTCTTCCGGGCATGCCAGTTGCGCGCCCAGGGCCGCCTGATAGGCAAAGCCGGTGTTGCCGAAGGTCAGAGTGGCCACATGTCGTTTGGGGTTGTTGAAACGCAGGTAACTGTTGGCCGTGGACGAGGTGTTGCCGATGTCCGTGGTGGCGATGGCGTTGGTTTCGGTAATGAACTTGCCGACCACTTCCAAGGCCTTGCGCGGATGCAGGCGGCCCTCGATCACCGGCTCGTCGGCGATGCCGGCGATTTCTTTGTACCAGTCGGCCAGCTCGGCCTTGACCATGTTGTGGACCGGGGTCAGGTCTTTCTTGGCGGGAACGGCTTCACGCAGGCGGGCGAAGAGTTCCTCGGAGGCGTCCTTGGCGTCGGCGCACAGGCCCACGGCCACCGGGTGGGTCTTGGCGATGTGGCGCGGGTTGATGTCGATCTGGACGATTTTCGCGGTCTTGGGGAAATAGTTGATGTCGTATTGCGGCAGGGTGCCGAAGTAGGACAAACGGGTTCCCACGGCCAGGATCACGTCGGCCTTCTGGAGAATGCGCATGGCCGCCTTGGAGCCCATGTAGCCGATGGGGCCGGTCCAGAGCGGATGCTCATAGGGGAAGGCGTCGTTGTGCAGGTAAGTGGTGGCAACCGGAGCGCCCAGGTGCTCGGCCATGGCCTTGATGGTCCCGATGCAGCCGGAATCGACCACGCCGCGACCGGAGACGATCACCGGATTTTTGGCGTTCTTGAGCACTTCCACCGCGGCCGCGAACTGGGCCGGGTTGCCGATGCCGCCGGGGGCCGTGCGATACTGAGACGGTTCGAGGATTTCTTCATCCAACTCACCGTAAAAGTAGTCGCGAGGAATGTCCACCAGCACCGGGCCGCGCTCGGCGTAGGCGATGCGGAAGGCCGTGCGCAGGATGTCCGCCGCCCGTTTGGGATGCGGCACGCGCAGAGAGGCTTTGGTGATCGGCTTGAAGATGTTCCAGGTGTCGCATTCTTGGAAGCCGTCCCAGCCCACGGAAATGGAACCGGCGCTGGGCGAGATCACGACCATCGGGGTGTGGGCCATGTTGGCCGTGGCCACGGCGGTCACATAGTTGGTGATGCCGGGGCCGTTCTGGCCGATGACCACGCCGGCCTGGCCGGTCAGGCGGCAGAAGGCGTCTTCCATGTGTCCGGCGGTCTGCTCGTGACGCACGGAGATGAATTCGATGCCGGCGGCCGGGAACAGGTCCAGAAGGTCCATGAAGGCGGACCCAAGGATGCCGCTCACGTGTTTGACGCCTTCTTTGACCAGAACTTCGGCCATTGCTTCACTGGGTGTCATTTTAGGCATTGCTGCGATCCTCCGGAAGTAAGGTGATGGGTGGGATCAGACGGCGAGAATCGCCTTTTTCATGGTCGAGACGACCCGGTCGATCTCGTCCTTGGTCATGATGTAGGCCGGGGCCAGGGTCAGCACGTTGTTCAGGCCGGGCACGCTGCGGTTCATGCGGCCGAGCAGCACGCCTTCATTGAAGGCATAGCCGAGAACCTTGCCGACAAAGCTTTCGTCCACCGGGGCCTTGGTCTTCTTGTCTTCCACGAACTCCACGCCGGCGAACAGGCCGCGCCCGCGCACCTGGCCGACCTTGGGCATATCTTCGAAGGCGCGCAATTGGTCCAGCAGGTAGTCGCCCATTTCCGTCACGCGCTTCAGAAGATTTTCCTCTTCAATGATCCGCACGTTCTCAAGACCCGCGGCGCAGCTTCCGGCGCAGCCGCCGTACGTGCTGATGTCGCGGAAGTAGCCGAACTTGTCGGACGGATCGCCCAGGAAGGCGTTATAGACTTCATTGGTCGTCACCGTGGCCGACAGGGGCAGGTACGAGCTGGCCATGCCCTTGGCCATGGTGATGATATCGGGCCGGACGTCGAAGTGTTGGTGGCCGAACCATTTTCCGGTACGCCCGAAGCCGCAGACCACTTCGTCCATGATCAGCAACACGTCGTACTTGCGGCAGATTTCCTGAATCTTGGGGAAGTATTCCTTGACCGGCTCGAGAATGCCCCCGCCGGCCGTGATCGGCTCGACAATGAAGGCGGCCACGGAATCCGGCCCCTGCTCAAGGATGGTCTTTTCCACCACGGTCGCACATTCCAGATCGCAACCGGGATACGTTTTGTTGAAGGGGCAGCGGTAACAGAAAGACTCGGGCACCATTTCAAAACCCGGCACCAGGGGGCCGAAGCCCATGCGGCGCTCTTCCTGTCCGGTGGCGGACAGAGCGGCCAGGGTGGTGCCGTGGTAGTCGCGGTGGCGATAGAGGATCTTGTACTTTTCTTTCTTCAGATGAACGCGGCCATACAAGCGGGCCATTTTGAAGGCTTTTTCGTTGGCTTCGGAGCCGCTGTTGGAGAAAAAAACCTTGCGTTCGCAACCGGGCAGTATTTCGTCAATCTTCTTGGCCAGCTTGATGGCGGGCACGTTGCCGGCCGAAAGGGCGTAATACGGCATTTCACAGAGCTGATCATAAACGGCCTTGGCCATGCTTTCGCGGCCGTAGCCCACGTTGACGCACCACACGCCGCCGGAAACGGCGTCGAGATACTCTTTGCCGTGGATGTTCGTGAGCGTGCAGCCTTTGGCCTTGACGTACACGGGGGGTTCCCCGGCAAGGTAGGGCTTGTGCTGCACCAGGTGGTGCCACATGAACTCTTTGTCCTGCTCGATGAGATCCGCGTATTGCTTGTCCATGGCGTTCTCCAAAGGGGGGAGCGGGCCGTCCTCCCGCCTCCCGGTATGCCGGCATGGCTGCCGAATGATTCCATCCCGCCGGGATCCGTTCCGGCGCCTTATCGTGCGTTAGAGCATTTTCACTTTGAAAATGTTTATGAAACCATATTGCCGACGGACTTCCAAACGAGCCCGCAAGCGGGCGTCCGCTTGCGCGGTCGCCAGAGCAAATCAACTTTTTAAAGTTGATTTGCTCTAACCCAAAACTTTTTCCACCGGGGTATATTTCAGGCCGAAGGCATCGGCCACGCCCCGGTAGGTGCACAGGCCGTCGGCGGTGTTCACGCCCAGGGCCAGAGCCGGGTTTTCTTTGCAGGCCGTCTTCCAGCCCTTGTTCGCCAGTTGCAGGGCGTAGGGCAGGGTCGCGTTGGTCAGGGCGAAGGTGGAGGTACGCGGCACCGCGCCGGGGATGTTCGGCACGGAG
>JAVBMX010000021.1:0-61981 GCA_031551885.1 Desulfovibrio sp.
TTTATTGGGGGACTCCGTCCCCCAATCCCCCTGGCAGGGGATTGAATCCCCTGCACCTCCATTGTCGGCAAACCCGCGGTTTACGCGGCTTTGGCGGCAAATGAGGGGGTCGGTGGGGGTGATACGGCAGGGGCCGGGTGGACGCCCGCGGTATTACGACGGCGCCCGAAGGGCGAGGCGCACAATGCACCGAGTCAATCATCCCCCCCACCCCCAAATCAGGACTGAACCCAGCGAAGTGAGGAATCTCTCCATGTCCGAATCAACCAACACCACCACCCAGCCTTCGGGAGCCGCCTCGCGGCTTGCCGTCATGCTCCTGGAACTGGACGACATGCTCGTCTCGTGCATGCGTTGCGGCATGTGCCAGGCCGTTTGCCCGGTTTACGGCACCACCATGCGCGAAGCCGACGTCACCCGGGGCAAAATCGCCCTTTTGGAAAACCTGGCCCACAGCATGATCGCCGACGCCGAAGGCGTGAACGAAAAACTCAACCGTTGCCTGCTCTGCGGCTCCTGCCAGGCCAACTGTCCTTCCGGCGTGAAGATCATGGACATCTTCCTGCGCGCCCGGACCATCGTTTCCGGTTACATGGGGCTGTCGCCGGTGCAGAAGATCATCTTCCGGGGTCTGCTGACCAAGCCCGGCCTGTTCAACTCGCTGCTGGACATTTCCGGCAAGCTTCAGGGCCTGTTCATCAAAGACGCGAGCAAGGTGGTGGGAACCTCCTGCTCTTCGCTGCTCAAGCCCTTTATCGGCGATCGCCACTTCGCCGCCCTGGCCAAGGAATCCTTCCATTCCAAAACGGCCTCTCTGGATACCCCGGCCGGGGCCTCCGGCCTGAAAGTGGCCTTCTTCCCCGGCTGCGTGGCCGACAAGCTCTTCCCCGGCGTGGCCGAAGCCACGGTCAAGGTGCTGCAAAAGCACGGCGTGGGCGTGTTCATGCCCGCCGCTCAGGCGTGCTGCGGCATTCCTTCCCTGGCCTCGGGCGACAAACCCTCATTCGACGCCCTGGTCAAGCGCAACCTGATGCTCTTCGCCGGCGGGAAATACGATTACCTGATCACCCCCTGCGCCACCTGCGCGGCCACGATCAAGGAAATCTGGCCCAAATTCCGGAACGATTTCTCCGTTGACGAACGCGCCGTCATCGACGACCTGCACACCAAGGTCATCGACATCAGCGCCTTCCTGGTGGACGTGCTCAAGGTGGAACTCCCCGCTCCTGCGAACGCCGGAGCCCGCGTCACCTACCATGACTCCTGCCACCTGAAGAAATCGTTGGGGGTCACGGACCAGCCCCGGAAAATCCTGAAAAGCCTACCCGGCAAACAACTGGTGGAAATGCCCGAAGCCGACCGCTGCTGCGGCTGCGGCGGCAGCTTCACCTTGAAGCACTATGATCTGTCGAAGCAAATCGGCAAACGCAAGCGCAACAACATCGTCTCCGTGAAGCCCGATATGGTGGCCACCGGCTGCCCGGCCTGCATGATGCAAATCATGGACATGCTCTCGCAAAACGGTGACGAGATTCCGGTCAAGCATGTCGTGGAGCTGTACGCCGAGACCTTGTAATCGGGGCGGCGTAAACGTAAAAACCACAATCGGGAAAACGCCCTTTTCCCCTGGAGGCGGTATGTCGAAAAAGGCTGAAACGGCCGTCGAGCTGTTCAAGCGAAAGGCCGAACCGGTAAGCATCCGGGTAACCGAGGTCAAAGACCTGAAAGAAGCCATGGCCTACGCCCTGGACATCTGCGAAAAAAAAGACGCTTGTCGATTGCTGCTCACCGGGTGCGAGCAGAGCCTTTCCGACTCCGGCCAGGCCCACTGTGAGCGCCCGCAGGCCAAGGTCGTCGCCGCCCCCGCCCTGGGCAAAAAGGAATACGCCGCCCTGGCCAAGCTCGGCGAGGAAAAAGGCTTCACGGTCATCCGTGAAGGCATGCGCAACCACCTGGCCGGCATCGATGTGGGTTTCAGCATCGCCGACATGGCCATTGCGGAAACCGCGACCAGTGTTCTCGAATGCCGGGGCGAAGACGCCCGCCTGGCCGGCATGGTCTGCGAGATTCACGTCATCGCTCTGCCCAAGTCGCGCATCGTGAACACTTCGTATGAAGCCGAAGACTACCTGCGTAAGCTCATGAGCGACGGCCCCATGTACACGGCCTTCATCTCCGGGCCGAGCCGCACCGCCGACATCGAACGCGTGCTGACCATCGGCGTGCACGGACCTCTTGAACTGCACGTCGCCCTGATGGAGGGATAAGCCCATGCAGCCGACCGAAAATATGAAGCAGTACCATGCCCGGATCAAAGAAGCCCTCGACAACCGGTTCCTGCGCGAAACCCTGGATAAATTCGCCGTGGCCTACCGGGCCAACCGCGCGACCATCTTCGCCGACATCAACGAAAAAGAACTTATAGCCGAAGTGGCCGCCGCCAAAGACGAGTCCCTGGGCAAACTTGAGGAACTCTTCGAGCAGTTCAAAGCCGAAGCCGCCAAACGCGGCGTCCAGGTGCACCGCGCCACAACGGCGGCCGAGGCCAACGACCTGATCCGCCGCATCGCCCGCGAAAACAACTGTAAAAAGGTCATCAAGTCCAAGTCCATGACCGCCGAGGAAATCCACCTCAACCACGCCCTGGAAGCCGAAGGTTGCGAAGTGGTTGAGACCGACCTGGGCGAATGGATCATCCAACTCCGCCATGAAGGCCCCTCGCACATGGTCATGCCGGCCATCCACCTTTCCCGGCATCAGGTGGCCGACGTGTTTACCGAAGCCACCCACCACAAGCAGGAAAGCGACATCGAGCAGCTGGTCAAGGTGGCCCGGCGCGAGTTGCGGGCCAAGTTCGTGGAAGCGGACATGGGCATTTCCGGAGCCAACTTCGCCATTGCCGAAAACGGCACCATCGGCATCTGCACCAACGAAGGCAACGGCCGCCTGACCACCACCCTGCCCCGGGTGCACGTGGCCCTGTGCGGCATCGACAAGCTGGTGCCCACCATCCACGACGCATTGCGGATCATCCGCGTCCTGCCGCGCAACGCCACGGCTCAGGCCATCACCACCTATGTTTCCTGGATGACCGGCGCGGCCGAATGTACGGTGACCGAAGATAAGCGCAAGAACATGCATATCGTATTTTTGGACAACGGCCGCAGCGCCCTGGCCAAAGATCCGGTCTGCGGCGAAGCCCTGCGTTGCGTGCGCTGCGGGGCCTGCGCCAACGTCTGCCCGGTGTTTCGCCTGGTGGGCGGCCACAAAATGGGTCACATCTACATCGGGGCCATCGGCCTGATTCTGACCTACTTCTTCCACGGTCGGGACAAGGCCAGAAACCTGATCCACAACTGCATCAACTGTGAAGCCTGTAAACACGTCTGCGCGGCAGGCATCGACCTGCCCGGCATCATTCAGGAAATTCGGGCCCGCCTTAATGAAGAGGAAGGTTCGCCCGTCGAGTCCACCCTGCTGGCCAAGGTCCTGGCCAACCGCAAACTCTTCCACACCCTGCTGCGTTTCGGCAAATGGGCCCAAAAACCCGTCACCGGCGGCACGCGCTACATTCGCCACCTGCCGGAGATGTTCGCCCTCGGCCAAGGGTTCCGGGCTCTGCCCGCCATCGCCGACAAGCCATTCCGCGACGAATGGGAATCCCTCAAGTCCCGGATGTCCTCCGGGGCGATCAAGGTCGGTCTGTTCGCGGGCTGCGCCCAAGACTTCCTCTACCCCGAACAGTTGAAGGCGGCCGTCAAAGTGCTCACCGCCAAGGGCTGCTCCGTCGACTTCCCCATGGAACAAAGCTGCTGCGGTCTGCCCGTGCAGGCCATGGGCGAACGCAAGGCGGCCGAAAGCGTGGCCATGGGCAACGTCAAAGCCTTCGACCCGGCCCGTTACGACTACATCGTCACGCTGTGCGCCTCCTGCGCCTCGCACATGAAGCACAACTACCCGCGCATTCTGGCCAAGCATCCCGATATGGCCACGGAAGTGCAGCAGTATGTTGAGCGCATCCGCGACTTCAGTTCCTTTGCCCGCGATGTGCTTGGCCTGGGCGAGAAAGACTTCAACAACACCGGCGAGACCGTCTGCTATCATTCCCCCTGCCATCTGTGCCGGGGCATGGGCGTGACCGAACAGCCTCGTGACCTGATCGCCGCCGCCGGTGAATACAAAGCCACGGCCGAAGAAGACGTCTGCTGCGGCTTTGGCGGGTCATACTCCGTGAAGTTCCCGGAGATCTCCGGCCCCATCCTGGACAAGAAACTCACCGGCCTGGAAGCCTCGGGCGCGACCACCCTGGTCACCGACTGCCCCGGCTGCGTCATGCAACTGCGCGGCGGCGAGGAAAAACGCGGCAACAAGCTGAAGGTGGAGCACATCGCCGAGTTGCTGGCCAGACGGTTGAAATAAGGGAAGAGAATGGGGGATGCCTCCGGCGTGCAGGGGATTGAATCCCCTGCCCCCCCAAATGAAACACGCCGCGCCCGAGCATACGGGCGCGGCGTGTTTCATTTCCTGTTTTCCTGGGAAGCCGAAGGGATTCTCAGCTCTGAAGGCGACGCGGACGGTCATTCTCCCAAGGCCGCAACACGCATCATGCTCCCGCCGGGGTGCTCGCCTTCCCTCGGCCGGCCGAAAAGAGTTTTCCGCCGCCCCGCGTCGCAATGACGGCATCCGCCAAGGCACGAACGGCGCCGTAATACAGATCGGGCGTTCCGCAGAGCGTGCTCAAGGAAATGTGCAGGCACAGCACTTCCGCCCCGAGCCGTCGGCGCAAAAAGGATTCAATGCCCTCCGGGTTGTCCCCCGCGAGATCATGCGACATTACCTGTAACGGCAGACTCGCGGCACGCGAGGCAAGATCCCCTGTAAAAGAGGCAAGAAAGGCCGGGTCGCAGAGTTCGCCTTCTTTGCCGGTGGACTGTTTTGCACCACCCCTGTTGAGGATGTGGATGCCGTCTTCCGAAATATCTTCCGACTCGCGAAAGCAGATCACAAGGCTGCCGGATGTGACGGCCGCGCCGAGGTCCTCCTTAAAGGCGGTGAAAACGGGGGAAGAATCGTCACTTTCGGTCACGTACCCCGGGTTCTCGCCGACATTCAGGCGGAACGCGGCCCGCAGGGAATTGGCCGAATAGCGCTCGGCCGAAATATAGCCGGCATTGAGCGTTTCAGCCAAACGCGCGCTGAAGTGCCCGATGAACGCTTGGTCGCCCGATTGCGTGGAGACCACGGTTATGGACGCGGCGCGGCGCAAAAAGACGCCGTACGGGGCGTTTTCCTCGAAGTGCTCGATGACGGTGTGCTCTATCTGATTGAGCCGGTAGTTCTTCAGGCGGAAGGAATCGCCGTTTTTGATGGCCGTGAGCAACTCCTCCACCCCTATATACAGCTTGGTGCCCGCGTCCGCGAGCGAGAGGTATTTGCGGACCCCGCCGATGCCGTATCGCTCTTTGGCGCGGATATGCGCGGTAATGTTTTCGTGCTGAAAGGCCTCCCGCAGGTTGTTGAGAATCTCTTTGCCCTTGGCGCGTTTCTTCTGCTTGCTGATTTCATCGACAAACCCCGAGGCGAGAACCCCGGCGGGAATCGCGAACAGGCCTATGAGCAAAATACCCAGCAAGGTGGCGAGGATTTTACCGGGCAGCGTGACCGGGCTGAAGTCGCCGTACCCTCCTATGCCGCGAATGACCTTTGAAAGCGCCCAGTTGAAGGCGCTCAAGACGCTGGTGACGTTTTCCGGTTGGGCGCTGTGCTCGATGAAAAAGAACACCACGGCGATGAGAATGACCAAGAAGGAAAACAGCTCGAGGGAGATTTTCAACTCAAGGCTTTTGTTCTTGAAGGCCTCGAGCATGATGTTGTCGGAGTGCATGTAGGCGGTGATGCGCACGAGGCGGAGAATCCGCAAAATCCGCATCCAGTCGGTCTGCTCGCCGGTAATGATGAAAAAGTAGAAGGGAACAAGCACCAGCAGGTCGATAATCGCGTAGAAAGAAAAAAAGTATTTGAAGAATCCGCGAACGCCCCCGATCCCGCCGTTCAACGACCGGTAGCACCAGAGCCGGCAGAAGTATTCGATGGTGAACAAAACCATGATCACGACTTCAATCGTGAAAAAGGCAGGACGCCAAGACGCCAGTTCCGGCACCGTCTCAAGAATGAGGTTCAGCGAACTCGCAATGATCAGAAAAAAAAGAAACCCCTGCACTTTGAACGCGAGAGGGTTCGTGCGGGAGTTCGCTTCATTGAGAACCATACCAAGTTTTGCGCGCAGAACAGACTGCTCCATATCATCGCTCCTTATGTGCTTCGGGAGCCCGGTGTATACGCACAAAACCATCCGCGAATCAAACCGCAATATATTCAGTGGGTAAGAGGCGGAACCTCCTGCCACCGCCATGCTCGTATGCATGCCCACAAAAATTCCCACATCCGGCACGAGATGTCGGCCTGCGCCTCTCGGTCCGTCAACACTGCGGCGCAAGCAACTGTGCAGACAACAGGCTGGAGCGACGCTCTCAAAAGCCAAGAGGCGGCCGGACACTCCGGAAGGAATGCCCGGCCGCTTCTTGGTTTACGCCGATAGTCGGCATCTTCATTTTGAAAATGTTCATAAAACAATATTTCAAAGGACGTCTCAACGCGCCCGCAGGCGGGTGTCCGTTTCGCGTCCACCAGAGCAGATGAACATTGAAAATGTTCATCTGCTCTAACGCCGACGGTTTGGAACAGAACTCAGGCCTGCCGGAGTTTTTCCACAAGAGCCGAAGTCTCGGAAACGAGGGCGGCCAACACCTGCACGGCGGCCCTGGCTTGTTCCATTTGTTGGGCGGTTTCCTCGGCGATGCGGTTGATCTCCTCCGTTCCCCGGGTAATCTGCTCGCCCGCCGCCGACTGTTCCTCACTCGCTGTCGCGATGGACTGCACTTTGTCGGCCGTGGATTCGGCGACGGCGACGATGGATTGCAGGGAATTCCCCGCCTGCTGCACCATCTCCGTGCTGCGGGCCACGGATTGCGCGGCGTCTTCCATCCCGCGAATGTTGGTCGCCGTGCCGTCCTGAATGGCTTTCACGGCGTCGCCGACTTCCTTGGTGGCGGTCATGGTTTTTTCGGCCAGCTTGCGCACTTCGTCGGCCACCACCGCAAACCCCCGGCCCGCCTCGCCGGCCCGCGCGGCCTCGATGGCGGCGTTGAGGGCCAGAAGGTTGGTTTGATCGGCAATGTCGGTAATGACCCCCATCACCCGGCCGATATCCAGGGCTTGTTCGCCCAAAGCATTCAGGCTGCCCTTCAGTTCATTTGTCTTGTTTTCGACTTCGGTTATGGCCGTGATGACCTCTTCGACAATGCGCGCGCCGTCTTCCGCGCTCTGCCTGGCCGAGTCGGCGGTTCCGGCGGCGGAGCCGGCATTGCGGGCCACCTCCACGATCGTGGCGTTCATTTCCTCCATTGCGGTGGCGGTTTCCGCCGTCCGGCGGCGCTGCACTTCCGCCCCGTCGGCCGCCTGCCGCACCCGCAAAACCAAATCCTCCGCCGTTTTATCCACGCGCTCGGCTATGCCCGCGAGCTCGCCGCCCGCCTGGCGCATTCCCCGGCTCATGGCTTTTTCGGCCTCCGCGCGCGCCTCCTCGGCCTCGGCAACGGCGACGCCGGCTTTTTCGGTCTGGCGCCGCGCTTCTTCTGTTTTCTCGTCGGCCGTGGCGATCATTCCCTTCAGGTTTTCGACCATCCTCCGCAAAGCGTCGGCCAAAACGCCGATCTCATCGCTGCGCCGGACGGCCAAGGTATTGTCCAAATCGCCCCCGGCCACGGCGGAAGCGAACGCCACTCCCTCATTCAGAGCGCGCACCACGGCCCGCACGACCAGAAACACGGTGAGCGCCGTCACCACGGCCGCCATCAAGCCGATGCCGAGGCCTGCCGTGGCCAACGTCCGCACACCGGAATAGATGTCTTCGATATCGCTTCGGACCACGCAAAACCACTTGGTGGACGGTTCCCGCTTATACACGTACAGGGCTTCCACGCCGTTCCGCTCGGCATGAAACCAGCCTGCGTCATCGGTCACGTTTTTGAACTGCTGCACGCCGGCGGCGTTGTGAGCCTCATCCGACATGATCATATCGGCATTGTGGTGCGCGGGCACCCGGCCGCTGGGGGTGACGACGAAAGCGTACCCGCGTTCCCCCAACCCAATGGGCGCCACGTATGTATCGCTGAGGGTGACCAGATCAATGGTGACAAGGACCACCCCGGCGGGTTTGCCGTCCACCATGATGGGCGCGGCGACCGGAAGAATCGTCCGCCCGGTGGTCAAACTTTTGATCGGCTCCCCGATATGGTCGGCCCGCCCACTCATGGCCGGAGAGAAGTAGGCGCGATCCTTCAGGGATTCCTTTGGAGGCGTCGCAACGGAAGAGCTCAGCACCATTCCATCTGCATCAATCACGTGGACGAGCTGGTAGTAGGCTTTTTTCTCCATCAGCCCGGTAATCGCCTCTTGCAGCAGGGCCGAATCACGAGAGTGATCCTTCGATTGGTCCAGCATATCGCGCACCATGGATGTTTCCGCCAGCAACTGCGCATCGGATTGCGCACCATTGATCACCACGCCTAAAAGATCGCTGAGATCCGCCGCCGAACCTTCGGCATCGTTCAACAATGATTTCGTCAACGACTTCTCGGCCAAGGAGTAGCTGACGATCGCGGAAAGGGCCAACCCGAGTATCACCACCCCCAGAATGGGCACCAACAGTCGATTACGTAAATTCCACATACCGGCCTCCTCTTGCGATCATATTTTTAAAACGTTCCACGAATACATATTGTATCGTCAGGAGAAAAAGAAAACTTAGAATTATATCATCGGGCATATCCAACAAATCACAAATGCATCACACCGACATAACTAATGTATAGAATAATAACTTTAAATATAAAATATCCATCACTACAATACAGCATATTCTATACACAAAAATATAACGGCGTAATCCTGTAGGCAGGATTACGCCGTTATCAAAAGAGCCAAGGGGGCATCATTCTCCCCCTGGCCTTTGAGAGCATATGCTTATTTAGTCTTCCACGATTTCACCGCCCGACGGGTACACACCCAAAACGCGCCACTGCGGGCACTGCTCGTGCAACTGCACCCGCAAAGACGCAAATTGGGGTTCTTCCAGATCGCAGTCCAGATCGGCGAAAAAGATATAGTGCCAGGGCGTGCCGCGCATGGGGCGCGACTCCAGCTTGCTCAGGTTGACCCCGGCCGCTGCGACGGTCCGCAACACCTTGGCCAGCGCTCCCGGCGTATTGCCCACGCTGAACAGCACGGAAGTTCTGTTGCGGCCGGTTTCCCGCAGAGGCTGCTTGCCCAGGAGCACAAAACGGGTGATGTTCCGGCCGTCGTCTTCAATATTCGAGGCCAGAAGGCGCA
This sequence comes from Desulfovibrio sp., assembly GCA_031551885.1. Lineage (GTDB taxonomy): Bacteria > Desulfobacterota > Desulfovibrionia > Desulfovibrionales > Desulfovibrionaceae > Frigididesulfovibrio. The sequence goes on from JAVBMX010000021.1 coordinate 9,451, forward strand.
AATCCAGGCCGTCCAACAACCCGACATGGGCCACGGCGGCCGTGCCCGGTTCACCGAGAGCGCGCCGGGCGGCGGCGGTGCTTTCCGCCGTCTCGTGCTTGGCCTGGGGAACCAGTTCGCGCAGGGTGTGCGCGCATTGGGCCAGGGCTTGGGGGTGCGAGACGACCAGGCGCACGGCGGCAAGATCCGTTTCGCGGCTGAGCAGGCTGTGCCGCACCCGTCGGACCGTTTCGGCCACAATGTGCAGGTTGTAGCGCATGAACAGGTCGAAGGTCTGGACCACGCTGCCGTGCAGGGAGTTCTCCAGCGGGACCAACCCTTGGCCGCACTCGCCGGCGTCCACGGCCGCGAACACGGCTTCCAGGCTGTCTTTGGGTTCGAGGATGGCCGAAGACCCGAGCAGCCCCCGGGCGGCCGCATGGGTAAAGGTGCCCTCCGGCCCCAGGTAGGCGATCGTTTCATGCCGTTGCAACGCCCGCGAGGAAGAGAGAATCTCTCGGTAAATCCGACGTAGGTGCGTGGGGGGCAACGGCCCGGAGCTGGAAGCCTCCAGGCGGGACAAAATCTCCGCCTCCCGGCCGGGGCGCAGCACGGGGTCGCCCGGCGCTTTGGCCTCGGCGACGGCCAGGCTGACGGCGGCACGTCGGTTCAGCAATTCCAGAAGCTCGGCGTCGGTGTTGTCGATGATCGCGCGCAGACCGTCCAGATCGGCGGGCAATTCTTCACGCGGGCCGGAAGATTGCGGGGGGGTCTTTTCGGACACGGCTATGCCTCCTTGATGTCTTCGCTGATGCGCATGCCGAAATGGCGGCCGGCGGCATCCAGACGAACCAGCACCCGGCTGCCGGGCGCGAGATCCACCACGCTTATCGGTCTGCCGCCGGGTTCCACCAGGCGAATGGTCTCGGCGTTCTGCAGGAAGACCGTTCCCGCCACCTTGCCGGAAGGCCTTCCCGGCACGGCGGCTTCGATGCGCAGCATGGGACGCTGCTCCACCTTGACCCTGCCCACCGTGGCCGTGGCGCAGGCGCCCGTATGGTCCACGATAAGCACTTCGGAGCCGGAGGCCAGCTCGTCCAGGTAGGCGGTGCGGTCGTCGGGCATGATCGCATAGGCATGCACCGCACCCGCGTTGATTCGGAACGGCCGCGAAGCCACATATTCGTTGTGCTCGGTTTCTGCGTTGACCAGAAAGGTGAACGCCGCCGAGTCTCCCACCAGCATACCCCGGCCGGAGGAAAAACGCGACAGGGTATCGACGCAGACCCGATGCCCCAGGCCGGACGGCTCCACAGAGAGGATCTCCGCCTCAGCCAGTTCCAGGGGAGCACAATCATGCTTGGCGACCGCGACGATATCCCGCAAAGCGCCCAAGCCCGCCGCCGGAACAACCAGCGTGTTGACGCCGCGCTCCAAAACCCCGCCGGCGGTGCGGGCTTCGGGGCCGGAAACGACCTCGACGGCCACATCCGGAGTTTGGGCCAGCAGGTTTTCCAGGGGGATAATCTCCCAGCCGTGCTCGAGAACGACAAGCGCATCGGCTGCCCGCCCGACGGCGTATTCCTCATCCGCCTTGGAAGTCATGCGGACAAACACGGCCGCGCTCGCGGGCACCACCGTTCCCCTGGCCAGGCGCGAAGCGGCCTCGGCCTGCTCGTCGGGCACAATCAACCCGTCCACCCCGGCTTCCAAAGCCAGGGTCGCCTCTTCCTTCACCCAGGGCACGGCCTTGTAAAGAACCCGGCGCATCAGGCGTTCCCCATCAGGGCGAGGGCTTCCTCCACCGAGGCGTTGTCGTGGACCACCGCCGCCAGGGCCTTGCACAGCAGACGCGGGCTTGCATGCTGGAAGACGTTCCGCCCAACGGAAAGCCCGGCCCCGCCGGCCCGCAGGGAATCGTGCACCATCTGCAAAAATTCGCGGGTGGAATCCATCTTTTCTCCTCCGGCAATGACCACGGGCACGCAGCAGGAACCCACGGCGGCGGCGAAGCCGTCGATGTCGCCGCAGTAAGGAACTTTGATCACATCCGCGCCCAACTCACAGGCCACTCTGGCGCAGTGGGCCACGATCTCGGCGTCGTATTGGTTTTTGATCAGCGGTCCCCGGCCGTACATCATGGCGATGAGGGGCATACCCCACGAATCGCAATCGCGGGCGATGCGGCCGAGGTCGGCCAGCATGTCGCGCTCGGCCGGGTCGCCCAGGTTCACGTGGATGGATACGCCGTCGGCGCCCATGCGCACGGCCTCTGCAACCGAGCAGACCAGCACCTTGGCCCCCGGCGTGGGCGTGAGGTTGGTGCCGGCCGAAAGATGCAGAATCAGGCCCACGTCCCGGCCCGCGCCGCGATGCGAACAACGCACCAGGCCTTTGTGCATGATCACGGCGTCCGCGCCGCCTTCGGCCACTTCGTTCACGGTGGCGCGCATGTCGGTCAGGCCCTCGATGGGGCCGACGGTCACGCCGTGGTCCATGGGCACGATGATCGTTCGCCGGCTTTTGCGGTTGATGATGCGCTCAAGGCGGATGGCTTTTCCCAATTGCATGATCGTTCCCCTTTCGGTTTGCGGAGACCGCGAGCCGGCGGGATCAAAGAAAAAGGCCGCCGGCATACCGCCTGCGGCCTCTGAAGTGATTGTCGTGTCGTGACGTTACACCATTCTCCAGCCGCAGGACTTCGTAAAGCCATAAAAATAAAACCCGAACGCATAGAACGGGGCGGGCTGAACAAAGGTGGCGGGAGCGAGTTGCAACATCATCGATTCCTGTCTGGTTCGGCGCACCATGCACCGTGTGGTTGCCTATAGTCCCGAATGAATCGGCCTGTCAAGAAGCTGAAAGAAATGTTTTTCGGGGCTGCCGCCCCAAACCCCACCTGGGGGGGTCTGGGGATTCAATCCCCTGCCGGGGGTATGGGGGCAGAGCCCCCAAAAAGCACTTTTCCGGCCTATGTCTTGGAGCGGGGCTTGCCGTCGATGTTCTGCCCCAGCTCGGCGCGCAGCCAGGCTTTTATTTCGTCGGTCGGCGTGTAGATACCTTTATTCTTGCCGTTTTCCGCGTAAAAACCGGCCACAAAACGTTCCGGCAACGGAAAAACCAAGAGGTCGTCGGCCCGTTCCGAGTTGCGCTGCACCAAGCGAATGATCGGAGCCCCCTCCCAGGTGTCCACCACGAAGTAAGTGGAAACATCCGTTTTCGAGCGCACCGGCGGGTATTCCGACTGCCAGTCGTTGTTGCCCCACTCCAGATACATGGTTACGGCATGCTCGGGGGTCAGATTCCAGTCGATGATCCGATGGGTGAAGTCTTTAAGCTCGGCCATAAAGGCTCCTTTGCAACGGCGGCCCGGTGCGTCGAACAAAGAATGCCGGTCGATGTGGGGCAAAGCGCGGCAAAAGTATGCGGGCGCTTTGCGCGAGAGGTTCCGACCGATGCGGAACGCCCACGACCCGGTCACCGCGTTACGCGGCTTTGATCTTGACCACTTCGATATTGAAGGTCAGGGTTTTGCCGGCCAGAGGGTGATTGCCGTCCAACTCCAACTCGTTTTCATCCACGCGCGAGACGACCACGTTCAAAACGCCGTCCTGCAGAGTCAGTTGCAAGGCTTGGCCGACTTCGGGCTGGATGTGCGCCGGCACCTCGCCGCGCGGCACGATGATGACCATATCGTCGGAGGGCTCCCCGTAGCCGTCTTCCGGAGCGATGACGGCGCGCACCGTGTCTCCCTCTCTCAGTCCGGTGACGGCCTTCTCAAAACCGGGGATGACCATCCGCTTGCCGAGCACAAACTCCAGGGGATCCCGGTCGCGGGAAGAGTCGAATTCGGTGCCGTCGTCAAGGGTCCCGGTGTAATGCACAAAAACGGTGTCGCCGGCTTTTGCGGTCATGCTGTTCTCCCTCGGGCGCGGCCCGATTTCGCGTTCCGTGTTGGGAACACGGCTTGAATATGATGCGGAGGATTAACGGGAAAGTCAATCAGGAATTATTCCTAAAATCCAAAAGGGCATCGACCGAACACCCAAAGCCCTCCACCGAGGCAAAGTGCGGCCAGAACCCCTGCCCCGGCGTCGTCGGCCATGATGCCGAGGCCGCCCGGCAAAGACTCCAGGTTGCGCACCGGTGGAGGTTTGGTGATGTCGAAAAGACGGAAGAGAAGAAAACCGGCCGCGTAGCCCCATATATCCAAAAAGGCGAACGGCGCGTATGTCATCCACTGCCCCAGCACTTCATCGATGACCACGTCTTTGGGGTCTTTTTTGCCCAGCAGGCGGGCCGCGTGCCCCGCCGCCCATGTGCCGCTTACGGCGACGAAGACGAGCAGCAGAAGTCGGCCCCACCAGGGCAACGGCATGAAGATGAGCGGAGCAAGCGCGACGGCGACCAGAGAACCGCAGGTTCCCGGCATGACGGGGCTGAGGCCGGAGGGCCAGACCCGGGCGTAGGCGAGGATGAGACGATCGCGCATGGTGTGTGGCTTCTCCGTGAAGTTCGTCGGCACTCTACGGAGTTTCGACCTGGAAGGCAAACTTCGGTTCATGCCCAAAGAGCGAAAAACCGGTCGCCGCCCGGCCGTACCCATGCGGTATGGAGCAAATCAACTTTGAAAAAGTCTTTTTGCTCCGACGGACGCGCAAGCGGCCTGCGGCCCGCATCTGCACGAGGCATGGTTTCGTTTTTCCGGCAGTGCCGCCGACATGCCGACCTTCGCGTCCCTGTTTGCTTGCGGGTTCGTTCGAAAGTCTGTTTGTGATATGTTTGCGATAGACAATTTCAAAGTAACATTGTTCCAGAAGGAAGGGGGGCCGGGGGAGCAGGCTCGGCCTGTGCTGGAATCCTCAAGAGCTCCACCTCATGGGATTCCCTCCCCCGCGAACTCGAACCCCCTATCCCTTGCCGAAGCCGCACAGCGGAAAGCGACATTCCGGGCAGGAATCGCACAAACCGCCGTGGCCAAGGCCGGCAATATCTTCGCGAGTGACGTCCAAACCGGCCAGAATGCGCGGCATGATCAAATCGAACACGCTGGCCCGGTGATACATGACGCAGCCCGGCAGACCCATGATCGGCACTTCGCCTTTGTAGGCCAACATAAACATTGCTCCGGGAAACACCGGGGAACCATAGGTGACCACCCGGTCGGCCGCCGCCCGGATCGCGCCCGGAGTTTTGTCGTCCGGGTCCACGCTCATGCCGCCGGTGAGCAAAACCAACTCCGATCCGGCTTCCAGGGCGTTGCGCACGGCTTTGACGGTCTCTTCCACCTTGTCGGGCACGGTCTGATGGAAGTGGAAGGCACACCCCCAAGATTCAAGTTTCCGTTGCAACACCGGGGTGAAGGCATCTTTGATCCGGCCGTGGAAAACCTCGCTGCCGGTGGTGATCACGCCCACGCGCGGCGAGGCGAACGGCAAAACGGAGATGACCGGTCCATGCTCACGGCACAGGGCTTCAACGGCTTCCGGTACCGAGGCCGGAACAACCAGAGGAATGACCCGCGTACCGGCCACGGCGCGGCCGGCCTCTGTTTCCTGCAGTGTATGCACGGTGGCCAGGGAGGCGTCCGGCACCAGGTTGATTCGGGTCAGCAGATCCAGGTTGATCCGCACCAACCCTTGGTGAGCGGCCATAAAGTTGATCCGCCCTTCCTTCGGCTCCCCCAGAACGAGACCGGGCCCGGCTGTCGCGGTTGCGATGCGCCGGGCCGCGTCGTCCTCATGGATCAGATCGCCGTTGCGGGTGTCCCAGACATAGAGATGTTCTTTGCCGAGACGCAGCAAATGCTCCACGTCTTCATCCCGAACGACGTGGCCGCGCCGGAAGGCCGGGCCTTTATGCCCGCCGGGAACGATTTCGGTGATGTCGTGGCACAGAGTCAGGCCCACGGCCTCACGAACGGAAATGGCTTTCATCGGCTAAACCTCATACGAGCGCGCCGCCGGGGAAAACCCTCCGGCAACGCGGCCGGCGCGTGAACAACAAATTTTAAAGATTCGAACATGCTTAAAAGGCTTTGGTCAAGGTCAACGTGGTGATGTTGCCTTCGGGGCGATTCCGGTTTTCGAACTCCCACAGGGAGCGCAATGATACCTGGAATCCATGTTCCGGGAAGGCCATGGCGATTTCCGGCCCGGCCGCGTAAGCTTCCTCGCGGCCGTCCGTCGCGCCGGGGCCGGAGTCGTCGGTCACCTGCCAATGGCAGTACCCGGCGACGCCGACATCCACAACCTGCCGGAGGGTTTTACCAACGCCCCACTCAAAATGGAAGTGGTTTCCGGGGGTAATATCCGTATCTTCCTGCTCGGTGTGGACTTCATAGCGGGAAAGAACCGAAGCGCTCCAGGTTTTGTCCCGGTCAAAATACACCGTGCCGCCAGCCGTGAACATAAAGGTCCAGAACCCCATGCCGGGGTTGACCGCGCGGTCGCCGTCAAAGTCTCCGGTGGGCATATACAGGCCCGTCCCCACGGCGGCGTCGTACCACGAGCCGTGCCAGCCTAAAACAAACGGTTCGACCATGATGTCGCCCAGACCGAACCTGTTGTCGTTCGCAAGGGTCATCCCGTTGAGTTTATAGGAGAGATCCGTATAAGACATGGGCACGATCACGTCCATAAGCAGGTTGCCGCCCAAGATTTCCACATCGGTGGACCAAATCAGGCGGTTGACCCAGGCAAAGGCGCTGAGGTCAAAGTCCCCCGGCGCTTTTTTCCCTGTATCCGTGCGTGTGGAGTCGGCGCTGTAAAAAGCGTTGTACATGCGCCAATATACCCCCGGAGGGGGCAACGTGGCCGCTTTGATGCCCTCAACCCCGTTGGTGTAGTGGCCGGAAGCGCCAAAGGCCGTTCCGACCCCCAAAATACAACAGTACAGCGCCAACGCGACAACGAGCCTGTTCATACCCACTCTCCTCGGTTGCGGATCCCACATGTTCCGCCCTGAAACATTTTACCGCCTCAGCCGGCGTCACCGGTCGGTCGTGCCCGGCAGACTTCCGGAAAAATGGGCGCAGACGGCTTCAAGCACCGCGCCGCCCAGAGCGCGGGCCTTTTCTGAAATCGTGGCGAATTGAGCTTTTTCACCCCGCGGGTCCACATCGCCGATTTTGATTTCGGCGGGAACGGTCAGGCCTTCGCGAATCATCCCGCGCAGCATGCCGTCGATGGCCGCCCGCACCGGCCGTCCGGCCACGCGACAGACTTCGTCGCCGGCCCGGACCATCGTTCCGATGGGCAACGCCTGTGCGACCATGCCCGCACAGGGGGCGCGCAGCACCCGCTCCCGAGAGCGCCCGGCGATATCGCCGGGAATGCCGGTATTGGGCTCGGCTTCACCGTTGAAGATAAGTCTCCCGAGATCGTGGCCGCGATTGGTCTCCACCACCACTCGGCAATCCTTCCCGGCGGTGAAACCGGGGCCGAGGGCCACAACCAGCGGCGCGTCGTCCGGGCGGGTACAAAGGTTGGCTTTGGCCAGAACGGCGTCGACAACCACTTCCGGGGCCAGATCTCTGCGGCTGTGGTGCTCCGGGTCAACCAAAACGGGAATGCGCCCCGCCCGCAGGATGCCGGGCACGGCCGCCACGTTCGGAGCAAGCTCGGACGTAAGATCCTCCACAGCGGCGCGGCCGTCGTACACGGCTTCACAAAAGCTCACCGTACGGCGCACGGCCAATGGTTGTTCCACTTCCAGCATAACCAGATTGCGAAATCCCGCTCGAAACAGGCGAGCGGCCACTCCGGAGGCCATCTCTCCGGCACCGTAAAATAACATCGTCTTATCCCACATTTTTTCACCATGCCGGTTGCATTCTTTGCCCGCAGAGACTACATGTTGCGTATGAGGACGACAAGTTTCAACTTCGACGACGTGTTGCGCCCCCATCTGCCCGGCCTTGTCTGTCTGGTGGGGGGGGGCGGTAAAACGACTCTGCTCTATGCTTTGGGCGATGCTCTGGGCACTGTGGAAGCTCCCGTCCTTTGCACCACCACCACGCGCATATTTCCACCCACCGCCGGGCAATGTCCGGCGGTACTGGTTACCACAGCCCCACAAAAAATCAAAGCACCGCAAGGAATTCGATTTTTCTGCGCCGCCCGCCCGGCTCCGGCCGATTCGGACAAACTCATGGGCTTCACGCTGGAAGAACTGGCCTACCTCACCAAAAAGCGCCCCGATCGAATCGGCCTGATTGAAGCCGACGGCGCCGCCCACCGGCCGATCAAGGCCCCGGCCGAGCACGAACCGGTCATTCCCGCCATGACCCGGGCCGTGGTGGCCGTGCTGGGCCTTTCGGGCCTGGGACGCGCCATGACGGAAGATTTCGTCTTCCGCCCGGAGCGCGTGGCCGCGATTACCGGGTTGGCTCCGGGAGAAATTTGCACGCCGGAAGCCGCCGCCCGCCTGTTTCTGCACCCCAACGGACTCTTCCAGCACACGCCGCCGGGAGCGGAGCGTTTTGTTTTTCTCAACCAGGCCGACCTGCCCGGCGCGGCCGAAGCGGGAGAAAAACTGGCGAAATTGATCCTGCAAGGCGATCCGAAGATACGCGGCGTCCACATCGGCGCGGTCGCCGTGGAGGGCCTGCGGTGCACACAAGTTCTTCCTTAAGCGGCATTCTTCTGGCCGCCGGACTCGGCAGCCGCCTGGGCGGCGGTAAACTGTTATTGCCGTACAAAGGAAAGCCCCTCCTGGCGCACAGCCTTGCCGCCGTGCTCTCGGCCGGAGGGCTTGTCCGGCTGATTCTCGTGCTGGGGAACGATGCCGCGCCTGTTACCGAAGCCTTGAGCGCCTGCTTCCCCCAATTTCCTCCGGCGGGAACGGAGATCGTCATCAACCCCCGTCCCGAGTGGGGCCTGAGCGAATCGTTGCGCCTGGGGCTTTCCGCGCTCATGGCGGGACCGGGAACGACCGGCCCGCGTTCCGTGGCGGTATTTTTGGGCGACCAGCCGCTGATCCGCCCGGAAACATTGCGGCTGCTGTATGCCGCCCACAAGCGGGCTCTCGGCAAAAATCCCAAACACCCGGCCACCGCGCCGGAATATCGGGGTCGCCGCGGCAACCCGGTGATTCTCTCCCGTATCCTGCTCCCGAGCCTGCTGCGCCTGGAAGGCGACGCCGGGGCGCGACGGCTTCTGAACGACCTCGGCCCAAACCTGTTGCGTCTTCCCGTCGACGACCCCGGCGTCGTGCATGACGTGGACACGCCCGAAGCTTACGAAGAGCTGCAAGCAAAAGAAAGATAACACCCCCACCGCCTGAGGGGAGCGGTTCAAACGCACCCTTTCAGCAAAAAACCACAAGCCGTTTCCTGAGAATGACATCCTCCGGCCGCTGTGCTCCGGCGAAGCGCGCTTTGCGCGCTTCGCCGGAAACAAGGGGGTCCGGTGATTAATTATTTCCCCCAAAAACGCTTATATCTTCCCAATCAACTTCAAGACCCGTTCCGGGGTCATGGGGAGCTGCTTCACGCGTTTGCCCAGGGCATTGCCCACGGCGTTGGCGATGGCCGAACCGGGGCAGATCAGACCGCATTCGCCGGCCCCTTTGGCCCCGAACGGCCCTTGCGGGTCGCTGCTCTCCACGATGATCGCCTGCACGTCCGGAACATCGTTGAAGGTCGGCGCCATGTAGGTATGCATGCTGTCGTTGTTCTGCCTGCCCGAAGCGGCATAGGTGATCTCTTCGGTCAGGGCGTACCCGATACCCTGCACGGCCCCGCCTTCAATCTGCCCTTGGACGATCATCGGGTTCACGGCAAACCCCACGTCATGGACGGCCACCAGCTTGTTCACGGAGACCTGACCGGTTTCGGTATCCACGGAAACATCCGCGAAACAGGCCATCCAGGGCGGCGAGTTGGGCGGAATGATCTTGCCGATGCCGATGAACTGCTTGTTGCGGATATGCGCATGGTAGCAGAGATCCGCCAGGGCGACCGCATTGCCCGGCTCTTTGTCGAACTTTTCGGGATTCACCGGCTTGGGCGTTTCTCCTTTAAGGAAAACCATGCGCTCGGCCAAATCCAGCTTGCCCGCCGGAACTTTAAAGACGTGCTCCGCCGCGTACTCCAACACCTGCTTACGGGCGTCCTCGGCCGCGACCTTCACGGCCGTGCCCATGGCGTACAGCCCCCGGCTGGCGTGACAACCGATGGTGAACGGCGTGGTAGCCGTGTCGGCGTAAATGAAGTGAATGTCGTCGTAGGAAGACCCAAAGGCCTCGGCCGCGACCTGAGGCAGACTGGTGCTGGTGCCCGTGCCCATATCGGGCACGCCGGCGGCCACGTGGAGCGAACCGTCCACCTGCACGGTGGCGTAGGCGTTGTCGTAATCCACGCAGAACGGCCAGGCGTTGGAAACCCAGGTGGCGATGGAGCACCCCATGCCCCGCTTGACCGGACCGGAGTTGTCGAAGGCGCCGCGCTTCTCCCAGCCGAGGGCTTTGGAGCCTTGGGCGATGCAGGCCTCGACCTCGTTCGAGGAACAGGGGAACGGCAGAAACCAGGGTTCGTTGGCCTTTTGCACGTTTTTGCGGCGCAGGGCGATGGGATCCATGCCGAGCCTCTCGGCCAGCAGGTCCACCGTGCCCTCCAGGGCGAAGTTGCTCTGAGGGTTGCCGAAGCCGCGCATGGCCCCGGCCGTGGTTTGGTTGGTGTACACCGAATGGCCGATGTAGCGCTTTTTCGGAATGTCGTAGATGGCCAGAGCCATGGCCCCGGACACGGCCGGCAGCTCCACGCCGAAGGTGCAGTATCCGCCGGTGCCCAGGACGATGTTCAGGTCCAGCACCTTCATGGTGCCGTCGTTCATGGCTCCCAGGCGTACGCGCACATAGCCGCCGTGGCGGGTGTCCGAAGCCGTGAAGTCTTCTTCGCGGGTGAACTGGAAGCGCACCGGGCGGCCGGTCATTTTGGCCAACAGGGCGGCAATGGGCTCCGCTTTGGCAGACAAGCCGATGCGCACCCCGAAACCGCCGCCCAAATGGGGCGGGTTAAGCACCCGAATCTTACTGGCGGGCATGCCGAAGACGCTGGCCAGAATGAAGCGCGAGGGGTGCGGGGTCTGGGTGGTGCTCCAGACCGTCAGACCACCATCGCCGTCGAATTTGGCCACGGCGCACATGGTTTCCATCTGCATCTGCTTGACTATGGGCACCCGGTAGGTTTCATCGAGCACGATGTCGCATTCCTTGAACGCGGCGTCCAGCTCATCGTCGGCCGCCGGACTCGAGATGCCCCAGGGAATGCGGATGACCTCGCCGGGAATGTTCCTGCCTTCCGGGGTCACGCCCTTGTCGGCATGCAGGGCCGGGGCTTCGGGCTTCATGGCCTCCATAGGGTCGAGCACAAAGGGCAGAACCTCGTATTCCACTTTGATCAGCTTCACGGCCGCGGCCGCGATGGCCGCGGTGTCGGCGGCCACGGCCGCCACCTCGTCGCCCACATAGCGGACCGTGGATTCAAGAATATACTGGTCCAGCACCCGTTCGCTGCCCGGCACGGTGGTGAACATGGGGGCCGAGGCGTTGTAGAGGTTTTTCGGGCAATCCTCGTGCGTGGCCACGGCGCGCACGCCTTTCAGGGCCAGGGCTTCGGAAACGTCGATGCTTTTGATCCGGGCGTGCGGGTGCGGGCTGCGCAACACTTTGGCGTGAAGCATGCCCGGCAGGGAAATATCGGAAGCGAACAACCCCGCGCCGGTGACCTTATCCACCCCGTCGCGACGGGGCATGTCTTTGCCGATGTATTTGTAGGCGCTCACTTATCACCTCCTTGGGAGCAACAGCAGCCGGGCGCCTTGCCCGCGCGGACCTGCGCGGCGGCCTCTTCAACGGCCTTCTCGATTTTCACGTAGCCCGTACAGCGACAAATGTTGCCGGACATGGCTTCACGGATCTCGTTTTTACTCGGGGAACATTTTTCGTCGAGCAGGGCCTTGGCGGCCATGATCATCCCCGGCGTGCACAGGCCGCACTGGATGGCCCCGTGGTCGATAAAGGCCTGTTGCAGCGGGTGCAGGCCCTCTTTGCCCGCCACGCCCTCAATGGTGGCGATCGAAGCGCCCTGGACTTTGCCGACGGGAACAAGGCAGGAATTGACGGCTTTGCCGTTCATGATCACGGTGCAGGCCCCGCAGTCCCCGGCTTTGCAACCGATTTTGGTGCCCGTAAGCTGCAGCTTGTTGCGCAGCACATCCACCAGCAACTCGGTCGGCTCCGCGTAGACCTCGACGGTTTCGCCGTTGAGCAGAAAGGAAATGGTTGTGGCCATTGAACGGTCTCCTTAGCGCGCGCCGGCGCGGGCCGCCGCTTCTTCCAAAGCGCGGACGATGAATACGGGAAGAACGGCGTGGCGGAACTCCTTGGAGCCGCGCACCGAGCTGCTGCGGAAAGCCGCGTTTTTGTCGGCCAGGGCGGCCGCCTCGACGAACACGGCCTTTTCGGGCTTTTTGCCGATCAAAAACGCTTCGGCTTCGGCCGCGCGTTGCGGCCCGGGGCCGACAGGGGCCATGGCGATGGAGGCCGTGGCGATCACGCCGCCCTCCAGGCCGAGCTTGGCCGCCACGCACAACATGGGCAGCGAAAGTGCCTTGCGTTGTTCCATCCGCTGGTAAGAAGAAGCTTCCCCGGCCTTATGGGCGGGAATACGGATGCGGGTGACGATTTCCGCGCAGCAGTCCACGGAACTTTCGCAAACGCCCGCGTACATCTGGGCCATGGAAACCTCGCGCACCCTGCCGTCGCAGGTATGCACCATGCACCGGGCGTCGAGGGCGGTCAGGGCCACGGCGGCGTCGCCGGCCGGCTGGCCGGAAACCACGTTGCCCACCAAGGTGCCCATGTTGCGGATCTGCCTGCCTCCCACGTTGCCGCAGGCTGTCGCCAGAGCCGGGGCTTTGGCCCGCAGCAGAGGTGAAAACGACGCCTCCGTATGGGTGACGCAGGCGCCGATCAGGATGTCGCCTCCACATTCTTTGATGCCGTGCAGATCGGGAATATGCGAAAGGTCGACCAAAACCGTGCTTTTTTCTTTCCTGCGCGACTCCTGCAGGACAAGATCCGTCCCACCGGCGATGATCCGCGCCGCGCCCTTGCGCTCTTTGAGCAAGGCCAGGGCGGATTCCACGGTGGTGGCAAAAATATACTCTTGTGACACCGGGGTTCCCTCCGGATAAAAGATTCCGTCGCCCCAAAGCGGCACTCTTCATCCCCCTTCGCGGCGACGCGCGGTACCGAATCCTAATTTTGAGCCTAGCGGTTTGCAGTTGGACTGTAAACGTTGTCTCCCACAATGCAATCGCTTACAGGTTGAGGCATTTTTCACTTGCTTGATTTTCTGAAGAAAAAATTTGCGGAGTCTTCGTCTTGAATAAAACAGGCGTCACCGCCCTTCGCGTGGCCGCCCCCGCCTGTATTGACATTCCCGCTTTCTGGAGGGTACGCCTCGCATCAAGGAGTTCCTATGCAACAGCTTTGTCGTGTCATTCTGGATGAGCTGCGGGCCGGACGTTCTCTCGTTTCCGTTGTCATTTACTCCCATAAAGGCTCCACCCCGCGAACCGCCGGAGCGCGACTTCTGGTGTGCGCCGACGGTCGAACGTACGGAACCGTCGGCGGCGGCCGCTATGAAGCCGAGGCCGCGAACGCGGCTCACACCCTTCTTGCGGCGGACCCTTCTTTTCCCCAGCCGGCCATTATCTTGGAGTACTCCCTCCACGGCGTCACCGACATGGACATGATCTGCGGCGGCGAACTCTCGTTGCTGCTGCAGCGCCTGGATCCGGATGCGGAAACCCTCGCCCTTTACACCCGCGCCGTGGAAGCCGAAGACGCCGGACGGGCGTTTTGCCTGACCGCGCACGTGTCGCTTCCGGCCGAGGGAAAGGCCGTGGTCGTGCGCAGAGAATTCCTCGAGCCCGACGCCTCGAGGGAAGCCCTTCCGCTCGATGACGTCACCACACGTCTGCGGCGGGAAAACCAACGCCTCATCCTGACCGAGCCCTTTCCCCGCCGGCGTCGGTTGTTTCTGTTCGGGGCCGGGCATGTTTCCCGCGCCCTGGCGTTGCTCGCGAGCACCTTGGACTACGGCGTCGTCGTGCTGGAGGATCGGCCGGAGTTCGCCTCGGCCGAGCGGTTTCCCCTGGCCCGCCTTTTGCTCGTGCCGGACCAGCGCGCCGAAACCTTGCGCGAGGCCCTGGCCGCGACGGCCCCCGCGTCGCCGGACGCGGCCGTGATCCTCACCCGGGGGCACGCCCATGATCGCGACGCCCTGCAGGCCACCCTCGCCTTCCCCTTCGGCTATGTCGGCATGATCGGGAGCCGGGCCAAGCGGGAGGCGGTTTACGCCCAATTGCGGGAAAAAGGCCTTTCCGCCGATCTGCTGCAAGCGGTGCACTGCCCCGTGGGTCTTTCCATAGGCGCGCAGACCCCGGAGGAGATCGCCGTGAGCATCGCGGCCGAACTCATTGCCGAGCGCAACCGCGGCCGACCCTAGCCGAAAGCCCCTTTTGACGGTGTGAAACAGACGCCCGCTCCTCCGGAAACGCCGACGACAGGGCCGGCTTCGCGGTCCTGTTTTTACAGAACAGCGCCCGACGCGACACCACGACAAAATGAGCCGGTACCGGAAGCATTCTTCTGTTGAAAAACCACCCGACAAAGGATATGAGTCTTTGGATGCTTGCCCGGCGAATTCTTTTTCTGGCGCCCGCCCAACTTGTGACCCGCGTTTTTCCGCAATTGCGCGACGCCGGGGTTGAGGTCGGCATCGCCGAAAATTTGAAAGGGGCTTCGGCGTTTCTGCGCAAGGGAACGCCGGAGCTCATTCTTTCGCGTTCCTTCATGCCCGGCTACCGGGTGGAGGATTTGCTGGCCGTGGGTAAGGAAGACCCCCACTTCCCGCCGGTCATCGTGTTTTCCGACAGGGTCTCCCCCGAGGAAGCCGAACGGGTGCTCGAAGCCGGGGCCAAGGATTACTGGCCGGAGCCCTTGAGCTTTGAAAAAATCCAGGCCGCCCTGCCCGATGCGCCGGCCCGCGCCGTTCCCGAGCGTCCGGCCGCCAGGCCCGAACGCGGCTTTGCCATCGTCGGCGAACATCCGGTCCTGCGCCGGGTGCTCGGCCTGGCCCGCCAAGTGGCCAAATCCAAGGCCACGGTGCTTATCTCCGGCGACTCCGGCACGGGAAAAGAAATGTTCGCCCGGTTCATCCACTCCGAAAGCGACCGGGTTCACGGACCGTTCATTGCCGTCAACTGCGCGGCCCTGCCTGAGCACCTGCTGGAAAGCGAACTCTTCGGACACGAAAAAGGCGCGTTCACCGGGGCCGTTTCCCGCAAGCTCGGCAAGTTCGAGTTGGCCGACGGCGGCACTCTGCTCTTGGACGAAATCTCCGAAATGGAGCTCGGCCTTCAGGCCAAGCTCTTGCGCGTTCTCCAAGAGAGCGAAATCGACCGGGTCGGCGGCACGGAAACCGTCAAGGTGGACGTGCGGGTGCTGGCCACGACCAACCGCAACCTGGAAGACTGGGTCAAAGACGGCAAATTCCGCCAGGATTTGTTCTTCCGCCTGAACGTCATCCCCCTGCGCCTGCCTTCGTTGCGCGAGCGCGGCGGCGACGTGCCCACGCTGGCCCGCTTTTTCATCGAGCGCTATGTGCGCGAATACGGCCTGGCCCCGGTGGAGCTTTCGCCGGAAGCCGAAGCCTGGCTTTCAGACTACGCTTTCCCCGGCAACGTGCGGGAACTGCAAAACCTCATGGAACGCGCCGTGCTGCTCTCCGGGGGCAGGCCCATCGTTCCCGGGCATTTCCTGCTGGAAGGCGACGAGTGGCCGCTGTTCCTGGAAGAACGGGAATCTGAGGAAGCGCCCTCCCCCATCGACAAGGCGGAAGCGGCCGAGGCCGTGCCGTTCACCCCGGATGGGGCCGCAATCTCCTTCGCGGGCGGAGTCATGCCGCTGCATGAAGTGGAGCGGCTGATGATCAAGAAAGGCTTGGAGCAAACCAAGGGCAACCGTACCCAGGCGGCCGATATTCTGGGGATTTCCGTGCGGACCCTGCGCAACAAATTGAACGAATACCGCTTGGCGGGCGTCGACGTCGAAGCCTAGAGCAAATCAACGTTTCAAAGTTGATTTGCTCCGGCGGCCGTGCAAGCGGACGCCCACCTGCGGAATCGTTCTGAAGTCCATCGACACTATGGTTTCATAAGCATTTTCAAAGTGAAAATGTTCTAAGCGAAGCGATACGACACATTCCGGAGACGACCGAATGCTGGACAACATCACGCGGAGCGCCCGTTCCTGGGCGGTCAAGATTATCTTTGGCATCATCATCCTGGTGTTCATTTTCTGGGGTGTGGGGAACTTCAGCGCCATGCCCAAGCATACGGCGGCCGAAGTGAACGGCGAGAGCATCGCCATGACCGCCGTCATGCGCGAGGCCGAGGCCAACATCGACAATTTCCGCCGCAGCGTGCCGGATTTCGCCTCCGACAAAGACGCGCAAACCCGCTTCAAGCAGGCCGTGCTGCGCGAACTGGTGCAAAGAACCCTGCGCCGGCAGGAAGCCGAACGCCTGGGCCTCTTCGTCTCGCATGCCGAGGTCAGCGCGGTTGTGACAAGCATCGGCCTGTTCAAAGACGAACAGGGCAAGTTCGACAACAACCGCTACAAGGCTTTCCTGAAGCAACGCGGCTGGAACCAAGGCCAGTTCCAGGAAGATACCCGCATTTCGCTCCTCGACGAAAAGCTCATGGCCCTGGTTACCGCCGGCGTCGGTCTGACCGAAGCCGAAGCCAAGGCCTCCTTCGAGCTCGGTCTGACCCAGCATATCGCCCAATATGTGCTCTTTTCCGGCGCCGACTATCTAGACCAGGTCCAGGTCACCGATCAGGAAATCACCGCTTGGTATGAAACCAACAAAGACACCCTGCGCCTGCCCGAGCGCATCGATGTCGACTACATCGAGCTGACGCCCGCGCTTCTCACCGCGCGTATGGCCGTGAGCGACGCCGAAATCGCCAAAGTTTACGAAGACAACCGCATCGAATATTCCGAACCGTCCGGTTACTCCAGCAGACAAATCCTGCTGCGCCTGCCCAAGCCCGGAGACGCGGGCTATCAGGAGGCCCTCGGCAAAGCCCAGGCCCGGATGGGTGAAATCCAGCAAAAGCTGGCTTCCGGTTCCGCCTTCACCGACCTGGCCCGGGAGTATTCCGAGGACCCGATGACCCGCGCTCTTGGCGGCGAAATGGGCTTCATCAACGAAGGCCTGCTGCCCGAGGCCATCGACAAGGCCGCCCTGGCTCTGAAACCGGGCGAAGTCAGCGCTCCGGTGCAAACGCCTTTTGGCCTGCACCTAATTATGCTGGAAGACAAACGCGCCGCCCGGCAAAAGCCTTTGGACGAAGTGCGCGATAAAATCCAGGAAAAGCTCGCGCTCGAGAAAGCCCAAGCCGCCTTTCCCGAATTCCAGGCCAAAGCCGAAGAAGCGCTACGCCTGGGCACGGCGTTCGACAAAATCGCCGCCGAGCTCGGCTCGCCCCTCAAACACTCCGGGCTCAAACCCCGTTCGGAAGTCGTCGCTCTGCTCAAGCTGCACAAAGACTCCGTCTCCGCCCTGGCCGGCGTGCCCACGGGCCGGGCCGCCCCCTCGCCCCTTGCCGTGTCCGACGGGATCGTTCTGGTCTTCGTGAAAGACGCCAAGCCCGAGGAAATCCCCGCCCTGGACGCCGTCAAGAACGACATTACGGCCACGCTGAAGCGCGACCGGGCCGAAGCCCTGGCCGGCGAAGCCGCGCGCAAGGCCCTGCCGGAGTTCACCGGAACCTCCGCCGTTCCCACCGCATACAAGAGCAAGGTGAAAGAAAGCCAAAAATACAGCGTCGCCGGGCCGTTCGTACGTCCGCTGACCCGCTCCGAAGCCCTGGGCGAAGCCCTTATGGCCGCGCCCGCCAATACGTGGCTGCCTCAGGTGTACAACGTCGAGGAAGGAGCGGTCATCGCCCGCCAGATCTCTTCCACCCCGCCCGCAGCGGACGAGTGGGCCCAATTGAAAGAGATGTTTATGAAGAACCAACTGCAACGCAAGCGTGAAGACGTGGCCATGGCTTTTATGCAGAACCTGCTTGAAAAAGCCGAGATCAGCATTCACCCCGAGGCCTTGGACCAGATTTCCCTGCGCTAGAACAGGCAACACCTCGGCGGGCGTTCGCGACACGGACGCCCGCCGCCGGTTCATGCCCCGGCCTTTCGGCGTATGCCGCAACGGCCCCCTTCAAAACCTCCCTGCATTGAGGATTCCGATATGACCGCGGACTCCCGCTATATCCGCAACGAGATCATCTCCTGGGAACGACTCCAGCGCGACGTGCGGGAGTTGTCTTCCAGGCTTTTGAAAGAACACCCGCCGTTCAAGGGACTCATCGCCGTAACCCGGGGCGGCCTCGTTCCGGCGGCGATTGTGGCCCGCGAATTGGGCATCCACCACATCGACACGCTCTGTATGGTCAGCTACGACTGGAAGGTGCAGAGTGACTCCGGCTGCACCCTCCTGAAGGGGGTGGAAGGCGACGGCGAAGGCAAGCTGGTGATCGACGATCTGGTCGACACGGGCACGACCGCCCAGGAAGTGCGTCGGCTCCTGCCTCGGGCGCACATCGCCTGCATCTACGCCAAACCCGCCGGGGTTCCTCACGTGGATACCTATGTCCGCGAGGTCGCTCAAGATACCTGGGTGCTTTTCCCCTGGGACAGCGCCCCGCAATTCATTGAACCGCTGGCCGTCGGCCGCGCGCCCAGAGAATAGTTCCGGCCCATGTCGGGCCGGCTTCGCACCAAGGAGGTTGGTATGCGCCGTTTCGTCTTTTTGTTTTCGGCTCTCGCCCTTGTCCTCGGCTTGGCCGCGCCGGCCTCCGCCGCCGAAAAAGAGCTGAAAATCGGTTTTGTTTATGTTTCGCCCGTGGGTGACGCCGGTTGGTCGTACGCGCATGATCAGGCCCGCAAAGAACTGGCCAAGATGCCCGGCATCACCACGTTCTTTGCCGAGAACATCGCCGAAGGTCCCGACTCCGAACGGGTGATCCTGAACATGGCCCGCAAAGGCTACGACATCATCTTCACCACCAGCTTCGGCTTCATGGACCCCACCCTGAACGTGGCCAAGCAGTTCCCCAATACCGTGTTCATGCACTGCTCGGGCTACAAGACCGCGCCGAACATGGGCAACTACTTCGGCCGCATGTATCAGGCCCGGTATCTCACCGGCATGGTCGCCGGGCGCATGACCAAAAGCAACATCGTCGGCTATGTGGCCGCCTTCCCCATTCCGGAGGTCATCCGGGGCATCAACGCCTTCACCTTGGGCGTGCGTTCCGTGAACCCCAAGGCCGAAGTCCGGGTGGTCTGGACCAAGACCTGGTATGACCCGGTCACGGAAAAGGAAGCCGGGAAGAGCCTGCTCGACCTTGGCGCGGACGTGCTCGCCCAGCACCAGGATTCCCCCGGTCCGCAAGAGGCCGCCCAGGAAAAAGGCGTGTACTCCATCGGCTACAACACCGACATGGCCAAGCTCGCGCCCAAGGCCCACCTGTGCGCCGCCGTGTGGAACTGGACCCCGTTCTACAAGGACGTGGTCGAAAAGGTTCGCAAAGGTGAGTGGAAAGGCGACACCTCGGTCTGGCCCGGCATGGAAACCGGCATCGTGGACGTTTCCCCCTTCGGCTCGATGGTGCCGCAGGAAGTGCGCGACGAAGTCCTGGCCCGCAAGCAGGAAATCGTCAAGGGTTCCTATGTGGTCTTCAAAGGCCCGGTGAAAGATCAGGACGGCAAAGTCCGCTTCGCCGACGGCGTGGTCCCGGCCGACAAAGACCTGCTGAGCATGGACTGGTTCGTCGAAGGCGTGGTCGGGTCGACGAAGTAATTTTCGGGGGGGAAATGGTTTCCCCCCCGCCCCCCTCTTTTCGGCGTTGGGTCCTTGCGGGGCAAGTTCCCAACGCCGAATCGAAGCGAGTTTGGAAACCGACCGCCTGAGGTGGCATGCGGAAGTTGCGCCCCGCAATTCGGGGGGTGCAGGGGGATTCAATCCCCCTGCCCGCCGGAGGCTTACCAATCCTCTTCTCCCAAACAGGATCTTCATGAACACATGGCGCGTCACCCGCAGACCGGAGCCTCTCGAGTGGGGCTCTTTTCTGATTTTCGGAGCGGTGTTGGCGCTTTCTCTCGGACTCAGCGGGTTGATGCTTTCGGCTCAGGGCAAACCGGGCTGGGAAGGCATCAAGCTGCTCCTGGAAGGCGGCTTCGGGCACGACTACAGCCTGGAAGACTCCCTGCTCAAGACCATTCCCATTTTCCTGTGCGCCACCGGCGTGGCCGTGTGTTTCCGGATGCGCATCTGGAACATCGGGGCCGAAGGCCAGTACATCATGGGAGCCATCGGGGCCACGGGCATGGTCCTGCTCTTTCCCCAGGCTCCGGCCTGGATCATGATGCCCGGCATGGCCATGGGGGCTATATTGGCCGGGGCGGCCTGGGCCTTTATTCCGGCCTTTTTGCGCCTGCGTTTCGCCATGAACGAGATCATCTCTTCGCTCATGCTCAACTACATCGCCGTGTCGATCCTGCAGCGGCTGCTTCACGGCCCCTGGAAAGCCCCGGACGGCGGCGGCATGCCCATGACCTCGCTGTTTCCCGAGGCCGCGCGCGTGCCGGAATTGTTCGGGCGCATCCACTGGGGGCTCGGGGTCTGCCTCGTGGTCGGCATCGGCCTGGCGCTTTTTCTCAGACGCACCCGCCTAGGCTTTGAAGTCCGGGCCGCCGGAGAAAACCCCCGGGCGGCCCTCTATGCGGGCATGCCGTACGCGTTTCTGACCGTTTTCGTGCTCTGCCTGTGCGGCGCGCTGGCCGCCCTGGCCGGGGGAATCGAAACCTCGGCCCTGGTGGGCAGACTGCAAACGTCGGTCGCCGGCGGATACGGCTACACGGCCATCGTGGTGGCCTGGCTGGCCCGCCTGCGCATCGGGCGCATCGCCTTTTTCGCCTTTTTCCTGGCCGGAGTCCGGGTTGGGGTGGAAAACCTCCAACTCGAACTGGGCGTGCCCGCGCCCTTCGGCCTGATGATCGAAGGCTGCATTTTGCTGACTATGCTCGCCGGACAATTTTTTGAAATATACACCGTGGAGCGCGTCGTTCCCGAGCGTTCGCCGACGGCCGCCAAATCCGCCGCGGGAGGTTCGGCATGAGCCTCGACTTTCTCGTCCTCACCCTGCAGGCCACCGTGCAGTCGGGCATCCCCATCCTGTTCGCCACGCTGGGGGCCATTTTGAACGAACGTGCCGGGGTGCTCAACCTCGGGGTCGAAGGTATGATGATCGTCGGCGCCTTTGCCGGGTTCCTGGCCGCCCACTCCACCGGCGACCCGTGGGTCGGCGTGGTCGCGGCCGGGTGCGCCGCGGCCTTCATGGCCGCTCTGCACGGCGCGGTCTGTCTGGTCTTTCGGGGCAGCCAGGTGGTTTCCGGCCTGGCGCTGACCATTTTGGGCACGGGCTTGGCGAACTTCCTGGGCAACCCCTTCAACCAGACCCGCATCGCCTGGGTGCCGGAAAAAATCGCGGCCTTCGCCCCCCTGCCCATCCCCCTCTTGAAAGACATCCCGATCATCGGGCCGATCCTTTTTGCCCAAGACGCCCTGGTCTACCTCGCGTATCTCGCCGTGCCCTGCGTGTGGTTTGTGCTGATGCGCACCCGCTTCGGCCTGGCGTTGCGGGCCGTGGGAGAGAACCCCAAGGCCGTGCGCACGGCCGGACTCTCGCCCCTGCGCCTGCGTTGGGCCGGGGTGCTGCTCGGCGGCTTTCTGGCCGGGGTCGGCGGTTCGTACCTTTCGCTGGTGGTCATGGGCCAGTGGGTGCCGGACATCACGGCCGGCCGGGGCTGGATCGCCGTGGCCCTGGTAATCTTTGCCTTTTGGCGTCCGGGCCGGGCCATGATCGGGGCATTCCTTTTCGGCGGGGCCTGGGCCATGCAGTCGCGCCTTCAGGCTCTGGACCTGGGCATTCCCTCAGACTACCTGACCATGCTGCCCTTTGTGCTCACCCTGCTGGTGCTGCTGCTTTCCTCTCTGGGAGGGCGCGGCAGGCAGTCCCCCAAGGCCTTGGGCATCAACCTGGAACCGGGTGATTAGCATGCATGTCGCGCCGATCATCCGCCTGGAAGGCCTGTGCAAGTCTTTCGGCCCGGTCAAAGCCAACCGGAACATCTCCCTGACCTTCACGCCGGGGCGGATCAAAGCCCTACTCGGCGAGAACGGCGCGGGCAAGAGCACCCTCATGTCCATGCTGGCCGGGCGCACCCGGCCGGATGCCGGACAAATTTTCGTGGGTGAAAAACCGGTCCGCTTCGCCTCGCCCAAAGACGCCTTCGCGGCCGGCGTCGGCATGGTTTACCAGCACTTCATGCTGGTCGACTCCATGAGCGTGACCGAAAACGTGCTCTTGGGACAGGAAGACGGCTTTCTGCTCAAACCGCGCGTCATGGAACGCCGGGTCGCCGAATTGGCCGAACGCTTCGCCCTGGAAATCGACCCGGCCGCGCGGGTCGGCTCGCTCTCCATGGGGGAACGTCAGCGGGTGGAAATCCTCAAGCTCCTGCATCGCGACAGCTCGCTGCTGATCTTTGACGAACCCACGGCCGTGCTGACACCCAAAGAGACGACCCGGCTGTTCGCGGCCTTCCGGCGCATGACCGAGCTGGGCAAGTCCGTGGTCTTCATCAGCCACAAGCTGCAGGAGGTCATGGACACCGCCGACGAAATCGCCGTTCTACGCCGGGGCGAAGTGGTGGATGAATTCGAGCGCGCCGCCCTGCCCGACACCCGCACCCTGGCCGCCCGGATGCTCGGCCGGACCGTGGAGTCGGACTTCAAGCCCGAGCCCCTGCCCCCCGGCGAAGAGGTGCTGCGCGTCTCCGGCCTGACCCTCGGCCCCCTGCGTGACATCTCCTTCACCCTGCGCAAGGGCGAGGTGTTGGCGGTGGCGGGTGTGGCGGGCAACGGCCAGAAGGAACTTGTCGAAGTGCTGGCCGGTCTGGTCAAACCGCCCAAAGGCATGGTGGAGATTCTCGGCCGCGACTGGCGCGACTTCTACCCCACCCCGCCGAAGATGGGCGGCATGGCCTACATTCCCGAAGATCGCCGGGGCCTGGCCTGCTGCCTGGATATGCCCCTGGTCGACAATCTGCTGCTGACCGCGCGCGAGACCTTCACCGACGGGATTCTGCTTTCCCGCGCGGCCGCTCTGGCCACCACCCTACAGATCATCTCCGCCTACTCCATCCGGCCGGGCGACCCTCTGGCCTCGGCCCGTTCCCTTTCCGGCGGCAACCTGCAAAAGCTGGTCATCGGCCGGGAACTCTTGCGCGAGCCCGCCGTCATCCTGGCCGAAAACCCCACCCAAGGCCTGGACGTGGCCGCCACCGACGACGTCCACCGCCGGCTGGCCGAAGCCCGCGAGCAAGCGGGCATCCTTCTGGTCACCGGCGATATGAACGAAGCCCTGCGCTTGGGCGACCGCATCGCGGTCATGTTCCGGGGCAAGATTCTCGACTGCTTCCCCAAAAGCGACCTGCGCAAGATGGAAGCCGTGGGCCTGATGATGGCCGGCATCCTGCCCGGCGCGGGAGAGGACTGATATGGCCCGCCCGCTGTCCACCCCGTTTGACCCGGCCCGGCTCGCGGGCATCCGCTTCGTGACCTGGGTGGGTTTTTGGGTGAACCTGGTTCTGTGCGTCTTTAAGGTTCTGGCGGGCATTCTAGGCAACAGCCGGGCCGTCACGGCCGACGGCGTGCACAGCCTTTCGGATCTGGTCACCGACATCATCATTCTGGTGGGGGTGCGTTTTTGGCCCGCTCCGCCCGATGTCGACCACCCCCACGGGCACCGCAGGCTGGAGTCGCTCATCTCGCTGCTCGTAGGCCTGCTTCTCGGTTTGGCGGGTCTGGGCATCGCCTGGGACGCAGCCGAAAACCTCTTCGCCCCGCGCGAACCCGCCGGAAGCCTGCTGGCGCTTATTGCGGCCGTAGTTTCCGTGGTTTCCAAAGAATGGCTTTTCCGCTGGACCCTCAAACGCGGCAAGGAACTCGGCTCCGAGGCCGTGGAAGCCAACGCCTGGGGGCACCGTTCCGACGCGATTGCCTCCCTGCCGATCATCCCGGCCGTGGCCCTGAGTTGGTGGTTCCCGAGTTGGTCTTTCCTGGACCTCATCGGCGCGGTTCTGGTGGCTCTGTTTATTCTGCACGCCGCCTGGAAAATCTGCGCCGCCGCCGCGAACACCTTGCTGGACAAAGGAGCGGATGAACAGACCTGCGCCGCTCTCGCGGCCGTGGTTCGGGAAATCCCGGGCGTGCGCGGCGTGCATGGTCTGCGTACCCGCTTTCTGGGCAAGGATGTTCAGGTGGATATGCATGTGGGCGTGGACCCGAACATCACCGTAGCCCAAGCCGAGGAAATCGCCGACGCCGTCGAACGCGTTCTTTATGAGGCGGAAACCGCGAGGCGCGTGGGCGTGGGCGTATGCGACGTGCTGGTGCACGTTGATCCTTGGCGGGGGAATGAGGCTCCCGCTTCGGGGGAGTGCGGGCCTTGAGACATAGCCGGAAAGCTGCAAGCCTTTTCTAAAGAGGGTTCGGCACTCTTTTCAGGTTATGCAACCGGAGTCGCTTTTTGGGGAAATACCCCGTGTCTTATTCTCGGTTGTGCAACCGGAGCTGTTTTCCCTTTCAATTTCACCTCGTCCGCTTGGGCAAGGGGGTATCACGTGAGCCAGGGCTGCGTGAGGCATCCCCTCTCCTCGGTCGGTGGCGCAAGGAGCTCACCGCCGCATCATACCGGGCGGCGCCCCTGCACCCCCGCACGCCAGAGGCTCAAACAGGACATCCAAAGAGTTCGTTTAAATTGCACTCGCGATATGCGTTCTTCGGTCGCCCCAGCATACCGGGCGGCATCTGGACTCCACGGATATTTCATAGCCGAGTTGGGCTTGTTCCCTTCAGAGTTCTTCCCTTCCTGCGGTAGGGGAGGATCTCCTCCGGCGCTTCGGGAACCTCCTCCTTCGCGACACTCGGTCCGGGGTTTCCCTCCGCGCCCTGCAAAGGCCAACGACGCTCCCGCGTCACAGCTGTGCTTTTTTCTCTCAAGCAAACGCCGCCTTATACCCGGCAATCTGCTGAACAGCATCCTGATCCAGTGAAAGCCTTCGGTGCTTCACTCGAAATGAAAAATTCAACGGTCGTCATAGGCTACAAAAAATCAAGCTCCGGCAATCATAAATGCGCTCAATAAGAAATCATCACCGGTATACTGGAATGGTATTTATCCGAGAGTCTCGCGGCCGTGGCGGGCCGCGCAGGGAGACCCCGCAGCGAACGAAGTGAACGAGGAGGCTCCCGAAGCTCCGAAGCGGATCTTTTTGACCCGAAGGGACAAAAAAACCGCGAAGGAATCAGGCCTGCCGCCGCGGCCGGGGAAAACCCAAGCGGGGTCCAGGGGCCGCAGGCCCCGGCGTGCGGGGGTGCAGGGGGCCGTCACGGAACGGCCCCCGCCCTCACGGAGTGGCCAACATGAAATTGAAAGAAAAGGAAGCTTCGGTCGCACGACCGAGAAAAAACGCCGACCTTTTCTCTCAAAACGCCTTTGCTGCACAGCCGAACGTTCGAAGCCCCTTCTCCATCTCCTTCGCAAGGGGGCTCTCCCCCCTCCCCTCACTCCGCCGCCGGCGCCGTCTCCACCACCTGGATCTTCCGCCACCTGCCGCCGCGAAAGCGCAGCACCACGCTTGCGGCAAGAGCCATGACGTATGCGGTCAACGCCCACCAATAGGTGTGCAATCCGGCCATTCCCGCCGTCTTCAGCAGCAGCATGGGCACCACCAAAAAGCAGCTTCCGCAAAAGACCAGAATCAGCAGTACGCCGGGGGTGTCGCCCGCGCCTTTGAGCGCGCCGAAATACACGATGTTCCCGGCGTCCACCACGGAGTAGAGCGCGATGTAATACAACAGCACCACCCCGGCCGTCCGTACCGGAACAAACTGCTCGGGGGTCAGATCGCCGGGGGCGAAAAGGGAAATCAGCGGGTCGGCGAACAGGGCGATGCCGAACCCCACCGGCACCATGTAAGCCAAGGCCAAATGCAGGGTATTCCAGGCCGCCGTGGCGGCCTCGTCCGGTCTGCCCCGGCCCATGGCCTGCCCCACCAGGGAAGACACGGCCGTGTTCAGTCCCAACATGGGCACGAACACCAGGGAGTTGATCGAAAACGCGATGTTCGAGGCGGCCAACGGCGCGGTGCCCAAGGTGCCGACTTCAAACACGAACCAGGCGATGGCCGCCAGTTCCACAAAAAAGTTGAAACCGCCGGGCAGGCCAAAGCGCAGCAAACGGCGCATCATTTCCCAATCCGGCCGGAAGTCGCGCCGCACGCCGAAGCGTTTATCGTGCGCTTTGGTGAAGATAAGGCAACACAGCAGCGTAAAACTCACCGCCCATCCCGCGGCCGTGGCCAAAGCCGCCCCGAAGACCCCCAGGGGGGGAATGCCGAACCCGCCGAAAATCAGCAGATAGTCTAGGGGAATGTTCACGGCGGCCGCGAACATGTTGGCCATCATCACCGGCCGGGTGATACCCCGCCCGGAGTAAAACGCCCCCACGGTGACATTGAGCAAGAAGAACACCGTGCCCATCGAAAGCACTTGAAAGTACTCGACTTCCATAGCCAGAACCTGCGCCTCGTGCCCGATGAACCGGAAAAACGGCTCGGCGGCGAAGCCCGCGCCCAAGGTGAGCGCGCCGGAGGCCAAAGCGCACCACAGGCCCTGCCACAGAGCCGCGCCCACGCGATGTTCCGCGCCGGAGCCCACATACTGGGCCACCAGCACCGTGGCGTAGCCGCAGATGCCCATGAGGGTCAGGGACATGGTCAGCCAGGCCATGGTCGCGGGCATGACCGCCGCGATGGCGTCCACGGAATAGTGGCTGAGGAACAGGCGGTCGGTGAATTCCATGACCGTGGTCGAGCACATGCCGGCCACCAGGGGCAGGCCCACACGGAGGATTTCGGCGTAGCCGAGGGGAGCGCGATACCGGCGCTGCAAAGAGGAAAGAAGACTCATGACGGAAAAAGGACGGCCAAAGCCGGTTTGCGGCGCGGCCCGAACCGGGCCGCTGCGTTGAACCGTTGAGTATAGCCGTTTCCTAAAAAGAGTAAAGGCGCGCGACGGGGAAGAAGAAATTTCGCCCCGAAAAGACGATTTCTTCCCGGCGGCTTCCCGCCCTGAGGAAGCCGACCGCCGGACGTGTTGTCACGAGATGCTTTTTCCTTAAAAGGCAAAATCTGACGCGGCCGGGAACAAAAAAGCGTTCGTGACGACACAGCCTACAAAAAAATTTCCGGCTCTTTGCGCGCGGCGCAAAGCGGCAGGAGCTTGGCCTTGATCGCGGCCAACATGGGGCGCTTAAAACGCCGGGCCTTTTGCGGACAGACCCGGATACACCGGCAGCAGCAGATGCACTTCGCCGGGTCGGTGTGCTGGGGCTCGGTTTCGGGGATGGCCCCTGCCGGACAGGCCGCCGCGCAAGTCCCGCAGTCGTTGCAGCTTTTGCCCGCGTAAGGATTGAGCAAACCGGGCGGCAGGTCGCGGTACGGCCGGTTGCCCTTGACCTCCAAGTCGACGGCCGCCCCGCCAGAGAAGCCGGCAATCTTCCGCCCCGCCGCCTCGCCGAAGCTCCGGGCTTTTGCCCGGTCTTTGGCGTCCGGTCGCCGGGCCGCGATGCTCCGCACAATGGAGTGCTCGGCAATGAAGGCCCCGGCCGCCACAGGCGCGAATCCCCGGCTTTCGGCCAGATCCCGCAGTTCGATCAGGGCGTCTTCGTAGTCCCGGTTGCCGTAAACCACCACGAGCACGGCCGGTCGATTGTTGCCGTGGAAGCGGCGCAAAGCGTCGGCGGGAAAAGGCGGCACCCGCCCGGCGAACACCGGCATGCCGATGAGCGCCGTGTCTTCGGGGCCGAGCGTGACCTCGGGCCCCGGTTCCGCGACGCAGAGATCGTGAAAAACAGGCTCGGAAGAAAACGCGGAAGCCACCGCCCTGAGCACTTTTTCCGTTCCTCCCGTGGGACTGAAGCAGATGATCTGAAGCGTTTCCCGGGTCATGTCGCCTCCGGTCGGGAAAAAGGTGAAAGGCGATCGCGTTTCCGGCAGAGTACATCTCCGGAACACCTTTGGCAAAGGGGTATGATTTACTCCAAGTGGTTCATACGGGTGACGCGGGAGGGGGTGACTCTTTGCCCCAGACGAGTAAAGATAAGGTTTCGCTGAGGCAAGCCCCCCCGACACTCGACCCGAGCCGAAACCGAAGCCTGACGCCGCATCACGCCAAACCGTCATCACTCCCGTTGAGGAAGCTCCCTCCTTATGGTACATTCTTCTCCCGCATGAGTTTCGGCCGCATGTCCCGGTCCCTGTACGTTTCACCTCCGCCGTTTGGAATACTCCCATGCCCGATTTTGTTCATTTGCATTGCCATACCGAGTACAGCCTCCTGGACGGAGCCATCCGCATCAAGGATCTTTGCCGCAAGGCCAAGGACTTCGGCATGCCCGCCGCAGCCATCACCGACCACGGCAACCTGTTCGGGGCCTTGCATTTTTACCTGGAAGCCCAAAAGGTCGGCATCAAGCCGATCATCGGTTGCGAGGTCTATGTTTGCGACGACCACACCGACCGCAACCCGGAAAAACGCCGGGCCCGCCACCACCTGGTGCTGCTGGCCCAAAACCTCGAAGGTTACCACAACCTGGTCCGTCTGGTCTCGCACGGGGCGCTCTTCGGCTTTTACGACAAGCCCCGGGTGGATAAAAACCTGCTGCGCGCATATGCGGCCGGCATCATCGCCCTGTCGGCCTGCATTGCCGGCGAGGTGCCGAAAAAATATCGTCGGGAGGGCTTCGAGGCCGCTCTGGAATGCGCCAAGGAATACGCCGACATCTACCCCGACCGCTATTTTCTGGAACTACAATCCAACGGACTACAGGAGCAGGTCGAGGCCAACGAAGGCCTTTTGCGCATCGCGGAAGCGACCGGCCTGCCCCTGGTGGCCACCAACGACTGCCACTACCTGAACGCCGACGACGTGGACGCCCACGACATCCTGCTCTGCATCCAGACCCAGGCCCAGTTCGACGATCCCAAGCGCATGCGCTTCGGTACCCGCGAGCTGTACTACAAGAGCCCGGAGGAAATGGAACGCGACTTCGCCCATGTGCCCGAGGCCGTATCCAATGCCGGGCGCATCGCGGGGATGATCGAGGACTACAACTTCGACCTGAAGACCCCGCACTTCCCCCGCTACGAACTGCCCGAGGGCATGACCCTGGAAAGCGAGTTCCGCCGCCTGGCCGAAGACGGTCTGCGGCGCCGCCTGGAAAAAATGCCCCCGGAAACGGATCGTGCCCTCTACGAGAGCCGTCTGCAGCACGAGTTGGACGTGATCTGCGACATGGGCTTTCCCGGCTATTTTCTGATTGTGCAGGACTTCATCAACTGGGCCAAGGACAACGGCGTACCCGTGGGACCGGGCCGAGGCTCGGCTGCCGGTTCGCTGGTGGCCTATGCCCTGCGGATCACCAACCTCGATCCCATCCCCTACAATCTGCTCTTTGAGCGCTTCCTGAACATCGAGCGGGTCAGCCTGCCCGATATCGACGTCGATTTCTGCGAAACGAACCGCTACAAGGTCATCGAGTACATGGTGGAAAAATACGGGGCCGATTCGGTCTCGCAGATCACCACCTTCGGAAAAATGCTGGCCAAGGGCGTGGTGCGCGACGTGGGCCGAGCCCTGGGCATGAGCTTTCAGGAAACGGACCGCATCGCCAAGCTGATTCCGGCCGACCTGAAGATGACCGTCAAGAAGGCCATGGACCTGGAGCCGGATCTCGCGGACCTGTATAAGCGGGACCCGCAGATCAAACGCCTGCTCGACACCTCCATGCGTCTGGAAGGTCTCTCGCGCCATGCCTCCATCCACGCGGCCGGCCTGGTGGTTTCCGACAAGCCCATGCACGAGTACCTGCCCCTCTACCGGGGCAAGCAGGAAAAGGATATCGTCACCCAATTCGACATGAAGATGGTCGAAAAAGTCGGGCTGGTGAAATTCGACTTCCTGGGTCTGCGCAACATGACGGTCATCGCCGGCGCCCTGGAGATGATCGCCAAAAACGGCAAGGAAGTTCCCGACCTCGACTCTCTTCCCTTCACCGACCTGGACACTTACCGACTGTACTCGGCCGGCGACACCGACGGGATCTTCCAGGTGGAAAGCTCGGGTATGCGCCGCTACCTGCGCCGGCTCAAGCCCACGGTGTTTGAAGACATCATCGCCATGCTGGCCCTGTATCGACCGGGGCCGCTCAAATCGGGCATGGTCGACGAATTCATCAAGCGCAAGCAAGGCGCTGTGCCGGTGGACTACCCCCTGCCCAGCCTGGAAGACTGCCTGAAAGACACCTACGGGGTCATCGTCTACCAGGAACAGGTCATGCAGATCGCCCAGATCGTGGCCGGGTACAGCCTGGGCGGCGCGGATCTGCTGCGCCGGGCCATGGGCAAGAAAGACCCCGAAGCCATGGCCAAAGAGCGCTCCAAGTTCGTGGAAGGCGCCCTGGCACGCGGGGTGGACAAGAAAAAGGCCGACGAAATCTTCGACTTGATGGAGAAGTTCGCGGAGTACGGCTTCAACAAGTCCCACTCGGCGGCCTATGCGCTGATCTCCTACCACACGGCCTTCCTCAAGGCCCACTACAAGACCGAGTTCATGGCCGCCCTGCTGTCTTCGGAAAAAGGCAACCAGGACAAGCTCCTCAAGTACATCGCGGCCTGCCGGGACATGGGCATTCCGGTGCTCTCCCCCAGCATCAACGACAGCGATTGGGACTTCGGGGCCAAGGGCGAGGAGGTCATCTTCGGTTTGGGCGGCATCAAAAACGTGGGGCGCGAAGCCGTACGCGAACTGGTCGAAAGCAGAGAGAAGGACGGGCCGTTCATCTCGCTGCTGGATCTCTGCACCCGGGTGAACTCGCGCAAGATGACCAAGCGGGTGCTCGAAAGCTTTATCAAGGCCGGGGCCTGCGATTGCCTGGGGGTCAGCCGGGCCGGAATGTTCGCGGCCATCGACGCGGTCTCGACCAAAGCCCAGAAAATGGCCAAGGCGGCGGACTCCAACCAGGTTTCGCTGTTCTCGATGGTGCCGGAAGAACCCCGGCCGCAAAGCCCCGGCGTCGGCTTCGACTGCCCGGAAGGCGCGCTGCCGGAATGGGATCGCGGCCTGCTCTCCAAGTATGAAAAAGAGGCCCTGGGCTTTTTCTTCAAAAACCACCCGCTCATGCCCTACACCCGGGAAATCCAGCGCCTCGGGCTGCTGCCCCTGGAAGAATGCCGCGAGCTGCCGCCGGACGCCCAGGTCAACTGCGCGGCCCTGCTCACGGAAATTACCCAGCGGTTCAACCCCAAAGGCGAGCGCTGGGCCTTGTGCTTCGGCGAAGATCTGACCTCTCCGGCCACCTTTTTTTGCTTCGCCAAGAACTTCGAAATGCTGCGCGAGCAATTGCAGCCGGACGTGCCCCTGGTGATTTCCGGCCGGATCATGCGCGATCGGGACGGGGGAGACCGCGCCGAGGAAGACGAAGACGCTCCGCCGCCGGAAGTGAAGATCATCGTGGAAAAAATCCGGCCTCTGGAAGAGGTTTCGGCCGCGAGCACGGACCCGATCCGCATCGACCTCGACGCCGAAGCCCGAGACGCCGAGGAACGCCTTGCGGCCCTTCGCCTGCTGATGGAAAAGCACCCCGGCAAAACCCCGGTACACCTGCATCTGGACCTGGGCAAGTTCTGGTGCCGCATGGGTCTGCCCGAGGCGTGCAAAATCAAGCCCGGACCGCTCTGGGAACGCGATTTGAACGCCTGGATGCGCGGGGGGAATTCCGCCGGGACGCCGTCGGCTTAAAGTCGGGCTTGCTCAGGGGTGCTCAAGCAGAGCGGCCGAGAGCCGCCGGCGAATGACGGCATGCCTTGAAATATCCGCAAAAACTTGTACAGTGGCGCCGAATCCCTCCAACTCGGAAGGATTCGGCGCCGGCTCTTTCCGGCGAGCCCGTTGCCTCGTCCATAACATCCGCAGGGGGAAAATGCGATGTTCAGAACAAGAATGATGTCCTTCGTGATCCTCGTCGTCTTCCTGATTTCGGCGGGTGCGCCGCTTTCCGTCTCCGCGACCTGCACCAGCGGGGATTATATGGAAAAAATCCAAAGCATACAGCGCCGCCTCATGGAGCTGGGTTCCGAAGACCCGGACAAAATGGAAGACGCCATGGAACGTCTGCGTGAAGTCGCCGAGGGCATGACGACCACCGTCACCGGGGGAATGACGCCCGGCAATATGGATGTCATGTGCAAAAAGCTTGATGAAATGCGCGAAGCCCTGGAGTAGACGAGAAAGCATCTTCCCCGCCTGAGACGAGTCCAACGCCATGACCCTTGAAGCCCTCGAGCATATGTGCAAAAAGATGGATGAGCTGCTCGAAGCAATGAAATAATGCATTGCAATGCGAAAAATCCGCGTCTCCTCATGCGGGAAGGCGCGGATTTTTCTGTTTACCGCATATTTTTTTGATGTATATCCTCCTGTCCAATTCTCCGATAAAAACTCTTCAACAGTTTTTCCACGCGAAGCAATCATAAAAATATCAAGAGAGTCCGTTACCGATATGCCGGTACGAACATTTTTGTATAGTTTCGCTCACGCATCTCCTCTTCTATGTCCGAGAGAAATTTGATGCCGCATCGCCTCAAAATGAATTGTTTCCAAACCTCCGATGCACATACTTGATTCCTCACACGGCAATACAAGATTTTGAACCGTCGCTGTTTTTGTAGATAATTTTTTGAAACTGGGGTATCTGATCATCCTTAGGGCCTTTGCTCTTTATTGAACCGGCAATGCTCCCGACACCTTTCGGTCGTCGGGCCGTAGATATCGCGGGAAAAACCCGCGCCCAACCACCACACCGACAAGGTCGAACACATGGCCAAATTTTGGAATGCGCTTCTCGGGCTTTTTTCCAGCGATCTCGCCATCGATCTGGGAACGGCCAATACCTGCGTTTACTTGAAGGGAAAAGGCATCATCCTGCGTGAACCATCGGTGGTCGCCGTGAAAAAAGACTTTCGCGGCAACACCCAGGTATTGGCTGTGGGGCAGGACGCCAAGCGTATGCTCGGCAGAACCCCCGGCAACATCCAGGCCATCCGTCCCATGAAAGACGGGGTCATTGCCGACTTTGAAGTCACCGAAGCCATGCTCCGGCACTTCATCGCCAAAGTGCACAATTCCCGCCGGCCGGTACGCCCTCGAATCATGATCTGTGTGCCCACGGGCATCACCCAAGTGGAAAAACGCGCGGTCAAAGAATCGGCCCAAAGCGCCGGCGCGCGTGAAGTCTACCTGATTGAAGAGCCCATGGCCGCGGCCATCGGAGCCAACCTGCCCATTCAGGAGCCCACCTCGAACATGGTCGTGGACATCGGCGGCGGCACCACCGAGGTGGCGGTCATCTCCCTTTCGGGCATCGTCTACTCCAAGTCGGTTCGCGTGGGCGGCGACAAGATGGACGAAGCCATCATGACCCACGTCAAACGCAAGTACAACATGCTCATCGGCGAATCGAGCGCCGAAGACATCAAGATGTCCATCGCCTCGGCCTATCCCCTTGAGCCGGAGCAGGAGATGGAGGTCAAAGGCCGCGACCTCGTTTCGGGCATTCCCCAGAACATCATCATCACCTCCGAGGAAGTGCGCAAAGCCATTTCCGAGCAGGTGGACGCCATCGTGCAGGCCGTGCGGGTCGCCCTTGAGCAGACCCCGCCCGAGCTGGCCGCCGACATCGTGGACCGGGGCATCGTGCTTACCGGCGGCGGCGCGCTCCTCAAAGGCCTGGACCAACTGCTGCGCGAAGAGACCTCCCTGCCCATCACCGTGGTCGACGACCCGCTTTCCACGGTTGTGCTCGGTACCGGCCGAGCTCTGGACAACATCCACATTTTGAAGGAGGTCTGCGTCGATTAACGCGCCTTCGCCCAACCGCCTGATCCTGGTACTGGTGGTCCTGCTTTTCTGTTATCTCGGCCTATACACCTGGAACGCCCGTACCGGGTACCTGGATACCCTCGCCGAACGCTCCGGACTGGAAATCGTCGGCCTGATTCTGTCGCCGGTGGACCGAATCAAAGACGCCTGCACGGAGACCTGGAACAAGTACGTCGCCCTCATCGACGTGGCCGAGGAAAACGCCCGCCTGCGCTCCGAGGTCACCCGTCTGGAGCGCGCCCTTTACGACGCAGAAGAAGACCACGCCGAGCTGGCCCGGTTGCGCCGGCTTTTTGAGATTTCCGCCCTGCAGGATCATCCGGGCTTCGGCGCCCGTATCATCGGCGGTCGTATGGGGCCGCAGGCCGTACGCCAGACCGTGATCATCGACAAGGGTTATGCCGACGGCGCCCTGGTCGACGCCCCGGTGCTGGCCCCTTCCGGCGTGGTCGGGCGCATTGTGCGCACGGCCCCTCACGCTTCCACCGTCCTGCTCATTACCGACCCCGAATTCCGCCTTGCCGTGATCGCCGGGCAAAGCCGCACCCCCGGCGTGCTCAGCGGCTCGACTTCCGCCCGAACCGGTCTGGAGGTCTCGTTTGTGGCTCAGAATGCCGCCATCCGTGAAGGCGAGCTTCTGGTCACCTCTGGCGGCGACGGGCGCTTTCCCAAAGGAATCCCCGTCGGCGTCGTCGGCGGTGTGCAGCCGGGGCATGAAACCCTGTTCAAACAGGTCCACGCGGAACCCCTGGTTTCCACCGACAATCTCGAAGAAGTGATCGTTCTGGGGCCCCTTGACGGCATCCCCCTGCTCCATAAACCCGCCCCGCCCTTTGTCGGCCCCCCGACCCGGGCGCAGGTGGAAGAAGCCGCGGCCAAATAAGGCTCCCGGCCCTATGTGTGTTTTTATGGGCAATTTCACAAGAAAGTTGTCCGGGAGAATGAGCGGATGAAGCTGCTCGAAACCCTGTGGTGGCTCGGCTACGCCCTTGCCGGGATCTGCATCCAGCTTGTGCTGCCCGGTATGGACGCCCTGGCGCCCGGCCTGCTGATCGCGCTGCAGGAAGGCAAAAACTGGACCTTCGCCCGGCTCGCCGTCCTTTTCCTGCTCATCCAGGAAGGCGCGGGTTCCATGCATTTCGGCGCGGGCATTCTTTGGTATGCCGGTTTTGCCGTGATTTTTAAATGCAGCGCCCGCCTGTTTGTGGCCGACAACCTGCTGTTCGTGGCCGGGCTTTCCGCCGGGTTGGGGGCCTGGCGCGCGGCAGTGCAGCTTTTCATGTGCGCCGTGCAGGACATTCCGGTGGCTCACGGTCTGCTGTTGCAGGAAAGCCTGCTTCAGGCCCTGCTTATTCCCGTGATCTGGACGCTTGCCCTGCGCCTGCGCCCCAAGAGACTGCGCCATGTCCATTGAGGTGCAAAGCGAAATTACCGGCGCGCCGCGCCACGGTCTTATCCTGCTCTACGGACTGGTGCTCTTTTTGTTTGTGCTCTTTGTGCTGCGCTTCTGGTACCTGCAGATTCTCAACGGCGAACGCTACACGGAGCGCTCCTTCGCCAACCGCACCCGCACGGAACGGATCTACGCCCCGCGTGGGCTGATCCTGGACGCCAAAGGCCGGCTGCTGGCCGAAAATCGCGCGGCGTACTGTATTTCGCTGATCCGCGAAGACTGCCCCGACATCCCCGCCACCCTGGCTCAGGTGGCCCGCTGGACCGACACCCCCCTGCCCATCCTGACGGCCAAATACGAACAGGACATCAAGCAGGTGCGCCCTTTTCAGCCGCAGCTTCTGGCCACGGATCTGACCCTCGCGCAAATCACCGCCATTGAGGAAGAACTCTACAACTGGCCGGGTCTTTCCATCGTCATCCGACAGCGCCGCTGGTATCCGGAAGGCCCGCTCTTCGCCCACATTTTGGGCTATGTGGGTGAAGCCGGCAAAGACGATCTGGAAAAAGACGACTCCCTGGTCCTCGGCGACATCATCGGCAAATCCGGCTTGGAGGAGACCAAGGAAAAAGTTTTGCGCGGCTTCAAGGGAGTCAACCTGCTGGAGGTTGAAGCCCACGGCAGGCAAATCGACAAGTTTCAGGAACGCCCTTCCCAAGCCGGCACGGACCTGACCCTCACCTTGGACATCGACCTGCAACGGGCCTGCTCCGAAGCCCTGGGCGAAGACTCCGGCTGCATCGTGGTCATGGAGCCCGACACGGGCAAACTGCGCGCCCTGGTCACCCACCCCTCTTACGACAACAACCTGTTCACGGCCAAACTCGCCCAAAAGGATTGGCTCGCCCTGGTCAAAGACCCTCGCCACCCGTTGCAGAACCGGGCCATTCAAAGCGTTTATCCGCCGGGCTCGGTCTGGAAGCTGATCATGGCCGGGCTGCTCTTGGAGCAAAACGTCCCGCCCACCTCCACGGTTTTCTGCGGCGGTTCGGTCTCGCTCGGCTCCCACGTGTTCCGCTGCCACTCGTCGCACGGCACGGTGGATATGCTCCGTTCCCTGGTCGCTTCCTGCGACGTGTACTACTATCAGATGAGCCAGAAGGTGGGCATCGACAACATCACCCGTTTCGCCTCGGCCTGCGGCTTCGGCAGGCGGACCGGCATCGATCTGCCCAATGAGCGTGAAGGGCTGGTGCCGTCCAGAGAATGGAAGAAAAAACGTTTCAAAGAATCCTGGCAACGGGGCGACACGCTGAACACCTCCATCGGTCAGGGGTTCACCCTGGTCACCCCGGTGCAGATGGCCGTGTATGTGAGCGCCCTGCTGAACGGCGGCAAACTGCTCAAGCCGAGCCTGATCGAAACCGATCCCCCCGAAGTGCGCGGCGAACTGTCCCTGACGCCCTCGCAGCAGGACTTCCTGGTGGAAGCCATGCGGGTGACGGCCGCCTCGGGTACGGCCCGGCGCATCGCCCGGCCGGACGCCGTCATGGGCGGCAAGACCGGCACGGCCCAAAACGTGCGCATCGGCGAACGCCGGTTGAAGAAACACCAAATGGCCTACGAGCACCGGGACCACGCCTGGCTCGTCTCCTGGGGCAAAAAAGACGGCAAAAGCTACGTGGTCGCGGTCATGGTCGAACACGGCGGCGGCGGCAGCTCCACGGCCGGACCGGTGACGGTCAAGGTTTTTGAAGCCCTGTTCGGCCCGCCGACAAAGCCGGGCGCCGCCCCGGCGCGCCCGACGCCTCCCCCTGCGACCGAGCCCGAAGCCGCGCCGGAAGATCCGCCGGCCCCCCCGGTTCCCCCAATGCCTCAAGGCGGTGCCGCTCTATGAGCGCCATGGACAGACGCTTGATCACCCATGCCAACTGGCTCCTTGTCTTTTGCACGGCGCTTTTGTTCGGCTTCGGCATGGTCAATCTCTACTCGGCCTCGGCCGTACGCCTGGAAGACGGGCTGCGCTTCATGCCGTATTTCGACCGGCAGCTCCTCTGGGGCGCCCTCGGCCTGGGCGCGATGGTGCTGACGACGGCAATCGATTATCGCACCCTGCGGGTGCTGGCCCCGCCTATTTTTTTGATCGCCGTCATTCTGCTCATCCTGGTGCCGTTGATCGGCGAAACCAAAAACGGGGCCACGCGCTGGCTGAACCTCGGCTTCACCGAATTCCAGCCCAGCGAACTCGCCAAAATCGCCGTGCTCCTGCTCGGCGCGACCATGCTGTCACGGCGCAAAGGCACCCTCGGCTGGATCGACCTGTTCCAGGTCTTCGGCGTCTGCCTCATTCCCTGCGTGCTCATTTTCATTCAGCCCGACCTGGGCACGGCTTTGAACTTGCTGCTCCTGCTCGGGGGGCTGGCCCTTTACCAAGGCATCAGACTGCCGGTGTTCAAGGTCCTGTGCGTCATTCTTCCGCTCTCGTTGCCCCTGGCCTGGCTGGTCGTTCTCGCCGACTACCACAAGCAACGCATTCTGACCTTCCTGGACCCCCTCCAGGACATCAAAGGCGCGGGCTACCAGATCTATCATTCGCAAATCGCCATTGGGTCAGGACAGATGTGGGGCAAGGGTTTTCAAGGGGGCACCCACCATTTGTCGCGCTTTTTGCCCGAAAAACACACCGACTTCGCCGTGGCCGTGTTCAGCGAAGAATGGGGGTTTGTCGGCTGCGTCGTGCTGATGACCGTGTTCTGCATTTTTTTGCTCAGCATCATCAACACTGCGCGCGATGCGAAAGACCGTTTCGGCAGCCTGCTCTGCGCCGGGGTCTTCTTCTATTTCTTCTGGCAAATTCTCATCAACATCGGTATGGTGGTCGGGTTGATGCCTGTCGTCGGCATTCCGCTGCCTTTCATCAGCTACGGCGGCACCGCCGCTCTGGTGAACTTCATCTTGCTGGGGCTTGTTCTCAACGTGTCCATGCGACGCTATATGTTCAAGACCCACTGAGGCGATTGCACCGAAATTGCCGAAAACGATGTTTCTGTGGTAGGCTGAACACATATGCAAGCGGGCATTCGCCTCGCGGCCGCCGAACGTCTTCAGGGTGAAAACGTTCCAAGCGATGCGGGGGAAGGCGCCGGACGTCGCGATAATGCGCCGGACGCGCCGAAATAAACCCGCGCAACGGCGGAGGACGGAAACACGCCGCCACAAGGAGTCTCCCCTATGAGTAAAGACAATAATTTCACCACGCTTCTCGGTCCGGGTACCGAATACCAAGGCAAACTCGCCTTCAAGGGCCAGGTGCGGATAGAAGGCCGCTTTGTCGGCGAAATCGAATCCGACGGCAAGCTGATCCTCGGCCGCAACGCCGAAGTGGATGCCGTTGTGCGCGTTCAGGAACTCGAAGTTCAGGGCACCCTGCGGGGCGACGTTCTGGTCGAGAAACGCGCCGTTCTCTACCGCACCTCGCGGGTGCACGCCACCGTGACCGCGCCGATTCTGGTCATGGAGGAAGGCGCTCAACTGCAGGGTTCTTTGCAGATGACCGCCGACGACGTGCGCAAAAAAGTTGAAAAGAAGGTCGACGCCCTAGAGCAGCAAGACAAGCACATCCTCTCCACTCACGATTCATCCTTGGCCCAGTAAGCGTTTTCATTTTCCGGCTCCGCTCGAAAAACCCTTCTCTATGACCGGCGAAATAATGCCGGAGGGGAAGCGCTGTCTCTGCGCCCCGAGAGCGGCCCCGTAAAAAAACGTTTTGACAAGAAACCTAGTCTCGGCTAGGGTGCGCGGACGTTGAGCAATTATTCACAACCTCAACCGAAGAGAGCGAAAGATGGGTAATTTGATTGCATTCGACAACACCTTTCTCATCCAACTGGCCAACTTTCTCATTACCCTCGTCGTTCTCAATTTTCTGCTGATCAAGCCGGTACGCGAGCAAATCGCCGCCCGCAAAGCCCTCACCGACGGCCAGGCCGCCGACATCACCCGATTCACCCAAACCGCCGAAACCAAACTCGTCGGTTACGAAGAGACCCTCTCCGTCGCTCGAACGGAAGCCGCGAAAACGCGCGAAGCCGCCAAAGAAGATGGGCGCAAGCGTGAGCGGGAACTGCTGGCGGCGGCCCAGGCCGATGCCCAGACGTTCCTGCAGGCCGCCCGAGCCGATACGGCCCGGGAAATGAAAGCCGCCGGCGATGCCTTGGCGGCCCGGGTTGACGCCTTCGCCTCTCAAGCCATTTCCAAGATTCTCGGTTGACGCTCAGCCCCGCCCGAGGCGGGAACATGAAGGAGGGTTTCGCGTGCGTTTGAAAACCATCTTTACGGCCGTCTGCATGCTGCTGCTCTGTGCCGGCGCGGCATACGCCTCTGAAAGCGGCGCCGAGCACCCCCTTCCCTGGGGCAACCTGGCTCTTCGCATCCTGAACTTTGCCCTTTTCATCGGTATTCTCGCCTACTTCTTTGGGGGCAAGATCAAGGGCTTCTTCAAAGGCCGCACCCAACAGATTGCCGACGAGCTCTCTTCGCTTGAAGACCGCAAGAACCAAGCGACCGCCGCTTTGGCCAAAGTGGAAGAGCGCATCAAAAATCTTGAGCTGGAGCGCAAAACCATTTTGGACGAATACCGGGCTCAGGGTGAAGCCGCCAAGGCCGCGATCATCGCCCAAGCGGAAGAAGCCGCCGCGCGGCTGCAGGAGCAAGCCAAGCGTACGGCGCAAAACGAGATTTCCCAGGCTGTGGAAACCATCCGGGCCGAAATGGCCGAAAAAATCGCCCTGGCGGCCGAACGGATGTTGGCCGAGCGTCTTTCCGCTCAAGAACATGCCAAGCTCATTGATCAATATCTAACAAAGGTGGTGCTCAATTGACCGGCAATATCGCAGCGCGAAGGTACGCCCGGGCCTTGTTCACTCTGGGTAAAAATTCCGGCCTGCCGGAGTTGGAGGCGTGGTCCGCCGACCTGACCGCGCTTCGCTCGGCCGTGTCGCAGTCGCCCGAACTGTTGCGGGTGTTCAGAAATCCCATCTTCAGCACCGATGAAAAGAAACGGGTGCTGGCAATTCTCGCTTCAAAACTCGGACTCAAAGACCCTGTGGTGAACTTCTGTCTGCTGCTGGCGGACAAAGGGCGTCTGGGGGAAATCGAAGCAATCGTTGGCGCCTTTGATTCTTTGCTGGACGAAGAAAAAGGCGTTTTGCGCGGCGAAATGTATACCGCGGTGCCTCTGGATAAGGCCCGGCAGGCCGAGATTTCGGCCCGGCTGGAAGCGCAGCTTAAGCGTTCCCTCATTCTGGAGTTCGGGGTCAAACCCGAGATTCTCGGCGGATTTGTGTTGAAGGTGGGCGACCTCATGCAGGATGCCGGCCTGAAGGCGCAGCTTTCTTTCCTCAAAGACACCATCAAGCGGGGTGAGTAGGGCCATGCAGATCAAAGCAGAAGAAATCAGCAAGATCATTGAAGGGCAGATCCAGAACTACCGGCAGCGCGTGGAAATGAGCGAAACCGGCACCGTGCTTTACGTCGGTGACGGCATCGCCCGCGTTCACGGCGTCGGCAACGCCATGGCCATGGAGCTGCTCGAGTTTCCGGGCGGCCTTATGGGCATGGTGCTCAACCTGGAAGAGGACAACGTCGGCGTGGCCCTGCTGGGCGACGATACCGGCATCAAAGAAGGCGACCCGGTCAAACGTACCGGCCGCATCTTCTCGGTGCCCGTGGGCGACACGGTCATGGGCCGGGTGCTCGACCCCCTTGGCCGCCCCATCGACGGCCTGGGTCCGCTGAGCAACCCGGAAATGAAGCCTGTGGAAATCAAGGCCCCCGGCATCATCGCCCGTAAATCCGTGCACGAACCCATGCCCACCGGCATCAAGGCCGTGGACGCCATGACGCCCATCGGCCGCGGCCAGCGCGAACTGATCATCGGCGACCGCCAGACCGGCAAAACCGCCGTCTGCATCGATGCCATCCTGGCCCAGAAAGATACCGACATCCACTGCTTCTATGTGGCCATCGGCCAAAAGAAGGCCACCGTGGCCCTGGTGGCCGACACCCTACGCCGCTATGGCGCCATGGAATACACCACGATCATCTCGGCCACGGCTTCCGAGCCCGCCCCGCTGCAATACATCGCCGCCTATTCCGGCTGCGCCATGGCCGAATACTACCGCAACAGCGGCAAGCATGCCCTGATTATTTACGATGACCTTTCCAAGCAGGCCGTGGCCTATCGCCAGATGTCCCTGCTGCTCCGCCGCCCCCCCGGTCGCGAAGCCTTCCCCGGCGACGTGTTCTACCTGCACTCCCGCCTCTTGGAGCGCGCCGCGAAAATGTCCGACAGCCAAGGCGCCGGCTCGATGACCGCCCTGCCGATCATCGAAACTCAGGCCGGTGACGTGTCCGCGTACATTCCCACGAACGTGATCTCGATCACCGACGGGCAGGTGTACCTGGAGCCGAACCTGTTCAACGCCGGTATCCGTCCGGCCATCAACGTGGGCCTTTCGGTTTCCCGCGTGGGCGGCGCGGCCCAGATTAAAGCCATGAAACAGGTCGCGGGCACTCTGCGCCTGGACTTGGCCCAATACCGCGAACTGGCGGCCTTCGCCCAGTTCGGTTCGGACCTGGATAAAGCCACCCAGCA
This sequence comes from Desulfovibrio sp., assembly GCA_031551885.1. Lineage (GTDB taxonomy): Bacteria > Desulfobacterota > Desulfovibrionia > Desulfovibrionales > Desulfovibrionaceae > Frigididesulfovibrio. The sequence goes on from JAVBMX010000021.1 coordinate 51,685, forward strand.
GAAGCTCAGCCGGGGCGCGCGCCTGGTGGAATTGCTCAAGCAGCCCCAGTACCAGCCCATGCCCGCCCACGAGCAGGTCATCTCCATCTATGCCGCCACCAAAGGCTTTATGGATGAAGTCCCTGTGGAAGCCGTGAGCCGCTTTGAGAAGGGTCTGTTGGAATACATGAACACCTCCAAGGCCGACCTCGTGAAGACCTTGAAAGAGAAGAAAGCCCTGGACGCGACCATCGAAGAAGGTCTGCAGGCGGCGATCTCGGCGTTCAAGAAAGACTTCAGGGCCTAAACTCCGGAGGCGGACATGGCGTCGTTAAAAGATGTAAAAGTCAAGATCGGCGGGGTCAAAAAGACCAAGCAGATCACCAAGGCCATGAACATGGTGGCCTCGGCCAAACTGCGTGGCGCGCAGCAGCGTATCGAGCGTTTCCGCCCATATGCGGAAAAGTTCTATGACATGCTGAGCGACCTGGCCGGGAAAACCGATGAAAACGCCCATCCGCTGCTGGCCGCCCGCGACGAAGTGAAACACACCGGGATTATCCTGATCACGTCGGATCGCGGCTTGGCCGGCAGCTTCAACGTCAACCTCACCAACGCCGCCCTGAAGCTGGCCAAAGCCAAAAAGGCCGAAGGCAAGAACGTCCGCTTTTACTGCGTGGGCAAAAAGGGCCGCGACGCCGTCCGCAAGGAAGGCTGGGAGATTTCCCAGGCTCTGGTGGGCAGAATGAACAGCTTCGACTTCCAGCTGGCGGTCGAGTTGGGCAATGAGGTCATGGACGCCTTTTTGAAGGGCGATCTGGATGAAGTGGTTGTGCTGTACGGCGAGTTTATCAGCCTGGGTAGGCAGCAGCCCGCCCTCAAGCAGATTCTGCCCATCGCCTCCGGCGAGGTGAAGGACGAAACGCCCGGCGGCGCCAAAGAGTACATCTACGAACCCGCGGTGGAAGGCCTTTTGGCCGAGCTTCTGCCTCGGTTCATCAAGGTGCAGGTCTATCGGGGGCTGCTGGACACCTCGGCCGGAGAACATGCCGCGCGCATGACGGCCATGGACAACGCCACGAGAAACTGCGACGACATGACCACCGCCCTGACCCTGCTTTACAACAAGACCAGACAGGCGGCCATCACCAAAGACCTTATGGACATCGTCGGCGGCGCGGAAGCGCTCAAAGGCTAACAAGGGAGCGTGACGGAAATGAGTGCAAACATCGGTAAAATCGTGCAGGTCATCGGCGCGGTGGTGGACGTGGAGTTCGCCTCCGGAAAACTGCCGAACATCCTCAGCGCGCTTGAGATCAAGAACACCAACAACGAAAACGCCCCGGACCTGATCTGCGAAGTGGCCCAGCACTTGGGCGACAACGTGGTCCGCACCATCGCCATGGACGCCACCGAAGGCTTGGTGCGCGGCATGGAAGCGACGGACACCGGCAAGCCGATCATGGCCCCGGTGGGCAAAGGGGCGCTCGGTCGGATCATCAACGTGGTCGGCCGTCCCGTGGACGAGCTCGGCCCGGTCAAGACCGACCAATACCTGCCCATCCACCGCGCGGCCCCGGAGTTCACCGAACAGAACACCAAGGTCGAGCTGCTTGAAACCGGCATCAAAGTTGTGGACCTGCTCATCCCCTTCCCCAAGGGCGGCAAGATGGGCCTGTTCGGCGGCGCCGGCGTGGGCAAGACCGTTATTCTTATGGAAATGATCAACAACATCGCCAAGCAGCACGGTGGTCTTTCCGTGTTCGCCGGCGTGGGCGAGCGTACCCGTGAAGGGAACGACCTCTACCACGAGTTTAAGGACGCCGGCATTCTGGAGAAAGCCTCACTCGTGTACGGGCAGATGAACGAGCCTCCGGGAGCCCGCGCCCGCGTGGCCCTGACGGCCCTGACCTGTGCGGAATACTTCCGCGACGCCGAAGGCCAGGACGTGCTGCTCTTCGTCGACAACATCTTCCGCTTCACCCAGGCGGGTTCGGAAGTGTCCGCCCTGCTCGGCCGCATGCCTTCGGCGGTGGGTTATCAGCCCACCCTCGGCACCGACTTGGGCGGCCTGCAGGAACGCATCACCTCCACCACCAAGGGTTCGATCACCTCGGTGCAGGCCGTGTACGTGCCCGCCGACGACTTGACCGACCCGGCCCCGGCCACGACCTTTTCGCACCTGGACGGCACCCTCGTGCTTTCGCGCCAGATCGCCGAGTTGGGCATCTACCCGGCCGTGGACCCGCTGGACTCCACCTCGCGCATCCTCGACCCGCAGGTCGTGGGCGACGAACACTACAGCGTGGCCCGAGGCGTGCAGCAGATGCTCCAGAAGTACAAAGACCTTCAGGACATCATCGCGATTCTCGGCATGGACGAACTCTCGGACGAGGACAAACTGGTGGTCGCGCGCGCGCGGCGCATCCAGCGCTTCCTCTCCCAGCCTTTCCACGTGGCCGAAGTGTTCACCGGCACTCCCGGTCAGTACGTGAAGCTGGAAGACACCATCAAGGCCTTCCGCGCCATTCTGGACGGCAAGTACGACCAGATGAGCGAAGCCGATTTCTACATGGTCGGCGGCATCGACATGGTGGAAGAGAAGTACAAAAAGCGCATGGCCGACCAATAAAAAGGAGGGATCATGGCATCGCTCCGATTGGAAATCGTTACACCCGACAGCCGCGTGCTCGGCACGGAAGCCGAATACGTGGGCGCGCCGGGGATTGAGGGGCAGTTCGGCGTCATGGCCGGGCACGTTCCTTTTCTCTCGGCTCTGGCCATCGGCGCCCTGCATTACAAGACCGGCAATCAGACCCATTATGTCTTCATTTCGGGGGGGTTTGCCGAAGTCTCGGACAACAAGGTGACCGTCTTGGCCGAAAGCGCGGAAGAAGCGGAAAGCATCGACTACGCCCGGGCCGAAGAAGCCCGCAAGCGGGCGGAAGCCCGTTTGGCCGCGCGCACGGAAAACCTCAATGTGATCAGGGCCGAAGCCGCCCTGCACCGCGCGACCTGCCGCCTGTCGCTGAAGGGCCACTGCCTGTAAGCGTCATGCGACAAGGATAAAACCAAAAAACCGGAGGGGACCCCTCCGGTTTTTTGGTTTTGCAAATCCAGGCAATTCCGTGAAAACTCCCGCTCCGCGTCACAACAACGGCCACACCACACCGGGACTCCCCCCTTCGCCACGGTCGCATCATCACTAGTTATGGGCAAGCAGCCGGTCTTGGAGCATTTCCAAGCATTCCGGCCCGGTGCAGGAACGTTTCGCGTACCCGACCGGACAGGAATGCTACGGTAAGGCTCAAGATCCGATACAGCATCAGGTGCCGTTAAGACCAAAAAAATCTTCCAACCTCTCTCTCCCGTTCCCGGCGCAGCACACCACAACGACCGCGCACCCTGCTCACTCAATGGGGGAGTGCAGGGGGGATTCCCTGCCGGGGGGGCAGGGTGCCGCTCGGCACAATAAAGCATCACGCTCGGTGTATCACGGGCGTTGCCAAGGAATGCCCGACGCAGCTCTATTTGAGCCCCCCCTCTTTTCTTCCCTACACGCCGGCGGCGCTCTCCTCCACCCATTTCGGCTCGGGCGCGACGCCTTTGCCCCGGCCGCGCACCGGCTTGCCGTTCCTGCGCCAGATGCCGAAGCCGGTCACGGCGCAGAGAAGGGAAAACACCGGCACCAGCCAGTTCAGGAAGGCGTATGGCCCGAACTCCAATGCACCGACGCCGAGAACGCCCATGATATAAAACGCGTGCACGCTCCAAGGGATCAGCGGGCAGCCGATGGTGCCTGCGTCTTCGCAGGTGCGCGAAAGCACCAGGGCATGGATGTCCGCCTTGCGGAACGGCTCCAGAAACGCCCGCCCAGGCACGATCACGGCCAGCATCTGGCTGCCGGTGCCGAAGTTGATCAGATACGAAGCGGCGAGGCACGAGGTGACCAGACGCACGGCCGACTTCGCCCCTTTGAGCATGGCGTTCAGAACGACTTCCAGCACCCCGCCGCGTTCAAGAATGCCGCCGAAGGCCACGCCGGACGACAACAGCAACACCGTGGGCATGATGCTCAACATCCCGCCGCGCGACAGCAGGGTGTCGAGTTGCTTGAGCCCCGTGTCGGAAACATGACCCGAGGTCAGGGTCTTGCCCAGAACCATCGGGTCCACGCCGTTCACAAGGGCGAGGACGATCGCGCTCAGGATGCACAGCAGCATGGTCGGCAGCACGGGTAAACGCAAGTAGGCGAAAACCACCATGATCACCGGCGGGATGAAGGCCGCAAGCGACAAGGGGTACTTGGCCTCAAGACCGGCCAGAACGGCGTTCAGGCTTTCCGACGTGACCCCGGCTCCACCGGCCTGGGCGCTTCCAAGAAATATGTACAAAGCGCCCGCCACGACAAAAGCGGGAATGGTGGTCCACATCATGGAGCCGATATGCTGGAACAGCGGCACTTCACAAATGCCGGCCGTGATGTTGGTGGAGTCGGAAACGGGCGACATCTTGTCGCCGAGATAGGCGCCGGAAACGATTGCCCCCACGGTCATGGCCGGGGGAAAGCCCAGGGCCTGCCCCATGCCGAGCAAGGCCACGCCGAGAGTACCCATGGTGCCGAACGAGGTGCCGGTGGCGACGGAGGCCACGGAACACAACACCAGACAGGAGGGCAGGAAGTGCTCCGGCGCGATAAGTTTGAGCCCCCAGTAAATCATCGCGGGGATGGTGCCCGAAGCCATCCAGGCTCCGATCAACATACCCACCAAGACCAGAATGGCGATGACGATCTGAATGCGCCCAAGGGCTTCGACCATGCCGGCCTGCAGGTCGTCCCACTTGCGCCCGCAGGCCAGACACATAATTGCCGCCAGGGCCAAACCGGCGACCAGCGGAAGCACGGGAGGACGCATGCCCAGGAGTACGGTGCCGTAAAGAATAACCCCTATGGGGAGAAAAAGGGTCAAGAGAGCCCACCACAGCGGAGGGTTCTTTTTTACCGATGACGACATATCTTCTCCAGAATGGATGGTTTGCTCCGGCGGGGACTTAACGCCGGCAGATGCTCAAGGTTTCCGAGCCGGACTATAGCGGGAGATGCCTCTCCCCGCAATGCGCGGAATGCCGGGAGAAGATGTTGTCCACACCGGATAAATCGGACCGTCGAAATCCACGAGAAGCGGTGCAAACGGACTTTTTTTAAATCATGACCGGGGTCCGACAGCGCTTTTTTTTCGCATTACAACACGAATATAGTCCTTTTTGCAAAGCGGGCTTGCCTAGAGTTGTGAGGCGTATTATACTGAGAGCAAGCATAAAACATTCTTTATGGGGGAATGCTCAAATCCAACAGCGTAGCCGTGTGGATTTCAGCTTTTCGACAAAGGTACACACATATGGGCATCCATAAGCTGCGGAATTCGGATATAGCTTCGCTGCTCGGCAATCTGTGGGACGGTATCTACATCGTTGATGCCGAACGGCGCATCACCTACTGGAGCAAAGCCGCCGAAGACATCACCGGCTATCCCTCCGAAGAAGCACTCAATCTGACTTGCGGCAAACACATGTTGGCGCACCATACGGACTCCGACTTTCTTTGCGAAGTAAGTTGCCCTTTGGCCGCAACACTTTTCGACGGTGAACAGCGCGAAGCCAGAGTTTTTTTGCGCCACAAGAACGGTCTCTCCGTTCCGGTATTTGTTCGCATCTTCCCACTTGTAGGTGATGACGGCGCGGTAGATGGGGCCATTCAGGTGTTCCGCAAAGTCGAAGGCCCGGCGGAATCCGTCGGCCTGCTCGCCGAGTTGGAAAAGCACGCCCACATTGATGCCCTCACCGGCGCGGCGCGGCGCGACTTTGGCGAAAAAGTGCTGGAAGGTGCCCTGAAAAATATGGAAACCAGAGGCACCGGCTTCGGCATTCTGCTCCTGGACCTCGACAGGTTCAAAACCATCAATGATACTTATGGGCACAGCGCCGGCGACACCGTTTTGCGCGAAGTGGCCCACAACGTCAAAGCCAGCCTGCGCAACTCCGACCTGCTGATCCGCTGGGGCGGCGACGAATTCCTGGTCATTGCGCCGCGCCTGGATATGAACGGCCTGTTCAGCCTGGGGGAAAAGCTCCGCAGGCTCATTTCCGACGGTCAATACCGTCACAACGACATTGATCTGTTCGTCGGGGCTTCCGTGGGAGCGATCATCCCCAATCTCGGAGAGCCCCTGCACGCTCTGCTCGAACGGGTCGACGCGTGTTTGTACACGGCCAAGCGTCAGGGCAAAAACCGCGTGGTCGCGGGGTAAGAAAGGAATCTTCGCGGGTTGACCTGTCGGCGGTTCTGTCTTAATGTCTGAAGCAAGGGGCGGCGTTGGGTCGCTTCCCCTCAAGCAAGGACAATCATCATGTACGCATCCTCAAATCATCGTCGCAGGCCGCAAGCCATTGCCGCCGTTCGTACCTTCCCGGTTCGGGAAGTGTACGGTTTCTTCGCCCTCATCGCCGCCCTCCTGCTACGCGCGCTTCTATAGCCGCGCGTTCCGGAATTTTCCGTTTTCACGGCCGAACGCGCCGACCCTTGTCCGGGTCGGCTGCTTTTTTTTAGATAATCTGATCCACCAAGGAGCACCCATGTCGGACCCCAAACGAATTCTCATTTTCGACACCACCCTGCGCGACGGCGAACAAAGCCCGGGCGCGACCATGAACCTTTCGGAAAAAATCCGCATGGCCCACCAACTGGAACTCCTGGGCGTGGATATTATTGAAGCCGGCTTCCCGGCCTCCAGCGTCGGCGACTTCGAATCCGTCACCGCCATCGCCAAATCCGTGGATAAACCGATTATCGCCGGCCTGGCCAGGGCCATGGAAAGCGACATCGACCGCGCGGCCGAAGCCGTGCGCCACGCCAAAAACCGGCGTATCCACATCTTCCTGGCCACCTCGCCTCTGCACATGGAATACAAGCTCAAAAAGACCCCGGATCAGGTCCTGTCCATGATCGATAAGGCCGTGCGCCACGCGGCCTCCGCCGTTCAAGACGTGGAGTTTTCCTGCGAAGACGCCTCGCGCTCCGACCTCGACTTCATGGTGCAGGCCTGCAACGTCGCCGTCGCCGCCGGGGCCAAAACCTTGAACATCCCGGACACCGTGGGCTACGCCCAACCCGAGGAGTTCGCCAAGCGCATCGCCTATCTCAAAGAGCGCATCCCCGCGCATATCGCCATCAGCGTTCACTGCCACAACGACCTGGGCTTGGCCGTGGCCAACTCTTTGGCCGCCATCCGGGCCGGAGCGACCCAGGCGGAGGTCACCGTTTCCGGCATCGGCGAACGAGCCGGCAACGCGGCCCTTGAAGAGCTGGTCATGGCCCTGAACGTGCGCAAGCACTACTACAACTGCGTGACCGGTATCACCACCGAACAAATCTACCCCACCGCCCGGCTGCTTTCGCGGATCATCGGCGCGCCCCTCGCCCGCAACAAGCCGATCACCGGCGGCAACGCCTTTGCCCACGAATCGGGCATCCATCAGGCGGGCGTTCTGGCCAACCCGGAAACCTACGAAATCATGACCCCCAAATCCATTGGCCTGGCCGAAAGCGCCATCGTCATGGGCAAGCACTCCGGCCGCAACGCCCTCAAGTCCAAACTGGAAAGCATGGGGTATCAGCTTGACGCCGACCGCCTTGATGTGGTTTTTGAAGCCATGAAGCGCCTTGCGGACAAGAAGAAAGAAATCTTCGACGAGGACCTGGAGGCGCTGGTGCTTGAAGAGGTCTACCGCATTCCGGACAAATACCGCCTGGTACATCTGGCCGTGCACAGCGCGGATACCGGCGTGCCGCCCACGGCCATGCTGGTTCTGGAAAAAGAAGGCGAAGAACACCGCACCGCCGCCTTCGGCGTCGGCCCCGTGGATGCCGTGTTCAAAGCCATCGACCAACTCACGGGCAAATCTCCCGAGTTGGAGCAGTATTCGGTGAACGCCATCACCGGCGGCACCGACGCCCAGGGCGAAGTCACCGTCCGCCTCAGGGACGGCGCCAAAAACGCCGTGGGCCGCGGTTCGGACCCGGATGTGCTCATCGCCGGAGCCCGCGCCTACTTGAACGCCCTGAACAGGCTGTACGCCGAAAGATAGAGTAAAGGAAAGCGGTTGCTTTTTGGGGGACGCCGTCCCCCAATCCCCCCGGCAGGGGATTGAATCCCCTGCACCCCCATTGTCTATAAATCCGCGCTTTGCGCGGGGTTATCGACATATGAGGGGGTCTGGGGGGAATCATTCCCCCCAGGCGGGGTTTGGGGCGGCAGCCCCAACAACTCCGGTCAACGAAAGGAACATTTCATGGCACTGACGCTTGCCCAAAAGATTCTCGCGGCCCATTCCACGGTCCCGGTCAACGAAGCGGAGGTCGAGGCCGGCCGCATCGTCAACTGTCGGCTGGACATGGTTCTGGCCAACGACATCACCGCTCCCCTGGCCATCAAGGCTTTCCGGCAGATGGGGGCGAAAAGGGTTTTTGACCGGGCCAAGGTGGCTCTGGTCATGGACCACTTCACCCCGCAAAAAGACATCGCCTCGGCCGAGCAGGTCAAAGGCGTGCGCGAATTCGCGGCCGAGTATGACATCGTTCACTACTTCGAGGGCGGCGACGCCGGCGTGGAGCACGCCCTGTTGCCCGAGTTGGGCCTGGTCGGCCCCGGCGACCTGGTCATCGGGGCCGACTCCCACACCTGCACGTATGGGGGCATCGGGGCCTTCGCCACGGGCATGGGCTCAACCGACGTGGCCGGGGGCATGGCCCTGGGCGAAAGCTGGTTCAAAGTGCCGGAAACCATCCGGGTCACAATTTCCGGCAAACTGCCGGAGCATGTCGGCGGCAAAGACCTGATCCTCTGGACCATCGGCCAAACCGGTGTGGACGGAGCCCGTTACAAGGCCTTGGAATTCGACGGCGAAACCATTGAAGACCTCTCCGTTGAAGGCCGCATGACCATGGCCAACATGGCCATCGAAGCCGGCGGCAAGGCCGGGCTTTTTGCCGTGGACGCCAAGACCCTCGCCTACACCAAGGCTGCCGGGCGCGCGAACGACAAACCGCTGGCCGCCGACCCCGGCGCGGTTTACGAGCAGCACCTCACCCTGAACGTTTCGGGAATGGAACCGCTTATCGCCTGCCCGCACCTGCCCGAGAACGTCAAGCCGGTCTCGGAAGTGAAGAACGTCTCTGTGAATCAGGTGATCCTCGGCTCGTGCACCAACGGCCGCATCGAAGATATGCGCGCCGCCGCCGCGATCCTCAAAGGCCGGAAGGTGAAAAAAGGGTTGCGCTGCATCGTCCTTCCCGCCACCCCCGGTATCTGGAAACAAGCCCTGAAAGAAGGCCTGATCGAAATCTTCATGGAGTCCGGCTGCGTGGTCGGCCCGGCCTCGTGCGGGCCGTGCCTGGGCGGGCACCTGGGCATTCTGGCCGCCGGCGAACGCGCCCTGGCCACCACCAACCGGAACTTCAAAGGTCGCATGGGCAGCCTGGAATCCGAAGTCTATCTTGCCAACCCGGCCGTGGCGGCCGCGACGGCCGTGCTCGGTGTCATCGCCGGTCCGGCGTCCCTGTAGTTTTCGAGGAGCGAATACATGAAATACACAGGCAAAGCCCTTGTTGTGGGCGATCATATCGATACGGACGCGATCATCCCGGCCCGTTTTCTGGTGACCACCGACCCCAAAGAGCTCGGCAGCCACTGCATGGAAGGCATGGACCCGGCCTGGATCAAAAAAGTTGTGCCCGGCGCTTCCGTCATGGTGGCCGGCCGCAACTTCGGCTGCGGCTCGTCGCGTGAACACGCGCCCATCTCCATGACCGGCGCGGGCATTCCCGTTGTCATCGCGCACAGCTTCGCGCGCATTTTCTATCGCAACGCCTTCAACATGGGCCTCGTGCCCATCGAAGTGGGCGACGCCTACGCCGAGTTCAAGGAAGGCGACGAGCTGGAAGTCGATCTCGACGCGGGCCACATTACCGATAAAACCAGCGGCAAGGTCGTGAACTTCCCGCCCCTGCCCAAAGACATGCGGGCCATCCTCGATGCCGGCGGTCTGGCCGAATTCGTGAAAAAACGTTTGAACGGATAACCGGGGAGGCTCTGCCTCCCCAGACCCCCTCCGTCGGGGGAACTGAGTCCCCCCGAACCCCCGCATGTGTTCGACCCTCCTCGCTTTGCGAGGAGGGTCGAAAACTGGGGGTGCCGGGGATTCAATCCCCAGCCGGGGGTTTTGGGGCCGAGCCCCCAGTAACAAAACGACCCCCGGCTGA
>JAVBMX010000097.1:0-12394 GCA_031551885.1 Desulfovibrio sp.
CCGAACCCGGAAGTTAAGCGCCTCATCGCCGATGATACTGCATATTCATGTGTGGGAACGTAGGCCGGGGCCAACAATTCTTCCGGAATCTCCCGAAGCATATCGCTTCGGGAGATTCGCCGCTTTTAGCCGGCAAAAAGCATACAAAAGCCTCCCGCTCAAACAAATAGGGAGGCCCTTTTCCCCCTACCAACCATGACACTTCCGACCTTCCGCAAGCGCCCGGCTTCGGGGAGGTTCCGTTTTTTAGCCTCTTCCTCCTTCTCGAAGCATGCCGTTCCGGACCCTGCTCAGTAGCTGTTAATCGCAAGGGAGGGCTTTGTCGTGCGGGCGTTCAACCGATTTCTCGGTTTCTCTGACTACTCCCGTCCCGGAGCTCGTCTCGAGCCCTTTGGGAACTAAAATTCTCGCGTCGTTTCCGTGATAGACGCCGTTGAAGCGGGTCTCAAGGGTTCGGCTGTTTGTCGTTCAAGGTGAGTTCATCTCTCCCGCATCGTATGTCCCCCCTTGCGGCGACATACGACCCGTGGCATATGCAAAGCACATGCTACTCAGGAGATTTTTATGCTTCGCAACCTGTTGTTCGCTTTCATTTTTTTGCTCTCTTGTTCACCCGCCCGAGCATTCGAGTGGCGGGAAAGCCCCGAAATCGCAGCCGTGTTTGCGGGCGCGAATGCGCAGGGAACTTTTGTTTTGTATGACGTCAAAGCCGATCGGTTTGTCGGGCATAATCGGGAACGGGCCGAGACGCGTTTCGTGCCCGCTTCCACCTTTAAGATTTCTAATACCCTCATAGGCCTTTTCGTGGGCGCGGTACGCGATGTGGATGAGGTACTGCCTTATGGCGGCAAACCGCAGTCGGTCAAAGCTTGGGAATGCGACATGAGCCTGCGGGAGGCGATAAAAATTTCCAACGTGCCCGTATATCAGGAGTTGGCCCGGCGTATCGGCTTGGAACGCATGCGCACGGAAGTCGCTCGCCTGCATTACGGCAACGCCGAAATAGGCACGGTGGTCGACCGATTTTGGCTGGACGGCCCCCTACAAATCAGTGCTGTCGAGCAGGTCCGCTTTCTGGCCCGCCTGACCGCGAAAGAGTTGCCCGTCTCTGCGGAAGCGCAGACGGCGGTACGAGACATCTTGCTTGTCGAGCAAACCTCCGAGTGGACTCTGTTTGCGAAAACAGGGTTGGCTCTGAGCGTTTCGCCGTCCGTGGGCTGGTGGGTCGGCTGGGTGGAAAAATCCGGCCAAGTCTATGTCTTTGCCCTGAATATGGATCTTTCCCCGGACTCTTCGCCGGCGGTGCGCATCGAAATCGGCAAAGCCTGCCTTAAAGCGCTGAAGGTGCTGTAACCTCGGCGGAGGACCTTTTCTTTCGCAGAGTCGCCTTTCGGCCGTATAATTGACGCGGGCCGTGGGAGTGGGGATGGTTGCCGTGACGGGCTCCATTCCCAACCCTGCGAGGAAGCCATGAACGTGCGTCACATCTTGCTTGTCTTCAGCCTTTGTTTTGTGATGTCAACCCCCTCCGTGTCCACGGCGTTGACGGCCGAGCTGCCGGCCTGGCAGATATCCTCTCCATATCCCGGCAATCCCCTCAAGCGCGCCACCTTGGAAGGAACGGCCACCTTTGACGGCGCTCAGGGACGGGCGTGGCTTGTGTTTTCATGCCGAGCGGACGCTGGCGCTCCCACCGTCGCGCTGTGGATCGACAAAGCAACGGCGGAGCGTTTTCCGGTGGATGACTTTGAAGGCCCCGGCGGCCTGGGGGAAAACGTTCGCCTGGTGCGGGTGCGCGTGGACAACACCGGCATGTCGCGCGCGTTTTTTTCTTCCGGCTCCCGCCAAGAGAAGGGTGCCTTTGAGTGGTCCTTTGGACCGGGACGGGACCAGCCGGCCCGCTGGCTCAAAGCCGCAGGCAAGACGTTGCGGGTACAGGTCCGGAATCCGGCAAGAACGCCGGGCGTCCTGGAAGCCGTGTTCATTCTGCCGACACGGGATCAGCCTCTGCGGGATGTCGTGATGCCGTGTCTTTCCCGCTGAAATAATTTTTTGCCCCTCCCGAAGCCATGACTTCCGGAGGGGCTTTTTTGCGGGTGCCGCGTAAATGATTCTTGCGCTTCTTAGATCGATAGATGCGTGCCTATCTCCATGACGCGGGAAGAAGGAATGGTGAAGAAGGTCGAGGCGTTCCAGGCGTTGTTGCTCAGGAACACGAAAAGGGCTCTGCGCCAAGGGCTCATGGCCGAGTCTTCCGCCGAAGGCAGGATGGTCTCCCGACCGAGGTAGAACGTGCAGTCGTACGGGGGCAGATACATGGCCGTGTTCTTTGAACGCTCGGAAATATCGACGATGCTCGGCTGCTCCATGTAGCCGTACGAGGCGGTCATGCGGTACACGCCCAGATCCTTGTCCCGATCGTTCAGCGTGATGCGTTCGTCGGGGAGCACATGGGGGGCGTTGGCGGTGTTGATCGTCAGCAGCACGATGGTTTCCGGCACGGCATGAATCAGGGCGGTCGCTCTGGCCAGAGGCATGGGGGTGAGATCCTGGTTCATGGTCATGTACACGCCGATGCCGGGGCTTCTTTCGACCTTGACCTCCCGCAGGGAAGTCAGAAACGCCTCAAGCGGCATGCTCATGCGCTCAAAGCTTTCGCGAAGGCAGGCCCGTCCTTTCTTCCAGGTGGTCATGACGGTGATGAGCAGAATGGAGGCCAGCATGGGCAGCCAACCGCCGTCCAGCACCTTGATCAGGTTGGCGCCGAGGAAGGGAATGTCAAAAGCAAGGAACAGCACGAGCAGCGGTACGGTTTTGAGCAGGGGCCGGCGCCAGGCGTAGCGGGCAACGGCGAAGTAGAGCGTCGAGGTCATGACCATGGCGCCGGTCACGGCCAGACCGTAGGCAGCCGCCAGCCCGCTCGAGTTGCGCACGCTCAGGACAAGCGCCAGACAGGCCACCATAAGCAGGTAGTTGATTGTGGGCAGATAGACCTGCCCTTGCGCCGCGGAAGACGTATGCACCACGCGCATGCGCGGCAAAAAGCCCAGGTGCACCGCCTGCCGGGTCAAGGAATAGATGCCGGTGATCAGCGCCTGGGAGGCGATGACCGTGGAGATGGTGGCGAGTACCAGCATGGGGTATAAAAGAAACTTGGGAACCGCCTGGTAAAAGGGGTTGGTGGCGGCCTCCGGGGTGTTCAGAAGCAGCGCGCCCTGGCCCATGTAGTTCAGGAGCAGAGCCGGGCAGACGATAAACAGCCAGCCGTTTTTGATGGGAGTTCGGCTGAAGTGCCCCAGGTCGGCGTAGAGCGCCTCCCCGCCGGTGATGCACAACACGACGGTACCGAGCACGATGATGCCGTGCAGGTGGTTGGCGCGGAAATATTCGATGGCGTAATGGGGGCTCACCGCCGCAAGAACCGTGGGATGGTCGACGATATTGAGGATGCCGATGCCCGCGAGAGCGGCGAACCACAGCAGCATGACCGGGCCGAATATGCCGCCGATACGGGCGGTTCCGTGCTTTTGCAGCCAGAACAGAAAGATCAGAATGGCGCAGGTGATCGGCACGACCATGTTGGCCGCAGCCGGCGTCACCACGTTCAAGCCTTCCACGGCGGAGAGCACGGAAATGGCCGGGGTGATGATGCCGTCGCTGTACAGCAGGGCCGCGCTGCAAAGAGCCAGATAGGGCAGGGCCTGGAAGAACCGGTTACGCGGGGAGCGTTTTATGGCGTTGCGCAACAAAGCCAACAGCGCGAAGGTGCCGCCTTCGCCCTGGTCGTCCGCTTTGGTGACGAAGCAGACATATTTGATGGTGATGACCACCATCAGGCTCCAGAAAATGAGCGAAAGCACGCCCATGACGTTGGTGGGGGTCACGGCGATGGCATGCGGGCCGTGGAAGCACTCTTTGAGGGCATAGAGAGGGCTTGTGCCGATATCGCCGTACACCACGCCGAGGGCGGTGATGGTCAGGGCGGCCAAGCCCGTTCGGGTCGTATGTTTGGGGTCTGCAGCGGGTGTGTGTGCTGTTTCCGCCATAAGGGGTCGCCTTTGCATGTGGAGTGGAAGCCTTCGGTCGCCGTGCCGAATTTTCCGTTCTTTATCCGAGATTGTCCGGCTTTTCCAGCCCAAAGAGCCTGCGTCGGGGCCGAGTTTTTCGGCCCGCGTCGATTTATCATGGCGGTCGATTACGCCGTTTCGTTCGCGGAGAGTCCGTATCGCGCTTTTGTCGGCACATGGCGGGCGCTTCGCGCCGTTTTTTGAAATTGCCGATTGCATCACCGGTTGTCTTATGGAAGGATACCGACGGTCGGAGGCCGAGAGCCTTCGCGCGGCATGAACAATATCGGGGCGAAGGCCCTTGTGGGGGAACATATGGGAATCATCAGAGTTTTGACCGACGCCGTGGGCGCGGTCTTCGGCACGGTCGAGGGCGGCATCGCGGATCAGTTCCTGGAAGTCATCGAGCCGAACGACATGGGCCCTTCCACGGTGTTCACGAGCGGGGTCGCCGTGCGCAAAAACGAACGCCGGGGCGGCAACCGGGAAGGCACGCCGGACCTGATTACCGACGGTTCGATCGTTCACGTGTACGACAACCAGTTCATGATACTGGTCGACGGCGGCAAGGTGGTGGACTACACGGCCGAGCCCGGCTACTTCAAGGTTTCGAACGCGGCCGCGCCGTCTCTGTTTCACGGTGACCTCGAGACGGCGGCGCGCGAGGCTTTTTCGCGCATCCAGTTCGGCGGCGTTCCTTCCGGCAGGCAGCGGGTGTTCTACCTCAACCTGCAGGAGGTCAAAGGTCTTCGGTTCGGCACCCGCAACGCCGTCAACTATTTCGATACGTTCTATAACGCGGAATTGTTCCTGCGCGTTCACGGCACCTATTCGATCAAAATCACCGATCCCTTCACCTTTTACCGCGAAGTCATTCCCCGGAACGCCGATCGGGTCGCGATGGAAGACATCGACGAGCAGTTCCGCAACGAGTTCGTGGAAGCCCTGCAAAGCGCGATCAACCGGATGTCCGCCGACGGCGTGCGTATTTCCCATGTGGCTTCCCAGGCGCGGGAGCTCGGCCGCTACATGAGCGAGACCCTGGACGAGTCCTGGAAGAAGCTGCGCGGCATGGAAGTGCTTTCCGTCGGCATCGCGGGGTTGTCATACGACGAAGAATCGCAAAAACTCATCAACATGCGCAACCAGGGGGCCATGCTTTCCGACCCCTCCGTGCGCGAGGGGTACGTGCAGGGCGCCATGGCCCGGGGCGTGGAAGCCGCCGGTTCGAACTCGTCCGGGGCCACGACCGGCTTTATGGGCGTAGGCATGGGTCTGCAAAGCGGCGGGGGACTCGGCGCGGCGTTTTCGCAAAGTAATCAGGCCCAAATGAACAGCCGTCCGGCTCAACCGGCAGGACAGTCTCCGGCCTGGGTCTGCGCCTGCGGCCGGCAAAACCCGTTGGGCGCGAAATTCTGCGCGGAATGCGGGCAGGCCCGTCCGGCTCCGGCCGGCGTGACATGCGCCAAGTGCGGCCGGCGGATCGATTCTCCGGCCAAGTTCTGCCCGGAGTGTGGAGCCCCGTTGCCGTCGGCGGGCTGAACGCATGGCCTCGTCCGTCATCTGCCAATGCCCCAACTGCGGCGCGGGACTTGTTTTCAACCCCGGCAAAGGGCGCATAGCCTGTAATTATTGCGGCGCGGACTTCGCCGAATCCGACCTGCAAGCCTGCAGCCCGGCGGAAGCGCAGGCGGCTGAGGCGCAGCCCGCGCCGGAACCGGCAAAAAAACAAGGCGACGACGATTGGCAGGCGGTTACGTTGTCGTGCCCGGCCTGCGGCGGCGAGGTCATGGCCGACGAAGCCACGGCTGCGACGTCATGCGTTTACTGCCGCAATCCCGTGATCTTGTCCGGCCGGCTTTCCGGGGTTTGGAAGCCCGACAAGGTGATTCCTTTCGCCTTTGATGAGACCGAGGCGAAAAAACGGATCATGGACTGGGCCAAAGGCCGCCGTTTTATCGACGGCGGATTTTTAGCCCAAGCCAAGGCGGAAAAACCCACCGGCGTGTATTTTCCCTTCTGGGTTTCCTCGGGGAACGCCCAGGGGGAAATGCGCGCCAGGGGCGAGAATATTCGGGTCTGGCGAACCGGCAGAACCGAATACACGGAAGTCTCCCGCTTCGCTCTTTCCCGTGAGGGGGATTTCACTTACGGCAATCTTGCCCTGAAGGCCACCGGCAAAGATGCCGCCCGGATGCTCGACGGTATCTATCCCTACGACCCGAGCCGGATGCTCGATTTTTCCATGCCCTACTTGAGTGGTTTTCTGGCGGAAAAAAGAACCCTGGAAAAGACCGAGGTGGAGTCCGAAGCCGACGACTTGCTCCGGCGGTCGAGCTGGTCGCTTTTGCGGGGGACCATGTCCGGCTACGATTCCGTTGCGGAAGAACACTTTTCCTTGTCCGTTCGCAGCAGCTCCTGGCGCTATGTTCTAATGCCGGTCTGGCTGTTGACCTACACGTACGGAGGCAAGAGTTGGTACTTCGCGGTGAACGGGCAAAGCGGCAAGGTGGCCGGCAAGGTCCCGGTCGGCCGGGGCAAGTTGGGGCTGTTGTTCTGCGCGACATGGGCGCTGGCCGGGGTTGCCGCTATGGTTGTTTTGAGGGGGCTGCTGTGAAACGTATCCGGGTTTGCCTCATTGCGGCCGTTGTCTGTCTGTGTCTTGGCCAGGCCGCGTTCGCGGCGGAAAACAGGGTTTTCGACCGGGCCGGTCTGTTGCGCCCGGATTCCGTGGCCGAATTGGAAGCCCGCGCCCGCGAGTTTCGGGAGCATTTCGGGTTGGATATGGTTTTGTTGACCACCTCCAATGCCGGAGGCAAAACTTCCCAGGCCTACGCCGACGATTTTTACGATGACAACGACTTCGGCGTCGGCAAAGACAAAAGCGGGCTGCTGCTTTTGATCGATATGGACAACCGCAAGGTCTACGTCTCCACCTGCGGCGAGGCCATTCGGATTTTCACCGACAGCCGCATCGACACCATTCTGAACGCCCAGTACCCACGGTTGAAGGCCCGCGATTACAACGGGGCTTTTCGCGTCGGCCTGGACGTGGCCTTTGAGGTGGCCGCTTCCGCCCCCAGCGCCGCGAAGCTGCTGTGGATGCACCTGGCCGGCGCTCTCGCCGGCGGCGCGGTCGTGGCCGGTTTGGTCGTCATGTGGGTGTATTCCCGGTATAAGAAGGATTTCATCCCCGTGGGGATAACCGAGCGGCTCGACTGCGACCTGACCTTGACCCGCAGCGAGGATCGCGCGGCCGGGACCACCGTGACCAGTCGGGTGATTCCTGAAGATAAAGGCGGCGGGGGAGGCTTCGGCGGTTCTTCTACCCATACCTCAAGCTCCGGCCGAACTCACGGCGGGGGAGGGCGGAGTTTTTAGGTTTACTCCGGCAGGAAAATGATTCCCCCCTGCGGGGAGATTTGGAGGAGCAGCGCCCGCCGGTGAAACACTATTTTGGGGGCTCACAAAAAAGAAATCCCCGGTTCGTCTTGGGCGCTGCGCCCGCCGATGAACCGGGGATGGTCTTATTTGAGGGGAATCGGCTTAGTTGTTGCCGCCGCCTGTAACGGTGACACCTCCACCTTTGATTACTCCACCGCCCGAGCCGCCGCTGACTTCGGCACCTCCGCCGCTGATCGAACCTCCGTCCGCGCCCCCGGTGACGCTTACGCCGCCGTTGCGGCTTCCGCCGGTATTCCGGTATGGGCGGGTTTCTTCGCGGGGGAGCCCGCCGCGCCGGAATCGCCCGAGCCGTTCGACGTGGCCTGCTCGGCGGCCGGTTCGGTTCTCAGCACGACATTGCCGTTGCGGACCACCCCGTTGTACGTGCCGCTTTTAAAGACGTTGGCCACTTTTCCGTCTTCAAACTGCACCATTGCGACCATGCCGTTTTCGACAAAATAGACGCCCCAGCCGTCCCGCAGGGCGCTTTCTTTTTACCCGAGGTAGAAGGGTTCGACTTTCGTGATCGCGGTGACGGCATCCAGCGCCACGGAAGGATCAATGTCCAGAGCGTCGAGCTTGTCCATTTGCGCTTCGGTAATGGTGTGCTTCGTGACGGAGCTCAGGCCGGAATCGCCGACGACAATATCGGTGCCGTTGTCTTCGTTCTGGACGGTCACAACGCCGTCGGCGAGCAGTTCAGAGGGAGCGCGCCGACGGTTAGCCTCTTCGGCGCCGCCCGGGTTCACCTGGATGGAGGAGCCGCCTCGGCCGACTTGAATGGAAGCCCCGCCGCCGGAGACGTCCACCCCTTGTCCTTCAACCCTCACGGAACCGCCGTTCTGTGCCGCGTGCGCGAAGGTTGCGGGAATCTGCCAGGCCGCACAAGCAAAGGCAGTCATCAGAATCGTAACGCGGGTAGCCTTTTTCATTCAATTTTTCCTTGGATAATAGAAATATGCGTAGTTTTATACAGCGGCGTGGGGTGCATCATTTTCCCCAGTCCGTGCAGGACAACCGATCAGAGGCGAAACCCATCCCCGATGCGGCCTCCAATACATGTGATAACAGATAGTGTCCAGGCAGGCGACCGCAATGTCGCGAAAACCCGCCGCCCATGTCGGCGAGGCAAAGCGGCTTCGGCGTCGCGTGCCTCTCTTGTTTTCGCAATTGCGCCGCAACGGCGTTTCCCGGCATTTTCGTGTTTGCAAAAAGTCCGCGAACGTGGAATATAATTGGCTGGACCTCCGGTCTACCGGCTGTTGCGCGAAAGAGAAAAGAAAAATTGTCGGCGTCGTCGAATGGGGCGAAAGCCGGCGCTCCCCCGATTACCCGGGAAAGGAAGGCCGTACGTATGATCCAAATGTATACAGCCCGTACTTCGGAGATAGATGAAGTCGATGTTGCCGTTGCTGAAATCAAAAGCCAGATTGATTTTGGTTCCTTGCAAAAAAACTCGGGGGGCTTGATTTTTTGCCACCTGGACTTTGTCGACAGCGGGGTTGTTGCGGCCCTTTGCGAAGCGCTGCCGTTCAACGTTATTGGGATGACATCCATGGCAAGCGTGGATGAGCATGGGTACGGCCTTTTTGATCTCACGCTTACTGTGCTGACCAGTGATGAGGTATCCTTTGAAGCCGGCATGACGGCCGGCATCAACCATGACAACTATGCAGATGAAGTCGACCGGTTGTATAAGCACCTCCGCAGCCGGGTGGAGAGCGACCCGGCGATGATTTTCACATTCATGCCGTATATCCGCGATGTGGCTGGCTACGAAGTCGTCGCGGCCATGGATGCATCCTGCCGTGGCGTGCCGCTGTGGGGGTCCATTACAAACAACATGGATTTCAATTATGAAACGGTGCAAACCATTTGCAATGGAAAGGCCCTGCCCGCCGGAGTGGCCATGATGTTCGTCAACGGGCCGGTTGAGCCGCAATTTATCGTTTCTTCCATTCCCGAGCGGAATATCGCCAACAACCGGGCCGTCGTCACGAAAAGCGACCGGGCTGTTTTGCGAGAAATCAACGACCTGCCTGTATTGGAATACCTTGCCAACATCGGATTGGTGATTACCAAAGAGAATATTACGGCAACGCCTTTGATGGTCTATTACGACGAATCGGTGAAACCTGTGGCTTTGGGCTTTTACACCCTGTTTGCAGACGGCTCCGTCTTGACCGGGGGGGAAATGCCCAAAGGCACCTCGTTTGCCGTGGGCAGCATTGACGCGGACGGCATATTCGAATCCGCCGAGGATGGGCTGAAGCAAATAGCGGAGCGGAAAGACAGGCAGGCGACCCTGTTGCTCCCGTGCGTGACGCGCTATATCATGCTTGCGCCCGACCAGGAGCGCGAGCTTCGATTGATACGGGAGCAGCTCACCGGCAGTGCATTGCCCTTTATGATGGGCTATTCAGGCGGGGAGATTTGCCCGACCCTGGGAGCGGATGGGAAGTACCACAACCATTTTCACAATTACTCTTTTTGTGCGTGCATTCTGTAAAAGGCGTTTTCGGCATTCAGTAAGACGTTTATGTGGGAGAAACGGTTTTGAACAGGCCAGAAGATGATGCGTCGTCTCGAGCGGCAGAGCTTGAGCGTGAAAATCGCAAGCTTCGCCGCGAGATTGTGCATTTAAAGAACGCCGTTGTTCAGGAAAAGCTCGCGTCCACGACCGTCCTGAACCAGCATAAGGCGAGCACGTTCATTCAGCGTGAGCGGGAGCGATATCTGGCGCTTTTGCTCGCCAATTCTCCCAGCATCATCCTGATTTTGAATCATACAAACCGGGTCGAGTTTTGCACGGAATACTTTATAGCCAAAGCGGGGTTCACAAGCGCGACGGAGGTTCAGGGGCGCACGGTGACGGAGGCTCTTTCCCGGTTCCTGGATACAGCGACCCATGAAGCATTGGGGCAGCATATTCAGGATGTGATCCGCACGAACGCTCCCCTTACCTTTGATGTGCGGTTTCGTTTCGCTCAAGACGGGACGACGATGGATTTCGCCGGACTGCTGGTTCCCATGAAAGATGAGCGGCAGCACGGGAATGGAATCATGCTGATGTTCCATGACGTGACCGATTTGCAGCGTTCCCGCGAAGACGCTTTGGCGGCCAGCAAGGCGAAAAGCGCGTTCCTGTCCAATATGAGTCACGAGATTCGCACCCCGATGAATGCAATCATCGGCATGACGTCCATTGGAAAGCAGGAAAAGGATTTGCAGCGTAAAGACTATGCGTTTGAGAAGATCGAGAGCGCATCGACGCATCTGCTTGGTATCATAAATGATATTCTGGATATCTCAAAAATTGAATCGGGAAAGATGGAGTTGTCGCACGTTGTTTTTGATTTTACCCACACGATGGAGAGGGTGCTGAGCGTTATTTCCCTCAAAATGCAGGAGAAGCGGCAGCGTTTTTCCGTTGCGCTGGACCCCGCGATTCCTCCATCCTTGTTTGGCGATGACCAGCGCTTGGCGCAGGTGATTACCAATATTTTGTCAAACGCGACAAAGTTCACTCCCGAGGACGGTTCCATTGCGCTCACGGCGCAGGTGCTGAGTCGAAAAAATGATGTCTGCGTCATCCAAATGTCCGTGAAAGACTCCGGAATAGGGATGTCCAAGCGGGAGCAGGAAAAATTATTCAATATTTTTCAACAGGCGCAGGCCGGTACGGCGCGAAAATATGGCGGCAGCGGTTTGGGGTTGGCGATTTCAAAACGCTTGCTGGAGTTGATGGGCGGCGAGATTCGGGTGGAGTCTGAAGAAGGAAAAGGCGCCTGTTTTATTTTTACGGCTCAGCTGGGAATTCCGGAGCACAGAGAGGCGGCGGCGGGCGCCGAAGCGGGAAGTGAAGACAGTGAGCCGAACGGCGACTTTTCCGGAAAATGTATACTGCTTGCCGATGATGTCGAGATCAATCTGGAGATAGCGACCGCCTTGCTTGAGCCGACAAATATCACCATAGACACGGCAAAGGACGGCAAAGAAGCGGTGGACGCGTTTGTCGCGAACCCCGGCCGCTATGATCTGATTCTTATGGACGTGCAAATGCCGGACGTGGATGGACTGCAGGCGACCAGAATGATTCGGGCGCTAGACATTCCGCAGGCCGCGACCATACCGATCATCGCCATGACGGCGAATGTGTTTAAGGAAGACATTGAGCAGTGTCTGGATGCCGGAATGAACGACCACCTGGGCAAACCCATCGTCATGACGGAAGTCATACGGCTGCTGTCGCACTATCTGAAGAGTTCCTAAGCGCGGTTTGCATTTTTCTAGGGGAGGGGGAAGGAGAACTCCTCTTCAAGCAAAGTCGAACCAGAAATCGAACCGGCGGGGAAAAAGGCTGCAAAAAAACGGGTCACGTAGAAAACGCGACCCGTTTGCAATATGGCGGAGAGGGTGGACCTAGAACGAAAAGATATAATTATGCGTAATTTATAGGTATATCGTTTTTTATTTGGCGTGAATCCTAAATTTTATACACTTATTTATACACTTGTTTTCAAATGCCATTTGGATGGAAAAACAGGGAACCGAATTAGCCGCGCAACTGCGTTAGGGATGATGCACCGTCTCTGGCTTTACCGCCAGAGGCACGCCCAGCGCCTTGGTAATCTTCATAATGGTGTCAAAGCGCGGTTTTGCGCCAGGGGCAAGGCTTTTGTAAAGGCTTTCTCGGCCAAGGCCGGTGTCCTTGGCAAGCTGGGCAATGCCGCGTGCTTTAGCGACGTTGGAAAGTGCGTTGAGAAAGATGTCGGTATCGTCAGCTTCCAGCGCCGCTATAAGATATTCCGCCATCATTTCTTCGCTGTCGAGATAATCAACCGCGTCGAATTTACTTACTTTTACCATGATTCATCTCCTCG